>DATGMQ010000009.1:0-112385 GCA_035293545.1 Alloacidobacterium sp. | reverse complement strand
CGGCACGCGTCTGAAACCGGGCCTGAATGTTGGCCGGGGAAGCGATGACACGCTCTTTGCCAAAATCAGCGGCAAGGTAAAGTTCGTGGATCGCGGACGCATGGGACGCTTTGTGGCGGTCGAGCCGGTTGCGGCTGAGTAGCTTCTCAGGCATCAGAAAAAAGGCCGGAGCACAGTGCTCCGGCCTTTTTGTTTTCAAATCCATCCATTCGCGTGGTTTCTGGAAACCAGGCACTCCGCTAGGCAGTTTTAGTGAGTGCGCAATCAGAGATGATCCAAATGACCTAAAGAACCTTTGAAATTCTTCACTTCGCCTCGTCCGGAATGACGACATTCATGTAGGAAAAAAGAGAGCCTCGGATATTCTCGAGGCTCATGTCGTTTCCAAAACCTTTTCCTTGCAGAATGACAGTGCTTAGCAATCTCCTGTCGCTTTAACCGGGAAGTGAATTTTTGGCCAGAACACGGTCGACAACGCTTTCAACGTTCTGCAGGAAGCCGCTCTGGGGAACAGGCTGCGTGTTGTTTGGTCCGAGCTCCTGCGCCAGGTCGTTCCACATAAGAGCAGAAGAAACGGGTGCAGGCATTTCCTTCTTCACCGGCTCCGGTACAGCCAGAAAGCCTATCCAGATAAGAAGAGCAGCCATAATGACGATTGGCGCCACCTGCGCGGGCCATTCCATTGCACTTGAGACACGGAGGCCGTTCACCAGCAAGTCCATAGCGACCAGCAGAGTGAGCCCCAGGCAAAGACCGAAAACGCGGTTTTTATAAGAAAACCCGAGCGCGTGGATGGAGACCATCAGGAAGGCCAACAGGCTAAGCGCCAGTACGCTAAAACTGATAGCAATCTGCGAGAAAATAGCGGCCAGATGGTCATGAATAGAGCTGGCCGAGGCCAGCGTAACCACCGACGACAACGAGAGAACCAGGGAAACGGCGGCGGCCCAGCGGAAACCCACCAATCCCACGCGTTTGAGGCCGGGAAAAGGGGACATCATATTGACGAAGAGCTCCTGCAGGGCAAAAAACAGCGCAACGCAGCCCAACAGGTATGTAACCCACTGTGTATAGAAAGACGTGGAGTGGGATCCGGAACTACCCGGGATCAGATGTAGGCGCATTCCGGTTAAGAGGAACGCTCCGGCCATGCGGACTGCGAGGAAAACCCCGAGAGCAGGGAGAGCAAGCTGTTTTCTCACACGGAAAAACGCCAGGAGTGCTGCAGCCCACAGGATGGGCTCAGCATTGGTAAGCATGTTTGAAATGGGGGTAAATGTCATGCGCTATTCCCAGCCAATGTAATTCACGATAAGACCATCGTGGATATGGAACAAGACTGACTTTTTGCTAAGTAGTAACCGCTAAAAAGTTACTAAAGCTTGTAAAGTCTAATGGATAGAACAGCGAGATCTGGTTATCCTGCTCGGACGCATGCATGGACTCCGAAGTTGCCTATGACTAAAGATTTTTGGTGTAAACCTTGGTGTGTCAACAATTTGTTGACATCTATCCCCGCTTGCCAAGGCGCTTTTTGTGTTCAAAATAATGCCCGAAAGTACCCAGGAACATCGGTAAAGGTCTATAAACTGCGTAAGGACCCCTCTTTTCGGGCATGGTTCCATGCAGGTTTTCGGTCTTTTTACGCAGGTTTCAGGCCTTTCCGCGTGCTATAATTGAAGAACAGAACCGAGGCTAAAACCTCTTCGCTTTCAATCTGTTAGTCCAATTTCAGCCGGTCTGGCTCAGAGGCGATTGAGGGCTTTGCCTTGCCGGAGTTGCATGTCCACCAAAGAGCTTTCCGTTTCGACACTTTCCCCCGACGAACTCGAACCTGTTTCCGCAAAACAGAATGGCCAGAAAAAGATGAACGGTCAGGATGGCGCTTACACCAGCGAGAACATCAAGGTCCTGGAAGGACTGGAGGCGGTGCGCCTGCGTCCAGCCATGTACATTGGCTCGACGGGCGAAATGGGACTACATCACCTGGTCTATGAAGTCGTCGACAACTCCGTTGACGAAGCGCTGGCCGGCTTTGCGAAGAAGATCGAGGTCATCATCCACGTCGATAACTCGATCACGGTGATCGACGATGGCCGCGGCATACCTGTTGACGAAAAAGTCCTCGACAATGGCGAAAAGATGCCAGCGGTACAGGTAGTGCTGACGAAACTGCATGCGGGCGGAAAATTTGATTCTTCTACTTACAAGGTTTCCGGCGGTCTGCATGGCGTGGGTGTTTCGTGCGTCAATGCGCTGAGCGAAGAATTCGATGTAGAAATCTGGCGCGACGGGCACACCTACGAGCAGGACTACGAACGCGGCAATCCGGTATCGAAGCTGCGACAGACGGGCACTTCGAAGAAGCGCGGAACTAAAGTTCATTTCCTTCCCGATAAGACGATCTTCACAGTCACCGAATACAACTGGGACACGCTGGCGCAGCGTCTGCGCGAGCTTGCCTTCCTGAACAAGGGGCTTGAGATCACACTGACGGATGAGCGCACGACTGATCCGAAGACGGGTGAGGCCAAGCGCGCCGAATTTAAGTACGTCGGCGGCATCGCAGAGTTTATCAAACACCTGAACAAAGGCAAGCAGGTGCTGCATGACAAGCCCATCGTCATGGAGGCGATGCGTGACGGCGTCGATATGGAGATCGCGCTCCAGTACAACGACGGTTATTCGGACACGGTCTTTACATTTGCCAACAACATCAATACCGTGGACGGCGGCTCGCATCTTTCCGGCTTTAAGACGGCCCTGACCCGCACCATCAATGCCATCGGGCAACAAATGGGGTTGTTCAAAGACGTGAAGGAGAACCTCTCCGGCGACGATGTGCGCGAGGGTCTGGTCGCGGTCATCAGCGTAAAGTTGCCGCAACCGCAGTTTGAAGGACAGACCAAGGGCAAGCTCAACTCAGACATTGCCGGAACCGTGCAGGCGCTCGTCAATGAGAAACTCGGCATGTTTCTCGAACAGAACCCGCCAGTTGCCCGCAAGATCATCAACAAGGCAATTGATGCTGCCCGCGCGCGTGAAGCCGCGCGCAAGGCGCGCGATCTGACACGGCGCAAGGGCGCACTTGACGGCGGCGGCCTGCCGGGCAAGCTGGCCGATTGTAGCGAGCGCCAGCCGGAACGCTGCGAGCTGTATCTGGTCGAGGGTGAATCCGCAGGCGGAACGGCCAAGCAGGGACGCGACCGCCGCTTCCAGGCGATTCTGCCGCTCAAGGGAAAAATTCTGAACGTCGAGAAGGCCCGCTACGACAAGATGCTGGGCCATGAAGAAATCCGCGCCATGATTACGGCGCTGGGAACCGGCATCGGCAAGGACGACTTCGATCCGGCAAAGCTGCGCTACGGCAAGATCATTCTCATGACAGATGCCGACGTGGACGGCTCGCACATTCGGACATTGCTGTTGACCTTTTTCTTCCGCCACATGAACGAGCTGATCAAGCGCGGGCATGTGTACATCGCGCAGCCGCCGCTGTATCGCATCAAGAAGGGCAAGTTTGAGCAGTACATCAAGGATGACCGCGAGTTCGTCAAAGTCATGGTGAAGCGTGCTTCCGATGGCATGGTTGTGCGCCACGGCGAGAATGCCACCAAGCTGGAAGGCGCAGCGCTGACCAAATTCATGGGTCAGTTGAATGAGTATCTCGGCTTCTTCGACAAGGTAAACAAGCGCCTGCGCAACGATGAGGTCACGGGCCTGTTTGCTAAGCTCTTCGCGCACGAAGGCAAGGAGCCGGCAAAGCGCGCTGATTTCGAAAGCAACGAGAAGCTGACGGAGTTCTATAACGAACTGAAGAAGATTGAGAAGAACTATCAGTTCAAAGGCTTGAACAAGCCTGTCCGCGACGAAGAGCACGAGACCTGGTCTCTGAGCTTTATAGATGCACAGGGCGCGGAACGCAGGATCGACTGGACCTTCGCCTCAGCTCCGGAAACGCGGCAGATGCTGGCCAAGTACGCGCAGATCAAGGACCTGCTGGAGCCTCCGTTTCTGGTTGAGTACGCGAGCAAAGTCGCTGCGGCTGAGCCCGATCCGGAAGAAACCGAGGGCGAGACCACGGGCGAAGCGGAAGCAGGCAAGCCTGCTCCGAAGCGCGTAGGGCGTGCCTCGCACGAGCCGGTTGAGAAGCAGACACCGCATGAGTTGTTCGAGTACGTCATCGAGCAGGGCCGGCGCGACTATCAGGTGCAGCGCTATAAAGGTCTGGGCGAGATGACAGCTGCGCAGCTTTGGGAGACAACGATGGATCCCGAGCACCGCACGCTGCTCACCGTGAAGCTCGAAGACATTGCCGAAACCGAGACGATCTTTACCACGCTGATGGGCGAAGACGTTGAAGCGCGACGCAAGTTCATCGAGGACAATGCGCTGGATGTGAAGAACCTGGATATCTAAAGCATTTTTCCTATAGGTGCAGACCAGGCACAGAGTCGTCATTCGGAGCCGCATCCGGGTCCCAACACGCGATTTTTGCATGTTGGGGTGGGCAGGCGAAGAATCCCCAGCCAGCATGGCTTGAGATTCCTCCTCCCCTCCTCTTCACGAGGTTCAGGGTCGTCAGAATGTCGGCGGTTTGCTTTTAAACGAAAAAATGCTAAAAATCCGCTCAGATTGGACAGGCGGCTGACGCACGCTCCGTTTCCGAGGTCCGGACCATCCGAGCGTAATGTTAACGATCAGGTGCCGGAATATTTCCGGGCAGTATGCACGACTCAGCCAGGAACTGGTGATAGTCCGTAACTGCCACGTCAGGCTACCTTGAACTTGGAGCGAAAAGGCGGCTGGATGCCGCCTTTTCTTTTGCCTGAAGCAAAATGTTGTTACTGCACCTTGAGACTCACGGTCGCGGTGTTATTAACTATATCTGGATCAAGCGTATCCGCCGTGACAGCGGCATTTTCGGTGATCACCGTACCTGATGCCGCCGTTACCTTCACTGTCAGACGCACCGTCCAGGTGGTGTTCGGAGCCATGACGCCATTTTCGCGGCAAACAATCTGTCCTGTTCCTCCGTATGGAGGATGCGTGCATGTGCTTAATCCCGGTGTGCCGGAGACGCGGATGTAATCGAAAGTCGCGCCTGCCGGCACCTGAGTATTCAGCATCTCCTGAGCAGCGTCGTCCGGCCCCCGGTTCCAGACAGGAAAGACATACGTGAGCAGGTCGCCCTGATGGATTGTAGTGGTAGATGGCCATATCCGCAGGAAGAGATCGGCACTGGAAAGGAACTCCTCCATGTCCGGAGCAGTTGCGGCAGCGCCGGGAAAGGTGGTTAATCCAATGGCCTCTGACAGGAACCTGAGGGTGCTCGGGTGCTGATATACGGTAGTTGAGACATAGCCGCTCTTAACGTCGGGCCCAATCACGATCCACGGCACATGCCCGCCACCATAGGCATTGTCCGTCGAGGCCGACTCGTCAAAGACAATCACGAGCAAGCCTCCATGAGGCGCATTAAAGTCAGGGCTGAGAATTAATGGACTGATGTTCGTCTGAAGCCATTGGTCTACGGCAGCCAGCGCCTGATCATCGGTGCAATCCGGGGTAGCATCGGGACAATCATGGCCATTGTCATCGTCGTCGGGAACGATGAATGAGTATTGCGGCAGAGCATGGTTGGCAAGATCAGTTGCAAATTGCGTAAACGGCACCAGGTTTTTCTGCTGGGCGGTGCTACCGTGTACATCGGAAAAAAACGAGAGCGGATTGTGGTGCCGGGTGTACTCTCCGCTGTCTCCACCGGTATAACCGACATAAGGTAGACCTTCCGAGTACTCTTTCCATGTCTTTCCGGCAGCGATCAAGTGCCGGACTATATTGTCTTCAGTTACCGTCTGACTGTAGCTGTCATTGTTAGTAATGATTAACCCGGTGGTCAGCTCGAAATAATTGCCAATCGAAGGATGTGTGTCCGCGTAGTAGGACTCCGCATAGGCAAATTTTTTTGCCAGTCCATTCAGATATGGCATGCTGGCGTTGCCAATCACATCCGAGTAGGAATGATTTTCCAGCATCACGATGAAGACATGCTGCTGTTCCTGAGCAACGGGCGAAGCCGCGCTTGCACTCAATTCAGGACTTAAAAATGAGCTCAAACAAATCAACCCAGCCAGCAATGGAAACAACACGGTTGGCGGCTCTGGCCGCAAGATAATTCTTGAGGGGAAATGCATGTGTGGCCTCACCTGACAGGTCAGCCTGACGTGCCCATCTTGCTCGCAACTCGAGTCTTGGTCAAGAGTGCTACGCTATAATTCTTCATTGGCGTTGCAGGACGCCTCCGGGCCCGCGGGAAGGGTTGAACCCACTTGCCGTCTCACATACGTTTCCGAGCCTTTATGCAGCCGGATTGCGGGCCATCGGCAATATCACGCATGGAGGCAATATGAAACAACTTCCCGCATCTCCCAATCTTTCTCATCTCAAGAAACAGGCAAAAGAACTGCTTCGCGCTCGCAGGAAAAATGACCCTGAAGCGATACGGCAATTTCTTGAATACCTTCCTTCCGCTCGCAACATAAGCACGGAGCAGTTTCGTCTGCACGATGCGCAGTCGTGCATTGCGCGTGAGTACGGCTTCGAATCGTGGGCCGCGCTGAAGACGCATGTGGAACAAAAATTGATCGGGCAGATGAGCCGCGAGGAGGCTCTCAAGCGCTGGCTGGAGCTTGTTTATGGTGTTGGCTTTCAGGGGCCGCGTCCTGCTCTTGCTGTCGCGCTGATGCGCGAACGCGGAGATCTCCTCAATGACGATCCGTATCTGGCGTGCGCTGTTGGCGATGAAGCGAAGCTGCGGGCGACGCTGGCCAACCATCCTGAGTGGGCCAATAGACCTGGAGGAGCGCTGGGTATGCCTCCGCTGGTTGCCGTGACGCACTCAGGATTGTTGCGGCACGAAGAATTTGCAGACGCGCTGGTACGATGCGCCACTCTTCTGCTGGACAACGGCGCAAATCCTGATCAGATATGGACTAATCCCGAATTTCCTCAATGGCCGCTGAGCGCGATCTACGGAGCGGCGGGAAAGAACCACCATCCCGGAATGACGAGGCTCTTGCTGGAGCGCGGCGCGAATCCGAACGATAATGAATCGCTTTATCACTCGATGGAAAGCCCTGACCTGACCTGTACACAGTTGCTGCTGGAGCATGGAGCGAAAGTGGATGGAAGCAATGCCATCGGGCACGTGCTCGATTACGACAGGCCCGAAGGTCTGCGGCTACTGCTCTCATATGGAGGCAATCCCGGCTATCCCGGCGCTTCGGATTTTCCCATCTTTCACGCGATCAAGCGCGGACGATCTGTTGAGCATGTGCGAATGTTGCTGGATGCCGGCGCCGATAAAAATGTGCGGAACTCCGATGGATACACGCCATATGAGTATGCCCTGCTCTATGGTCAGACGGAATTAGCGGCCATGCTCAGTGGGCAGGATGGGAATCACACGCTCTCGGATGAAGATGCATTCGTGGCGGCCTGCGCGCGTGGCGACCGGAATGAGGTGAAACGGCTACTTTCCGAAACACCGGACATTGTGCAGCGACTCTCAGAAAAGCAGCTTCGGCAACTGCCGAATCTTGCCGCGCAGGGGAACTTCACAGCTGTAAAAACAATGGTCGAAGCCGGCTGGCCCATCGAAACGCGCGGAGGTGATTGGGAGGCATCGGCCTTGAACCTTGCCGTTTATCGTGGCGATGCCGCAATGACGGAATTCCTGCTGGATCACGGCGCTGACTGGCAGCAGAAGCATGGATACGGCGGCAATGCAATGGGCACGCTCAGCTGGGCATCGGTGAACAATGGCGACTTTCACGGCGATTGGGTCGGATGCGCGAAAGCTATGATCGCGCATGGCATGCCGCTGCCGCCTCTGGACAGGTATGAATTTTCTGAAGAGGTGACGGACTACTTTGAAAATCTGCGCACTGAATCAGAGCCGGGTTAAGAAGCTGTAGCCGTGGCGCTCGAGCCCAAGCGCATCATAAAAGCGGTGCGCGTCTTCGCGCTTCAGATTGCTCGAAAGTACGAACTTGTAGCATCCGGCCTTGCGGCATTGCTCGCGCGCGTGGTTCATCATGGCGCGCCCAATGCCGCGGCCCCGGTGTGCGGGATCGACGGCCACGTCTTCAACCACGCCGGATTTTTTCCCGCGCTTAGCCAGGTTGTCCATGATGAGAAGTTCGTAGGTGCCGACGACTGCGTTGTCGATCACGGCGACAAAGACGTGATATGAGGGATAACGCTGGAAGATTTGCAGGTGCTCGCGTGCTTCATCCACTGTGAATTCTTCTTCATCGGTGATTTGGGAAGAGGCATAGAGCCGCAGAATCGCAGGAACATCCTCCTCGAGGGCTTCGCGGATCACAATCTCATGCATGCCGTGAGGATAATCCAATCTGAGAGGCTATACTTCAGCCGATGAGAAACATTTCACGCCGCAAATTTGTTCAGGGATGTGCAGGTGCCGCTGCCGTTTCCATGTTGCGAGGACATTCCCTTGCCGCAGAGAGTCCTGCTGGTGACACGAATCGTCCGCAGTATCATCTGCTGCCCGCTGCCAATTGGATGAACGATCCGAACGGGCCGATCTACTGGAAGGGCAAGTATCACATGTTCCACCAGTACAATCCGCATGCGGCCGTTTGGGGCGATATGCACTGGGCGCACGCCGTCAGTCCTGACATGGTCTACTGGCAGCATCTTCCTGTTGCGCTTGCTCCCACGAAAGGTGGTCCGGATGAGGATGGCTGTTTCAGCGGCAGCGCGGTTGTCTTCCATGGCGTGCCAACTTTTCTCTACACCGGAGTGAGGCATGTGCCGATAACCGAAGCGACGATCAAAGACGCGCATAATCCCTTACGCGAGACACAATGCCTTGCGACTTCCACCGATCCTGAGTTGCGAACCTGGAAGAAGCTGTCGAAGCCTGTTCTTCCTGCGCCTCCGCCGGGGCTTGAGATCACGGGATTTCGCGATCCTTGCCTGTGGCAAGAGGGCGATGTCTGGTACATGGGCATCGGCTCCGGTATTCGTAAGCACGGTGGTTGCGTATTGCTTTATCACTCACGCGACCTGCGCCGCTGGGAGTATCTGCACCCGCTTGTAAGCGGTGAGTGGAATGGTAAGACCGGAGTCGATCCGGTTGACAGTGGAGAGATGTGGGAGTGTCCGGATTTTTTCGCTCTGAATGGAAAACATGTATTGCTCTACTCCACCGAACGCAAGGTTTTCTGGACAGTGGGCGACTACGATACGAAGGAACAGCTTTTCCATCCGCAACAAAGGGGAGAACTGGATTACGGCCCAGGCGCTTATTACGCGCCGAAATCGATGATGGATAAGGACGGCAACCGCATCCTGTGGGGATGGGTTCGCGAAACACGGCCTGAGGCAGACTACTCGCGCGCTGGATGGGCAGGGTTGATGTCCTTGCCGCGCGTGCTCAACGTGAATGCAGAAGATCAGCTGGAAATGCGCGTACTGCAGCGCATTCAGGAACTACGCACGGGAGAGCCGTTGCGATGGCAGAGCGGGTCGAACCGCGTGGCGTGGCCGGTCAAAGGCTTGAGTGCTTTGCTGGAGTTTACAGCGCAGCCACTGCACGGGCCTGTGCACGTCGTCATCGGCACAGAAAGGCTGCCCTCGGTCCACTTTGAGCTGGACGCAACGCACGGCACGCTGACGTTCAATGCGCAGACAGTTGGCCTGAGTTTGCCCCAGGAAGAAATGCGGCTTTCGCTGTATCTGGATGGCTCGGTCATCGAAGTGCTGGTGAATGACAGGCTCGCACATACAAGCCGCGTTTATGATCTTGATCCGCGGCAGACGATGTTGACGATTCTCGATCCGGGACGCGCGGTTGAGGCTGCGAAGCTCTGGCCGATGCAGCCCATCTCTTCCAATCGGCTCACAACGTGATTTGATCCGGCCAACGAAACAGGCTTAGCTACCCGCGGTGCCCGGTATACTGCCGTTTCACCCATTTCAGGAGGGCAACGCACCATGTCTTTGGACCGCAGGAGATTTCTGTCTGTGTGCAGCAGGTTCGGGCTCGCATCCACGCTCTTTCCCGGAGCGCTGTATACGCTGGCCGCGCAGGAGAAAGCTGGCTCCGACGAGAACTCGAAGGTCACGCCTGAGATGATCGATGCCGCGGCGGCGCTGGCAGGCATAACCATCACCGCCGAACAGAAGCAGATGATGCTCGATGGACTGAATCAGCAGCGCGGGGCTTACGATGCGATTCGCAAGCTGCACCTGCCGAACAGCGTGCCGCCTGCATATGTTTTCGATCCGCTGCCGCCTGGCGCTAAGGTCAGCACAGAGAAACATGACCCGCGTTACAGTAAAGCGCCTGGAATAACCACGGTCCCGAGCAATCTTGAAGAGCTGGCCTTTGCTTCTGTCGTTGAATTGGGCAATCTGGTTCGGCGCAGGAAAATATCCTCTACTAATCTGACGGAGATGTACATTGCCCGATTAAAGCGCTATGACCCGATACTGCATTTTGTGGTCACGATCACTGAGGACCGCGCGCTGGCCAAATCAAAAGAAGCTGATGCGGAGATTGCTGCGGGCAAGTATCGCGGCCCGCTGCATGGGCTGCCCTGGGGCGCGAAGGATTTGCTTGCGGTGAAGGGTTATCCAACGACCTGGGGCGCAGGCGGGTTTGAGAAGCAGAGCTTCGACGAAGATGCAACGGTGGTCAAGCGCCTCGATGCCGCCGGCGCGGTGCTGATTGCAAAGACGACGCTGGGTGCTCTGGCTATGGGTGACAAGTGGTTTGGCGGCCGCACACGCAATCCATGGAACGCGAAGCAGGGATCGAGTGGCTCGTCTGCGGGATCAGCCTCGACAACAGCTGCCGGATGCGTGGCGTTCGCCATTGGCTCGGAGACGTTGGGCTCAATTTCATCGCCTTCCACGCGCTGCGGCGTTACGGGGCTGCGGCCAACCTTCGGCTTTGTTCCGCGTACCGGCGCAATGGCCCTGAGCTGGACGATGGACAAGCTGGGGCCCATCTGCCGTGCTGTCGAAGACTGCGCGATTGTGATGCAGGCAATCTACGGGCCTGATGGCGAAGACCTTGCCACGCGCGATGCAGCGTTCAACTGGAATGCGGAGTTCGACTGGAAATCGCTGCGCGTCGGTTATTTCCATAAAGAGTTCGAGCCGGAGAAAGAGCAGCAACGGCACGACGAAAAACAATCTGCTTCGTTGACGGATGAAGAAAAGAGGAAGCGTAAAAAACAGCGACAGGAGCGCCAGGCTGCGCGTGCTCGGCGCGAATACGACCGCAAGTATGATCTGGCCGCGTTGGATAAGCTGCGCAGCATGGGCGTGAATCTCATTCCTGTAGAGTTGCCGGATCTGCCATATGGCGCAATGACTCCGCTGCTTGAGGCCGAGGCTGCCGCGGCTTTCGATGAGCTGACGATGACGGGACGCGACAAGCTGCTGACTGAACAGAGCGAAGACGACTGGCCGAATATCTTCCGTGTGGCGCGCTTCTATCCGGCGGTCGAATATGTGCAGGCCAATCGCGCGCGTTCGCTGGCGATCCGCGAAGTCTCAAAGCTGTTTGAAAAAGTGGACGTGATCGTTGCGGCGACGAACAGTGAACAGCTTGTCGTTACAAATCTGACGGGTCACCCCGCAGTAATTGTGCCGAATGGGCTGCGCGGCAGCGATGCTCCGGTCCCACCGAAAGTAGATACGGGTGACGACGATTCGATTGGCGGCCCGGGAACTCCGGTCAGCATTACGTTTCTTGCCGGGCATTATCAGGATGAGAAGCTCTGCGCGTTTGCCAAAGCATATCAGGATGCCACGGGGTTTCAGAAGCTGCATCCGAAGCTTTAGGGGGTATGACGTTCTGGGATTCCCTGGAATCAAACTCACACGATGCCTGAACAGGCATATTTGCCGCTAACTTGCTGACCTGCTAACTTGCTGACTAGCTACTCCATGCCTCTTCTCAAAATCAGTCGTCTCTCGAAAAGCTATTCACGGCGTAATGGTTTGCGCACGGAGCAGTCCGTTGTAGTGGATGATGTTTCATTCGTCATCCATCGCGGAGAGACTCTGGGGCTCGTCGGCGAATCCGGTTCCGGCAAGAGCACAATTGCGCGCATGGTGCTCGGATTGATAGAACCGACATCGGGCAGCGTGATCTTCGATGGAGAGCTGGTCAGCGGAGTAGCACAGCACAAGTTGCGGGCAATGCGGCGTCGCGTACAGCCCGTTTTTCAGGACCCGTTTGCGGCGCTGAATCCGCGTATGCGCGTAGCTGATATGGTTGCCGAGCCGCTGGTGATTCATCGGGCAGCTCCGAAGCGTGAACTGCGACCAAAATGCGCTGAGTTGATGCGGGCTGTTGGGCTGGACGAGTCGGCGCTGGAGCGGTATCCACATGAATTTTCCGGAGGACAGCGACAACGCATTAATATTGCTCGGGCGCTGGCGCTGCGTCCTGAGTTGCTGGTTCTGGACGAGCCGGTTTCGGCGCTCGACGTGAGCGTAGGCGCGCAGATCATAAATCTGTTGCGTGATCTACAACGGGAATTTCATCTGACGTATCTGTTCATTTCGCATTCGATGCCCCTGGTGCGGTATCTTTCAACGAATATTGCCGTCCTGCGCCGCGGGAGTCTGGTCGAGTTTGGCGCGCGCGATGCCCTCTGCGGCAATCCGCGCGAAGAGTACACGCGCACACTCATTTCCGCCACACCTGAATTGCGGCTTGCCTGAAGAGACTTCTAGGATGTGTCGACTCTGACACTGAAGTCCTGCCTTGAGTGAGCGGTACACTAAAAGAGATGAGTCACGAAGGAATCCGCTTTGTCACCGAGGAAGAGGCACGGCGCGCGCAGACGTCCGAGCGGGAACTCTCTGCTGACGCTAAGACACCAGCTAAAGTTCGCGTAGATAAAACCGGTGGCACGGGCATGGAAATCGAGTGGAAAGACGGACACCGCAGTCATTGGAGTTTCGCATGGCTGCGGGATGCATGCCCATGCGCAACTTGCCACGATGAGCGGGAGAAATCAGGGCGCAAACCAGGCGAGCCCAAACCAAAACCGCAGACTCTGCTGCCGATGTATCAGGCTCCGGCTCGCCCCGAGACAATAACACCGGTGGGCCGATATGCCATCAGCTTCCACT
Organism: Alloacidobacterium sp.; assembly: GCA_035293545.1. Taxonomy (GTDB): domain Bacteria; phylum Acidobacteriota; class Terriglobia; order Terriglobales; family Acidobacteriaceae; genus Alloacidobacterium. The sequence goes on along the minus strand of DATGMQ010000009.1, from coordinate 99,197 downwards.
GGAACGATGGCCATCAGAGCGGGATTTATTCATGGGATTATTTGCGGCGGCACTGTGAATGCGGGGAATGTACGGGGCTGGATTAAAGTCTGCGGCTTCCGAGGAATGTGTTATAAATCCAAAGTCGACTGGTGGATCGCGGTAGTTCTGCTGATAGCTCCAGTCTTGCCCGCCGTTCTGGCAATATATGAACGCAGGCTGTTCATTCTTGCGATTTCATTCTTTGTTCTACTCCTTTACGGACTAATATTGCTCCCTCTTTCTTATGAAACATCTCAGGATGCTTTTATCATCCGATCAGGGGTAATACGAACTCTCATTCCTTATTCAGAAATCCATCGATTGCGCGAAAGTAGAAGTCCTCTGTCTTCTCCAGCACTGTCACTCGATCGCGTTGAAGTAGGTTATGCGCAAGATAAATCCGTCCTGATCTCCCCTAAAGACAAAGTCGCTTTTCTGAAAGACATGAACGAGCGGATTCAGCAGAATTCTGTTGACTGACTCCGCTCCTCCCTTTTGCTATGCGAAGAATGAGGCTCAAACAAAAGAAAACTATCTGGTTTCCAGCCACTCTAATCGCCGCGGCCTCCACCCGAGAACCTGCTTCGCTTTTGCATTCGAAGCGCCACACAATTTGGTAGCGTAATATACCGCATCTTCTCCTGCGCTTGCCTTGACATCGGCTTCGCTCATATGCGGCGGAGGCGGAGCACCCACAAACTTCGCAAATGCCGGCAACCACACAGCCTGAGGCGAGGGATCGTCATCGACCAGGTTGTACACACCAGGCTCCGCCGAAAGTGCTTTCACAGTCCCAATGGCAGCATCCTCGATATGGACAAAAGACCATACCCCTTCACCCTTGCCCACCACGGGATTCTGTTGTCTCATCACCATGTGTGCGGCAGCCTCACCGGGGTAATACCAGGTTTTCGGCCCGTAAAAGAATCCATAGCGCAATGCCACACCCTCAATTGCATTGGAACTGAACAAGCGCGATTCCAACTCCCTGTACGTTTGCGCGCTTGCCGCCACGCGCGGACTCGCATTCACATCCAACGGAGAGAACTCATCGGCCAACACCCCTTCCGGCGCTTTCAAAAAGAAGCCGCTTGACTGCTGCAGATACCGTCGCACACCGCATGCAATGGCCGCGCGAAACAGATTTCCTCCGCCCTCAATCCTCAGCTTCCTGTCGCCTGGCGCATATTTAGGCATTTCGCTTTGTTCCTTAGGCAACGAGGTCAGCTCATCGATGACCGCCTCCGGCTTTGCCTGTCGCAATGCCTTCTCTACCGCTTCGGCATCAAATGCATCTGCGATCAGCGCCTCCGCACCCTGGCGTTCCAGATAACTCGCCCGCGCTTCACTGGTGGTCATCCCGACTACCGAGTGCCCCTGCTTTAGCAGCTCCGCGATCAATGGTTCTCCAATCGCTCCGCTCGCTCCTGCTACAAATACACGCATTGCATCACTCCTCTCGAATCAATTACCTGATAAATAACGAGCCATCCGGAACGCGGTACGAACATAAGAAGTCATCGGGTTGAGCGCCACACGGGAATTGCAATCTATTACAGCATCACTCGCTAAGACTTCTTCCCTCGTGCTTCGATTCATTGTTCGATCAGTTCATTCAGTTTTGTATCGGGCGCAGGCTGGGTTTGCCGTTCGTTCCAATGTTTCTGTGCAATAGCCAGCGCGGATTCCGCGTCGCTCGCCACCTGAATCAGCTTGCGGGTTTCCGGCTTGATGAAGCCTTGCGACATCGCGTGGTCGAGAAAGGCAAGAAAGCTGTCATAATAGCCACTCGTGTTGATCAGAATGCATGGCTTCTGATGGATTTTGAGCAGCGCCCAGGTAACGATCTCGATAAATTCGTCGAGCGTGCCATAGCCGCCGGGAAGCGCAATGAACGCTTCAGCTTGCTCGTACATAAGAGCTTTGCGCTCGTGCATGGTCTTGACGACGTGAAAATGCGTGACGCCACGGTGGGCAATTTCTCGATCCATCAAGACGTTGGGCATAACGCCGACTACTTCGGCGCCTTCAGCAAGTGCCGCATCAGCAAGAATGCCCATGAGGCCGACCGTGGCTCCGCCGTAGACGAGGCCCATACCTTTTTCGGCGATGCGCCGGCCTAGTTCTTTTGCAGTCCGGGCATAGATTGGATCGGTTCCATCGGATGATCCGCAGAAGACACAGATGCGTAGCTGGTTTGGCATACAGACTCAGTTTAACGAGGTTTGGGCTGTGAAATCCGTCGAATCAAAGAGCGATACACTAGAAGAAGAACACCCACCAAGAGAGTTGCCGAGACACCTGTTTTGCAGCATTTACTGGACAAGTTGAACCCGCCGCAGCGGGCCGGGGTTGAAAGCGTGGATGGCCCGGTTCTGATTCTGGCTGGAGCCGGATCGGGGAAGACGCGCGTCATTACGCACCGCATCGCCTATCTGATTCAGGAGCGCGGAGTTGCACCGGACGCGATTCTCGCTGTGACCTTTACCAACAAGGCTGCTGCTGAAATGGGCGAGCGTGTCGAGAAGCTGATCGGGCATTCGACACTGGCCAAGCCGCTGATCGCTACCTTTCACTCATTTTGCGTACGCATGCTGCGGCGCGATATTGAAGCGCTCCGTATCGGAAATGAAGGGCTGACAAAGACTTTCGCTATCTATGACGAGAGTGACCAGCAAGCGCTGGTAAAGCAGATTATGCGGCGCATGGGTCTTGACGATAAGCAGATGACTCCGCGTGTGGTGCTGGGCAGGATCTCATGGGCCAAGAACCACATGATCGATCCGCAGGAGTACTACCTGCAATCTGCTGATCCGATGAGCGAGAAGGTGGCGCACATCTTTGAGGCATACCGCAAGGAGCTCCGCAAGAATAACGCGCTGGACTTTGACGACCTGCTGCTCGAAGCAGTGCGGTTGCTGAAATCTTCGAGCCAAGTACGTGAAAAATACAACCGTCGCTATCGATACCTGCTCATTGACGAGTACCAGGATACAAACCGCCCCCAATATGAATTGATGAAGCTTCTGGCAGGCGAAGAGAAGAATGTCTGCGTAGTAGGCGATGAGGACCAGAGCATCTACTCGTGGCGGGGCGCGGACATCCGCAATATTCTTGAGTTCGAGAAGGATTTTCCCAACGCGAAGGTGATTCGTCTCGAACAGAATTACCGCTCGACTCAGGTGATCTTAGAGGCAGCCGGCGCTGTGGTAGCGCGTAACTCACAGCGCAAGGGAAAACATCTTTGGACGGAGCGCGAAGGCGGTGCGCTGATTGGCTACTACGAGGCCCCGGATGGCGAGAACGAGGCGCTGTTTATTGCCGATTACATTCAGAAATATCTTCGCAAGGCCGGTTCTGAACACGAAGACGTGCGCGTGGCGGTGCTCTACCGCACGAATTCGCAGTCGCGATTGATTGAAGAGGCGCTGCGGCGTTATGGCATCAGCTACACGATGGTTGGCGGCTTCTCATTCTATGAGCGGGCTGAGATCAAAGACCTGCTGAGTTATCTAAAGCTGGTGCAGAATCCGCAAGATTCGATTGCTTTACAGCGCGTGATCAATGTTCCAGCGCGCGGAATCGGCAAAGCGACGCTCGAAACGCTGGAGCGGATTGCGCTTGAAACCGGCACGAGCACGTGGAATGCGATTGAGCGGGCGCTTGCAGAGAGATTATTACCCACGCGCGCCTGTATTGCTCTGGATACGTTTCGCAAGCTGATCGAAGACGCGCGTGCGATGCTGACGCCCGGTTTTGCAGAAAAGCTGACGGCAGATGTTGCTTCGGAAGATACTTCGTTTGATATTGCTGCTTCCGAGGATGAAGACACCAGCTTCGATTTCGGCAATGAAGAACAGCATGGGTTTGCTTTTTCGGATGACGATGTTGCGTTTGACGCTTCAGAATTCAATCCATTTGCGGAAGAACCCAACCTTTCGCATAGCTCAGGGTGGGGCACCCAGGATCCTGCGCCTGCAAAAGACGATTCGCCGGAAGCCGTGCCTGGGTTCAGAACGCCAGGTGATGCGGCAACTTTACCGGAACTGATTCGCTTTGTGATCGATCGCAGCGGGTATATTCGGGCGCTGGAGGAAGAGGGCACGCCGGAAGCTTTCTCGCGCATTGAGAACCTGAAGGAACTCGCTAATGCGGCACAGGATGCGCAGGAGCGCGGCGAGACTTTGGATGAATTTCTCGATCATGCGGCGCTGGTAAGCGATACCGACCAATACAACGCCGATTCCCGCGTGACGCTCATGACTTTACATTCGGCCAAAGGTTTGGAGTTTCCGTTGGTGCTACTTGCCGGAATGGAGGAAGGCTTGTTCCCGCATTCGCGGACTTTGAACGAGCCCGACCAGATGGAAGAAGAGCGCCGTCTTGCTTACGTGGGCATGACGCGCGCGATGGACGCGCTGGTGCTGACGCGGGCGCGCTATCGGCGGCGCTACGGGAACGATATGCCCGAGGCATCAATGCCGTCGCGGTTTCTGGAAGAAGTACCGCCTTCGCTGCTGGAAGATTTAAGTGGCGGGATACAGCGGGCTTCCAGCTGGGGTGGATACGCTGCTGCTTCAACGCGGCAACCTTCATGGATGCGGCGGCGCGAGTACGATGATGAGTTCGATGGAGGCCGTCATTACAACTATGAAGATGAGGACCAGCGGCCAGCGCGGGAACGAGGAACAGCCGTTTCGACACGCAGCGCGGTCAGGAAGAGCGGCGGCGAATCGCTGGACAACATCGCGCAGTTTTTCAGCGGGCGCGGAGGCGCTTCTCCCCGGCCGAAAATTCAGATCGAGGAACCGAAAGGCGCGGTTGGTTTTAAGAGTGGACAGCGTGTTCGGCATCCGAAATACGGCGAAGGCGTGGTCTTCCGGCGTGAGGGAGACGGTGAAGACGCAAAGATCACGGTACAATTTACAAGGTTCGGCGTGAAGAAGCTGGTGGAGAAGTTTGCCCAGCTGGAAAGGCTGTAACATCGCCGAAGGAATTTAAGCAGCGCAATACGCTGGCTAAAATAAAAGCAGGTCCTTCGACTCCGCTCCACTTCGTTGCGCTCCGCTCAGGATGACAACTCGTGGATCAGGTAATTCGACGGGTCCATTGAAGGAGAAGAATGGCAAACACCAAAAGTGTTGAAAGCACTGAACGCAAAAAACTGAAGCGCGCAGCGCGCAAAAAGGCCGCTCCGAAGGCCAGGCGGACCACCCCGCGCGGTTCAAATAAGAAGAAGGTAAGGAAGCTGGTGCGCGGGCAGAGCAAGCGCTAAAGCTTGTTTTGCGGCCTGTCCTGCGGAATTTGCTTCGCGGGACAGGCCCTCAGCGGCTACACTCCCCTCATCAAGACTGCAGGAGCCAGGTTCTGCCGATACAGGTCTTCGCCCGCAAATCGATCGACAAACTCATCAGCGATTCAGAAGCGCCCGAACACAGCCTCAAGAAGACGCTGGGGCCATGGTCGCTCACCGCCCTGGGCATTGGCGCGGTGATTGGCTCAGGCATCTTTACAGTCATCGGAACAGCGATTGCCGGCGAGCAATTCGATACGTCGTCCATCCTGAATACGCCGGTTCTCGATTATCTGGTGCATCATACTGCGCTGGCTGGTCGTCCTGGAGCGGGTCCGGCGCTTGCATTGTCCTTGGTGCTGGTGGCAATCGTTTGTGCATTTACCGGCCTTTGTTATGCCGAGCTGGCTTCCATGATTCCGATTGCGGGGTCAGCCTATACCTATACCTATGCAACACTGGGTGAACTAATCGCCTGGATTATCGGCTGGGACCTGATCCTTGAATACGCCTTTTCAAATATGGCAGTGTGCGTCGGGTTTGCCGCGCATATTGTCGATTTGATGGACTGGGTCGGCATTCATCCATCTGCACGATGGATTTCGCCTGCTTACCTGCCGAGCGGTCTAGCGGATTTCCACGGTAATATACTCTACGCGCCGGGCTGGCATTTTGGATTCAACTGGCCGGCGTTCCTCATCGTCATGATTCTGACGGTGGTGCTGGTGCGCGGCATCCGCGAATCTGCCGAGACAAACAACATCATGGTACTGCTGAAGATCACGGCCATTTTGATCTTCATCGCCTTCGGCGCGCATTTTATACATCCATCGAACTGGCATCCGTTTTATCCAAATGGCTGGTCGGGACTGCTGACGGGTGGATCAATCATTTTCTTTACCTATATCGGGTTTGATTCTGTTTCGACCGCAGCCGAAGAGTGCCGCAATCCGCAGCGCGATGTCCCTATCGGGATTCTGGCTACGCTGGTGATTTGTACGGCTCTCTATATCGGAGTCGCGGTTGTGCTGACCGGATTGATTAAGTGGGATCAACTTGTGGGCGATGCGGCGCCTGTGGTCAATACGCTGCGAAAGCTCTATGCGGCAAATGGCAGCCAATCGCTGCATTGGGTCCATCTGGTTATTCTGCTTGGCGCCCTGCTGGGAATGATCTCCTCGATTCTGGTCTTCCAGATCGGACAGGCGCGGGTCTGGTTTGCCATGTCGCGTGATCGCCTGCTGCCCTCTGTTTTCTCCAAGGTGCATCCTCGCTATCGGACGCCTGCTGTATCAACATGGGTTGCGGGATTTGTGGTCGGCCTTCCCGCTGGGCTGCTCGATATCGGCACTTTCTCTGATCTGTCGAATATCGGAACTTTGTTTGCTTTCGTACTGGTATCCGCAGGGGTACTGGTTTTGCGTTACAAAGACCCCCACCGGCACCGCAGCTTCCGCTGCCCCGGTGGGCCGATTCTTCCCGTGCTGAGCATCTTTTTTTGCGTGCTGTTGATGGCTGGATTGCCCATTATGACCTGGCTGCGCTTTTTTGGATGGCTCGCCATCGGACTCTGCATCTACTTCTTCTACAGTCGCCGTCGGAGCGAATTCTGCCCGCCACACCGGGCGCGGTGACGGACTGCTGGAAGTTTGTTAATCCAACTGCGCTACCCTGAATAGAAAGCTGATGTCATGATAGTTCAATTGGAACTGGATCCAGAAATGGAAGCTCGGATCGTGTCCGAGGCGAGAGCACGTGGAATTGCGTCGAACTTATACGCAGGAGCTTCTTATGAAAGCGCTGGAATTACACTCTAAGCCTGTCAAAAAACTAACGGCCGAGGATGTACGGGAAATGCTACGTGCGATTTGAGAAGGTTCCGAGAAGCTGCCGGATTTGCCAGCGAGCGGCATTTTCTCGTGAGAGCTTCTATGAAGGCCGCGAGTAATGTAAAGTACAGCGTTTCAGGTGTGCAAGTACACGATGCGAAGCTGGTCGCCGCGATATGTGCACATGGAATTCGCTATATCCTCACCTTCAATGTGAGGGATTTCAATCGATACGACGAAATAGTAGCAATCCATCCCGCCCAAACTCCGGTTGCCGTAAGACCAGGCTCCTAATCCAGATGGACAGGGGCTTCCTTTCTCCAAATAACCGTGAATAGACATTTCTTCTCGCGGTAGAGTGCATCCTAGTAGTCAGAGACGGGGTCTAGGCTCCGCTGCACGCGGGCTACTGCTTATTTCGATCGGTCGTAGCAAAATCCTCAAAATTGTTGTCCGTCATTGTGCAAGGCTTTCGGACAGCCTTAACACCGAGCCACGGATCGAGGAGATCATTCTATGTACCACCATGTGAAAAAGCTGATGTATGGCGTGAATGTCGGCGAACCCGACGTGCGCTTTGGGTCTATGCTGCTGGAGCAGTTCGGAGGAGCAAATGGCGAACTCGCGGCTGCGATGCAATACACCATTCAGGGCTGGTCGTGCGACGACCCCGAGCGTCGCGACCTGCTGATGGATATCGGGACAGAGGAGATCAGCCACCTCGAAGTCGTCGGCGCGCTGATCAGGATGCATCTGATGCCCATGAAAAAGAAGCTGGAAGACGCTGAAGCCGATCCCCTGGTTGCAGTTACCGGCGGGGGCGGGCTTAATCTCTTCAACTCCCGGGGAAACCCCTGGACCGCTGATTACCTGAAAATTTCCGGCGAACTGGACGTGGATCTGCGAAACAACATCGCCGCAGAAGCCCGGGCCAAGATCACCTATGAGCGGCTGATGCATCTCACGGATGACGCAGGAACGAAGGACGCGCTGCAATTCCTGATGACCCGCGAGATCACGCATATGAAGGCGTTTAGCGCGGCGCTCGAAAGCATGGGCAAAAACCCATTCTCGATTGGGCAACTGCCGCCTACTCCCGGAATTGTGGATGAGTACTTCAACGATTCAACCGGAGAAGGAGAGCTGGGCAAGGACGGCGTTGGCTCGTGGATTGAGAAAAACGGCCTGCATGTAGTAAATCCGCCATTTGAATTTGAAAGCAAGGGAATTAGTTCTGCGCACAAAGTAAAAAAAGCCTCTTAACTCTGGTTGCAGCGGGATGCGGGCTGGCGCATCTCGCTGCAGAAGCTCCGTCATTCCATGCGAGGACTTTGCCCGGATGACAGCAGTTGCGTTACACATCAGGGGTGACTGCTGATTTACAGGATTTCATCCGCCGGCTCCCAAAAGCCGAAGTTCACCTGCATCTGGAAGGCACGATCTCACCCGAAACTCTGGTTGAGCTAAGCCACAGACACGATTCCGAGCCGCTAACTCTGGCGCAGGCACGGGCACTCTATCGGTACACGGATTTTCATGGTTTCCTTATGGCCTTCAAGACTGTGACTGAACGCCTCCGCACAGCCGAAGATTATGAGCTTATTGCCTACAGAATGCTTGAGGCGCTGGCCGCGCAGGGGATCGTGCATGCCGAAGTCTATGTCGCAGTAGGCGTTGTATATTTCTGGGGTCATTCGGAGTTCGAGCCATTATTTGCCGGGATGGAAAGAGCCCGCGAGCAGGCTGAAAAAAAGTTCGGTATCACTCTGTATTGGATATTCGACGCTGTTCGGCATTTCGGAGTGGAAGCCGCGTCGCGCGTCTTCCGCAAAGCTGCCGAAATGCGCCGCGAGCACCCAAGCATCATCGGCATCGGCATCGGAGGCGATGAGCGCAAAGGCCCTGCCGAGCTGTTTCGAGATGCCTATGCGGAAGCTCGGGATTCTGGACTGCGCCTGACTGTACATGCCGGCGAAGCGGTCGGACCGGAGAGCATCTGGGGCGCCTTGAATATCGGAGCCGAGCGTCTGGGGCATGCGTTGACTGCCGCTCACGATCCGGAACTGATTCATTTGCTGGCCGAACGACAAGTCCCGCTGGAGATTTGCATCACATCCAACCTCAGGACAGGATGTTGTGTGCGGCTGGAAGACCATCCAGTACGGCAATACTTCGATCAGGGACTGATGATTACGTTGAATTCAGATGATCCGGCCATGTTCGACAGTAATCTGGAGGGCGAATTTGCCCTGGCGCACAAGGAATTCGGCTTTACTGAAGAGCATCTGCGCGAGCTGGCATCCAATTCGATTGAGGCGAGTTTTCTTCCACCGGAACAAAAGGTTCGCTGGTTACATCAAATCGAAGGAACTGTCTAAAGTGATATGCCGAGTTACCGATGTGCACTATACATGCAAACAAAGTACGCTATCATGTCCGCATGGGACCGCTTCGAAAGCGTCGGCTTTTTCGGTCAGGAAAGAAGGCTGAAGTGATTGTTCTGCCAGGTATGAAGAGAGAAAAGGAGTCCGCTGTGGCGCTGAGAGCCATTGGCTGGAGTTCCGTGGCCGTAGGTGTTGTTGCTCTGGGTCTGTACGTGGGCCGCGAACTGCGCCAGCGATATAAATTCAACCGTCGCACGCCCTACGACTTGTATTCGCATGCAGGCGATCAGATGCAGGCCGCTGAGTACGGGATGGGGATATAGGCAACAGTTAAAACTGTTAGCTGGTAATCCGGTCAGCGTGAAAACATCTGACTTTAGTAGATTCTCCGCAACGAAGAAAAGCTCCAGAACAGTCTGGAGCTTTTCTTCGTTGCGGACCGGTTCTTAGCTGGTCGTTTCTTAGCCGGCTATTTCCCCGCTAATTGCCGCAGTACGTACTGCAGAATCCCGCCATTCTCGTAATAGAGGATTTCCTGCGGCGTATCGATGCGGACTTTCGTCTCGAATTCCACCACCTTGCCATCAGCCGAGATGGCTTTTACTTTCAACGCTTTTCCATTCGCAAACTTCGCGTCAAGAAGCGCCTTTAATCCGGGGAAGTCGAATACTTCCTCGCCTGTCAAACCGAGGCTTTCGACATTCTGCCCATCAGCAAACTGCAGCGGGAGAATGCCCATGCCGACCAGGTTCGACCGGTGGATACGCTCAAAGCTTTCGGCGATGACGACGCGCACTCCCAGCAGATTCGGGCCTTTGGCCGCCCAGTCGCGTGACGAGCCGGAGCCGTACTCCTTGCCGGCAAGAATCACAAGCGGCACCTTGCGCTCGGCATACTTCACGCTGGCGTCGAAGATGCTCATCTGTTCGCCTTCGGGCAGCAGGCGGGTGACTCCGCCTTCGGTTCCCGGCGCGAGCTTGTTGCGCAGGCGCACATTGGCAAAAGTCCCTCGAACCATCACTTCATGGTTGCCGCGGCGTGAGCCGTAGGAGTTGAAGTCCGCTGGCTTTACGCCGTGTTCCGTCAGATATTTGCCAGCCGGCGAGTTCAGCTTGATGGACCCAGCGGGGGAGATGTGGTCGGTGGTTACGCTATCGCCAAGAACGGCGAGCACGCGCGCCTCCTTGATGTCTTCCACGGGCGCGGGTTTTGCCGGCATGCTGTCGAAATACGGAGCCTTGCGGATGTAGGTCGAATCGGCTTCCCACTGGTAGACATCGCCGGTGGGGAACTTAAGGCCCTGCCAGTTGCTGTCGCCATCAGCCACGGTGGCGTATTCCTTGCGGAAGCCGTCGGAGTTGATGGAGGATGCTATGACCTCGGAAACTTCTTTCTGCGTCGGCCAGATGTCTTTGAGGTAGACGGGGTTGCCGTCTTTGCCTTTGCCGATGGGGTCGTTTTCGAGATCGTGATCGATGCGCCCGGCAAGCGCGTAGGCGACAACCAGCGGTGGTGACATGAGGTAGTTCGCGCGCACATCGGAATTAATGCGGCCTTCAAAATTACGATTGCCGCTGAGCACGGAGACGGCTACGAGGCCGTGGTCTTCAATAGATTTTGAAACATCGGTCGGCAGTGGCCCGGAGTTCCCGATACACGTTGTGCAACCGTAACCGACGACATTAAAGCGCAGCTTGTCGAGGTATGGAAGCAGTCCGGACTTCTCGTAATAATCGGTAACGACGCGGGAACCGGGCGCGAGCGAGGTTTTCACCCACGGCGGAACGCTCAGGCCCTTTTCAACCGCTTTTTTGGCCAGAATTCCGGCAGCGACCATCACCGATGGATTCGATGTATTCGTACAGCTGGTAATTGCGGCAATAACAACTGAGCCGTGGTCCAGATACTTATCGACATCCACACCGAAGCGATCTTTGATGGACGTGGTTGGCCCGGATTCGTGTACGCCCTGCGCTGCATCGACAGTATCGGATGGATGACCACCCTCTCCTTCCCAGCGGACCACCTGGCGCACGCCATTTCCATTGGCGTTAGGCCCGAGGAGGTTGGGCAGTTGCTTCTTGAAGTTGCTGCCGGCTTCGCGCAGCAGCACGCGGTCCTGCGGACGCTTCGGTCCGGCAACGCTCGGCTCAACCGTAGCCAGATCAAGGGAGATCGTCTGCGAGTACTCGGCTTCGGGTGAATCCGCCGTGTGGAAGATTCCCTGCTCTTTGTAATACGTTTCAACGAGCTTGATCTGCTCTTCGCTGCGGCCAGTGAGGCGCAGATAGCGCAGCGTTTCGGCGTCAACCGGGAAGATGCCGCATGTCGCGCCGTATTCCGGAGCCATGTTGCCAATGGTCGCGCGGTCAGCGAGCGGCAGCTCACTGATGCCTGAGCCGTAGAACTCAACAAATTTGCCAACGACGCCGAGCTTGCGCAGCATTTCTGTCACTGTCAGAACCAGATCCGTTGCGGTGGCGCCTTCGCGCAGCTTGCCCGTCAGCTTGAAACCGACGACCTGAGGCACCAGCATGGAAACCGGCTGGCCAAGCATCGCGGCCTCTGCCTCGATGCCGCCCACGCCCCACCCAAGAACGCCGAGACCATTGATCATCGTGGTATGTGAGTCGGTGCCGACGAGCGTATCGGGATAAGCGCGCGGCTTGTCGCCCTCGGTCGTGAAGACGACGCGAGCGAGGTATTCCAGATTTACCTGATGGCAGATGCCCATGCCTGGAGGCACAGCTGAGAAATTCCGGAAGGCCGACTGACCCCACTTCAGGAACGCGTAGCGCTCGCGATTGCGCTGGAATTCAAGCATTGCGTTCAACGAATAGGCATTGCTGGTTCCGAATTCATCCACCTGTACTGAGTGATCGATGACCAGCTCCGCGGGTTGAAGCGGGTTGATTTTTTGCGGATCGCCGCCAAGCTGCTTCATCGCGTCGCGCATGGCCGCGAGATCGACAATGGCCGGAACTCCGGTAAAGTCCTGCATGAGGACGCGTGCCGGCATGTAGGCAATTTCGCGAGAGGGCTCGGCCTTCGGGTCCCATTTGGCGAGAAATTCAATATCATCGGCAGTCACGCTCTTGCCGTCTTCCTGCCGCAGCAGATTTTCAAGCAGAATGCGCAGGCTGTAGGGTAGGCGGGAGAGCTTGATGCCCTTTTTTTCTAATGTATCGAGGCGGAAAATTTCATACGTGCGGCTGCCGCTTTTCAGTTGCGAGAGGCTGCCGAAGCTGTTTCCATTCTGGCTCATGAGGAATCCTTCCTTGTACTGGGGCCACGAGCGTGGCGCAAAATTTTCATCCACGCCGAGGCGGCACGCGTTTGCGGCGCTCTTGTCCGGCGGAATTTCTACACTGAAAGATTAGTCAGGCGGCAGCATTTCGTCCACGGTCCGGGTGGCCGCGACGAAAACGCTTGAGGCGTGGCGGGACGAGGCGTGTCATAGTCCTGCAAATATTTTAACGCGGTTATGCAAGCTTTTCTGCAACCATCATGGTGTCGCGGCGTCTTTAATGTAAGCATCTTTGCGGCAACGTACTGCAGAGAGTCATCCAGTACGCAAATCTCCCCTAAAGGAAACCTTGCCACGATATGCGCCGATTTTCTTTTTCTTCGCATCTGGCCTTGAGCATTTTGCTTCCCGCTCTAAGCACTCTTGCCGTGACCGGCGGCCCGAAGAAACCTGTTCTTGTCGGCTACTTTCCGCAATGGGGCATGTATAACGATCCACCGTATTACGTAAAGAATCTGGTCACCAGCGGGGGAGCGGCGCTGCTCGATCAACTCAATTACGCGCAGGCTTTTATCGTGAACGCACGCTGCGCCGTTGCCGACCCGAATGCTGATCTGAACCTGACCTATACGGCAGCGAACAGCGTTGACGGCAAGGCAGACCGCGCATCATCTCATTTCCGCGGCGGTTTTCATCAATTACAGAAGCTGAAAAAGCGCTATCCGCGCATGAAGATTCTGATCTCGCTTGAAGGCAAGGCAGCTTCCTTCGCTGAAGCTGCTTTGCCTGAGAACCGCGCGGCGTTTGTCTCTTCCTGCATTGATATGTTCGTGCGCGGACGCTTCGCTCCGGGAATCAAAGCTCCGGGAATCTTCGACGGATTTGATGTGGATTGGGAATATCCGAAGCCGGAAGATGTGCCCAACTATCTGGCCCTGCTTCAGGAATTCAGGAAGCAGCTTGATGCGACGCGGCCCGGACTGAAACTTACCATCGCAGCAGGCCCGAGCCCACGCATGTATCACGGCGTGGATTTTGCCGCCGTAGCCAATGTCGTCGATCTGATCGGCCTGATGAACTATGACTACAGCGGCCCCTGGCACAAGGAAACCGGCTTCCATGCTCCGCTCTACAGCGAACACGGAGGCAGCGGAGACCGGACGGTCCATGAATATGAAGAAGCGGGCGTGCCTGCTGAAAAGCTGCTGCTCGGCATCCCTTTTTATGGATATTCGTGGAACTCAGTTGGCGATGAAAACCACGGGCTCTTTCAACCCGGCGAGGCCGTGCATCAGGACCGTCCTTACCGCTATATCCAGACACTGATAGATTCGTCAGAAGTGTTTCGTGACCCAACGGCCCAGGCGCCGTGGCTGTATGACGGCGACACCTTCTGGACCTATGAAGACCCGACATCCGCACGCTTCAAAAGCAACTACGCGCGGCAGCAGGACCTCGGCGGCGTGATGGTGTGGGAGCTGGGCGAGGATTCGAGCGACGCGCAGTTATTGAAGGCCGTAAGCGCAGGGTTGCGCGAGCCTGCTGCGCAGCCAGAAATTGCGGGCAACTCCGCTGCCAATTCGAGCGGGAATGGCGGAGCAAAGGAGTAAAGCAGATCCTTCGCTCCGCGCTGGACAGCGATTGATTGATGAACGAAAAGGCCCGGGGTTTTTGACCGGGCCTTCTGTTTTTACCAGTGGAAGCCATGTTCATGGCAGGATGCGCCGTCCTGAATGCCCGTAAGAGCACTCTGCGCGGAGGTGATGGTGCGGCTGTAGCAGCGGCCCAGCATGTCTTTGAACACATAGGTCTGCTTACTCTGATTCGAACTCTGGCCGAGGCTGTAGCCGGTGGGCGAGGGAACGAAGACAGCCGAATCAGAGGGCGTGACTTCGTTCGAGGTGCTGCTGTGGAAGATAGGAAATCCTTCGATCGTATCGGTCTCATCCTTCTGAAACTTCTGATCGATGGATGCCTGTACCGTGATGTCATTGTTGGATTGCAATTGCTGCGCGTAGTTTACAGTGATGGGATAGGAGAAATTTGTTTCTTTCGTAGTGAAGAATGGCCCGACCGACGTCGTGGTTTTGGCATGCGTTGTCGAGGTATTCACGTTGTTCTGAATGTAGGCCGTCGCGGAGTTCGTAATATCAGCAACGCTCTTAAAGATCGACTGCTGCTCCACTTTGGTTTCGACTCGGCCGTGCGAGGTGTTGACGTATCCGGCTATCGTGAAGTTCTCGGCATTCGTGACGGTTACAACGCCGGAGCCGAAACCATTTGAATCAAGAGTAACTGTGTTCGTTACAAATGGACTGGGCGTGGCTATCGTGTCTTCTGTGAGCGCTCCAGTGACCTGTCTGCGTCCGTGGTCCTGATAAACGAGCAACTGCGCGGTCACGGTGAAGTAGCTGTAGGCATTGAATACGCTGACGCCAACAGTGTGCGGCTGACCATCATTCAATGTGCCTGCAAACGGTGTAAGGTCCACACGGTAAGGAATGAAGTTGAGCGTCTGCACGCCGGGGATGGGGCGCCATAGGCCCGGATCAAGGCCGCCGGTATAAATCCACGGATAGACGGGAGCAACACCTGCCGGCTTGCCGTCGACACTGACATCCACTTCACGGTACGCGGTGTTGCCGCAGTCGAAGAGCGGCCCGGCAATGTCATTGGGAACACAGAAGAACCACTGCTCTTCAGCATTCTGGCTCTGCGCCACCACGTCGAGATAGGCCGCCTCAGTGTTTTGCGGCAGCGTAAAACTTTGCACTACCTGCGGATTGGACGAGGTGATCTGGAAGGAGCTGTTGCCGTTAGCCTGTACCGGCAATACTGCGTCGGCAGCACGCGGCGCGGGATGGGCGAAGTCAGCCTGATAGAACTCCAGATTGAATGTTCCGAAGATGGTTGAGTTCAGGCCGCAACAGTTGACGATGTTGCCGAGGCTGGCGTATCCGCTCTGCGCTGTCTTGAAGAGCGAACTGTAATCAGTGAGATCGCGCTCGACGTGCCAGGTGTCGGTCTGCGTCTTCAGCGGCTCGGCCGTCGTTCCGAAATAGATGTTCACGCCGCCGAAGAATAGCTGTCCGGTGCGATCAAACTGCACGCCGGGCTGAATGGAGAAGTCGCCGGTGAAGATGACCTTAGTCCACGGGCCGGGGCAGTCGGCTGGCGGCGTGTAACTGAAATCCTTGTTATTGAAATCATCGAATGCTTGATTGGTGAGCAGGTTTACGATGCAGCGCTTTGTGTGCGGACGCGGCAGCGGAGGGTCCGCTGTTGCCTCAAGCGATGAACCTAAGGTGAGATTAGTGGAAGGCGAGGTGGCCTGCGCGGAACAGAGGGTTGGGCCTGTAAGGCCGATGGCCAGCAGGACAGTGAATGCAATGGTTTGGGGCTGCGCCGGGAGGGGGTTGAAGCGCATCATAGGTAGCTCTCCTTGAAAGGAACAGCAAGTGGTGGAAAGCATACACCTGCGCCCAGGAACTTTTCTTATCCCTGCGATGAAAATGTTTGCCAGAGTAGAAAGAGATTCAACGAGATGATGATGGCGACCGTAAGCCAGCCGAGAATGCGGGTGGTTCTGTGATTGGCAAATGAGCCCATGACCTCCTGCCTGCCGGTAAGCAGCAGCAGCGGCACCAGAGCAAATGGCAGCGTAAAGCTGAGGCACACCTGTGAGAGGATGAGAATCTTCAGAGGATCGAGCCCGACGGCGATGACGATGATGGCAGGAATAAGTGTCAGCAGTCGGCGCAGGAAGATGCTGAATTTGACATCAAGAAAGCCTTCCAGGATCACCTGGCCGGCCATAGTCCCCACTGTCGAGGAAGAGAGTCCCGAGCACAAAAGCGCAATAGCGAAGATTACAGCCGAAGCATTGCCGAGCAGAGGCCCGAGCGTGCGATGCGCCTCTTCAATCGACATACCATTCTGCCATTGATGTCCTGCGAAAGCTGCAGCCGCAACAATAATCATGGCGGAGTTGACGAGCCATGCGCCGTTCATCGCGGCAAAGACATCGATTGTTTCAAAACGCAGATGACGCAAACGCACCAGATATTGGCGGCCGGGTGTTCCAGCAGTCTCGTTCTGGACGCGCGGCTGTACGAGCGCCGAATGTAAATAGATCACGTGCGGCATGACGGTTGCGCCCAGCATGCCCACTGCAATGTAAATACTTTTGCTGTCGATGGTGGGAATGAGAGTGTGGAGCGCAATGGCATGCCAGTCTGGATGGATGAAAAACATCTCGACTGCATAGCAGAGTCCGATAATGCAGACGAAACTCATGATGGCCATCTCCAGCTTGCGGAAGCCCCACAGTTCCAGCGCAAGAATGGCAAAGACGCAGATTGCCGAAGCGACTGCGGCAGCCAAAAGAATTTCCGTCTTGCTCCAGCCATAACGGGTAAGCCATCCGCCGGCCAGAAGATAGAATCCGAGCGCAGCGCCCAGGAATTCAGCCATATCTGTTGCCAGAGCTGAAATCTCGGCGGCAACCCACAAGCCAATTGTCGTCGGGCGGGAGAAATGATCGCGGCAATTCTGCGGCAGCGTACGTCCGGTTGCAATGCCGAGCTTCGCCGCAAGGTACTGAATCAGAATGGCCATGGCATTCGACCATAGCAGTACCCAAAGCAGGCGGTAACCGAAGCGCGCGCCTCCATCAAAATTCGTTGCGAAGTTGCCGGGATCGATGTACGCGATGCTGGCAACGAAGGCCGGGCCGAAGTAGTACCAAATCTCCGACGAGCGCCAGCGCGGCAGTTTTTGCCGGATTCGAGCAGTCGGGGGTTGAGTAGCTGGTGTGGCCATCGCGCCTGAACTGAAATTGAGTATAGGCTGAAAATCTTTGGATGTAAACCAT
Source organism: Alloacidobacterium sp. (assembly GCA_035293545.1). Lineage (GTDB taxonomy): Bacteria > Acidobacteriota > Terriglobia > Terriglobales > Acidobacteriaceae > Alloacidobacterium. The sequence goes on along the minus strand of DATGMQ010000009.1, from coordinate 81,550 downwards.
AGTTAACTAAATTCATTAACAATTATTCATGGATTAACCTGGGCTTGGCTGCTTTTAAACCGTGCGATAGCCTTTGTTATAGATACAAGGAGAGATCAGGCAGGCATGAAAGTCCTCGTCATCGGCTCAGGGGGCCGGGAACACTCGCTCGCATGGGCAATTCGGAAGTCGCCGCGCGTGCGGGAAGTAGTTTGCGCGCCAGGCAATGGCGGCATGGCACAGCTGGCGCGGCTGGTAAATGCCAATCAGAAAGACGTGAACGACCTGCTGCGCGTCGTCGTCGCCGAGAACCCGGATTTGACCGTAGTCGGGCCGGAAGTGCCGCTCGCCCTCGGTCTTGTCGATGAGATGCAGCGGCGCAGTCTTGCTGTATTTGGGCCAACGCGTGCGGGGGCGATGCTCGAAACCAGCAAATCTTTCGCCAAGCGGTTTATGCAGCGGCATAATATTCCGACCGCCAACTACGCCGTTTGTACAACGCAGGAAGAGGCACTGGAGGCGCTCGATCTTTTCCACTTTCCGGTGGTGATCAAAGCGGACGGCCTGGCTGCCGGCAAGGGTGTTCTGATCTCGAATACGAAGAAAGAAGCGCAGGACGCAATCGCCGGGCTCTTCAGCGGCAAGCTGCTGGGGACGGTTGAGACGACCGTTGTTATAGAGGAATTCCTTCAGGGAGAGGAGATTTCCTTTCTCGTCTTGAGTGACGGCAAGCATGCCGTTCCGCTGGTTCCCGCGCAGGACCACAAACGCATCGGCGAAGGCGACACCGGGCCAAACACCGGCGGGATGGGCGTCTATTCCACAGATGCCATGCTCGATCCGCAGATGCGCGAGTGGATCATGCACCACATCGTGCAGCCAACAATTGACGGCATGGCTGCGGAAGATACCCCGTTTGTAGGTGTGCTCTATTGCGGCCTGATGATGACGGCGCGTGGCCCCATGGTACTCGAATACAATGCCCGTTTCGGTGACCCGGAAACACAGGCGATTCTGGTGCGTCTTGAATCAGAGTTGCTGGATGGTCTCGAAGCGTGTGTTGCAGGACGTTTGAGTGAAGCAGAATTCCGCTGGCGTCCCGGAGCCTCGGCCTGCGTGGTTGCGGCATCAAAGGGATATCCTGGCAGCTATACGACAGGAGCTCCGATCAGCGGTTTAGACGAAGCAGCCAAAATCGCAGGCGTTGAGGTCTTCCACGCTGGAACATCGCTGCTCGATGGTACTTATCTGACGAATGGCGGACGCGTGCTTGCAGTCACCGCAGCGGCGGATTCACTGGAAAACGCATTAGGACTGGCCTATGAAGGCATCGGCAAAATCCACTTCGACGGCTTGTACTACCGGCGCGATATCGGACACCGCGCTTTGAAGAAGCCTTGAGCAAAGAGCAGCATTCAGCCTGATCCCATTTCCATCTTCTATATGAAACCGTCATTGTGAGGAGCAACGCGACGAAGAATCCATTGAGATTCTTCGCTGCGTTCATAATGACGGCATCTTAGTTCGGCTAACTATCCAGCTTCTTCGTTACCAGCTCATTCAGCAGAGCAGGATTCGCCTGTCCTTTGGACAACTTCATCACCTGACCAACAAAGAAGGCTGCGACGGTCTTCTTGCCGCCGCGGTACTGCTCCACCTGCTTCGGGTTGGCAGCGATAACTTCATCAATCATCTTTTCGATGGCTACCGGATCGGTGATCTGCTGTGGTTTTTCCCGCTCGTAGACTGCGCCAAAATCTTCGCCTGTCTCAAATGCCGTGTCGAAGAGCTGCTTCAACTGCTTGCTTGAGAGCTTGCCTTCTTCTTTCAGGTCGGCGGCGAGGGCAATGCCTTTCATGGTGATCGGCGATTGCTCAAGTTCGAGACCTTTTGTCTTGAGGCGGCTGGTCAGCTCGCTCTGTACCAGATTCGCCACCTGCTTCGGGTTCTTTGCCGCTTTGGCTGCGGCTTCAAACTGGTCAGCAAAGGCACGCGTTGCTGTCAGCGTCTGAGCGTCCTGCTCGCTGATCTCATATTCAGCAATCATCCGTTTGCGGCGTGCCTCCGGAAGCTCCGGCATCAGTTTGGCCACTTCGGCTTTCAAATGCGGAGTGAGGATAAGCGGCGGAAGATCAGGCTCGGGGAAATAGCGGTAGTCGTGCGCCTGTTCTTTGGAGCGCATAGAGTATGTGCGGCCTTCGTTCGCATTCCACAGGCGTGTCTCCTGCACCACACGGCCACCGCTCTCGATCACTTCCACCTGGCGTTCGATCTCGTATTCAAGAGCAGAACGGATAAACCGGAAGCTGTTCACGTTCTTGACTTCGGCTTTCGTCCCAAATTTTTCCTGCCCACGTGGACGCACACTCACATTGGCGTCGCAGCGCAGCGAGCCTTCTTCCATGTTGCAGTCGCTCACAGCGGTGTAGAGCAGGATTTCTTTGAGACGTGTGAGGTATTCGTAGGCTTCGTCGGGCGTGCGAATGTCCGGCTCGCTGACAATCTCGATGAGCGGCGTGCCGCAGCGGTTCAGATCAACATACGTGCGCGTCGCTGAATCCGGGAAGCCGTCGTGCAGACTTTTGCCTGCGTCTTCTTCCATGTGCAGACGCGTAATGCCGATACGCTTGGTGCCGTTTGGAGTCGGCACTTCGATCCATCCATGCTCGGCCAGCGGCTTGTCGAACTGAGAGATCTGGTAGCCCTTGGGCAGATCGGGATAGAAGTAGTTCTTGCGCGCGAAGATCGAGCGGTCGTTCACCGTGCAGTTCAGGGCGAGCGCGGCCAGCGTTGCAAATTCGACAGCCCGCTCATTCAGAACCGGAAGCGCTCCCGGCAATCCGAGACATACTGGGCACACATTCGTATTCGGAGGCGCGCCGAACTGGTTCGAGCATCCACAAAAAGCTTTGGTTGCAGTCAGCAACTGGACATGAACTTCAAGCCCGATAACCGGTTCGTACTTCGCCAGAACGTCCGGCGACACACTCGCTGTAGTAGCCATAGATAGGTCAATTTTAGCAGCGGGGATCAAAGACCAAGACTGATGCGAAGCGCTTTGTCAATTGCATCCATTGTCTCAGGACCGGAGGCGTCATAAATGCTTCAGAACCGGCGCGCTTGTAAGCAGCCCTCGATTTTCTCAGCGCTGTTCTCATATATCCCTTCTTATGAGACCACTGATAAACTAAGAACTGCATGATCCTCCCGTTTGTCCGCGAGTTGCTGGCGGATCTGGAGCACTCCTCATCTTTTGAACAAGCACGGAGGCATCTCGCCCTGGCCCGTGGGCGTCGTCGTGTCTCCGGATTGACCTCGACTGCCCGCGCCTTGTATCTTCCGCTTTTTGCCCGCGCCGCTAATGTTCCTGTTGTGATTGTGGTTGCGGACAATAAAGCTGCCGACACGCTGCAGATTGCCCTTCGCGCCGGATGCGAGCTGACCGGCGCCGTTCCTCCCGAGCGCGTCTTGAAGCTGCCGGCACACGACGTGCTGCCATTTGAAAATCTATCTCCGCATCCCGAAGTGCAGGAGCAGCGCGCAGCAACGCTATGGAAGATGGCAACCGGAGCAGCATCCATTGTGATCGCTCCGGTCGAAGCGGCAGCGATGAAGTTCTTCCCGGCAGAGTATTACGCCGACCTGGCGCGCTCACTGCGACGCGGCGAAGAAATCGACCTTGACGCGCTGATCACACATCTGACCAGCGTCGGCTACAGCACAGCAGATATTGTCGAAATGCCGGGGCAGTTCACGCGGCGCGGCGGCATCCTTGATGTCTATTCACCGGAAGCGGACCGCCCGGTGCGCATCGAGTTCTTTGGCGACGAGATTGACTCCATCCGCAAGTTCGATCCCGAATCGCAGCGCTCATCGACGCCCCTCGACGAAGCAATCCTGCTGCCGCTGACCGAAACCCCAATCACCGAGCGCCTGCTGGCTGCCGTGCATGCGCGGTTGAGCGGAGCGCGGCTCGAATCGTCTGACGATCCGGAATTGCTCGCCGAAGCCGCTGCGGCCGGTGGCGTGACGGTTTTTCCCGGATGGGAGTTTTTCTCGACAGTTGCCGGAGCTGACCAAACACTGCTCGATCTCTTTCCGCGCTGCGCTCTTTTCGTCGAAGAACCGGCGATGATCAAAAACCAGCTCGACCGCTGGTGGAACAAAGTTGAGCAGCGGCACGACCGCAGCGGCATTGGCTCCCTCATTCAGCCGCATGACATCTATATGCGCCCCGAGCTACTGCAGGCCCAGCTCGGAGCACATCCCGGCCTCGATATCGACCAGCTTGGCGCGGTGGATGTCCTCGAAGAAGACGAGACGCTGGGTGAAATCGAAATCTCATCACGTCCCACACTGCGCTTCCACGGATCGATTCCGGCATTCATTGAGCAGGTCCGCACGCTCATGCAGCAGGAAACACGCATGCTGCTCGTCGCTCCCAACCAGGGCGAAGTAGAGCGTCTCGCCAGTCTGCTGCGCGAGTACGAAATTCCTTACCGTCTCGGCAGCCGCATCCAGCATGCGGGCAGCGAGACTATCTATGACGAGTCCAGTTATCTGGCCGGAGACCTGCGTACGCCCATCCTCGTCCGCAGCCAGCTTGCGAACGGCGTAAGCCTGCCCGAAGCCGGCCTCGTTATCTTCGGCGCAAATGATTTTTCTGACGAAGCCGACGTCACCGCGCGTCCCGCTCCCAAAAAATCGAAGACCGCGGCCTTCGTCTCCGACTTCCGCGATCTTGCCGTCGGCGATTACGTCGTGCACGTCGAGCACGGCATCGCCCGTTACATGGGCCTGAAGGAGATTGCCCAGGACGGCGTCAATATCGAATTCATGATTCTCGAGTTCGCTGAGCAGGCGCGCCTCTACGTGCCGCTCACGCGACTCGACCTGATCCAGAAGTACCGCTCCAGCGAAGCCGGCACAGCTCCCGTGCTTAACAAGCTCGGATCGCAGCAGTGGGCAAAGACCAAGGCGCGCGTCAAGAAGGCCATGCAGGACATGGCCGACGATTTGCTCAAACTCTACGCGCAGCGCAAGGCAGCACAGGGCCATGCCTTCACACCCGATAACGAGTTTCAGCGCGAATTTGAAGACGCCTTCGATTACAACGAGACTGACGACCAGCTTTCGGCCATCGCCGATATCAAACACGACATGGAATCAACCATGCCCATGGACCGCCTGCTCTGCGGTGATGTCGGCTACGGCAAGACGGAAGTGGCCATGCGCGCCGCCTTCAAGGCAGTACAGGATAACAAACAGGTCGCCGTGCTCACACCAACTACGGTCCTCAGCTTCCAGCACTTCGAGACATTCAAGAAGCGATTCAAGCTCTTTCCCATTACAGTCGAGATGATCTCCCGCTTCCGCACGCCGAAAGAGCAGAAGCAGATTCTCGAAAAAGTCGAGCTGGGCCAGGTGGACATTCTCATCGGCACGCACCGCCTGCTTTCCAAAGACATCAAGTTCCATGACCTCGGCCTACTCATCGTAGACGAAGAACAGCGCTTCGGTGTTCGCCATAAAGAGCGGTTGAAACAGATGCGCCAATCCATTGACGTGCTGGCCATGTCGGCCACCCCGATCCCGCGCACGCTCCATATGTCCCTGGTTGGTTTGCGCGACATGAGCGTGATCGAAACTCCGCCGAAAGACCGCATGGCCATCCAGACCGTTGTGGCAAAATTTGACGAAAAGCTGATCCGGTCGGCCATTGAAGTAGAACTGGAGCGCGGCGGGCAGGTCTACTTCGTGCACAATCGCGTCGAAACAATTTACGAAATTGCCGCCAAGATACAGGAACTCGTTCCCACTGCGCGCATCACCGTCGGCCACGGGCAGATGAGCGAAGGCGAGCTGGAAAAGGTCATGCTCTCCTTCATGCACCATGAGCACGACGTTCTCGTCGCGACCACTATCATCGAAAACGGCCTCGACATCCCGCTGGCGAATACCATCATCATCAATCGTGCGGACCGCCACGGCCTATCTGAGCTGTATCAGTTGCGCGGACGCGTTGGCCGCTCCAATCGACGCGCTTACTCTTATCTGCTGATTCCACCGGAGCAGGAACTGACCGAAATCGCCCGCCGCAGGCTCGCCGCTCTGAAAGAGTTCTCCGATCTCGGCGCTGGTTTCAAAATCGCCGCGCTCGATCTTGAACTGCGCGGGGCCGGCAACATGCTTGGAGGAGAGCAGAGCGGGCACATCGAAGCCGTTGGCTTTGAGATGTACACCAGCATGCTTGAAGAGGCCGTCGCAAAACTTAAAGGCGAGGAGCGCGTCGAGGTTCCGGTAACACAACTGAATCTCGGCATCAGTCTTCGTATCGACGAGAACTACATAACCGAGGAAAATCAGCGCCTGCGCATCTATAAGCGTATTGCCGGAGCCCAGACCGAGCAGGCCGTTGCCGATGTCCAGTCTGAGTTGGAAGACCGCTACGGCCCCGTGCCTGACGGAGTCAAGCTGCTGCTGGAAGCTGCTCTTCTGCGCGCAGAATGCGAGCGCATCGGCGTTGCCCAAGTCGACCGTAAGCGAGACCAGCTGCATATCCGATTCACAGAGCACGCCGGAATCGATCCGGGCAGATTGATGAAATTGATTGCCAAAAATGCCAAACGCGGAGCACAGTTTACTCCGCAGGGTGTTCTGCGCTATCCACTCTCGCAGACAAAGCCCGATGAAGTATTGATGGAAATTCGCCTGCTGCTTGACGAGCTGACAGTCGAACAGGTCACGGCTAAATAAGTTTTTTGCAGTTACCAATTGAAATGAGGCCGATTTTGCGAAAGAAACTGATTCCTCTCTGCTTTGCCATTGGAGGCATAATGGCCGCAACGATTGCCGTATCGGCACAGGCGCTCGACGCCAATGCGCAGTTCCGATCCCTGGCCGACGAATACTTTGAAAAGGCGACGTTCGCCTACAATCCTACCTTCGGCACCAGCGCCGGACTGCATCAATACGATGCGAAGCTCGAGAACTACAGCCGGGCGGCCGTTGACGCCGAGATCATGACTCTCCATGATTTCGAGAAGAAGTTTGAAGACCTGCCCGCGTTCCAGATGGATCAGGCTACCCAGGCCGACCATCAGATGGTGCTGAATGATATTCGCAGCAAGCTGCTGACGCTCCAGGTCATCAAACCGTGGGAAAAGAACCCTGACAATTACTCAAGCGGCATCACCAGCAGCGCATTCGTTCTGATGGAGCGCAACTTTGCTCCCGCCGACGAGCGGCTGCGCTCCCTGATTGCTCGTGAAAAACAGATGCCTGCGGTTTTTGCCGAGGCAAGAAAAAATCTAAAAAATCCGCCGCGCATTTATACAGAAATTGCCCTGGAGCAACTGCCCGGGATCATCGGCTTCTTTGAGAGCGATGTGCCCGAAGCCTTCAAGGATGCCACCGACCCGGCAACCAAAGCAGAATTCCGGAAGACCAATGCTCGTGTTATCGCTGCACTCAAAAGCTACGAATCATGGCTGAAGCAGGACCTGCTGCCGCGCTCCAATGGCGACTTCAAGCTCGGCGCGGATACATTTTCAAAGAAGCTTGAATACGACGAGATGGTAGACACGCCGCTGCCCAGGCTGCTCGACATTGCCTACGCTGACATGCATAAGAACCAGGCTGAATTCGCGCGTGTTGCCAGGGAAGTAGACCCATCGAAGACGCCTCAGGAAGTACTGGCCGAGCTGGCAACGATTCACCCTGCGCCGGACCAACTTCTTCAGACCTTCCGCGATACATTCACCGGTCTGATTTCATTCATTAATGCGCACCACATCATTACCATCCCCTCTGACGTCCGGCCAACGCTCGAAGAGACGCCGCCATTCATGCGTGCAACAACCCAGGCTTCCATGGACCCACCCGGACCCTTTGAAACCCATTCCACTACGGCCTACTTTAATGTCACCCTTCCGGAAAAGAACTGGACTGCGGCACACATTGCCGAACACATGGCGGCCTTCAACGTGGGCACAGTCATCAGCACATCCGTGCACGAAGCGTATCCCGGCCACTATGTCCAGCTTCTCTGGACAAGGAAAGCGCCTCTGAGCAAAGTTCGCAAACTGATCGGGGCCAACACCAACATCGAAGGCTGGGCGCACTACTGCGAGCAGATGATGCTCGATGAAGGTTATGGACAACCGGGAGCAGGCGCAAAAGACGAGCGCGAAGCGCGCCTGATTCGTCTGGGTCAGCTGCAGGATGCACTGCTGCGCGATGCCCGCTTCATTGTCGGCATCAAGATGCATACAGGACAAATGACTTTTGACGAGGCGGTAGATTTCTTCGTGAAGCAAGGCTATCAGTCGCGATCTGTCGGCACAGTAGAAACGAAGCGCGGTACCTCCGATCCCACGTATCTTTACTACACGCTTGGCAAGCTCCAGATTCTGAAACTTCGTTCGGATCTTCAAAAGAAAGAAGGGACGGCCTTCTCTCTGCAGCGGTTCCATGACGATTTCATGCGGCAGGGCGGAGCTCCCATCAAAATCGTGCGGCAGGCGATGCTGGGAGATAACTCGCCGACGCTCTGAACAACGATTTCTGCATCATACTTCGGTTGGTCTTTACCACAGTAACGCAGCTGTACACACTTCAAGCCAGAAAGAACAAGGACACGCATGAACAAGAAAGTGCGCAAAGCAGTCTTTCCCGCCGCCGGGCTTGGAACCCGCTTCCTGCCCGCCACCAAGTCCATTCCCAAAGAGATGCTGGCGCTCGTCGACAAGCCCATTATTCAATACGGCGTCGAAGAGGCGCTCGCAGCCGGTATTGAGCACATCATCATTGTTACCGGACGAGGCAAGTCAGCCATCGAAGACCATTTCGATGTGAGCTATGAGCTGGAATCAACGCTTGAGCGGCGCGGGAAAAAAGAGCTGCTTGCCGTCGCGCGCAATGTCTCCAACATGGTTGAGCTTGCTTACGTGCGCCAGAAAGAAGCGCGCGGTCTTGGCCACGCAGTGCTGATGGCGCGCGATCTGGTGGGGGATGAACCATTTGCCGTCATCCTGCCTGACGATGTCATCGATGCGCCTGTCCCCTGCCTCAGGCAGATGATCGACATCTTCGACCAATATCAGGGATCAGTATTGGCCACGCAGATTGTCGAAGGTCCCGCCATCTCCGCATATGGCGTTCTCGATGGCAAGCAGGTCAATGGCAATTCGCGCCTCATGGAAGTAAAGGGCATGGTGGAAAAACCGAAGCCTGTGGAAGCGCCGTCCAAAAATGCAATCATCGGGCGCTACATTCTCACGCCAAAAATTTTCGAACTGTTGGAAAAGACTCCGCTCGGCGCAGGCGGAGAGCTACAGCTTACCGACGGCATCAAGGGCCTGCTCGAAACTGAAAAAGTTTATGGCTATACCTTCGATGGAATTCGTCACGACGCCGGTGACAAATTCGGCATGCTGAAAGCGACGGTCGACTTTGCCCTCAAACGCGAGGATTTAGGCCGGCAATTCCGCGAGTATCTGAAATCATTAACCCTGTAATTGGAATGTCATTCTGAGCGAAGCGCAGAAGCCGCTTTTATTCATGAGCGGCAGGCTCTTCGCTCAAATGACAATTCACCTCGTATAAAATGCTGGCGCAAAGCGCGGTTGACTGGACGGCTAGTCCTTCCACTTAATATTGCATCCCAGACTCGGCTTCTGTATCGGATGCACAGGCTGGCCAGCGATTACAGAATCCATCGCATTGCGCAAGTCCCTGCCTGTAACCGGTACATTATTCCCCGGACGGCTGTCGTCAAACTGCCCGCGATACACCAGCTTCAGACCGTTATCAAACAAAAAGAAATCCGGCGTGCAGGTCGCATCGTAAGCGCGCGCGATCTCCTGCGTCTCGTCGTATAGATATGGAAACGAAAAACCAAGCTCCTGCGCCTGTTCCGCCAGATGTTCCGGAGCATCATCCGGATAATTTGCCGCGTCATTGCTGCTGATGGCGGCAATACCGATACCCTTCCCCTTATAATCGCGTCCAAGTTGCGCCAGCGTCTTTTCCAGATGCTTCACAAAAGGACAGTGGCGGCAGATAAACATGACAAGCAATCCCTTTGGCCCTGCCGCAGATCGCAGGTCGATTGTCTTGCCGCTCACAACATCTGGAAGAGAAAAATCAGGCGCTTTGGTTCCCAGCGCCAGCATGGCAGATTCGGTTCTGGCCATAGCGACTCTCCTTAGAAGAGGGAATTCTGTTTACGCGGCAGCGGCAGCCCAAAATGTTCATATGCCAGCCGCGTCGCTACTCGTCCGCGCGGAGTACGGTCGAGGAAACCAATCTGAATCAGAAACGGCTCGTATACTTCCTCAAGCGCATCCTCTTCCTCAGCCAGGGTTGCCGCCAGCGTGTTCAGCCCAACCGGTCCGCCGTCATATTTTTCGATGATGGTCATGAGCAAACGGCGGTCCAGCTCGTCAAATCCGTGCGCGTCCACTTCCAACAGCTTCAAAGCCTGCTCCGCCGTTGCCCGATCTATCTTCCCCGAACCGCGCACCTGAGCAAAGTCCCGAACACGCCGCAATAGGCGGTTGGCAATACGCGGAGTACCCCGCGACCGCATCGCAATCTCCGCCGCGCCATCTTCGTCAATCGGCACATTCAGCACTTCCGCCGAGCGCTCCACAATAAACCGCAAATCATCATCGGTATAGAATTCCAGCCGCAGCAGAATCCCAAAGCGAGATCGCAGCGGAGAAGACAATAGCCCGGGCCGCGTCGTCGCTGCCACGAAGGTGAACGGCTTAATGTCCATGACGTGTGTGCGCGCCGCCGGCCCTTGCCCGATGATGATGTCCAGCTTGTAGTCTTCCAACGCCGTGTAAAGCTTTTCTTCGAGCACTGGCTGCAAACGGTGAATCTCATCCAGAAACAGGACCTGTCGCTCCCGTAAATTGGTCAGGATCGCCGTCAGGTCACCCTGAATCTGCAGCGCCGGTCCGGAAGTTTGCTGAAAGCCGACATCCAGCTCATTGGCGATGATCGAAGCCAGCGTTGTCTTGCCCAGTCCCGGCGGCCCGAAGAGCAGTACATGATCCAGCGCCTCGCCACGGCTCTTCGCCGCCTCCAGCGCAATTGCGAGCTGCTCCTTGGCCTTTTGCTGGCCGATAAATTCCCTGAGCCATCGTGGACGCAGCTTCAGTTCAAAAGAGCTTTCATCTTCCGCGCGAGCCGCGCTCACCAGCCGTTCCGGATCGTCTCTGCCTGCCATTCACTCGGAGTTTAGCAGCTTGCAGAAGTCGCGTCTCCGGCGGCATAGCCTACGGCGCCCTTGCAGCCTGTGCAATGACTGGCGTCTGATAGAGAAACTTTTTAAACTGCCGGTGGTCTATCATCATCAGGTCGTAACTCTCCCCTTGTTTTCTGCGAAATCATGATTGCCAACTCGAGCAGATCATCGTCGTTGGACAAATTCAACATGTCCGGTTGCAAAATCCGGACATCGCAGACCTTGTCCTATCGCAAAGTAAAGAAAATTTTCCCTGTGCAGGTATTTAAGCCGGGAAACCTTCCGGGATGCCGCCTCCGCGTGAGGACCAGCGGCGTGATCCTGCTCGCGCTCATACCAGCAGCTTTCATCTGCGCTGCTTACGGTCAGGATTCGAAAAGCCTGCCAACCTCAAAACCGGATTTCAATCGAGACATCTACTACAGGAACAAGCTCGAATTCTCCCTGGAAACAGGCTGGCTCCCTAACAACATCCCTTTCGTCTTTGACTTCATCGTAGGAAGCAAATACAACACCTGGCCGCTTCACTACACTCTCGTTCCCAACATCGCCTCCATCCGCTGGCACATCGACAACATCTGGGGCTGGAAATTCCTGCGCGGCAATACTGACTTTACCTTCAGCGGTTCCTATACCGCGATTCCCAGAGGCGCCGAAACGCGCTATTTTGCCTTCGATTACGGGATCCGGCGCAACTTCATCCCGCCGAATTCACGGATTGTGCCTTATTTTGAAGCGCGAGGCGGCGTAGGAGACATTAACGCCAAAGGGCCGTATGGCGTAGCCTACGCACAGGGACAGGACCTGACATTCACTCTCATGATGGGCAGCGGCGCGCGATACAACTTCAATCCCAAATACAGCATCGCCGCTGGAATGACCTATATGCACGTGTCCAATTTTTATTTATCAGAACCCAGGTATGAAGATCTGGGAATCAATGTCTATGGTTCCATCGTAGGAATCAATGTTCGCCTCGGCAAAGAAAAGCACCCTGCTCAACCATAGACACGCATCAGCGTTTTATTAGATAGGAATAAAAAGTTGGTTTGTGTCCTCAATTTATTCTCGACTGACATTCCTCTTACGGCTCTACTCCAGTTATCCTTCCCTACAAATCAGGTTCCATGAATGGACTACCGATGAATCCCATTGCTCAGCTTATTCCTGGAATTCGCTCTTTTCGCTCTTTTCGCCCTTTTCTTCCAGCGAAAGATTTCGCCACCAGCCTTCGTTTTTATAAGACGATTGGTTTCGATGCCTACCCGCTCGGGGACACGCTCGCCGAACTAAGCCTCGGCACGCATGCATTTCTGCTCCAGGGCTGCTATGTCAAAGAGTGGGCGGAAAACACTGTGATGCATGTCCTTGTCAACGATATCCAGGCGTGGTGGCAACACCTCAGTTCTTTAGGTCTGGCGAGTGAGTTCAACATTTCGCCTTTGGCACCGCCTCGGGTCGAGCCTTGGGGTCTCACTGTGGTGTATGTTTCTGATCCAACAGGGGTACTGTGGCACTTTGCAGAGGTCACAAGGCAGGAATAGTAGTAAACCGAATCGCTGCAGCTTCCTGATTCTTACTTCCACAGCAGAGGCAGCCCGGCAACGCACAAAGCAGCTTGTGCCAGCACAAGCCCTCCCGTAATCCATAAAAACGGCCTTCGATACCGCGTCTCGAGCACATCGGCAAGCACGCCGCCAATAAAAGTCACAAGAAACGGAAGCGCCCACAGCCACGGCGCGCTCTGCACGCCGGTCGTCACCAGCACCAGCAGCAAAACAGCAACCAGCAATGGCGTCGTATTTCCGAAATACCGCGATCGCCGGAAGGCCAGATACAACCCCAGAGCGACCGCCGAAGCAATCGTGATACCCGCATTCGTCAGGGATGAAAAGAACGCCTCCGCCTGATTCAGCGAGAGCCACATCTTTCCCGCCTCGCTGCGAAAGACGTAACTGAACGCATCCGGGCGAAACGCATAAGAAGCAAACAGCAGAAAAAGCGTTCCAAGCACCCAGATGATGACCAGCGTAGGCAGATACGCCCGTCCGCTCTCCGCCACATAGGCCATGAAAGCAATTGCCAGCACCAGCCCCAGAAAAAACGCCGAAACATGCGCAGCCGCGGTAAAGCCAAAGGCCAGTGTAAGCAGAACAATCCGAGGCCGCCATTTTCTCCTCGGCCCCTGCATGGCATGCGCCACGCCAATCGCCGTATAGACAACAGCGAACAATCCAAACGCCGCCATTATCTCGTTATTCGGATACGTGCACGCATGAATTACCGGAGGCGCAAAACAGTAAAGCGCCAGCGCAATATAGCCGCCCGTGTTGCCGTAGAGCCGCCGCGTCACCCACCACAGGCAAGCCCCTAAAGCCAGCCCAGCGAAGATAAACGGCAGCCGCATCAGCAACATCACATAGCTGACCTCGTGGCGCATTTCCCAGGTCGAAGTTGAAGACTCCTGTCCGGCAAAAATCCTTTCAATACTCAGCGGCAGCCCGGCCGCGCGATACGCCAGCGTTCCGTCATGAATATTTCCGCAGCTCGTAAAATATCCTGCCAGCGGAGAAGGCTTCTCCCACATTTCCCGTCCGCAGCGAGCAAATTCGTAATCTGTCTGGCTGAGTGTCTGGTGCTTTACCACCCACAAACACTGCGCCAGCAGCAGAAAAAGCATCACAGCAGCAATCTTTTGCGGACGATTAAAGCGGAATTTGCGGATGCTGTGGGCAGTCGAAGGCGGCATCTTGTCGTGGCGTTCTGACTTCAGTGTAACGAACATAGTTAAGGATCAGGATTTGTCCGTCCGCAAACCCCTGAATCCAATAGGTTAACCTCTCGTTGCCGCCGCTTAACTATTTTAGTATCATAAAGATAGATTCAAATCAGCCCATCCTGACCACATCCAGCCGGCATTTGGATCCCCAACAGTTATGGCAGACGATCAGAACCCTCAGCTCCCCCTCGGCAACGGCAGCGGTGACGGTCCCACCGGACCCGGCGCAGCCAACCTCGTCCCGATCAACATTGAAGAGGAGATGCGCCAGTCGTATCTCGCTTACTCGATGTCGGTCATCATCGGCCGCGCGCTGCCCGACGTGCGCGACGGACTGAAGCCGGTGCATCGCCGCATTCTCTACGGCATGCATGACATGGGGCTGCAGTACAACAAGAAGTACACCAAGTGCGCCAAGGTTGTCGGCCATGTCATGGGCAACTACCACCCGCACGGCGACTCCGCCATTTACGACACCATGGTGCGCATGGCGCAGCCCTTCAGCATGCGCTATGTGCTGATCGATGGTCAGGGCAACTTCGGCTCCGTCGATGGCGATATGCCTGCGGCCATGCGTTACACCGAGTGCCGCATGACCCGCCTTGCGGGCGAGATGCTCGCCGACATCGACCAGGAAACCGTCGACTTCTCGCCAAACTACGACGAATCCACCTTCGAGCCATCCGTTCTGCCCGCGCGCGTTCCCAACCTCATCATCAATGGCGCAAACGGAATCGCCGTCGGCATGGCGACCAACATCCCGCCGCACAACCTGACGGAAATCGTGAACGCCGCCATTGAAATGGTGAACAACCCGAACGCCGGCCTTGCCGAAGTCATGAAGCACGTCCAGGGCCCTGACTTCCCGACCGGCGGCTTCATCTACGGACGCGCCGGCATCGCCAACGCCTATAAAACAGGCCGTGGACGCTTCCTTATGCGCGCCAAGTGCGCCATCGAAAACCTGAACCAGGGCCGCCAGGCGATCATCGTCAGCGAAATCCCTTATCAGGTCAACAAGAACACACTCATCAAGCGCATCGCCGAGCTGGTCAACGAGAAAGTCATCGACGACATCTCCGACGTGCGCGACGAGAGCGACCGCGACGGCATGCGCATCGTCATCGAGTTGAAGCGCGGAGCCGAGCCCCAGATCATCCTCAACCAGCTCTACAAGCACTCGCAGATGCAGGAGAGCTTCTCAATGATCTTCCTGGCCGTCGTCAACGGCCAGCCGCGCGAGCTGTCGCTGCCCGAGGCCATCCGCCACTTTATCGATCACCGCATCGACGTAGTCCGCCGCCGCACCGCCTTCTTGCTGCGCAAGGCGCGCGAACGTGAGCACATCCTCATCGGCTACCAGATCGCGCTCGATCACCTCGACAACGTCATCAAAATCATCCGCGGATCGTCTTCCCGCGTCGATGCCCGCGAGAACCTCTTCCAGTTTTTCTCCGGCAAGACCATCACGGTCCGCGATCAGGCGCTCAAAGGCGTTACGCTCGATCCGGCGAAGTATGCCATTGATCCAACTACGCTCATCTCGCCCACGCTGACACTCAGCTACCGCCAGATCGACGCCATTCTCGAACTGCAGCTCTATCGCCTTACCCAGCTTTCCATCGACGAGCTGCTCAAGGAACTCGCCGACGTGCGCGACCGCATCTCCGAGTACGAATCCATTCTCGGCTCGGAGAAGAAGCTGCGCTCCGTCATCGTCAAGGAACTCGAAGCGGTCCGCAAAGATTACGGCGACGAGCGCCGCACCGAAATCATCGACGAAACCGCCGAGCTGCAGCTTGAAGACCTCATTGCAGACGAGCAGGTCGCCGTCACCGTCTCGCATCAGGGCTACCTGAAGCGGACACCCATCTCCACCTACCGCCAGCAGCGCCGTGGTGGACAGGGACGCACCGGCATGAAGACGCGCGAGGAAGACTTCGTCTCGCAGCTCATCATTGATTCGACGCACGCCTACCTGCTCTGCTTCACCAACACAGGCCGCGTCTACTGGCTCAAGGTCTACGAAATCCCTGACGTTGGCGCAGCCGGCAAAGGCAAGTCCATCCAGAGCCTGCTCAGCCTCCAGCCCGGTGAAGTTGTTCGCACGATCCTCGGCGTGCGCAATCTCGAAGAAGAGGGCAAATACATCTTCTTCGCCACGCGTAACGGCACCGTCAAGAAGACCCCGCTTAAGGACTTCTCCAATGTCATGTCGCGCGGCATCATCGCCATCGGCATTGAAGAAGATGATGAGTTGATCGGTGTTCGCATCACCGACGGCAATCAGATTCTCTTCCTCGCTACCCACGAAGGCATGGCTATCCGCTTCGATGAAGAGGATGTGCGCTCCATGGGCCGTCCGGCCCGCGGCGTGCGCGGCATCGACCTCGGCAAAAACGACTACGTCGTAGGTCTCGCCGTTACTCCCAAAGAACGGAAAGTAGAAAACGGCGTGAACTGCGCCTGTCTCATCCTCAGCATCACTGAGAACGGTTTCGGTAAGCGCACCGATGTTGACGAGTACCGTCTGCAATCACGCGGTGGCAAGGGAGTCATCAACGTCAAAACGACAGCCCGCAACGGCAAGGTCTCGTCCATCCAGCTCGTCGATGAAACTTCTGAGCTGATGGTCATCAGCCAGTACGGCAAGATCATCCGCATCGACACCAACAGCATCCGCGCAGCCGGACGCTCCACACAAGGCGTCAAGCTGCTGAACCTCGAAGAAGAAGACAAGGTCGCAGCCGCAGTCGTCATTCCGCCGGAAGAAGCCAAGCAGGAACCGGAAAACGGAACACTGCTGCAATAGCTGATCAATTTCAAAGCAGATGTAGACCCTCATTCTGAGGAGCAACGCGACGAAGAATCTCAAGCCGGCCTGGCAAGGGATTCTTCGCCTGCGACTCAGAATCAGCTCTTAATTGGATCGAAAATTACACACCTGCAGGAAACCCAAATAAAAAAGAGCGAAGAGGGCATCGAGGCGTTGGTTTCGGGGCCCTCTTCGCGTTTTTGGGAAGCTTATTAAAGCATTTCGTTTACGTGTAAAACCACCGTCATTCTGACGACCAGAACCGGGGCCCCAGCGCGTGCGGTTTTCATGTGATGGGGTGGTGAAGGGGAGGAAGAATCCAGGCCAGGCTGGCTGAGGATTTTTCCCCTACGGCGCAGAATGACACCTATGTAACTGCTCTACACTTATAGGAAAAATGCTTTAGCGCCCGCTTGCCCGCATCTGGTTCACGTCATAAATCACCGCGATCTCAGGCTGAGCATTGCCGTGCAGAAGCTGTTTCTCCCGCTTCCCGGCAGCGAGCGTCGCTTTGATCTTCGTGCTGCCGTCGTCGATCTCGCTTAATACGTACTCTGTTTCGTACCGGCGGAAAATCAGTTTGGATTGCCCCGGAAGAGCGCGAATTTCATCGGGCGTAATGTGAAAGAATGTATTGCCGCCACGCTGGAATGAGGCCAGCTTCCACTCATGGCCCAGCTCTGAATAAATCACGTAGTCGCCGGCAGGCAGCCGCGCATTATCAACCGTGAAGGCAAATGGAATGTGGACCGACATCAGCGCCCGCTCCTCGACCTGCGCATGGAGAGCGTGGAGAGGCAACAACAATACAAGTGCAAACAATAGACGAAAGGCTTTCATTCAATCCTCCTCGAACGTGCCCTGCATGCATCCTTGCGCAAGCCCGGCTATCGCGCGACCTGGATTGGGCCAACCGCTACATTCCGCTGGCGAAGTGATAACAATGAATGACTTGTCCATCCTGAGCGGAGCGCGCAGCGCGGAGTCGAAGGACCTGCTTTTCGAGGCTGTGCCGGAAAAACGCACGATTTCGGCGCAGTTTCGTAAGGGCATAGCTTCAGCTATGCCGTAAACAGCACAGAATCGATGCGGCTTCAGCCGCTGAGGTAAGAAATCTTCAACGGGGGGTGCCTCATCCTTTCGCGCAGTTGCGAAAGGGTGGGATCCCACGCATTGCGATAATGCCAGCCAAACCCCTGTGGTGATAGTCTCACTGTTAGGCCGTTATGTTGCGCCGTTTGCTTATCTTCGCAGTCACCGCTGGCATTTCGTTCTGCAGTTATGCGAAAGCTCCCACTGCGCCAACAGCGCCACCTGTTCTTCCCGCCGTCTTCGCAGGATGGCAGCAATCTTCATCTCCGCAAACCAGTACTGCGCCGGAAGCCGCCGATCAGGCCAATGCTCCCGTATTGCGCGAATACGGATTCACCGAATTCGCTGCCGCCAACTACTCCCAGCCGGACAATAAGCTGAACGTCCGCGCCATCCGCTTTCAGGACGCAACCGGGGCCTATGGAGCTTTCACTTTTTATCGCCGTCCAGGCATGCAGAAGGAAGACATCGGCAACGACGCGGCCTTCGACGGCGCGCACATCCTCTTCTGGACAGGAGCCATCCTGATCGATGCCACCTTCGATCATCTCACCGCCATGTCCGCCGCGCAGCTGCGTGAACTGGCCGCTGATCTTCCCAAACTGGAAGGCCCATCTGGAGTCGCTCCGCCGCTCCCGAAATATCTGCCCTCCACATCGCTCGATCCCTCCAGCGTGCGTTACGCTGTCGGCCCGGTAGCATACGCGCGCAGCGGAGGAGTGCTGCCGCCAACCACTATCGACTTCAACCGTGAAGCCGAAGCCGTAACCGCCAACTACTCCACGCGCAATGGCGACGGCGCGCTGACGCTGCTCATCTATCCAACGCCGCAGCTCGCTATCCGTCAGCAACAGACCATTCAGGCATTGCTCAACGCCGCCGGCACATCACGCGGCGCATGGCCGCAGCCGATGGCCGACAGTTCTCCGGCAAGCCTGCAGGTTCGTCGCAGTGGACCCATTGTCGCTCTCACCAGTGGAAATTTCTCTGCCGATGAAGCGCGCAACCTGCTCAACTCCATCAACTACACAGCCGACATCACCTGGAACCATCCCGAAGGTTATGTCAGTGAAGCATCGAAGACCGCGCGTCTTCTTCTTGGCATCGCTTCGCTGTTCGGAATTCTCGGTGGCGCAGCCGTCATCCTCGGATTCTTTTTCGGAGGTGGCCGTGCCCTCATTCGCCGTCTTCGCGGCAAGCCGGTATCTTCCTTAAGCGAAGAGGAATTCATCAGCCTTAAACTCCGCTGAAAATAATTGCACTGAAACCTGTGCAGAACTGCCCTAATTGCCTGAAAATCAATCAGCTACAGAACGAAGAGCCTGATTTTGCGAAGAAAAGACGAAACTACAGTCTTGTTTCACCTGAAAGAAACAGCTTCAGTAACTTGCTGAATATAAAAGCTTTAAATCTTTCCTGATTTTGCCTTGACACCCCTTTACAGCCCCCATACTATTTCGCCAGAAAGTTCTGATGGCTTTGCCTCCGTTGGAACTATTCTCCCTAAAGAAGGAAGCCGCCCTGTTGCCGGGCGGCTTCTTTCATTTTCCGCGCAATTTTCTGTCCTTAATTTTTTGCGCTTTTTACACAACTCCTCGCGCTGCAAAAATCTTCTCGTGAATGAACAGCTATCCTTATCACCGGACCATATGAAACAGGATCATGCTCTTCAGCTTCTGTACGAAGCTCTGCCGCAACTTAAACAATCTTTCGCGCATCTCCCCTCATTCGATGAGAGGCAAACATCCGCAGAAGCCATGCGCTCCATCTTGACGCAGCTCACCGAGCGGCTCGCCGACAACTATCCCTACTTCCATCCGCTCTATGCCGGACAGATGCTCAAGCCGCCGCATCCCATCGCGCGCGCCGCATACGCGCTCGCCATGTGGCTCAATCCCAACAACCATGCGCTTGATGGAGGCCGCGCCAGCTCACAGCTTGAAGTCGAAGCCGTTCGCGAAATCGCCGCGATGTTCGGCTGGACTGAATACCTCGGCCATCTCACCAGCGGCGGGACCTTCGCCAATCTCGAAGCTCTCTGGATCGCCGGCCGGCTCGCTCCCGGAAAAAGGATCGTCGCTTCCGAGAACGCCCACTACACTCATCAGCGAATCAGCGCCGTCCTCGGCCTGCCCTTTCAATGTATTCCCGCCGACGCGCGAGGTCGCATTGATCTCGCAGTGCTCGAATACATCCTGCAGTCCGGTGAAATAGGAACGGTCGTCGTCACCCTCGGCACTACTTCCGCCGGAGCCGTCGATCCGCTCGACAAAATCCTCGCGCTGCGCGAGCGTTGCAAATTCCGTATCCATGTCGACGCGGCCTATGGTGGCTACTTCAAACTGGTCTCCAATCTCGCCGACGACACCGCCGGAACCTACGCGCAAATCCACCAAGCTGACTCCATCGTCGTCGATCCCCACAAGCATGGCCTGCAGCCCTATGGATGCGGCTGCATTCTCTTTCGCGATCCTTCCGTAGGCCGCTTCTACAAACACGATTCACCCTATACCTACTTCACTTCCAGTGAACTGCATCTCGGAGAGATCAGCCTCGAGTGCTCCCGCGCCGGAGCAGCCGCAACCGCTCTGTGGACCACGCAGAAACTTCTTCCTCTCGTCCCGGATGGCGAATTCTCCAACCGGCTCGCATGCGGCCGTAAGGCCGCCTTGCGCGTCTACGAAAAATTACGAGGAGACGCGCGCTTTCTTACCGGCCCCGAACCAGAGCTGGACATTTTGGTCTGGGCCATGAAAGCGCATACATTAGAAGAATCATCCAGACTGGCTGCGGCAGTCTTTCATTTCGCGGCAGAACAGGATCTGCATCTGGCCCTCGCTCAGGTTCCGATTACCTTCTTCGGTCCTGACGCATGGCCGGATGCGCCTGCCGACGCGAAGGTCACCTGCCTGCGGTCGGTTCTGATGAAACCCGAACATCTCGACTGGGTGGACGCGATATGGAACAGACTGAGTCAGGCGGCAGCGAAGGCAATCTAAAACGCATCGTGCTCGAAAGCAGCGCGATGCGCGTGACCATCCTGGCTGCGCTTGGCGGAAAAATCGCGTCAATTCAAATCTTGCCCGGCAACGAAGAGCTCCTGCAGCAGCCCCTCAAACCTTATGCCGCGCGAACACACTATCTCCGCTTTGAAGATAGTGACGCCAGCGGTTGGGATGAATGCCTCCCCTCCGTAGCTGCCTGCGAAGTACAAACCGTTTTGGGCTCGGCCAAAATTCCCGATCACGGAGACTTCTGGCAGGTTTCCTGGCAAGTCACGTCACAAACCGAAAACACGTTGACCATCTCCGCTGATGCCTTCAGCCTCCCCCTCCAGTTCACCAGAACTTTACGCCTGGATGGCAACAGCCTCCGCATCGATTACAGCGTCCGGAATCTCAGCACTGCTCCAGTCGAGTACATCTGGTCCGCGCATCCTCTCTTTGCCGTCGAACCCTGCGACCGCATTCTCCTGCCTCCATCAGTCACTGAAGTCACCGTGGAAGGCTCCGCGTACAACCGGCTTGGCAGCAAGGGAGCAAAACAATCGTGGCCAACGAATCCCGTCACCGATCTTTCCATTGCCGGAAAGCTCACAGACGAAACCGGCGACAAGCTATTCGCGAAATCCCCGCCGGAGGGCTGGTGCGCCATCGAACGGAGGCGGCTGAAGCGCCGTATCGAACTGCGTTTCGATCCTCAACAGCTGCCTTATCTTGGCCTCTGGCTTTGTTATGGAGGATGGCCTGAGAATGCCGCCGGTCGCCAGCAGTGCGTCGCTCTGGAGCCATGCACTGCCGAAGGCGATTCACTGGAGACAGCCATGAAACAAGGCCGTGCCTTAAAGATCGGTCCCGGCGCTGAAGACCATTGGTTCCTCGAATTTCATGTAAGTAGTGTATTGTAAACACGTGGCTTTTTATTTTTTCCTGAGGCTGACAGAATGCCGAATGTAAGCGGTATCAGGAAACTGCACGCCGAAAAATTCGGCATTGAGCCGGTCCTCTTTCTGGCCCCCGGGCGCGTCAACCTCATCGGCGAGCACACCGACTACGCTGACGGCTTTGTCATGCCGGCCGCCATCGAATTCGCCACCGTCGCCGCCATTTCTCCCGCGCACGATGGCAACGCTACCGTCTTCTCCAGCAATTTTGAGGAAACAGCCAGCCGCCCCCTGAACGCTATCGGCACGCGGGGTGAGCACCACTGGAGCGACTATCCTTTCGGTGTCCTTTCCATTCTCAACGAAGAAGGAGTCACCGTCCCGCCCTTCCATCTCTCCCTCGCCGGCGATGTTCCTCTCGGCGCGGGCCTTAGCTCTTCGGCTTCGATTGAGGTGGCCAGCATGCTGGCCATGCTGCATCTGGCCGGGGTCTCCCTGTCGCTGCCGAAAATTGCCCTGCTCTGCCAGCGCGCGGAAAACAACTACGTCGGCGCGCCCTGCGGCATCATGGACCAGTTCGTCTCCTGCTGCGGGGCCGAAGACCATGCATTATTGCTCGATTGCCGCAGCCTCGATTATCGCCTTGCGCCAATTCCGAAGCACCTCAGCCTGGTCATCTGCAACACCATGGTCAAGCACTCCCACGCCGGAGGCGAGTACGGCTCCCGCCGTGCCGAAGTGGAAGAAGGGACCGCCATTCTCCAGCGCCATCGGCCTGAGATTCGCCTGCTGCGCGATGCTACTGTGGATGACCTCAAGCGCTGGGGCCATGAGATGCCGCCCGATGTGCTCAAACGCTGCCGCCATATCATTACCGAAAATGCCCGCACCGTGGCCGCCGCCGATGCCCTCGAAGCGAACGACCTCGCAACATTGGGACGGCTCATGGCCGAAGCCCATACCAGCTATCGTGATGATTTCGAAGCCAGTTGCCGTGAAGCCGACATCATGGTCAATCTCGCTAACAAGCTAGAAGGCTGTGTCGGAGCACGGCTCACAGGCGGCGGCTTCGGCGGCTGCACCGTCAATCTCGTGGAATCAGCGCACGCACAACAGTTCGCCGAAAAAATTGCCGCCGGCTACGAAGAGCTTACCGGCATTCATCCTGAGATTTATCAGAGCCGCGCGTCCGCAGGCGCGCATATTGTGGAGCAGCACGCATCTCTCTCCACAACTTGATTTCCCCTTAGGATAAAGGTGTGCCCCGTTCAAAAATCACCTAAATGCGCTGCGTTTCAGGCAGATTCATTAGATGGATGGACCCAGATAATCAAATACGAGCAATCAGAATTCCTAAAATGAGACCTCCGAAACAGTGCTAACGACAGCTAGCCCCTGAACGAATCGATTCATTCTTGCACTCGTATCACCGCGCAGTCGTTTTCCTCGGGTCATATACGCATAGATTGAGATTGCGTTATAAAGCAGCGGCATCGGAAGGATAAGATTAAATGATGCGCATTTCTTAATAGCCAATGCATATCACTCCTTATACTTGCTTGCTAAAATTTTGAGAACAGGAATTTGCTTCAGCTTCGTCGGCATCAATCGCCCGTGGAGCTGTGCATAGATAACCGTGCGAATTTTGATCAACAGAAACAACCGATTCACTGTTGCGCGCGGGGAGATGAGCTGAATGCGTTTTTCAACTGGTTTTTCTTCTCCTGGGACGAACGGGCGCTCCCGTATCGCCTACTTTTCCATGGAAATCGCTGTTACCCCTGACATGCCCACCTACAGCGGAGGTCTGGGCGTCCTGGCCGGCGATACTCTTCGCTCCGCCGCCGATATGGGCCTGCCGCTCGCCGCCGTTACGCTCGCGCACCGCAAAGGATATTTCCGCCAGCACCTCGATGAGAACGGCGTCCAGACAGAAGAGCCTCAGCCCTGGAACCTGGAAGAGAAGCTTTCACCCGAAATGCCCGTCGTCAGCGTCCTCATAGAAGGACGGCAGGTCGCTCTGCGCGCATGGCGTTATGACCTCACCGGTATCACAGGACACAAAATTCCCATCTATTTTCTCGACGCGGATCTTCCCCAGAATGATCCTCGCGACCGCGGGCTTACCGATCAGCTGTATGGCGGTGATGGCGACTACCGTCTGCGACAGGAGATCATTCTCGGCGTCGGCGGCGTCCGCATTCTCGATGCGCTCGAATATGGGGCCACCGTCTACCACATGAACGAAGGCCATGCGGCGCTCCTCACCCTCGCTCTGCTGGAAGATCAACTGAACGGTGCAGCGCTTGTCTCAGCATCCGATCGGGATACGGAAGCGGTCCGCCAGCGTTGCGTTTTTACAACGCATACGCCGGTCCCGGCCGGCCATGACCGCTTTTCTCTTGAGCAGGCGCATCGCATTCTCGGCCACGAGCGCGCCTCGTTTCTGGAGAGCAAAGGCTGTATCCATGAAGGCCTGCTCAACATGACCTATATCGCCCTGTATTTCTCCCGCTTTGTAAACGGCGTGGCCATGCAGCACGGAAAAGTCTCCCGCTCCATGTTTCCCGACTACAGCATCAGCGCCATCACCAACGGCGTGCATGCCGGAACCTGGACAGCGCCTCCCTTCCGCGCACTGTATGACCGCTGCATGCCGCGCTGGCGCCAGGACAACGTAACACTCCGTTACGCCATCGACATCGCGGAAGAAGATATTGAAGCGGCCCACGTCGCCTCCAAGCAATTGCTTATTGACGCCGTCGCCCAGCGCTCCGGCGTACAACTCAGGCCCGAGGTCTTCACCATCGGCTTTGCCCGCCGCGCAGCCACCTACAAGCGCGCCGATCTCCTCTTTACCGATCCCGAGCGCCTTGTCCGCGCCGCGCACGAGCATGGCGGGTTGCAGATCGTCTACAGCGGAAAGGCCCATCCCGCCGACGAGCCCGGCAAAGCGAAAATCCGACGCGTTATCGAATTGGCAAAGAAGCTGAATTCCGACGCGCTGAAGATTGTCTACCTCGAAAACTATGAGTGGACCCTCGGCGCGTTGCTTACCGGCGGAGTGGATGTCTGGCTCAATACGCCCAAGCGTCCCTATGAAGCATCCGGCACCAGCGGCATGAAGGCCGCTCTGAACGGCGTCCCCAGCCTCAGCATCCTGGACGGCTGGTGGATTGAGGGCTGGATCGAAGGCGTCACCGGATGGGCCATCGAAGATCACGAAGACGAGGCCGCAGAAGCCGGTTCACTCTACGACCACCTCGAACAGGTATTGCTTCCGCTCTATTATCAGCAGCCGCAGCAGTGGCGGCGCATCATGCGCTCCACCATCGCCCTGAACGGATCGTTTTTTAACACCCAGCGCATGCTGGAGCAGTATCTGGTCAATGCCTACTTCCCCAAACAGCGGGTCAGTGTGCCATCCGAAGAGCCGGAGCCTGCGCTGGTCAGGTAAACACCCTAACCAGGTAATCCCAAAGGGCTGTTCACAGGTACTCTCCGGACAGCCACGATCCTCTTACAAAAGACTTGCAGAATAGAAACTACTTGGCGATATCAATTTTTCACAGCCGTGTTCAAATCCAGTTAGTTGATTCCGGGCGTCTAATTCTGGAGGAGCTCACAATGGCGGACAAGAAGATGATCGAGAAATTTTCTATGGCGGAACTCTCTCGCCTCCGGCAGGAACTGCTGCAGTCAGGCATTGACTCCCGGCAGGCAGCCGAAATGATCACCGCCTTCCTCAGCGCCCACGGCTACGGCGTAGATTCCTCGCTTGTCCCTGAAGTCCTTCCGCGCCTCGAAGGCTTCGGCTGCTCCGTCGATTGCATCCAGGCCGAACTCGAGCGCGTCGCGTTGGTCATGTGAAAACCTGTCAAGCCCAAAAAAAATGCAGTAATGCCATAAGTCACACATTCTAAAGCGCAAAGCCTTTGGCAACTTGGCCTGGTATTATCGCCAAAAATGCTAAAATAGAACTATAGAGAGAGAAAAAGAAGCCCGCCAACCGGCGGGCTTTCGTATTTTCGGAGCCACATTGCAAATCCTGACGCCGTCATTCTGAATCCGGAGGATGAAAGCAGCCCAATACTGTCAGCACTTTTCAACGAACTCCACGTCGTAGTTCTGATCGGAAGAACCATAACTACTCGTATTTGGAATAATTTACAAAATCAAGGAGTACCCGGAACCGAAAGAGGCGCCAAAGCGCCTCCGGTAAAAGGACCGACCTTCAGGTCGGTTGAAATAAGAACAGGAGAAGGGGGCTTCAGCCCCGGGTTTATGAACAAAAAGAATAATGACCAAAACAGGGGTACTGCGCCCTCTGCGCCCTGAACACTGGGCCCCGGTCCCCTGTGGATTTACCCGATGTCCTCGCTCCAGTTTTCGAGGTACTTCTTCACCTCCGCCATGAACTTCCCTGCATCGGCCCCGTCGATGATGCGGTGATCGAAGCCGAGCGTCAGGTGGATCATGTGACGGACAGCAATGGAATCCGTTCCGTCTTCACTCGTTACGACGGCAGGCTCCTTGAAGAGCCCCCCTACGCCGAGGATGGCGCTCTCCGGCTGATTGATGATCGGCGTGCCGAACTGCTCGCCGAAGATTCCAGGATTGGTGATGGTGAAAGTTCCGGAGCCGACTTCATCCGGCTTGAGCTTCTTGCCGCGGGCGCGCTCCGCCAGGTCGGCAATAGCGCGGGCAATGCCGACAAAACTGCGCTCTTCGGCCTGCTTAATAACCGGAACGATCAGGCCCCAATCCAGCGCAACCGCAATGCCGAGATTGATGTTCTGGTGATAGCGGATCGCATCGCCTTCCATCGAAGCGTTGACTATGGGCATCTTGCGCAGAGTGGCAATCACGGCGCGCGAGATAAACGGCATGTAGGTCAGCTTGACGCCGTTGCGCTGCTCGTACTTCGACTTCTCCTTCTCGCGAATCTTGACGATGCGCGTGAAGTCGATCTTGAAGACGGTGTGGACGTGCGCGTTGGTGCGCTTCGAATCCACCATGCGCTGCGCAATGATGGCGCGCATCCGCGACATCGGAACCAGCTCGCCGGGTAACGCTGGAGTTGCTGGCGCAGCCGGTGCAACCGGAGCCGCAGGCTTTGCGGGGGCCGCGGCAGGCGCGCTCACCGGAGCAGCCGCGGCAACCGGAGTGGGCGCTCCAGCGCCGTGCTTCTCGATGAAGCCGAGCACATCCGACTTGGTGATGCGCCCGCCTGCGCCCGTGCCGGGGACCTGGCCCAGATCAAGATTGTTGTCTTTGGCAATCTTGCGCACCAGCGGCGAAGAGCGCACGTTCTCAGCAGCGGCAGCGGCTGCCGAAGCTTCCTGAGGTGCAGCAGCAGGAGCAGGCTCGGCCTTTGCCGGAGCCGGGGCAGGTGCTGCCGCCGCAGGTGCGGGTGCCGCAGCGCCGGCGGTCCCGCCAATCACGCCGACAACGGTGTTGATCTGAACGGTATTACCGGCAGGAACTTTGATCTCGGTAAGTACACCGGCGGCAGGCGACGGAATCTCTGCGTCAACTTTGTCGGTCGAAATCTCAAAGAGCGGCTCATCGCGCTGGACGGTATCGCCAACCTGCTTGAGCCACTTGGTAATGGTCCCCTCGAAAATAGACTCGCCCATCTGCGGCATGATGACGTCCGTTGCGGGACCCGCAGCAGGAGCAGCTTGGGCAGCAGCCGGAGCTGGTGCTTCAGCGGGCTTGTCTGCCTGCGGAGCCGGAGACGCAGCCGGAGTAGTAGCAGAAGCGGCAGCCGAACCCGGCTCATTGATCACGCCGACAACGGTGTTGATCTGGACGGTATTTCCTTCCGGAATCTTAATCTCGGTAAGCACGCCTGCGGCGGGCGAGGGAATCTCCGCGTCAACCTTGTCGGTCGAAATCTCAAAGAGCGGCTCGTCGCGCTGTACCGAATCCCCTGGCTTCTTGAGCCATTTCGTGATGGTTCCTTCAAAGATCGACTCGCCCATCTGGGGCATGATTACATCCGTCGGCATGGTTCCCTTTCCGCTGTGCTAAAAGCTCGTATTGCGCAAATTGTGATTATAAATCCGGGCCAACGGCCCGAAGATTGGAGCAGACCAAACTGTCTAGTTTACGCGAAATGCGTTTCCTTCTCACCTCGCAGCCGCTTCACCTCGGCTGGAATCGACAGAGGCGTGTCCTGTGCCGGCGCAAGCAGTTCATCCAGCGACTCCATCCAGAGCACCTGCGTCTCAAAGACCTGCCCGAAATAGCGTGAAACCGTGTGCATCACGTCCTCCATTGAAGGCGGCGTATCCGCTTCCTGTTCGAGGCTGGTCACGTCGCGGTCGGCAATACCGCAAGGCACAATCAGGTTGAAGTCGCGCAGGTCGGTAGTGACGTTGAAGGCAAATCCATGCGATGTGATGCCGCGCGAAATATGCACGCCGATTGCAGCGATCTTCCGCTCCTGTACCGATCCGCCGGCAAAAGTCCACACCCCTGTTCGACCGGCAATCCGCTGCGCGCGAATTCCATAATCTCCGCATGCTCGAATCAGTACTTCTTCCAGTCTGCGGACGTAATCAACCGCTCCCAGGCGCGGATTGAAGCTGCGGAGATCGAAGATAGGGTAACCCACAAGCTGCCCAGGCCCGTGATAGGTCACGTCGCCGCCGCGATTGATCTCATGCACCTCGACCCCGCGCTGCGCCAGCAGCTCCTCATTAGCAAGAATATTGGCGCGGCTGGAATTGCGCCCTAGCGTCAGCACAGGAGGATGCTCCAGAAGCAGCAGAGTATTGCCGATGCGCTGCTGATGCCTCAACTCAACCAGAGTTTTCTGCAGATCAAGCCCGGTGGCGTAATCAAGGCGTCCGAGATGGAGGACCGAGAGGATCATTTCATCCAGAAAGCCGTGAAGCCCGGAGTAAGCCGGGCCTCAATATTAGATCGCATTAAACGTTGATCGCTAGGCCTTCGACGCTACCAAAGCCATCCAGCATGGCCTCCGCCAGCGTCGGATGGGCGTGGATCATATAGAGCATGTCATCGACCGTCGCTTCCAACTCGATGGCCGTGACCGCCTCGGCGATCAGCTCCGTTGCCTGCGGTCCAATGATGTGTACGCCGAGAATTTCGCCATATTTCGCGTCAGCAACGACCTTCACAAAGCCCTCATGCGAATCGACGATGGATGCCTTCGAGTTAGCAGTAAACGGGAACTTGCCAATCTTGATCGCGAGGCCTTTTTCTTTGGCCTGCGCTTCCGTAAGTCCCACGCTGCCGATCTGCGGCTCCGTGTAAGTGCAGGCGGGAACGCGCTGGCGAATCACAGGCCGCGCGTACTTCCCGGCAATCTTTGCAGCGACCACCATTCCGGCCATCGACCCGGTATGCGCAAGCTGCGGCAGCCCCGCGACGATATCGCCGATGGCATAGACACCCGGCTCGTCGGTCTGCATCCATTCATTGGTCTTGATAAAGCCGCGCTCAGGCGCGATCTTCGTCTTTTCAAGGCCAATGCCTTCCGTGCGAGGCGCGCGTCCCACAGCCACCAGAACCTTCTCGGCCTCCTTCACCACCTGCTTGCCATCCGACGCGGTGAACGTGACCTTGACTCCGGTCTTTGTCTTCTCCACCTTCTCAACCTTCGCGCCGGTGTGCGCGTCGATGCCGCGCTTGCGGAAGACACGCGCCAGCTCTTTGCTGATCTCTTCGTCTTCAACCGGAACCAGCCGCGGCAAATATTCCACCAGCGTGATTTCAGAACCGAAGCTGCGGAAGATCGAAGCGAACTCGACACCCACGGCTCCCGCGCCGATCACTACCAGCGATTTCGGAATCGCATTCATCGAGAGAATCTCGACATTTGTGAGAACCTTGTCATCCGGCGAAAGGCCGGGCAGCATCTTGGCGTCGGAGCCGGTCGCCAGCACGACATTCTTCGTCTTGATCTGGCTGGTTTTGCCTCCCGCGGTCACATCAATGGTGTGAACACCGTCTTTCGCAGGCCCAGTCAGCTTTCCGAAGCCGGGAACCACCGTGACCTTGTTCTTCCGCATCAGGAAGTCGAGACCCTTGGTGTGCTTGCTGATGATCTGGTTCTTGCGGTCGAGAATGGTCTTCCAGTTCAGCTTCGCTTCGCCTGCCAGTTCGATCCCGTAGTCTTTGGAGTGCTTCAGGTGGTCGTAGACTTCGGCATTAAAGAGCAGCGCCTTGGTAGGAATGCAGCCCACATGCAGGCAGGTGCCGCCCAGCTTCTCTGAGCTTTCGATCAGGGCAGTCTTCAGCTTGAACTGGCCCGCGCGGATGGCGCAGGTGTATCCAGCCGGCCCGCCGCCGATAATTGCAATGTCATAAATGATTTCTGCCAAGGGATGCTCCGTTCAAAAAAAGGATAAGGTTCTGCTGGCGCGGAATAATCACACCGAACTATTGATTCTAAGCGAGCCGGAAGGATTCATGCGAGACGGAGAGCCTGTTTTACCCTCGCGGCAAGGCCTAAATCCTCGCGATACATCCTCTCGCCGGAAGACACCATGGGCCGCGTTCGGCAATGTGTGGATGACTCTCTGAAATTCGGCACCGAACATATCTGGGTCATCGATCCAGACCTGAGAAAAACCTGCAACTGCACAAAGACCGGCTTTCACGAGCCGGAATCCGGCATTCTGTCCATTCCGGATACACCTATTCAGGTTGTGCTTTTAGGGCTGTTTGCGGAATTGGATCGCGCTTAGCCCAGCACCTTC
Organism: Alloacidobacterium sp.; assembly: GCA_035293545.1. GTDB lineage: Bacteria > Acidobacteriota > Terriglobia > Terriglobales > Acidobacteriaceae > Alloacidobacterium. The sequence continues at coordinate 51,010 of DATGMQ010000009.1, read as the reverse complement.
GCCGCATCCTTCGCAAAATACGTCACGATAAATCCCGCGCCCGCTCGCCGGATCGAAATCAGGGACTCCATCATGGCCCGCTGCGGTTCCAGCCAGCCTTTGGCAAAGGCAGCGTGCAGCATCGAGTATTCCCCGGAAACCTGATACGCGCCAATCGGCACATCGAAGCGCTCGCGCGCTGCCCGAATCACATCAAGATACGGCATCGCCGGCTTCATCAGAATCATGTCCGCACCCTCAGCCAAATCCAGATCGATCTCGCGCATGGCCTCACGCAGATTTGCGCCATCCATCTGGTAGCTGCGGCGATCGCCAAACTGCGGAGCCGAATCTGCGGCCTCGCGGAATGGCCCGTAGAAGGCCGATGCGAACTTCGAAGCGTAAGAGAGAACCGGGACCTGTTCCAGCCCAGCTTCGTCCAGCTCGTCACGGATTGCAGAGACCCGGCCATCCATCATGTCGCTGGGAGCAACGATATCGGCTCCCGCTTTGGCCAGCGAAAGCGCGGCCTGCGCGATCAGACGGACACTCGAATCATTCTCGATCTCATACGCCTCGCCCTGCTTCTTCACCATCCCGCAGTGCCCATGCGAGGTGTACTCGCATAGGCAGACATCGGCAATGAGCAGCAGTTTTTTGAGCGCGCTGCTCTTTTTGAATTCGCGCAAAGCGCGCTGCACCATGCCGTCCTCGGCATATGCTCCCGACCCCTGCTCGTCTTTCGATTCCGGCAAGCCGAAAAGCAGCAGCCCGCCAATTCCCAACGCAGCAGCCGACTCGGCTTCTTTCAAAGCTTCGTCAATCGAAAAATTGAAGACTCCCGGCATCGACGCAATCTCGTTCCGCACACCCTCGCCGGGACAAATAAAAAGAGGATAGATGAAGGCCGAAGGTTCCAGATGCGTCTCGCGCACCAGTGAGCGCATTGGCTCGCTGGACCGCAGGCGACGCAGCCGCGTGATGGGATATTCCATTCGCTTATTTTAACGGCTCCGCACAGATCCAATTTGAATTGTCATCCTGACGCGGAACGAAGTGAAGCTGAAGGACCTGCTCTTCTCTTTGAGTGTACGGGCGACTCATTCTGCTTCCTCTTCCGTGTCGCTCAGAGATGAGCCCTCTTAGTAATGCACGGCAATCTGCTCATACTCCTGTCCCGACGGCGCAGGCAGCAGCACCCACAGCGTATAGATGGCCAGCACGGTTCCTGTAAGCGGCTTAATCAGTGTCAGGAACGCGGTCACAATCGCCAGCGTGCGAGCCCATGAGGCGCGGCGCAATAACGCAATTCCGGTAAGCGCGGCAAGGAATGCTCGTCCGCAAACCAGGATGGTGATGAACCCAGGCAGCCACATCATGTGGGGAAACGGAAAACCCGGCCCGAAAGCGTAATAGCCGTGATGGCCATGTCCCCAGGCGCCCCAGCCGCCGAATACTCCTGCGACAAACGGCAGAGCAATCAGCCAGCCGATGATGCTCCACGCCGCCCAGATGATCCAGAGAATCGCAACCGTCTGAATATGACGCTGCACGCGCGAGTAGGCCGGAGGGCGCGAAAGTGGCATGGGGGGCACGGGACGCCCGCACTTCGGGCAGACCTGCTCAAAAGCCTGCATCGCTTGCCCGCAACCGCTACAGAACATGATCCGAATCCTCCTTCTTCCATTGGCTACGCAGGCCGGTTTCCGCCGGTTCCCTAAATCGCAATTACCATGGACACATGGCCTTAGCAAAGCCCATTCCGTCTCCTGTGCTGGATTGCAGCCGCCCTGCCCTGGAATGGGACAGGTTTCTTGACCTGCTGGCCGCATATTCGGTCTCAGCGGTTGGAAAAACGTGGGTCCTCAGTCTCAATCCTTCGACCGACCGCCAGTGGCTGGACCGGCAGCATTCGCTGGTAGATGAAATGCGACTGCTGTTGGCGGAAGGCGTCCAGCCGGGACTCGGCTCGCTTTTCGATCCGATCCATCTGCTCGATAAATCCCGCATCGAAGGCGCGGCGCTCGAAGCCGAAGAAATCCGCGACCTGCTCAATCTGGCTGATGATATTTCCGGCTGGACTTCGCTGCTGCGTGTGCCGCCTGAGCGCGTGCAGGACCAAATCCCTGAACTGAAAGCTCTCTCCGCGCCGGTTTTGACCAGCGATCTTCGCCCGCTGATTGACTCTCTTCGTACCAGAATTCTTCCCGACGGAACGCTGACCGACGACGCTTCGCCGGAGCTGCGCCGCATCCGCCGCGAAATGGAGCGCCAGCAGCGCGCCATCGAGGACAGCCTGCGCTCCGCTTTGCGCCGTTTGTCTGAAGGCGGCAGCACACAGGACGACCTCATCACCATCCGCGGCGAGCGCTTCGTCATTCCCGTAAAGAGTGAGGTCAAGCGCCGTGTTCAGGGCGTAATTCACGGTGCCAGCTCAAGTGGTCAGACCGTCTATCTGGAGCCGCTCGAGACCATCGAGCTGAATAACGAGCTGGTGCGCCTCTTCGAAGACGAGCAGGCCGAAATCCACCGCATCTTCCTCGCCATGACGCGCCAGATCTCCGGATACGCAGGTATCATCGCCGAAGGCGCGGCTGTTCTGGCTGAAGTAGAAACTCTGCTTGTCCGCGCCCGCTTCGCGCAGGACTTCGCCTGCATTCGCCCGCGATTCAATGGAGACGGTAACGCGGTTTTTGAATTGAAGCAGGCCCGCCATCCGCTGCTCGAAAAGCGCCTGCGCGCGGGCAGTGGAACCATAGTGCCCATCACGCTCGGTCTTTCGAGCGATGAACGCCAGCTCATCATCAGCGGTCCCAACACCGGGGGCAAGACTGTCTCACTCAAAACAGCGGGGCTGCTCTCCATCATGGCGCAGGCCGGTATTCCCGTTCCCGCGGAGGAAGCCGTCTTTCCGGTTTTTGCAAACATGCTGGCCGATATCGGCGACTCGCAGTCCATCGAGCAGAACCTCTCCACCTTCTCCGCGCACATCGTCAACCTGAACCGCATCGCACAGATCGCCACTTCAGAATCTCTCGTTCTCCTCGACGAGCTTGGCTCCGCCACCGATCCCGAAGAAGGCGCGGCCCTCGCCGTGGCCATTGCCGGGCATTTCCTCCGCGCGCAGGCTTGGTCCATCATCTCCACGCACCTCACATCTCTTAAGGTCTACGCGGCCAACAACCCCGGTGTCCGAAACGCCGCCGTCGGCTTCGATGAACATACGCTGGCTCCTACTTATCAGCTGCGCCTGGGCGTCCCCGGAGCATCCGCCGGCATCAACATCGCCCAGCGCCTCGGCCTGAATCCGGACATCGTCAGCACAGCCCGCTCTCAACTCAATACGCAGACACAGGACATCGCCGCCTTCCTCGACCGCCTCCATCAGCAGCTTGAAGAGCTCGGCAAAGAGCGCAATCGCGCTCAGAAACTCGAGCAGGAGCTCGCCCGCGAGCGCAACCGCCTCGCCACGGAAGGAATGAAGGAATGGCGAGCAAAGGTCCGCGAGCTGGAACAAAAGCTCCAATCGCTGCTCAAAGATTTCGAGTACCAGGCGCGTGAAACCGTCCGCTCCATCGATGATCGTGCAGCGCAACAGAAGCTCTCGAAACATGCCGAGCAGCGCATTGCCCGCCTGCGCCGCGAGTTTCAGGAGAGCTTCAATGCCGCCGTGGTTGCCGATAAAACCGGCGCGGACAAAGGTGACCAGCACGCCCGTCCCCATCTGGTACGCAATATCTCTGCCGGAGACACGGTCAAGCTGCGCACCCTGGGCAGAACCGGCGTCGTCCAGCGCGAGATCGACGCCAATACCTTCGAAATCGCTGTCGGCCCCATGAAGATGCGTGTGGCGCGGGATGAAATTGCCGAAGTCATTTCCGCCCGATCAAACCCGCTTGAAGCAGCGCGCAGTCGCGGCCTGAACGTATCGATGTCCGGCAATGCGGATGACCTGCGCCCGGAAATCAATCTGATTGGCCACACCGTGGACGAGGCCACAGATGAAGTAGAAAAGTTCCTCGACCGCGCCTATCTTGCCGGATTGCCGCGCATCCGCATCGTACATGGTACGGGGATGGGCATTCTGCGGCGCGCGCTTCGCTCTATGCTGGAGCGCCATCCGCATGTGGCTTCCATCAGCGAGCCCGGGCAGGCGGAAGGTGGTGCCGGCGCCACGGTGGTCGAGCTTCGGGACTGAATTGCATTCTGGACGACTCGACCAACCAGTGCTACGATTCCACACGCAAAGCGGGAGCACACGATGATTCGAGTCATTACAGTGGAACGCGAGTACGGCAGTCAGGGAGCGGCCTTTGCTCATCATCTTGCGCATTATTTGCAGTGGAAACTTATCGATCAATGCCTGGTGGATGAGATAGCCGAAAAAGCAGGCATTACCAAAAAGCTGGCTGAAAGCTGTGACGAGCGCCTCGACCCCTGGTATTACCGCTTCGGCAAAACCTTCTGGCATGGCTCCATTGAGCGGCTGCCCGCCACTCCCGACCCTGAATTCTTTGACGCCGAACGCATGGTCGAGTTCGTGCGCGATTATCTCCAGCAACAGGTGAAAACCGGCCATTGCGTCATTGTCGGACGTGGGTCTACAAGCGCCCTGCTCACCACTCCCGGTGTCTTTCATGTCTTCGTGCATGCTTCCATGAAGCGTAAGGTGGAGTGGTTCCAGCAGAATTTTCCCGATCACGCCAAAGACGCCGAACAGGAAATTCTGGAAACTGACAAGCGTCGCGCCGCGTATGTTCGCCGTTTTTACAATCGCGACTGGACCGATTACCGCCTCTACCATCTCATGCTGAATTCCTGCATGGGTTTTGAAGCGATGGTAAAGGCCACCGTCGAAGCCGCGGGCCTGACTTCCATCGTTCCGCAGCACGCGGAGCTTTGACCTCTGACAGGTTGCCTCAACCCACAATTTATTTTCTTTATGAATTGATTCTTGCCTTCGGGACTTGCCGAACATTCAAACACAATGTTTGCAATGCTTTCTTTTCACCCTAAATACAGCATTTCTCAAGCAACCGAACTCACACGCAACATCTTCCGAACAGTAGTGTCACAACCATCTGTGGGTGGAGGGGCCCACGAATGGCAGCAAAGAAAGACAACGCCGATCGCTCCTCGAAACCTGCGGATTTGCAGCCAGGGAAACGAAGGAAAGATGGCAAGGAACCCACGATGAAAGCCAAACGTGTTCTACAGTTTTTAATCCTCACAGCATTGCTGGTAACTCTCCCGGCCGCATTCGCTCAGATCAGTATCGGAATCACCATCGGCACGCCTCCTCCTCCGCTTCCCGTCTACGACCAGCCGATTTGCCCGGGTCCCAATTTCATCTGGACCCCCGGCTACTGGGCATGGGACGGCTATGACTATTACTGGGTGCCCGGCACCTGGGTCATGGCTCCTTCTTACGGCCTGCTCTGGACACCTGGATGGTGGGGCTGGGGCAACGGCGGCTACCTCTGGCATGCCGGATACTGGGGTCCGCACATCGGCTTCTATGGCGGCGTCAACTACGGTTACGGCTACTACGGCAGCGGCTATGAAGGCGGCTACTGGCGTGGTAACAACTTCTACTACAACACCGCTGTTAGCCACGTGAACACAACCGTCATCCGCAATGTGTACATCAACAAAACCGTCATTAATAACGTCACCGTCAACCGCGTCAGCTATAACGGCGGGCAGGGCGGCATCACGGCACGTCCCACGGTGCAGGAACAGACTGCGGAAAGAGAACGCCGCATGGGTCCAGTCCAGGCGCAGCTGACACACAGAGACATCGCCCGTCAGGACAAGTCCAACTTTTTCAAGAATAACCATGGAATACCGCAGGTTGCGGCAGTACCCAGACCTGTGGCTTCAGTCAACGACCTGCGCCGGAATGCAGTCCCTGCGCGGCCGGTAGCTGCTCCGGTCAACAGACCGGCGCCTGTCAATCGTCCGGAAAACAACGCACGCCCGGCCACCGGTAATCAGCCCGGAACCCTGAACCGTCCGGCCATGCAGCCGGAGCGCCCGACGAACACTGCGCGGCCACAGCCTGAAACACGTCCGGCGCCAACCAGCAGACCGGAAAATACAGTACGACCCGAAAACAATGCCCGGCCAACCCCGCAGCGGCCTGAGAATACTGCCCCGCGGCCTGAATCAAGACCCGCGCCTCAACCGCAACAGCGGCCTGCGCCTCAGACTCGTCCTGAGCCGCAACCGCACTACTCAAACCAGCCACGCCCTGAGACGCAGCAGCACGTGCAGCCGCAACCTCGGCCTGTTCCCCAGCAGCGCCAGGAGCCGCAGCAGCGTCCTCCGCAACAGGAAATGCGCCCTGCTCCGCAACCCCGGCCCGAAGCGCAACCTCGTCCTGGCGAGCCGCATGGTCAGGAGCGCCCGCGTTAAGACGACCATACTCACAACAAAGGCCCGGAGAAAATCTCTGGGCCTTTTGTTTCTTGATTATGTCTAAGAGTATTTTCGATCAGGAATAACCGCCGTCATTCTGACGACCAAACGGAAAGAAGAATCTCAAGCCACGCTGCTGGGGATTCTTCGCCCGCCCCACCCAAACACGCAAAAATTGCGTCTCGCGCACCCCGCCTGCGCTAAGAATGACGACTCTGTGCCTGATCCACACCTATCGAGAAAATGCCTTGAGCCCCAAATCAGAAGCTCTGGAAAAGAAAATCGCGCGCGTTCCCCAGCACTTTCGCGCGCATGGAGGCTTCCGGCAGCATACGCGCGATTTCCATAGCGCCGATCATGGTCGAAAAGATCACAAAGAACGCGCGCTCTTTCTCGGCAATCCGCCGGCCCGGCATAAAAGGCAGCATTCTGTTTTTGTATTTCGTCACCTCTTCAAAGACCCGCGCCTTCAGATTCTTGTCAGCCCGCGCCAGCTCCGGCCCAAGCGCCGCCAAAGGACAGCCGCATTCCGCGTGATCGCAATGTTCCGGGCTCAGATACGTCTTTACAATGGCCTTCCATGCCGTTCCTGGCTGAGCTTGTTCCGCCGCGCTCGCCAGATATTCGGCCATCTGTCGGAATGCCTCGCCCACAGATTCCATAAGCAGCTCATCTTTACTCGCAAAGTGCTTGTAGAACCCTCCGTGCGTAAGGCCGGCGTCCCGCATGACGGTTGACACCGCGGCCCCGCTCAGGCCCTCCGTGCGGACGCGCCTTGAAGCGTCTTTGATGATCTTTTGGTGAATTTCAGTTTTATGCTCCGGCTGATAGCGCATGGCACATTATAGGATGTCGGCCATCATCTCCCCGCTCCTGCACCCTGGCCCTCCCGGAAAGACCCAAAAATAATTCTGCATCCATAGGATGATGCTTATAATCCTATCGACACAGGAGGACCCCATGACGCCCGAAACTATATTCCGAATCCATCTCGTTTCAGGCTACGTTGCGTGGCTGCTTTGTTTCCGCGCATACATTCTGCCCCGCCTCAGATCGATGGACCGCATCAACGCCCATCGCGCCATCGCTACTCTGCACAGCTTCCGCTTCTTTGGGCTGGTCTTCATTCTTCCCGGCGTCGTCGGGCCAGATCTCCCCGCCGGCTTTGCCCCGTTCGCTGCCTATGCCGACCTGGCAACCGGAATATTGGCGATGCTGGCTCTTATCACAGTAAGAATACGTCCGCTCTTCTGGTCGTTTGTCGTCGCCTTCAATGTCGTCGGGATAGCCGACCTCATCCTCGACTACTATCACGCCACCCGAGCCGGACTTCCTGCAATCGCAGGGCAGATGGTCGCGGCATACTGGATACCTGTCCTCTATGTGCCCATTCTGATGATCACTCACATCACCGCTTTTTACTGGCTGGTGCGCCCGCAATCCGCCACGGCCCGCGCCCTCGTCAGCAACGCAGCTGCCTCGTAATCATGGAAGGACCGTTATGAATGAAATCGCCACAAAAGTGCAGGATCAATATCGCGCAACCGGGCTCATCCAGCGGATCAGGTCAGCGCTCGCCGCAATCGCGCCCGAAGATCAAACGCTGACCGTCGCTCAGCTCGCCCCGCTCGATCACTTCCATACTCGCGGCATTCTCGCCACGGCTGAACTGGCCGGCGCTGCCGGGCTTGAACCTTCGACGCGTGTCCTCGACGTGGGCTGCGGCATCGGAGGTCCGGCCCGCTATTTCGCCGCCACCTTCGGTTGCAAAGTAACCGGCATCGATCTCAGCCCCGGCTTTATTGAAGCAGCCGCTTATTTAACAGAGCGCTGCGGCCTGCCGGATCGCGTCACGTTTCAACTCGGCGATGCACTGCACCTGCCTTTCGAAGACGCAGCATTCGATACGGTATTCCTGCAGCATGTAGCCATGAACATCGAGGACCGCGCAGCCCTCTACGCTGAGATTCACCGCATCCTGGCGCCCGGTGGCCGGTTCGTTACGCATGACGTGGTGCTGCGCAATGGCGGCGTTCTCTATCCGGTTCCGTGGGCCGGAGACGCTTCAACCAGCTTCCTGCTTAGCGAGGCCCATACGCGCGCCGCCCTTGAAGCAGCCGGATTCCAGCCGCTTCACTGGAACGACGATACTCAAATCGCGCTCGATTGGTTCAAAGCGATGATGGCAGGTCCACCGCCGGCCGGACCAAACCTGAGTATAGTCATGGGTCCGGATTTTCCAGTAGCCGTCGGCAATCTCGCCCGCAACATCCGCGAAAATCGCCTGGGCATATTGTCAGCGGTTTTAAATCGCAACGGAAGCGAGCCATCGCCGCATCGGCTGGTGTAGTGAGTCGTCAGCTTACTTAACAACGCTGTGATCCTGACCTGATCTGCCGGGCCGAATGAGAAGCCCTCAGATCCGCATCGGCATGATGATGTAGCGGTATCGGTACTCATCCGCTCCATCTTCCGGACGCATCTGGCCGGCTGACTGCGCATCTTTGAATTCCAGCCGCACTTCGCCCGAGTTGCCGGTTGCCTTCAGGAAATCGAGCAGATATGCCGAGTTGAATCCGACCACGATCGGATCGAAATTGTAAGGCGTTTCGATCACGTCTTCCGATTCGCCGGAGTCCGTCGATGAGGACGAAATCTTCAGCTCATTCTGCTCAAGACGAATCTTGATGGCTCCGGACCGCTCATCGGCAAACTGCGCCACGCGCTGGATCGAGGCATTCAGGTCTTCGCTGCGCACCACGACAAACTTGTTGTTGTCGCGCGGCATCACTGCTTCATAGTTCGGGAACTGGCCCGTCAGCTTGCGGCTGGTCAGCGTCCGGTGGCCAATCCGGAAGAACAGCGTCTGGTCGTCATCGGCAAACTCCAGGTACTCCTCTTCGGTGTTCGCCAGCAAAGATTGCAGCTCCGCCAGCGCCTTACGCGGAATCAGCGTCTTCTTTTCTCCGCTGATGTTCGACAGGTTCTCCCCCGACTTCTCGATATGCGCCAGGCGATGCCCGTCCGTGGCCACCATCGTCAGGCTCTCGGCCTTCAGCACCAGCAGCGCGCCATTCAGCGTATAACGCGACTCTTCATTCGAGATCGCAAAGATCGTTTTCGCGATCAGGTTCTTCAGCGAAGTGGTCGGAATCTTCGTGAGGCTGGACTCAGGAAACTCAGGCACCTGCGGGAAGTTTGCGCGTGCCATGCCCACCATCTTGGTATTCGACCGCCCTGCGCGAATCTGTACCCAGTGGTTTTCGAGCAGTTTGATGGAAATATCTCCATCGCCCAGCAGCTTGATGTAGTCATAGAGCTTGCGCGCCGGAATCGTGCAGGCGCCCGGTTTCTTGACCTTCGCCGGGCACGAGGTCTTCATGCTCTGGTCGAGATCGGTCCCGGTGATCGTCAGCTTGTCGTCTGCCGCTTCTATCAGAAAATTCGAGAGAATCGGAATCGTCGTCTTACGTTCCACCACGCTTTGCGTGGCCGTCAATTCGCGCAGCAGTGCCTGCCGGCTGATGCTGATTTCCATAGCTCCCTGACCCGTCTGTTTTTCCTCTACGCCTGCGCCCGGCATGCTGTGCCCCCTTTAGGGTTTGGCCCCACTTTACACCACCACGCGCAAAAGAAAGAAGCGCTTGGCTTAATGGGATTCATTCTAGTGAGAAAACGCCCTTTTGTGACTGCGGAAAATGTGGCTCCTAAGTGGGAATTTTGAATTTGAGTCCCGGTGCTGCGCAGGTCCCCGCGTGAGCACGACCGATACTGCTTCTTTACAAAAGTAATTTAATTCCTACCCAGTAGCCGCAGCAGATGAATGCGGAAAAGTGGAAAGAGTGGCGGAAATGCTGTTTGGCGCTGCCTAAGCATAGGTACAGGTTTTAGAAAAGCGGGACCGTAAAAACGGAAACTCTGGAACGCAGGACAAACGATGGTCAATATGCGCCGCGTTCTCCGCATTCCCCACAACGCACTTGGAAAAGCCTGTGTGGAAATGTTTCAGAGCAAGTGGAAAGCAGGTTCCGAGTCAGCAACCACGCGTGCTTCGGCTTATCAGGAAATCCACCGAAGCAGGATTATCCGAAACATCCACAGCGCTTATCGCCGTGCTCCCTCGTTCTGCGGTCGCGGAACTACGGTCCAGAACTCCTCGTGCCGGTCATCGTGGTAGATCAGTCCGCGGACCTGTCCGGAAGCATCCTTCTGAAAAATGAGCCGCGTCGGGCTGCCGGAAACATAGAAAAAAGTCGTCGGATTCTCAGGCAAAAGCTCATTGCTTTCGCCTACACGGCTTCTGGCATAAAGAGAGTCGCCGCGACGATAGATGGTCGTCTGAATGATGCCCTGGTCCTCATACTGGCCGACGTAAGCGTCATAAATCGCAGGATTCACCTTCGCCGGCACCGGATGCACCGGCACTGAAATGCGCTCGGCGGCGGGCTGAAGCGTAGCGATTTGGCTCAGGGTATGGGAGAGGAACCACTTTGGCAGCTCCGGGTTGGCATACGCCTTGTCCCACACATTGTGGTGGACGCCGGAATACTCCCAGAAACGCACGTTGCCATTGCTCGTCCGGAACGCTTCATACATAAGCTCTGCCTGCTTCGGAATCACCACCGGGTCCTGAGCGCCGTGAAAGATCCAGACCGGCGTGCGACCGATGGCCCGCGCATACTCTATCGGCAGGTCATTGTCGTGCCACCGGTCCGGCTCATACGACCAGAAAATGCCTCCGCAGACCGGCGCAATCGCGGCAAAGGTATGCGGCCATCGGCGGGCAATCTCCCACACGCCGTATCCGCCCATCGACAATCCCGTGAGATAAACACGATTCGGGTCCCCGTGAAACTCCTTCATGCTGTTGTTAAGGGCATCCATGGCCATCTGCATCATCTCCGGATCGGTCCAGTGATGATGCTGGAACGGCACCTGCGGCATGACAACAACGAAGGGCCAGCGGTCAGGGTGCGACCGAATGGCCGACGGCAGCCCGATCTGCGTCTGGTCCATGCCGTCCATGCCCCGCTCGCCCGAGCCATGCAGGAAGAGAATCACCGGCCAGCGCTGATGGTCATTCCAGTTTTCCGGCAGATAAACCTGATATTTATGCAGCGTTCCTTTCACAGTGAGCTTGCGGTTGAGGAAACCCGTGTCCTGGTGACGGGCAAAAGCCGGCAGTGCAAGCAGAGCGGCGAAACCCAGGAAAAAGAAACGGCGCATTCCCATTACCGAGAGAATAGCAAGCAGCGCGCGAAAAGCGCACATAAAGCCGCGCTCCAGGCACAAAATCAGCGCTTTTCGGCGCTATAAATCGTGAAAAAGGGCGCATTTTCTTGACAAGAAGTGCAGAAACCAACGAGCATGGACGCCCGTAGCGCAGACTCAACCCCGGAAGGAGCATCAAAAATGAAGCGCAAATTCTCATTGCTGACCATTCTGGCTCTGGCCCTTGCTCTGCTGGCCAATACCCACGCCTTGGCGCAAACCAAGCCCGCAGCCCCCTCAACAGCAAAGACCACCACGTCTGCTTCTAACCTTCTTGATATCAACACCGCGACCGTTGATCAACTCAAGGCATTGCCCGGCATTGGCGATGCGTACGCGCAGAAAATCGTCGCCGGCCGCCCCTATGCGAGAAAAAACGAACTTGTCCAGAAGAAGATCATCCCCCAGGCGACCTATCAGAAAATCGCCGGAATGATCATCGCCAAACAGCCGAAATAATTCACAGCCCGCAAGCACAAGCTGAGATCAGGCAATCGGCATCTTTCGCGTAGGCTTAACCGCCGTCATTCTGACGACCCGGGCTACGCGAAGGGGAGGAAGAATCTCAAACACGCTGGTGTGGGCATTCTACACATACGGAGAAAATGCTCTGGATGGTGCGCGTGTATACCGGTTCTCGTCGCAGGAAATATTTGCCTGTCGTGTTATACTCAGTATGAACAAATGAAGGCCGCCGGAATTCTGGCGGCCTTTCTTATTTCAACAGAAAACGCATGTAAGCGACTGATTTCAAAGATTTGCACAGAGCCATATAGCTAAGTAATTGATAATAAAGAATCTCCGTACAGACAAACGCTTCTAACTCATTGAAAATAAAAGATCTCTGTACAAAGTAGGGGGGAGGGGGTAGAAAGAATCAATCCGGGGGCGGAGACGGCTTTCCATTCAGATCGCAGGCCCGCCAAAGATACCAGCTGGCTACGGAACGCCACGGCTTCCATTTCTCGCTGCGCCGCAGCATTTCTGCAGGTTTGGCCAGCATGCTGGCGTCAAAGGGCTTGTTCTTCGGCAACTTCTTGAAGGTCAGCGAAAAGCCCTTGCGCACACCGTAGTCTGTCAGCGGGAATACATCCGGACGGCCGAGGCGGAAGATCAGCAGCATCTCGACCGTCCACGGACCAATGCCGCGCACCTGCGTGAGCCGATCGAGAATCTCCGCATCCGGCATGCGGCGGATAGCCGTCAGCGTCGGCACGGTCCCGTCAATGGTTTTTGCGGCAAGATCGCGCAAGGCTTTGCTCTTGCCGGCAGAGAGACCTGCTGAGCGCAACATGTCATCGCTGGCTTCCAGCAGATGCCTGGGGCTGGGGTGGATTTCGCCAAAAAGCGTCAGCAGGCGCTTTAGAATTGCTGCTGCGGCTTTTCCATGGAGCTGCTGGTAGATGATCGATTCAAGCAGCGCCTCGAAGGGTGAATGCTGGCTCTTGAGCTTTAGCGTGAAAGGGCCGGCGCGCCGGATCAGTTCGCCGAGTTTCGGATCGGCTGCGGTGAGTTCGCGGATGGCTAGTGCGGCATCGTATCGTACAGGGCGGCGTCCGTCGGTCACGCAGACCAGTGTAGCGGAAAACTGCGCGTGTAGGGAATAAATGGCGAAGAAAGAGATGAATCGAGGTTTTCTGCTTGGTGGACGGGAGATTTTCGACGGCGAAGAGATAGAAATTCGCTCGCCCTGGAATCAGAGCTTGACAGGGACCGTGAAACAAGCCTCGCGCAGCCATGCTGCCGAGGCTGTAAGGCTTCTGACCGAGTCATTTGCCAAAACCCGCAAGCTGGCCGGTTATGAGCGCAAGCAGATTCTGCAGAGTATCGCGGAAAAAATCGCCGCACAAAAACACGATCTGGCGCAGCTGATTGTTGCCGAAGCAGGGAAGCCGCTCAAGGCTGCGCGGGTGGAAGTCGAGCGTGCCATCCTGACCTTCACGACTGCGGCAGAAGAAGCAGTGCGTGAAGGCGGTGAAGTGCTGTCGCTCGATCTGCTCAAAGGCAATGAAGGCCGATGGGGCATGGTGCGGCGCTTTTCCGCAGGCCCAGTCTTCGCCATCACGCCATTTAACTTTCCGCTGAATCTGGTGGCGCACAAGCTGGCGCCAGCGCTCGCTTTGGGATCTCCGGTGCTGCTCAAGCCCGCGCCGCAGACACCTTTTTGCTCGTTGAAGCTCGGAGACTTTCTCCTTGAAGCTGGATGGCCTTCAGACGCCATTGCCGTGATGCCGCTGGCCAATGAAGACGCGGAGTTTCTTGTCGAGCATGAAGAACGGCTGAAGGTTCTGAGCTTTACCGGAAGCGCAAAGGTTGGCTGGGCATTGAAGCAGAAGGCGGCGAAGAAGCGGGTTCTGCTCGAGTTAGGCGGCAATGCTGCGGTCATCGTCCACAGCGACTGGCCGGACCTGGCTGCATCGGCACAGAAGATCGTTGCCGCCGGAACCAGCTATGCGGGACAAAGCTGTATCTCGGTGCAGCGGGTGTATGTGGAGCGTTCGGTCTTCAATGAGTTTCTAAAACATGCAATGGAAGCCGCAGGAACGCTGGTTGCTGGCGATCCGGCGAACGAGGCAACGGATGTCGGGCCAGTGATCCGACTCTCCGATGCGGAGCGGATTGAAACCTGGATCGATGAAGCCCGTGCGGCCGGAGCAACGGTTCTCACCGGCGGCTCGCGCGAAGGCTGTATGGTCGAGCCGACGTTGCTGACCGGTACGCGCAGCCCGATGAAAGTGCTGGATGAAGAGGTCTTCGCGCCGGTGATTACCATTGAGCCGTATGACGATTTTGAAGCCGTGCTCGGCGAAGTCAATCGCTCACGTTACGGCCTACAGGCGGGACTGTTTACGCGCGATGCGGGACGCATCTTCCATGCCTACGATGCCCTGGATGTCGGAGGCCTCATCGTAGGTGACACGCCAACCTGGCGGCTCGATCCCATGCCGTATGGCGGCGTCAAGGACTCAGGGCTAGGGCGCGAAGGAATTCGCTACGCCATGGAAGAGATGACGGATCGCAAGCTGCTGGTCATGGCGCTGTGAAGCTTTCGCGTATGATTTTTGATATGGCAACGATTTCACATTTCGGAAGCCGATGCAGCACGCGACTTACTGATGGCTCATGTTCGCAGGCGCTGAAGTCGTCATCGAAAATGGCCCGCTGACTGTAGCGGTGTTGCGCTCTCCCAGTCCGCCCCGCCGTTCCATTGCGGAGTCCATTGCGCTGTTGCCGGAGCTACTGGGCTCGATCTTGGCTGTAGCGTTGCCACTACGAATACCCGTCATTCATGCTGGTGCCAGACTTAAATATCGTGCAGCTTTAGAGTGCTGTACATATAGTAAAAGCGATGGCCACAAAGCTCACTACCACACCGACTCCGCAAGGCCCGGGAACGACATTTATCTATAACGACTGGTATCCGGCGATGCGCAGCGGGTCTCTGCAAGGCAAGAAGCTGGCTACGGCCATGCTGCTGGGGATTCCGCTGGTGCTGGGGCGGCGTGCGGATGGACGGCTCTTTGCCATGCGAGACAGCTGCCCGCACCGCGGCATTCCGCTGTCTTATGGATGGTTCGATGGGCGGAAGCTGACCTGCAAGTATCACGGATGGAGCTTTGAGCCGTGCAGCGGACAATGCGTGGAGATTCCGTCGCTGACCAGCCGCGACACGCTCGATCCAACACGCATCTACGGAACCGCATTCCCCTGCGAGGAGCGCGATGGCTACGCCTGGGTCTATGTGCCGGAGCCGGGCTCAGGCCGTGTACGAACTGAAGAGGCAACACTGCCACCTGTGCCTGAAGCTTCAAAGTTTGGCCCGCGCTTCCGCAGTCAGCATCTTACAGCTGATCTTCCGTGCAACGTCGATCACGGCATCATCGGATTGATGGACCCTGCGCATGGACCTTTCGTGCATCAATCCTGGTGGTGGCGCAAGCAGGCCAGCATCCACGAAAAAGAGAAACGCTTCGAGCCGATTGAGCAGGGCTTCCGTATGGCTTCGCACACACCTTCGGCCAACAGCGCCCCTTATAAACTGCTCGGAGTATATGGCGAGCCGATAACCACGACCATAGATTTTGTTCTGCCCAACCGTCGCTATGAAACCATCCGGGCCGGAGACAAGTGGTTCTCCAGCATTACAACTGTAACTCCTACGGTTGCAAATGCCTGCCGCATCGATGTATATGCAGCCTGGAATGTGTTCTATCGCGTTCCATTTGTAACATCTATTGCTACGTTTTTTGGAAAGCGTTTTGTCGAGCAAGACCAGGTCACGATGATTCAACAGGCGGACGGTCTGAAGTATGACCCGACTTTGATGCTGATCGACGATGCGGACCGTCCCGCAAAATGGTATTTCGCGCTCAAGCAGGCACGGCTGGAAGCTGCATCGACAGGTCAGCCGATGCGCCATCCGATGTCCGGACCGATTACGCTGCGCTGGCGCAGCTAACTGATTCATTTTGCTATATAAAATAGACTGCATCGTGGCTGAATGCGGTGCATCCAATCGACAAGCTTTCGACCGCATGCCCGCAATAAACCTCTCCCGCGGCCAGGAGAATCGTATGGAAACTCTTCCACTTCCTGTCGAAGATCAGGGAATTATGATCTCTCCCGCGTCTTCCGCCTGTGAATTCGTCCAGGTTCTGATGAAGATGCAACGCGCCGCCCAGCTCATCACGTCTACACTCGATCTTGAGCAGATACTTGATCGTGTGGTAAATGACCTGGCTGCCTCTCTTGGCAATGTCGAAGTTGCGATCTGGCTGCGTCATTCCGAAAGCGACGAGATGGTATTGCAGGGCGTGCGCGGATGCAGTCTGCATAAAAAAGGATCGCGGCTCAAGATTGGCAGGGAAGGCATTGTTGGTCATGTGTCGGCAACCGGGCAGATGCACTATGCTCCGGACGTACGTCTCGATCCGTACTACATTGCCTGCGAGCCTGGAACTCTGTCGGAAGTCAGTATTCCATTAAAGATCGGTGGACAGGTCATCGGAGTTTTCGCTGTTGACCACCCTGAGCTGAATGCTTTTTCAGAAAACCATTTGCTCGTGCTTGAAGCGCTCGCCGGACATATTGCTGTCGCCATTGAAAATGCACGGCTGTTTCAGCTTGAGCGCATCGAGCGCGAGCGCATGCAGCAGGAAGCCGATGAAGCGCGGGCGATGCAGCAGGCGATCTTTCTTAAGGCAACGCCGCTGGTTCCCGGCTTTGCGTTTGAAACAGCATGGCACCCTGCCGGATCGGTTGCCGGAGACTGGTTCGACTTTATAGATCTCGGCGATAACCGCTATGGTATCGTTCTGGCTGATGTTTCCGGCAAAGGCATGCCCGCTGCGCTGCTTATGTCGGCTACGCGCGCCATTTTGCGATCACTGGCAAAACTGCATGCTTCTCCAGGAGAGACGCTTGCGCGCCTGAATCAAACACTGCTTGAAGATTTTCCGAACGGCAAATTTGTGACCATGATCTATGCAGTGCTAGACGCCAATTCACGTGAAGTTACTGTCGCGAGCGCCGGGCATTTACGGCCACTGCTGATCAATAGTCACAATACATTCGTCGACATTGAACCGGGATTGCCGCTGGGTCTTGCCCCATCCACCTATCCTGAGCACATGATTCGGCTGCAGCCCGGCACTCACCTGCTGCTCTATACCGACGGGATCACTGAAGCCATGAATCGTGAGAATGAGGAATATGGCGCGTCCCGCCTGCTGGAGCATTTCCAGCAATCGGATGCGTGCGTGAATGGGCTGATTGAAGAAGTGCGGCAGTTCGGTCAGGGGCACGATCACCCGGATGACGCAACCGTCGTACTCATCCGTAGCCGCTGAATCAGCCGGCAGCTACAGCGGCTGCTGTCTCCTGTTGGTCTTCGTCTTCTTCCACGACCAGCTCATCCACTCTGATCTTCATCTGCCTGCCGAGTTCGCGAAACTTTTCTGCCCAGCCTTCAGGCAGCTCCTGCTTATAAGAAAGTTTGAGTGTTTCATACCAGATGTTCTGTGCCTGCCAGATATTCAATTCAAAGGGCAGCTCGTTCAGCGTTCTGGCGGTCAGCAACGCATTTTCCAGATGCGCCATGTTTTTGAAGTCAGCTTGCAGGCGCACCATGGCGCGCTTCATTGTCTGATCGGCGATGTAGCTGAGAGTGCTTCTATCAACCTGAATCTTATCCGCCGCGGCCAGGCCGCGATAAGCGCGTACCTGCAGAGCATCAATGGGATCGCTTTCCAATGCTCGTTTCAGTCCCGCATTTACTGCGAATGTCGCAGCCAGATTCAGAGAAGGCGGCGTGGGCGCCCCTGTCTGAGCCAGAAACTGAAGCAATGACGCATGGTCCTCATAAATAGCGATCAGGCTGGACTCTACTTCGGCGATGGTTGAATTCAGAATCAGCTTCAGGATGCGCCGCTGCTCATCTCGAAAGAGCGACAGGACGTTGTAGATCCTGCCGCGGAAGATCTGATCGAATAACCGGATGAGCGCAGGAAAGTCGGCGCCGATCACAGCTGAGCGCGCCTTCTGTACAAATTCCGCGTACTCCTCTACCAGCGAAGGATCGTAGCGCTTCACCACGGCTGTAATGTTCTGGTCGCCGAAGTGCACGACGGCAAAGATGACGGTCTCCGGCTCCTGGGTAATCTGCGAAGCGATGCGCGCCTGGCCGAAGAGCAGCCTTCCCCGTCCGGAAGTAACCACTTCGTAAGTAAGCCTGCGAATCGAATAACAAAAAAGCTCGGCCTCATCGGGATAGCTGGTAAAGATCGAACTGATGGCGTAATGCGCCGCCACCTGCTCGAGCCCTACTTCCATTGTTTTGATCTGATGCTGGTAAATAGCCGCGCCATTCTCGTGCTCCGGCACATTACTCTTTGCTTTGCGCAGCAGATCTAAAAAATGGCTTTCGAGTTTTGTGCCTTCTTCACCAAATACTTCGGCGGCAAGCTGTAACACGCGGCCTGCATAAGCAATGATCTGCACTGTCTCAATGCCGGAGATATCGTCAAAGAACCATCCGCAGCTTGTAAACATCAACATGGCGTGACGCTGCATTTCCATCAGCTTCAGCGCTGTGATTCGCTCTTCTGCGCTTAATTCATGGCTGGCCTGAGATGCAAGAAATTTTGCCGTCGTTGTGTTGCTGCGGTCGAGGATAACGGCAATGTAAGCATCGCGCGCTTTCCACACATCGTCAAACAGCGATGCCGCAGCTTTTTCAGCCAGAGGAATGACCGCATCCCGGAGCCAGTCGAGAGCCTCTCGCAATGGCCTGCGCCACTCCTGGTTCCAGCCTGGACGTGATCCAATATTGCAGCCGCAGTTAGACCGCCAGCGCTCGATACCATGCGCGCAACTCCACGACGTGTTTTCGACAATCCGGGCTTCATATTGCGGGGGGAATTTTTCTAAGAATTCTCCATAGTTTGTTAACCGCACATCGGCAGATTTCTCAATTAGCTTCAGCGCATACGAGAGCGCCATTTCGCCATGCTTATGATGATGGCCGTAGCTCTCACCATCCGTCGCTATATTTACGATCTGTGGTGTGTCATCCGCCGAAAAGCCACCCATGAGTCGCGCAGCAAAGTTGTCGCCGCTGTTCAGGATGCCTTCAAAAGCGACTGCACGCGAGCGCGCTCCGTCATAGAAAAAAACCGCAATCTCGCGTCCTGTCTGCAACTGCACGACATAAGGATGGCGAGTATCGAGCGTCTCCGCATTAGTCTGAACCCATGCGGCTTCGCTTTCAGGTTTGTTTTTGTTGAGCGGACGCACGCAGGCGCACTGTCCCGGAGCGAGAATTGTGAAGCGGATACCGTGATCGGCAAGCAGTTCCAGGGTTTCTGAATCCACAGCCGTCTCCGCCAGCCACATGCCCTCCGGCCTTCGCCCGAAACGCTTCTCAAAATCAGCAATGCCCCAGCGAATCTGCGTGATGCGGTCCCGGGTATTCGCCAGCGGCATAATGATGTGGTTATAGACCTGAGCAATAGCCGATCCATGCCCGGAAAAGCGCTTCCTGCTTGCGCGATCGCCTTCGAGGACCATGCGATACGTGCGGGGGGCATTTTCTTCCAGCCACGAGAGCAGCGTAGGACCAAAATTGAAGCTGATATGCGCATAGTTGTTCAGAATGCGGATGATCTCATTCTGCTTGTTCACAATGCGCGAAGCGCCGTTCACCGCATAGCACTCTGAAGTGATGCGCTCATTCCAGTCGTGGAAAGGTGCGGCAGAGTCCTGCGTCTCCACCTGTTCCAGCCAGGGGTTTTCGCGCGGCGGCTGATAAAAGTGGCCATGAATACAAACGCAGCGGGTAGATTTCGGCATGGAGAGATGCTCCCGTCTCTTCAGCATTGATTGTATGGCGCATTACATGAATTCACATGCATGGATGCAGCCCTGTACACTGGCTTTTCGCAACCATCAGGAGAATTACATCTCGATGAAACGTGCCTTGCTGCTTTTTATTTTATTGAGCTTCCTAAGCCATAAATCATTCGCCGCTGAAGCGCACACATTCAAAGCAGAAAATGGGCACTTCACTCTCGACGGCAAACCCTTTCAGGTCATTTCCGGAGAGATGCACTATGCCCGTATTCCGCGCGCCTACTGGCGTGACCGGATGCGCATGGCAAAGGCCATGGGACTGAACACCATCACTACTTATGTTTTCTGGAATGAGCACGAGCCTCGTCCCGGTGAGTACGACTTCTCCGGTAATAACGATGTCGCCGAGTTTATCCGTGAAGCTCAACAGGAAGGTTTATATGTCATCCTGCGCCCTGGCCCTTACGCCTGCGCTGAGTGGGAGTTCGGCGGCTTTCCCGCATGGCTGCTTAAGGACCACAGCACAGTCGTGCGCTCCAGCGATCCGAAATTCATCGAGCCTGCGCGTCGCTGGATGATGCGCCTCGGACAAGAAGTGGCGCCGCTGCAGATAGGCAATGGTGGCCCGATCATTCTGGTGCAGGTGGAAAACGAGTACGGCTCCTTCGATAAGGACCACGCCTATATGGAGCAGATTCACCATATGCTGGTAGATGCCGGATTTACCAAATCACAGCTCTACACCGCAGACGGTCCGGAGCAAGTGCCGAATGGATCATTGCCTGAGCTGCCAGCGGCTATCAACTTCGGTCCCAGTGAATCGCAAAAAGGCTTCGAGACTCTCAAGAAGCTTCGTCCCGGCGGCCCTTTTATGAACAGCGAATACTGGGACGGCTGGTTCGATCACTGGGGAGCGCCACACGCATCCACCGATGCGAAGCAGCAGGCGGCTGATCTTGACTGGACGCTGCGCCAGGGATACTCCATCAGTCTTTATATGTTTCATGGGGGCACCAGCTTTGGCTGGATGAACGGCGCCAATTCAAACGGCAAGAACTACGAGCCTGATGTGACCAGCTACGATTATGATTCTCCGCTTGATGAGAGCGGCCGCCCGACGCCCAAGTACTTCCTCTTCCGCGACACAATCGCAAAAGTCACAGGCAAAACGCCGTTACCTGTTCCTGAAGTCTCTGAACCCATCACTATTCCATCGTTCACAATTACGCAATCGGCATCGCTGTGGAACAGCCTGCCGAAACCCGCACACAGCGAACAGCTGCTCTCGATGGAAGACATCGATCAGGCGTACGGCTATATTCTCTATCGGACAACGTTAAACGGTCCCGCCAGCGGCGATCTCGTGCTCGACCAGCTGCACGACTATGCCAAAGTCTACGTTGACGGCAATCTGGTGGGCACTCTCGACCGCCGCCTCAATCAGAACTCATTGCCGCTCAACGTCACCCCAAAGAATGCCCGTCTCGACATCCTCGTCGAAAACACTGGTCGGGTGAACTTTACCAAAGTGATACGCGGCGAGCGTAAAGGCATCACGAAACAGGTCACGCTGGCAGGAAAACCCATTACCGGCTGGAACATCTATCCATTGCCGATGCAGGACACTGACAAACTCACCTATAGCAATACGCCGTGCAGTGGAGCATGCTTTTATCGCGCAACATTCAACATCAAAAAACCAGCCGATACCTTTCTCGACACCAGCGCTTTCACCAAAGGAGAAGTCTGGCTCAATGGCCATGCTCTTGGACGCGTCTGGAACATTGGCCCCCAAAAGACGCTCTATGTTCCCGGTCCCTGGCTTAAGCAGGGCGAAAATGAAGTTGTTGTCTTCGACCTTGATGGCGCACCGGGCCGCAGCCTGCAGGGACTCGACCAGCCAATTTTGAACGCAGCCGTCACGAAGTAATCTGTTGATATGGAAAAGCTCGACCAGCTTCTGACGGAAGCGCGCAATCCGGCAACCGAAAATCTTGATCAGCTTTCGACTCTCGACCTGCTGACAACGATGCACAACGCCGACCGCGACGTATTCACCGCAGTCGAACAGGAACTGCCTAACATTGCAAAGGCGGTGGACGCCATCGTTGAGAGTATCGATAACGGTGGACGACTCTTCTATATCGGTGCGGGGACATCGGGCCGCCTCGGCGTTCTCGATGCATCCGAGTGTCCGCCGACCTATAACACTCCGCCGGAGTTAGTGCAGGGACTAATTGCAGGCGGCGATGTCGCTCTACGTAGATCGGTTGAGCGGGCGGAAGACGATGCTTCGCAAGGCAAGCGCGACCTGCAGGTCCATAGTTTCAGCGAAAAGGATGCATTGGTTGGCATTGCTGCGAGCGGACGCACACCCTATGTGCTCGGAGCCATTGATTATGCGCGTATGCTTGGAGCCGCAACCATTGGACTAAGCTGTGTTCCCAACTCGCAACTTGCGCAGCGCGCAGAAATCGCCATCACCCCAGTCGTTGGACCAGAAGTGGTTACCGGATCGACGCGCATGAAAGCAGGTACAGCAACAAAGCTCGTGCTAAACATGCTGTCAACGGGATCGTTGGTGCGCCTCGGCTATGTATATGGCAACCTGATGGTCAATGTTCAGCCGACCAATGTAAAGCTGCGCGACCGCGCTGCGAGAATCATCTCCGCGCTTACGGATTTGCCTCAGGAGAAAGCTGCCACGCTGCTCGACGAAGCCGGCTCCGTGAAGACCGCTATTGTGATGCAGAGGTTGGGTCTTTCGCGCAGCGAAGCGGAAGCCAAGCTGGCACAATCGAAAGGGAGATTACGTCCAGCGCTTGGATAATTAGTATTTCAAGCAAAAGAACACATCAGAATTTCAAATCAGCAGCGTTTTATTACAGAGACGGAGTCAACATCAAACCCGAATACGCTCCTGAACTTACTCGCATTGCCTCAGATCTTCCGCACTTCTACCAATGTGGAATAGAACGTAGGTCCGCCGCCGAAATCCGTCAACCGCTGTGAAGTAAGCAGATTGACGTTATGGCCGCCGGCTGAGAGTTTGTTCCAGTTGAGGCGGCCGGCAACAACGCCGCGAGGGACGCTGCCGTTGACGTGAACCTTCATGCGCAGAGTACCGCGGTCGTTAAAAATTTCAACGGTATCGCTGTCGACGATGCCGCGCAGAGCAGCGTCATCGGCATGCATTTCCAGGTGATCCATGTGTCCTGATTCCATCCGCTGGTGGCCGGACAAATTGGCGAATGTCGAATTCATGTAGTTATCAGCTTTGCGCGGCAGGAATTCGAGCGGATACTTCGATGATCCGCCGTGCCGTGACTCGGCTGGAGGCACAAAGCCCGGCAGGGGATCGACACCTTTGGCAGCCAGCGCTTCCGCATAAAATTCAATCTTGCCGCTGGGCGTATTGAATGGGCCTGAAGCAAAAGGCAGGAATTGCTCAGCGAATTGCAGGTGTTGATGGCCTCCGGCAGCATTCAGCGTCTCTTCAGAAACCCCTGCCATCCATTTGTCCGGCTTGCTTAGGGCCTGGGCAATCAGGTCTTCAGGCGTGTCACGGAAGCAGGGCTCGCTGAAGCCCATGCGTTGTGCAAGCCGGCTGAAGAGCCAGACATTCGACCGCGCCTCTCCGAGCGGCTTGATCGCCTGATTGGAAATCTGTACATAGTAGTGGCCATAGGCTCCCTGCACATCCTTGTGTTCAAGGAATGTTGTTGCGGGGAGCACGATATCAGCGTAATCGGCCGTATCGGTAAAAAACTGCTCATGAACCACCGTGAACAAATCCGGGCGCACCATGCCGCGCAGCACCTGCGCCTGATCCGGCGCAATTGCTGCGGGATTCGAGTTATAGACAAACAGCGCCTTTACAGGTGGCTTGTCGAGCTCTGTCAGGGCGTGCCCCAGTTCTGTCATATTCACGATGCGCGCGTGACGCTTGAGCGGACTGGCAAACATCAGGTCAGGACGTTCGATTGTGGCCTTGTCCCATGAAAATGCGCCGCTGGTCGAAAGTTGCAGCCCTCCGCCGCGATATTTCCATGCGCCGATAAGCGCAGGAAGCATAGCCACAGCACGCGCAGCCTGACCTCCGCTCTGGTTACGCTGGATGCCGTAATTCATTCGAATCACAGCCGGCATTGTAGTCGCGTATTCGCGTGCCAGACGCTCGATATCGGCGGCGGGAATGCCTGTCCAGCCCGAAACACGCTCGGGTGTGTATTCGGCTGCGCGCGCTTTCAGTTCAGCAAAGCCATGCGTGTTCGCGGCAATGTAATCTGCATCTTCAAGTCCATCGCGCAGGATAATGTGCATCATGCCGAGTGCGAGCGCTACATCGGTCCCGGGGTTGATGGCGATGTGCCAGTCAGAAGCCTTTGCCGTGCGCGTCTGATAAGGGTCAATGACAACCAGCTTTGCCCCGTTGCGTCGGGCCTCTTCGATGAATGGCCATAGATGAATGTTGTTGCCGTGGATGTTCGCTCCCCAGGCGATGATGTAGCGCGCGTGGCGGAAATGTTCTGTATCAGTGCCGAGCTTGCGGCCATATACCGAGACCAGCGCATCGCCACCGGCAGTTGAGCAGATGGTCCGGTCAAGCTGCGAGGCTCCAAGTCGATAAAAGAATCGACGGTCCATGGAGCCGTAGCCGAGTACCCCGATGGTTCCGGCATAAGAGTAAGGCAGGATCGACTCCGGGCCATGCTCGTCGCTTACCTGTTGCAGCCTCTCAGCGATAGTATCGAGCGCTTCCTCCCACGAAATGCGCTCAAATGCCTCTGGTTCTTTTCCCTGCGGGAGCGAGCCTTTGGCTACTCCGGGCCGCCGCCGCATGGGATAAAGCAGGCGATCCGGAGAATAAACGCGGTCAAGATATTTGGCTACTTTGCCGCAGAGAAATCCACGTGTGACCGGATGGTTCGGGTCACCCTGGATACGCGTTGCTCGTCCGGTCTCGTCCACGGTAACGAGAACTCCGCAGGAATCAGGACAATCATGCGAGCAGACGGTGTGGATGGTCTTTGCGGCAGGCATACGTTGATTGTAGGACTATTTGATGATCTCGACGGATGTTTCTCGCCTTGCCACAACGGCGAATGCCATAGTCATCGAATAACTGCTCATTGCTGATAAAGACGATGTTTTCGGCTTGGGCCTGTGCAATAAGCAGGCGGTCGAAAGGATCTTTATGGTTGCCGGGCAACAGGCCTGCGCGCTGGGCGTGCTCGATGGTGATGGGAAGATCGAGGAAACCGAGCCTGCGCAGGCTGTCAAAGTCGTAAACCAAGACACCGGCTTCAGGTAGTTTCCCCAAGCGAAATTTTGTCGTGATTTCCCAAATGTACGCTGCAGAGACGAATATTTCTGCTTCAGGCTGATGTAGAGCTACAGCTGCTTTCCTGGAGAGTCTGAGATCGCCGGTTATTGTCCAGAGAAGCGCATGCGTATCAAGCAGAAGTTTCAATCGCCCTCTCCGTTCCAAAGACGCAGCTCATCTTCTGGAAGCGGTTTGAAGAATTCCGGGCCAACCGTGAACATGCCTTTGAAAATTCCAACGTTTTGCTTTTTTGATCGGCACGATTTTTGCTACGGGTTTCTTCCCTCGCGCGATTATGACCTCTTTCCGCGCTCTGCTTTCTGAATAAGGCGGGAGAGGTTCGCTAAGTTAAATTCTCGTGTCCCCCAGACCCTCGTTCCAGGTCAAGTAGCAGACGCTTTCTCCAGATACCGCCACCGTAACCCGCAAGATCGCCATTTTTGCGAATAACGCGGTGACAGGGGACGACGATTCCCAGCTTGTTCATGCCGTTCGCGCGGCCCACCGCGCGAACAGCGCCGGGCCTGCCGACGCGCTGGGCTAATTCTTCATAGGAGATGGTTGTTCCGTAGGGAATCCGGTCGAGTTGCTCCCAGACGCGTTCTTCAAATGTCGTACCGAAGCGGATTGTCTTTGTCTTGAAGACACGGAGCGTTTTGCTGAAATAGGATTCCAGCTCTTTTTTCAACGATACGTGATGCGCGGTCTCGCCGGGAACGGTAACGGTTGTGAAGTATTTTCGTAGCATCTTCAGCTCGGTTTCGAGCATGCGGCGGTCCGTGAATTCAAGCAGGCAAAGTCCGGCCTGGACGGCTCCAGCGACCATGGGTCCCATAGGCGTATCGAACCACGCCAGTTGTACCGGATCGAGCGCATCGATCTTGCCTGGAGGCTGGCCAAACATACTGGTGAAGCTGTCGCGAAAGCCGCTGTGCGAGTTGAATCCGGCATCGAACACGGCATCGTCAAGCGTGCTGCCCTTGCGGATATTTTCAAGAGCGCGGCTCAGGCGGCGTCCTCGGCAATAAGCCTGAAAGGTGAGGCCGAAGTGCTTTACGAAATAACGGCGCACGCGGACAGGGTCGCTATCGAGCAGGCGCAGGTCCTGATCGGTGAATTTGCGGGCGGGTTCGGCGTCAATTGCGAGGAGGACGCGCCTGATCCAATCAGGAGTGGCAGCGCGGAGTTCGAGCGGCCTGCAGCGCAGGCAGGGACGATACCCGGCAAAGAGCGCTTCTTTCACCGTCGCGAAGAATTCCACGTTTTCCCTGAACGGTTTTCTTGCTTTGCAGGAGGGAAGGCAGAAAATTCCCGTCGTTTTCACGGCGGTATAAAAAGCGCCGTCAAAGCTGGCGTCGCTTGAGAGATAAGCCCGCTCCATGATTTCTCGCGGTGGGAGCGGAAAGAGCTGCGAAACGGACTCGGTGATGACAGGAGAAGCTGACATAAAGAAATGCCTCTCTATTTTGATCGCACTTGTTAAAGATTGCGTCCACCGGAATTTGGACGTGGAATTTTTCGCGGTTGGGATTCAGACTAGGTGGATGACGATGCGAAGAATGAAGCGGATCTTCCCCCTGGTGCTGGTTTTGCTTTGGATTGTTTCGGCGCGTGCTGTTTTCGCGCAGGATGCTGAAAGTGCGATCAAGCAGGTGCTGGCGGATCAGGTTTCAGCATGGAACCGCGGCGATATTTCGACATTTATGCAGGGGTACAAAAATGCGCCCGATACGACGTTTATCGGCAAGACGATTCGGCGGGGCTGGCAGCAGGTGATGGATCGTTATAAGGACAGCTATTCGACAAAAGAGGCCATGGGGAAACTCGAATTTTCGGATCTGACAGTTCGGATGCTTGGACCGGAGCATGCTGTGGTGACCGGTAAGTATCACCTGACGCGGACGGCTGCTGGCGGCGGGGATGCTTCGGGGATTTTTTCACTTGTGTGGGAGAAATCGGCGGAGGGGTGGAAGATTATTCTGGATCACACGAGCTGAATTTTATTTGTTGTCCTTCTACTTTTGGCTTCTAAGAAATGCCTGCTGCAGGACGTCATGAGCGCAGCAAACGACCTGTTTTTGCTTTTACCGGAACATCATTCCTGTGTCTATAAGCCGCCGTCATTCTGACGACCGAAACGGGGCCCCAGCACCTTGCGGTTTTCACGTGATGGGTGGTGAAGGGAGGAAGAATCTCAAGCCAGGATGGTTGAAGATTCTTCGCCTTCAGCTCAGAATGACGGACAAGGGAGCTGGTAGCGATGCCTTTCGTTTCGTTCTGAATCTACAAAATATACCGCGACAAATCCTGGTCCTTCACAATCGCCGAAACCATATTACGCACGTATTCCGGGTCGATGATGGCTACCTTTTCGCGCCCGTTTGCCGTTTCGCGCTCGATGATGGGAAGCGGCGTGGTAGCTCCGTTGTTTTCGGCGCTCGCGGCGATATCGATGACGTTCGCATCGTTTTTAGCGGCTTTATTCAGGTCAGGCGCAAGGAAACTGATTTCATCGAGGACGCGCTCCATGATGGTGTGCAGGCGGCGGGCTCCAATGTTCTCCGTTGTTTCATTGACGCGGAAGGCAAAACGGGCCATCTCTTCCAATGACTCCGGAGTGAATTCGAGCTTCAAGCCTTCGGTTTCGAGCAGCGCTGTGTATTGCTTTGTGAGCGAAGATTTAGGCTCCTGCAGAATGCGGATGAAGTCTTCTACTGTGAGCGATTGCAGCTCGACGCGGATGGGAAAGCGGCCCTGCAGTTCGGGAATGAGGTCGCTGGGTTTGGAGACGTGGAAGGCTCCGGCGGCGATGAAGAGGATGTGGTCGGTGCGGACCATGCCGTAGCGGGTGTTGACGGTAGTTCCTTCGACGATGGGCAAAATGTCGCGCTGCACGCCTTCGCGGGAGACATCGGGACCGTGGCCGCCTTCGCGTCCGGCGATCTTGTCAATCTCGTCGAGGAATACGATGCCTGAGTTTTCGACGCGCTCGACAGCGGTGCGCGTGACCTGGTCCATGTCAATGAGGCGCTGCTCTTCCTCCTGCACCAGATACTCGAAGGCCTCGCCGACCTTCATTTTGCGTTTCTTGGTGCGCTGGCCAAAGATGTTCGGAAGGACATCCTTAAGATTGATGTCCATTTCCTCAACGCCCTGGTTCGAGATGATTTCAAACGAGGGCGCATTGCGCTCGCGAACGTCAATCTCAACCATGCGGTCGTCGAGCTTGCCTTCGCGGAACTGTTGGCGGAGCTTTTCGCGCGTGCGCTGATGGGATTCGTTGCTTGGACCCGGAAAAGTCAGGGTATTGCTGCCAGGCTCACTTTGCGGAGCCGAAGATGGAGGCGCAGGAGTAGGCGGCGGCAGCAATAAATCCAGCAGACGCTCCTCCGCATTCAGCTCGGCTTTGTCTTCCACTTCCTCGAGCTTCTCTTCGCGCACCATGTCGATGGCGATCTCGACCAGATCGCGCACGATAGCTTCGACGTCGCGGCCCACATAGCCGACTTCGGTAAACTTTGAGGCCTCGACCTTGAGGAAGGGCGAGTTCGTTAACCTGGCCAGCCGCCGCGCGATCTCCGTTTTGCCAACGCCGGTAGGCCCGATCATGATGATGTTCTTGGGCATGATCTCTTCGGCGAGATCGGGCGGAAGCTTCTGGCGGCGCATGCGGTTGCGCAAAGCGATGGCGACAGCGCGCTTGGCGGCTTTCTGGCCGACGACATACTTGTCCAGCTCGGCAACGATTTCGCGCGGTGTCAACTCTTCAAGCGCGAGTTCTTGGTCTTCAGCGGTTCCGGGTAAATAGATGGCCATGCGGCTGCTCCTCAGGGCGAACGCGGATTAGGCGTGCAGCTCTTCGATGGTGATCTTGTCATTGGTGTAGATGCATATCTGTCCAGCGATCTTGAGCGACTTTTCAGCGATATCGCGGGCGGACAGTTCTGTGTTTTCGTAAAGGGCGCGGGCTGAAGCCAGCGCAAACGATCCTCCGCTACCAATGGCGGCGATACCTTCGTCCGGCTCTATTACGTCTCCCGATCCGCTGATGAGAAATGTCTGATGCGGGTCAGAGACAATGAGTAGAGCTTCGAGGTTGCGCAGCATCTTGTCCGTGCGCCATTCTTTAGCCAATTCGACCGCAGCGCGGCCCAGATTGCCGGCATATTGCTCAAGTTTTCCTTCGAAGCGGCTGAAAAGGGAGAAGGCGTCGGCGGTGGATCCGGCAAATCCGGCGAGTATTTTGTCCTGATAGAGCCGGCGAATCTTCCTGGCTGAATGCTTGATAACCGATTCGCCCAGCGTGACCTGCCCGTCGGCAGCCATAACGACACTGCCGTTGCGGCGCACGCAGACCACGGTGGTCGAGCGAATGCGCCTGCCGGTCGAGGAGTTCAATTCCAGAGGAGAAACAGTGGCCGGAAGTACCGAAGTTCCCGAAACGCGACGACGCGCATCAGGGAGAGAAGACAGCTTCTGATTCGACATGCTCAGGTTTCAGTATAGCGCAGCCCGAAACCTGAGCGAAGCGATATCAATTTTTCTTAGCTGTTGGCCTGCTTGGCGGCAAACTCGCCGATCAGAGGTAGCTTGAAGTACTCACCTTTGCTGGCTTTCAGAATGCACATCAGCCAGGCGATAAAGAAGCCGACGCAAAGGACGATATCCACCAGGAAAAACAGGATGCCGATGAGAGGAATGAAGTGCAGCACCACAGATAAAACCATGGTGGCCACCCAGACGGCAATCCAGGCCACGTGAAGCCCGATGCACTGCAGCGCATGGAACTTTACCAGACGCATTTTGTTGTAAGGCTCCATCACCAGGAAGATGATGGCCGGAATGATGGTGATATACGAGATAGCCGCAGCGGCATTTTCAGACAAGCCGCCGGCGGCAGGCGCTGCCGGAACAGCGGCTGGAGCTGCATAACCGCTGGCGCCGACGGGGGCATAGCCAGCGGGCGCCCCGCCGGGTGCTGCTGCAGCTGCGGAGATGGAAGCTCCGCAGAAACCGCAAAATGTAGCCTGGGGAGCGACTTCGTTATGGCACGAAGGGCATTGCATAGGAAACTCTCCTGGAGTCGTGGAATTTCTAAGGATGCTGCGGGGAGAACGTCCTCGGAACGCCAACCAGCATACGCCAGCAGGCGCTGAAATGAAGACATATTTTTTCAGGCTGCATCCATAGACTCATTCCGATAGTTATTGGCGGGGTTGCGGCGTTTCAAAAATGGCGTCTTAAACCCGCAGAAAGCAGTTTTTCAGGTCAGTCTGCGGTATTCTGGCGCTGGATGCTGTTATGAATGGGCTTTCCCTGCGGGACCCTCAGGTCATTGGAACTTTGGCGGCTGCCGGCCTCTGTCTGGGTGGAGTAGCCGTTTATTTTGCGCTGCGTAAAAAGCCGACGGCTGAGGAGATCGAACGCCAGCGCCGTCAATACCTTGTACAGACCGGGCGGATTATCGACGGGACTTTACTCGATATTTCCGAAGTGGACGCAGCCGAAAGCGGGCGGCCTGCCGGCCTGCAGCTGATTCTCTACAAATATGAGATTGGCGGCGTCGTATATGAGTGCTCGCAGGATGTGACTGCGCTGCGCGATCTGGTCAATATCCATGAGTGCCGGCTGGGCTTTCCCTGTTCAGTCCGCTATGACACTCATAAACCGGAGAACAGCATCATCATTGCCGAAACGTGGAGCGGCCTGCGAGGCATGGCCAATTCAGGTACAGCGCGGCATCTCGATGCGAACCCCTCGCAATCGCACCCAGCGCCTCTGGCCTGAGTCTGTCGTCTCAATTGGCGCGTTCCGGCATAAACTAAAGCTATGCATGTCCACGGAGCGCCTGTCGGCAAAATGCAACGCGTGCTGAAGCTGTCGCTTGCTGCGACGCTTGCCTATGTGCTGCTGACCTTCGTTGCCGGTCTCCGCGCTCACTCTCTGGCCCTCATTTCCGAGGCCGGACACAATATTTCAGACGCTCTGGCGCTGCTGCTCTCCTTCGTTGCCGTCTATTTCCAGAGCCGTCCGCCGACGGATGCCAAGACCTTCGGTTACCAGCGTGCCGGCGTCCTTGCAGGATTTGTCAATGCTCTCACGCTGATCGTGATTGCCATCTTTATCGCGATTGAAGCGGTGCATCGCCTGAGCCAGCCAGTTCACGTGCAGCCGGGCTTAATGATGATCGTGGCTGCCGCCGGCGTTCTTATGAACGGCGTAATTGCGGCGTTGCTGTGGCGTGTGAACACGGATGTCAACATGCGCAGCGCGTTTGTCCACATGCTGGGCGATACGCTTTCTACCGCTGCCGTGATTATTGGAGGCGCCGCCATTCTCTGGACCGGCCAATCGTGGATCGACCCGGTGCTCTCGCTGGCTATTGCGGCGTTGATTCTCTGGTCCTCGCTTTCCATCGTTCGCGAGACGCTGAATATCCTTCTGGAAGGCACGCCGCGAGGTATTTCACTCGCTGATATTCGGGCTTCGCTGCAGCTTATCCCTGGCGTGGAAGATGTGCATGACCTGCACGTCTGGAGCCTGGGATCACAGACGCACGCGCTGGCCAGCCATGTCACCATCGCCGATATTCCTCCTTCAGAAAGCAATCGTATTCTGGAAGAGATCAAGACGACGTTGCACGCGCGCTTTCACATCGACCACACGACGATTCAGTTTGAGAATGCCGATTGTGAAGTCGCGCATGGATGCGTAATGGCTCTGGAAGAAGTGCACATGCATGCGCATCATGGGCATGGCCATTAATGACAAATTATCAGTTTTCTTCCGACTTATCCGGCTGCAGGTTGTAAATCTCTTCCGCTCGCGCCAGTGTATCGATCTCGCTGACGGGCTTGTCGTTTCGAATCCGCAGAATGCGTGGGAATCGCAGCGCAAAGCCGCTGTTATGCCGGTCTGAGCGCATGATGTTGTTGAAGGCGACTTCAAGGACGATCAACGGCTCGACAGTGCGAAATCCGCCGTAGTCTTCGAGCGTGTGTTCTTTGAAAAAAGCGGTCAATTCGTCGATTTCCGCGTCGGTGAGGCCGGAGTAGGCTTTGCCGATATTCTTCAGCTCATCCCCGTCTTTTACGGCGAAGGTATAGTCGCTGAGCACCCCGGCGCGGCGGCCGTGGCCGTATTCGGCGCCGGTCACGACGACGTCGAGCGTGGCGAGTTCTCTTTTTAATTTGAGCCATGCCAGGCCGCGCCGGCCTGGCTGGTAAATGCTGTGCCGCGCTTTGAGCATCACGCCTTCGTTTCCGCGCTTGCGCGCTTCGGTATAGGCGCGGTCAAGCTGCTCAGCGCTTTCGAGCCGTGCTGCCGGCGCGAGAATCATGCGCGGAAAGTTATTGTTTGATTCACTCCCAAAGAGATCGGTTTGTCCTCGCTGTATGCAGTTTGCTGTAGCTTCAGCCTGTCGTTGAATAAACTTCTCCAGCGCGCTTCTCCGCTCGCTTAAAGGGCATTCCAGCAGAAGCTCATCATTCAGATACAGAAGATCAAATGCAACAAAAACAACCGGTGTCCGTTCGCGCATTTCGCGGGTTACGCGCTTGCGTCCCAGCCGCTGCTGGAGCGAAGTGAAAGGCAGTGCGCGGTGATCGGTTGGATTCCAGGCGACGATTTCCCCATCCAGAATCGCCGGCTCGGTGACCTGCTCGAATGCTTCGATCAGCTCAAGAAAGCTCTCGCCTATATCTTCACGATTGCGCGAAAAAAGCGCGACGCGTCCGGGCTGGCCCGGATCGCCACAATGCAGTTGCGCGCGGATGCCGTCATATTTGTCTTCAAGTTGCGCCTCGCGCAGGGCCTGTTGCGGCGCAATCGGCTGCTTTTCGGCCGGTCTGTGTTCTTTTTCCGGAAGCGCTTCAGAAACACCGCTGTGCTCGGCGGCAATCTCTTCGCTGAAGCGATCCATCGCCTCTTCCACTGAGGCCACGGGGCTGGCCAGCATGAACCCGAGCGCATGGAAGAGACGCATGTGGGCCTGTTCGAGGATGCCGGCGATCGCCATCGACGTAACTTCCGGCAGGCTGCCGGTAAGCATTACGGCGCGCCGTATCTGAGCAACTTCGGCGCCATAGGCATGGGCGATGGCTTCTTCGACGAGGCTCTGCTTGACGCCGATGCGCATGTCACCGCTCATGAGTTTGATGAGGTACTTGGCTTCGATGGGGGTAGCTTTGGCGAGCAAATCAAGCAGCAGCGGCTGTTTGCCGGTGGGACCTTTGCTGCGGCTAGATCGGTAAAGGCGCGTTCAACATCTTCAAGGGTCAGCGATGCAGAGCTGTTCCGGTGCTTTTCCAGCAGGTCGAACGCGGCCGCGCCCAAATCGCCGTGGCGCCGGTAGGCTGCATACATCGCGTTCTGGTTCGCTCCGGAAAGCTGCGCCACGGCTTTAGATAACAGAGAACCGCCGACATTCAGGGTCCGGCGGTCAGTTTCGGCAAAGGGTTGGCCTGACAAATAGAGAGCGGCCCTGGAGGCGTCGTCCACGGCAAGCGATTTCAGATAGTCCGCAATCAGAGCGCGCTTTTCGAGCTTCTTTGTGGTGGCGGAAAGCGCCTCGCACAGTTCCGCGAATCCTTTGAATGCCGCCGTCATCACATAGACTATAGATGCTGAAGGCTTTTAGGCGCTTCCTTCGCGTCTGGAAGCGCTGTAAAATAAGAGAATGCAGTTCGATCTCCAGAACGGCGCTCTTCTCTAGCGGCTCCCCGCCGCCAATCCACTTGTTCGTCTTCTTTCTCTTTTCAATTTCATCGATAACCGCGCGGAGCGCTTGAGAAAACACCATGTTTGAACGTTTAGAACAGATTGCATCCCGTTACGAAGAGCTGGGCGAGCAGCTTGCCTCGCCGGAGATCGTCTCCGATCCGCAGAAATATCAGAAAATTGCCAAGCAGCACCGCGACCTGGAAGCCGTGGTCGAAAAGTATCGCGAGTACAAGCAGGTTGAGACCGGCATTGCTGACGCGAAGAGCATGCTGAACGAATCCGATGCGGATATCCGCGCCATGGCTGAGGATGAGCTTGCGCAGCTCGAAGAGCGACTGCCTAAGATCGAAGAAGAGCTGAAGCTGGCGCTGCTGCCGAAAGATCCCAACGACGAGAAGAACGTCATTCTAGAAATCCGCGCCGGCACCGGCGGTGATGAGGCCTCTCTTTTTGCTGCTGAGATCTTCCGCATGTATTCGCGTTTTGCTGAGCAGCATCGCTGGAAGGTGGAAGTGCTTTCGAGTTCTGAGTCTTCAGTCGGCGGCTTAAAAGAAGTCATTGCCATCATCGAAGGAGACAAGGTCTACTCACAACTCAAATATGAGAGCGGCGTACATCGTGTGCAGCGTGTTCCAGCGACTGAGACGCAGGGCCGTGTGCATACCTCTGCGGTGACGGTTGCTGTTCTGCCGGAAGCCGAAGACGTAGACATCAAGATTGAAGCCAAGGACCTCCGTATCGATACCTTCTGCTCTTCCGGACCGGGCGGCCAATCGGTAAACACCACCTACTCGGCAGTTCGCATCACGCATATTCCGACGAATACTGTTGTCAGCTGCCAGGATGAGAAATCGCAGATTAAGAACCGCGAAAAGGGTATGCGCGTGCTCCGTGCCCGTCTCTATGAAATTGAGATGGAAAAGCAGCAGCAGGCCCTTGCAAAAGAGCGCAAGCAGCAGGTTGGCTCCGGAGACCGCAGCGAGAAGATTCGCACCTACAACTTCCCGCAGAATCGGCTCACCGATCACCGCATCGGGCTGACCATTCATCAGCTCACCGATGTGATGGACGGCAAGCTGCAGCCGGTGATTGATGCGCTGACTTCATATTTCAATGCCGAGAGGTTGAAGGCCGAGACTGCTTCAGCTGCTTAACAGGTTATCTCTAATCCTGTCATCCTGAGCGCAGTGAAATATCTGCTTTTATATCAACCGGCACTGCTCTCTCTAAGTCAAGGACCAGAATGCTCTCGATAAAATTTATGCGGCTGGAAGAGTGAAGCAGATCCTTCGCTACGTTCAGGATGACAATGTCCTCAATATGGCTTCAACTCAAGCAAGTACTCGACGAAGGTGCAAACAGGCTCACGGGCATCTCATCACAGCCGCGCCGCGATGCCGAACTGCTTCTATTGCGCATTATCCAGCGAGATCGAGCATTTCTGCTGACGAATCCGGATGCTGAGCTAACCACCGAGCAAACTCAGCAATACGACCAATGGCTGCGCCGCCGCGCGGCGCATGAACCGATCCAGTACATTCTTGGCGAACAGGAATTTTTCGGTCTCACATTCCACGTCACACCCGATGTTTTGATCCCTCGCCCGGAGACCGAGCACCTGGTTGAAGCCCTGCTGGAGCGAGTACCGCATGATGAGCTGCTGCAAATAGCCGATGTTGGCACTGGCTCTGGAGCTATCGCGGTCGCTCTCGCGCATTCCCTGTCGCAAGGCCGAATTACAGCTCTCGATATTTCGGACGCCGCTCTCGCTATAGCCCTGGAAAATGCCAAAATCCATCATGTTAATGACCGTATCCGCTTTCTTAATTCCGACCTGCTGAGCGCAGTTGCCGGCGAGCAATTTGACGCCGTGGTTTCCAACCCTCCCTACGTTGCAGAATCCGACCGCGATTCGCTGGAACGACAGGTCCGTGACTATGAACCAGCCTCTGCGCTCTTTGCGGGGCCGTCGGGGCTGGACATCTACAATCGGCTGATCCCGCAAGCCCGCGAATTACTCAAACCCGGCGGATGGCTTCTCATGGAGATCGGTCAGGGACAGCAGGATGCTCTTACCCAGCTTCTTTCCGGCTGGAGCCGCGTCGGCTTCATCGACGACCTGCAGGGTATTCCGCGGGTCGCCTGCGCGCAGCGAAAAGCTTAGACTAAAAGCATGACCACCGCCGCAGTAGCCGCCGAACAGCTTACCCACGAACAGAAACTCGACCGCCTTGCCGAAGTCGCTGTCCATGTTGGACTAGGCCTTCAGCGCGGCCAGGAACTGGTGATGACCGCATCGCTCGATTCGCTGGCGCTGGCCCGCCGCATCACCGAGCATGCCTATCGTGCCGGAGCTTCGCTGGTCACCACGCTCTTCAGCGATGATGAAGCCGCGTTGATGCGCTACCGCTTTGCTCCAGACGACAGCTTCGACCGTGCTCCCGGCTGGCTCTATGACGGCATGGGCGCAGCGTTCAGGAGTGGTGCGGCGCGGCTGGCAATTGCTGGGGCAAATCCATCGCTGCTCTCAAACGAAGACCCGGAGAAGGTGGGCCGCGCCAACCGCGCGGTCTCGAAGGCATATCGTCCTGCGCTTGAGCTGATCACCCGCCACGAAATCAACTGGACCATCGTGGCCAGCGCCACTCCGGCATGGGCTGCGGCCATGTTCCCAAACGACGCTCCTGAAATCGCGCTCGAAAAGCTGTGGGCAGCGATCTTCAAAGCTTCGCGCGTGGATGCCGATGATCCCGTGGCGGCCTGGAAGTCCCACGATGCCGGACTGCACAAGCGCGCGGATTTTCTCAACCAAAAACGCTATGCGGCCCTGCAATACCGCGGGCCGGGAACCGATTTCCGTCTCGGACTGGCCGACGACCATCTCTGGCTCGGCGGGGGAACGACTGCCGGCAATGGAGCCTACTGCATCCCTAACATGCCGACGGAAGAAGTCTTCACCACTCCGCACAAGGACCGCGCCGACGGCATCGTAACGGCCACCAAGCCGCTCTCGCACCAGGGAACGATGATCGAAGGTATTCAGGTGCGCTTCGAAAAAGGCCGCATCGTTGAGGCCCGCGCCACCAAAGGACAGGAAGTCCTGGAGAAGCTCATCGATACGGATGACGGCGCGCGCCGCCTCGGAGAAGTGGCCCTTGTCCCGCATTCCTCGCCCATCGCCTCGAGCGGCCTGCTCTTCTTCAACACACTTTTTGACGAGAACGCCGCCTGCCATATCGCTCTTGGGCAGGCTTACAGCTCCTGTCTGATTGATGGCGACAAACTCACCCCCGAACAGCTTGCGTCGAAAGGAGCCAACGACAGCCTGATTCACGTCGACTGGATGATTGGCTCAGACAAGCTGGACATCGACGGCATCACCGCATCCGGAACCGCGGAACCACTGATGAGGCAGGGGGAATGGGTCTAGGCTTCACCGCCCCAATCCCGAAGCTAACCATGTCCATCCCGAGCCGGCGAACGAGGCAATTTTGTGACCCGATGAAGATGATTCATGCTTTCAGGAAGATTTCCGGCTGCTTCGCCCTTCCCCAAAGCAGCGAAAACTCCTTCATTCCGATAGACTAAGAGCGGA
The DNA here is from genome assembly GCA_035293545.1 of Alloacidobacterium sp. Taxonomy (GTDB): domain Bacteria; phylum Acidobacteriota; class Terriglobia; order Terriglobales; family Acidobacteriaceae; genus Alloacidobacterium. Next base: position 13,349 of record DATGMQ010000009.1, on the reverse strand, counting down.
CCAATCGATGCCCTTCGCTGCGGGTTTCCAATGCGCTGGCTGTGGAGAGTGGAATGAGACTTTGGTGGACGAATCAGCCGGCCAAAAGCAGTCCTATGTCGAGGATTGCCAAATCTGTTGCAAACCAAACCTTCTCAGAATCGTCTGGAATGGTGATGGCTTCGATGTCCATGCAGAACTGGAAAGTTGACACGGCCTGCGGCCACCGATGACCGGTAACGCACGCAAAGATCCTCCGGAGTTGGGAACTGCGCCTCCGGTCACTTATAATCGCCTTTTCCTCAAGTTTCATTCGATTTTTTGCAGTGAGGGTGTGCCTATTCTTCCCGTCATGCGAGAGAGCGTAAGCTCTCCAACCAAAACCAGCCAGATTGCGCGCCGCAAATTCCGCATCGCGCTGAAGCCATTGGCCTTTGTTCTTCTTTGCTTCACTGTCTTTTCGGCATGGGCACAGACGCAGCAGACCATTACCCAGATTCGCGTCATCGGCAACCGCCGTATTCCCAAAGAGACGATTCTGGCCCGCATGTTCAGCCACGAGAACGAGCCCTTCGACCCCACTACCGTCGAGCGCGACTTCAACTCCCTTTGGAACACCGGCTACTTTGAAGACGTCCGCATTGAGCGCGAGGACAACCCCAAAGGCGGCATCATTCTCGACGTCTACGTGCGTGAAAAGCCCACGATTCGGGAAATCAACTACAAGGGTCTCAACTCAGTAACGCAGTCTGACGTCCTCGACCGCCTTAAGAAGGAAAAGGTCGGCTTCTCCGTCGAGAGCCAGTACGATCCCACGCGCATCGCCCGCGTTGAAACTGCCATTAAAGAGTTGCTCGCTGAGCATGGCCATCAGTTCGCCACTGTCAAGGCAGATGTCAAGACCATTCCGCCGGCCTCTGTGCAGGTAAACTTCATCATCAAAGAAGGTCCGAAGGTCAAAGTCGGTAAGATCAGCTTCACCGGCAACGAACACGTCAGCTCGCGTGAGCTGCGTGCCGCCATGCGAAACCTGCGCCCCATCGGCATTCCGCACTCCATCATTTTTGAGAACCTCTTCGCCAAGACCTACGACGCCAGCAAGCTCGAAGAAGACGCCGAGCGCGTCCGCCGTGCTTATCAGGACCGCGGCTATTTCCGTGCCTCCACCGGCGAGCCCCAGACCCATCTCCGCAATGAAGGCGGCCTTTCGTTCTTCACCTTCCGCCCGCGCAAAGGCAAGCGCATTGATATCCGGATCCCTGTCGAAGAAGGCGCCCGTTACCGTCTCGGCTCCATTACCTTTAAGGGCAACAAGGCGGTCCCCGACTCAAACCTGAAAGCGCTTCGCGCGCAGTTCCCCGTAAAGGACGGCGACTACCTCAACATCACACAATTTGCGAAGGGCCTCGAAAATCTACGGAAGGCCTATGGTCAGCTCGGATACATCAACTTCTCCGGGAACCCCGTTCCTCAGATCGACGACAATAAAAAAACCGTCTCCTTCGTCATCGACCTCGATGAAGGCAAGCCATTCTACGTCTCAAGAATCGAATTCCAGGGCAACACTGTTACGCGCGATTTCGTGATCCGCCGCGAGCTGCTGCTCGAAGAAGGTCAGGTCTACAACAGCCATCTCTGGGAGCTGAGTCTCCTGCGCCTTAATCAGCTGGATTATTTCAACCCGCTGAAGGTCGATCAGGATTCGGAAACGCACCAGAACCCCGAAGCCGGCACAGTTGATCTGCTGCTCAAAGTGACGGAGAAGGGCAAGAACTCCATCGGGCTGAACGGTGGCGTCAGCGGACTGTCCGGAACCTTCCTCGGACTGAACTATCAGACCAATAACTTCCTCGGACTCGGTGAGACCCTGACCATCCAGGCCAGTGCCGGCAACCTGTCGCGCAACCTGCAGTTCGGGTTCAACGAGCCGTATTTGCGCAATAAGCCCATCGGCCTCGGCATCTCGGTCTATTCCAGCAAGTACGACTACAACTCCGCCAAAGCCTATAACCTCTCGGGCGCCGATGCCAACACCACCGCCGCCGTCAATTCGCTTACGCAGAATTACAACCAGTCGGTCACCGGGTTCACTGTCTCCGGCAGGTTCCCCATCCGCCATACTTTTAAGAACGTCGGCATCACCTATTCGTTGAATCGCTCTTCGGTGACGACCTTCAGCGCGGCGTCGCAGAACCTCTTCCAGACGCTTGCCTTCCGCAGCGGCATTCAGGGAGGCAACTCGCTCGAAGGGATCGTCAACAGCATGATCTCCCTCAGCTACTCCTGGAACCGGCTCGACTCCAGCTACATGCCGCGCACCGGCTCGTCATTCTCAGCCGCTCTGCAGCTTGCCGGACTCTGGGGTAACGTCCGCTACTTCCAGCCAGTCGTTGAGTACAAGCAATTCAAACCGATCAAACTGTTCCGCTTCAATCCTGAAGGCCGCAATGTGCTCGGCTGGCGTGTTCAGGCCAACTACATCCGTGGCATCAGCGGCGACGTCGCTCCGCCCTTCAATCGCTTCTATGCCGGCGGCGAAAGCGATCTGCGCGGATTTGATATCCGCACCGCAACGCCCTACGGATTCGTGCCTACGCGCGTTCTCTTCAATCTCACCAATCCAGATGGGACCTGCGTTCCGCGCGATCCCACCAATCCGCAGACCAACCAGTGCGTTCAGGTCCCGATTCCTGTTTACGGCATCGGTCCCATCGGCGGCGATACGCAGATCACCGGAAATATCGAGTACCGCATCCCGCTCGTAGGCCGGACCGCAGCCCTCGAATTCTTCGATGATTTTGGTATGGACATGGCAACCAGCAACGGTCAGCTCAAGCAAAGCCCGCAAGGCTACGACTCGCTAAACGCTCCGCTGTATGGCTGCCCCAACTACGTCAACGGCGCCTGCGTCGGCGGCCAGGCGATTCAGTTCGATCGCTTCATCCGGCCTATCCCCGGAACAAACTACGTTCCGCGCATGTCACTCGGTGCGCAGATTTCGGTCATGATGCCGATCATCAACGCGCCGTTCCGCATCTACTACGCTTACAACCCGCTGCGGTTGTATGACAGCATCACCGGCCAGAACCTGATCACCCGCAGCATGTTCCCCGCCGGCGGCGCAGGCGACTACAGCTACGCGCAAGCCACCCAGCTCTACGGATCGATCTACCAGCTCCGCGAGCCCAACAAAACTTTCCGCCTGACCGTCAGCACAACGTTCTAGGCGCAATCAGAACAAGAATGCCGTCCGCGCAGGACGGCATTTTCTTTAGCAGGAAAAAACTATTTGAAATGCGGTGTACTTAAGTTAGTACAAGGCCTGTTTCATGTATCGCCATTCTGACGACCTTGCCCCTGACATTGAGAAGGGAAACGGCAGGGCTTTATGAGCGGAATCGCATGGCCTATTGCAGAGCTCCCCCCATATTTCTCGAATCTCTGGGAGCGTGAGGCCGTCAGCTCGAAACAGTCAGAGCGCATAGCGAGATTCATCGAGTCCCGTGCTTCGCATTGTAGAATTGGCATCGCGCACGCGGAGCAGCGATGGACGTCTACCTACATGTAAGAGTTCTGCTGAGCATGATTCTCGGCCTTGGCGTTGCTCACCTGCTTCGCGGAGTGGCGCGCATTGTCCAGCATCCGCGCAAATACAAAATCTACTGGGCGCACCTGGTCTGGACGCTTTTCCTATTTCTCTATCTCATTCATTTCTGGTGGTGGGAATTTTATCTGCAGAAGGTTCCGCAATGGACCTTCCCGCTCTACTTCTTCCTGGCCATTTACGCCACAATTCTTTATCTGCTCTGCTCGCTTTTCTTTCCCGACGAAATGACCGAATACGATGGCTACCGCGGCTACTTCTATTCACGCCGGCAATGGATCTTCACTCTGATGGTGCTCCTCTTCATCTCCGACCTTGTAGATACCTTCATTAAAGGCAGAGAGTATCGCGCGCATCTTGGTTTCTTCTATCCTGCCCGGACAGCAGCCTATCTCATGCTCAGTCTTCTGGCCATCAAGGTACGAAGCCCGCGCTTTCACGCATTTTTTGCTGTATTTGCCGTAGTCACTGAGGTTCTGATTATCTTCAAACTTTATCTGACCATCCACTGATTTCCGGCTAACATAATGACGCCATAGAAACCATATGCGACTGATTATCCGAGGATTCCTTGTCATTCTTTTATGTAGCCTTCTCTCACCGAAGCTGCTCTGCGCTCAGGCCGTTGCTGATGAAAAATGCGAAGGTTCAACGGTAGATACTCAGGGACCAAAGACAGCAAATGCAGCCCGTGCCTTTCTTGCCGAACTACAACAGGCGGTGCAGGCAAATGATCAGAAAAAAATCGCCGGCATGATCTCCTACCCGATGAACTTCATTCATGAGGGCAAGCGGACCCGCATCCGGAATAAGCAGACCCTGATCGCTCGCTATGACAGCATCTTCACGGAACATATCCGCAAGGCCATCCTGCAGCAGTCTGCTCATTGTCTGTTTGGCAATTATCAGGGCGAAATGATCGGCAACGGAGAAGTATGGTTCAGCGAGATGGATGACGGCTCAGTAAAAATCATGACCGTCAACTCGTCTGCAGGAAAGTAGCTCAGCGATTCGACAATTGAATAGGATTTCCGTCCGGGTCTTTGCCGTCGCAGAGACAAAATACTTCCCCCTCCCGAACCTTTCCAAACTTCGCACCTCGACCTACCAGCGTTTCGCGCAGGGCAGCAACATCGTCGGCGTAGAACACAATTTTCGGCCCTTTGCGGCCCGGCGACGAAGGGCCGGAGTGCAGCGCAATCCGCGCACCACCCGCATCAAATTCTTTCCAGCTTTTCTCATTTGTGATCTGGTTCAAGCCGAGCACTTGTCCGTAAAATTCGCTCATAGCATCTATTCGCCCGGTAAAGAGAATCACGCGCGCCATTTTCATCGAAGGCATCTTCCGCTCCCTTTATCTTCCAAATATTTTCGCTGGCTCCAGCAGTGCCAAAAACTGCTCTAACTCTGCCGGTAGCGGTGCTGACAATTCGAGCAATTTTCCCGTCCGGGGATGAGCGAAAGCCAGTTCCGCTGCATGCAGAAAATTCCGGTCGAGCGCTATAGATAGCTCGCCACTATCCTTACGTACAGGTGCAACCCGCGCCGGCGCGCCGTAGAGCGTGTCGCCAACTACAGGATGTCCGATGGAAGCCATGTGCACGCGAATCTGATGCGTACGTCCCGTCTCGATACGCACACGCACCAATGAAAATCTTCCAACTGGAGATTCGATGCGCCGTACAACTTCATAATGTGAAATTGCGGCACGTCCTCCGGTTGCGCGTCGTGTGGTCATGCGTGTTCGGCGGAGAACGTCGCGGCTGATAGAGGCGGTAATGGTCCCCGCATCCTGTTTCAGCGATCCATGTACCAGGGCAATGTATGTCTTGCGAACCTGCCTGTGCGAAAAAATTTCCGCCAGCTTCAGATGCGCGGCATCGTTGCGTGCCACGATGATGAGTCCGCTCGTCTGCTTGTCCAGCCTGTGCACGATGCCGGGCCGCAGCTCCCCGCCAGTCGAAGAGAGCTGCCGGTAATGATGCAGCAGAGCATTCACCAATGTCCCGCGATTACGAGCATCTTCGGTTGCGCCCGAACCGGCATGCACCATCATTCCGGCAGGCTTATTCACGACGGAAAGATCATCGTCTTCATAAACAATCTCCAGTGGAATGTCCTCGGCCACGGCGCGCAACGGCGCCGGAACAGGATCGCCATGCACTTCCACCGTCTCGCCGCCACGCAGTTTGAGCGATGCCTTTGCTGACTTCCCGTCTACGATTACGTTGCCCTGCGTAAGCAGAAGCTGCACGCGCGATCGGCTCACACATTCCAGTTGGACGGTAAGCCAGGCATCCAGGCGCTGACCCGCAGCTTCAGGTGGAACAGGATAGATAGCTGTTGGCATCTCACCGTGATTCTACAGAGAGCTATGGCTTGCCCGGCCCGTCCAGGCCTGGCGGCCATGAAGGATAGTTCGGCTCAGCCGGAGGCAGCGGCGGCGCATCCTTCGGCAGCCATCCTTCGTGCATCAGCCAGTTTCGCAGCAGCAGCGGCCAGGTCATGAGTTCAGGAATAGATCCGCACAATCCGCAACCATGGTCCTTGTAGTCAAAGATGTGCAGCTCTGCCGGAACATGCACGCGTTCGAGCGCCTTATAGAAATCCAGACTGTTCTCCACAGGAACCGTGGGATCATTCGTGGTAGCAAACAGAAATGTCATCGGCGTCTGCGCATTCACCTGAAGCTGATTGGAGAATTTCTGCTGCATCTGTGGATCAGGCGTCTCCCCTAGCAGGTTCTTCATCGATCCTACATGCGCAATCGGCGGCTCCATGCTGATAACCGGATACGACAGGATCATGAAATTTGGCCGAGCATCCGCCTGGTCTACGGAATCTGTTTTCTCCGGTAATGGGGCGGAGTCATTGCCATGCACGCCCAGCGTCGAGGCGAGATGCCCGCCAGCCGACGATCCCCACACGCCAATCCGGTTCGGATCGATCCCGTACTCGGACGCATGCGAACGCACATAGCGCATGGCGCGCATGCCGTCCTGTATCTCCACCGGATACTTGTACGGAGCCACACGATAGTCGAGCACAAACGCGGTCACACCCTGTGCATTCAGCCAACGCGCATATTGGAATCCCTCATGTCCGATGGCGACGTGCGTGTAGCCGCCTCCGGGAATCACCAGCACTGCTGTGTTGGTTGATTTTGCCTGCGGAACAAAAACGTAAAACCGCGGCTTGTCTGCCTCTGCCGTGCCCAGCGCTCCGGGTGCTCCCATCGGCCAGAGGAACACAGGAGGCGGTACCCCTTTGAGAATGTCTACGCCAAAAGGTGTGGATGTTTGTGCGATGGCTGGTGCTCCGGAAACGATAAATAGAGAAAAAACAGCGGTGAATGCCCGAAGTGCGTTTTGTATCATCGGCAGCAGTATACGTGCCTCTGGCGCTCGCCTGCCCGGCAGATATCTCTTGGAAGGCCTTTCACCGCCCATGTAAAATGGCGGCAGTCACAATGAAGCCGGTCTTTGCCTCAAAGTTTTTCCTGCCTTGCGCGGTCGTTACACTTTTTTCTGTTTTCACTGCGACCTTTTCATGGGCGCAACAGCAGACGCCTCCTGCTTCAACGCCGCCGCTTGCGCAGACACAGCCCGCAAAGCCTGCTCCACCTGACGCGCAGACACAAAACGGCCAGCAGCCGCAGGATGATAAGCAGTACACGATCCAGGCCAACGTCAACGAAGTCGACCTTGTCTTCACCGTCACCGACAAGCACGGCCGTTTCATCAAGGACCTGCAACAGCACGACTTCGCTCTGCTCGATGACCAGAAGGCCCCGGCGCAGGTCTACAAATTCACTCAGCAGACAAATTTGCCGCTGCGTGTAGGCATCATCATCGATACCAGCACTTCCATCCGCCAGCGCTTTCAGTTCGAGCAGCAGGCAGCTTCGGAGTTTCTCTACAAGATCATCCATCCAAAGAGCGACAAGGCCTTTGTCATGGGTTTCGACGTCACTCCTGATTACAAGCAGGACTGGACGAACAACCTCGATGCCCTGAATACAGGCATCAGCGCGCTCCGCTCCGGCGGCGGCACCGCGCTCTTCGATGCTCTGTATTCAGCCTGCCGCGATAAACTGCTCGATGTCTCGCGTGGGCAGGAGCCGGTTCGCAAGGCCATTGTCCTGGTCTCGGACGGCGACGACAACCAGAGCCACGCCTATCTGAGCGATGCAATCAAAGAGTGCCAGCGCGCCGAAACCATCGTCTACGCCATCAGCACCAACGTAAGCCCCAGCCGTGACCGCGGCGATGACACGCTGCAGAAGATCGCTGAAGCCACTGGAGGCCGGGCCTTCTTTCCTCACCGGCTCGAAGATATTTCGCTCAACTTCGCCGACATTGAAGACGAGTTGCGTAGCCAGTACGCCCTGGTCTACAAACCGGCTGATTTCATAGCCAACGGGGCCTTCCGCACAATTTATCTCTTCTGCCTTGATCGCCGCTACACAGTACGCGCGCGCCAGGGATACTTCGCGCCCAAAGCGCAGTGATATTTATTGATACCCGCAAATAATACGAAGATTTGTCATCCTGAGCAGAGCGCTGGCGCGGAGTCGAAGGATCTGCTTTTCAGCTTGGGTCGCGCCAAGAGTATTTTCATGTAGGTTTAACTGCCGTCATTCTGACGACTGGAAACGGGGCCTCCGGCACGTGCAGTTTTCACGTGACAGTAGCGATGGGGGAAGAATTCTCAAGCCAGGCCGGCGATTCTTCTGTGCTTGTCTACACGTATCAAGAACATGCGCTAATGTTGCGTAGGGGTAGTAAGCTTAGCTCCCATAAGCATCTCCAGCAGCTTGGCCTCATCGATCACAGGAACCTTCAATTCCTGAGCTTTATCCAGCTTCGACCCAGCCTCTTCACCGGCCACAACATAGCTAGTCTTCTTACTGACCGACCCGGAAATACGCCCACCCGCAGCCTCAATCTTCGCCTTGGCGACTTCGCGCGAAAGATTCGGCAGCGTGCCGGTCAGGACAAACGTCAGCCCTTCCAGCTCTGAAGATTTCTTCCGCTTCTCCGCCGTAAACGTAAGCCCGGCCTCGCGTAGATGCTCCACCAGGCGCCGGTTCTTCTCTTCATCAAAGAATTCGCGAATAGCCTGCGACACACGCGGACCAACCTCATTCACGCGCTCCAGCTCGTCCTGCGAAGCCGCCATCAGCGCGTCCATCGAGCCGAACTCTTCAGCCAGCAACTGCGCCGTGCGTTCGCCGATAAACCGAATCCCCAACCCAAACAGTACGCGGTTCAACGGAGCCTTCTTCGATTGCTCAATCTCACGCAAAAGTGTCTGCGCTGACTTCTTCCCAATGCGCTCCAGTGAAAGCAGCTTCTCTTCATCGAGTTTGTACAGGTCGGCAATGCTCTTTACCATGCCGCGATCGAGCAGCTGGCTAACCACCGCCTCGCCCAGTCCCTCGATATTCATGACCCCACGAGACGCGTAATGCAGCAGGCTCTCTCGCAGCCGCGCCGGGCAATCGACATTTACGCAGCGATAATCCGCCTCGCCCTCAGTCCGGACAATCTCGCTGTTGCACTCCGGACAGTGAGTCGGGAAGTGAAATTTCCTATGCCCGCGTGGATGCTCCTTGTCCTCGACAACTTCAACGACCTTCGGAATCACATCGCCGCCGCGCTCCACCTTCACCCAGTCGCCGATATGCAGGCCCAATTCTTCAATGAAATCAGAATTGTGCAGAGTCGCCCGGCTCACCGTCGTCCCGCCAATCACCACCGGCTTCAGCCACGCAACAGGCGTAAGCTTACCCGTGCGCCCCACCTGCACCTTAATGTCCTCAATCTGCGTTGTGCCGGCGCGCGCAGTGAATTTATAGGCAACAGCCCAGCGCGGAGCGCGTCCCGTGTAACCTAATCGCGCCTGCAATTCGGTCGAGCTGACCTTGATGACCACGCCGTCAATCTCATATCCCAGCTCCACGCGATGCTTCTCCGCGCGATTTACAAAGTCCATGAGTTTATCGAAGCTGTGGATCGCCTCACGATGCGGATTCACCCGGAACCCCGCCGCAGTCAACGCGTCCAGCGCCTCGCTCTGCTCAGTGAAAATGCTCTCGCCCTCAGCCGTCAGCGCAAAGTAGGCATAGAAATCAAGCCGCCGTTGAGCCACGATATTCGGCTCCAGCGTCCGAATCGTCCCCGCCGCATAGTTCCTCGGATTCGCCGCCGGAGCCAGCCCCTGCGCCTCACGTTCTTCATTCGCTTTCATGAACGCCTTCAACGGCATGACAACTTCGCCGCGCACTTCAAACGTTGGCGGCAGCTTCGCCTTTTTCAGCTTTGCAGGTGATACCGACAGCGGAACTGACCGGATCGTCCGCACATTCGTTGTTACATCTTCGCCAATCGTCCCGTCGCCGCGTGTCAGCCCGCGCGTCAGATGCGCCGAGCCATCCTGCGCCTCGTCATACCGCAGCGCCATCGACAGCCCATCCAGCTTGTACTCGCACACATAACTGATCTCCGCATCGCCCACGCGTTCGCGCACTCGCCGGTCCCAATCGCGTAGTTCTTCTTCATTCATCACGTTATCGAGCGACAGCATGGGGCGCGAATGAGCGACCTTCGGAAAGCCTTCTTTCGGCTTTCCCCCTACGCGCTGCGTCGGCGAGTCAGGAGTAATCAGCTCTGGATGCTCTTTTTCGAGCGCCTGCAACTCGCGCACCAGTACGTCATACTCGGCGTCAGAAATCTCCGGCGCATCCATCACGTAATACAGGTGTTCATGATGACGTATTTCATCGCGCAGCTTTTCTATGCGGTCAGCGGGTGTACTTTTAGCCATGAGGAAAATTATAAGAACCAGACAAGAATCCAGTGAGTCTGAAGTCATAGCAAATTTGTCATCCTGAACGCAGTGAAGGATCTGCTTTTCAGTGCTTCAGATAGCAAATGCCCTCTCAGCATTTATGAGCAAAACTTAGATTCGCGTCACGACCTGTGCCCAGAGCCCTGTGCTCTGGTATTTTGGCATCGATGGATCCCGTCACCCATTTCCTTACCGGAGCCTGCCTCGGTCGCGCCGGCTTCAACCGTAAAGCCGCCTACGCCACGCTCGCCATGACGCTCGCCGCCGAAGCTCCCGACCTGGACGTCGTCTGGGCTTTCCGTGGTCCGGTTGTAGGATTCGAGCATCACCGGGGCATCACCCACACTCTCATTGCAGCCCCGGTCATTGCTCTTGTCACTGTTGCCGTCGTCTGGCTCATTCACAAGATCAGAAAAAAGCCCACGCAGGTTCCCGTCCGCTGGGGCCTGCTCTGGCTCTTCGCGCTCATCGCCGATCTGAGCCATCTGCTGCTCGACTTCACCAATAACTATGGCCTGCGCCCGTTTTTTCCGTTCAACCCGCGCTGGTATTCGTGGGACATCGTCTTCATCTTTGAGCCGCTGCTCTTTGCCGCGCTTCTGCTGGCGCTCACCGTGCCCTGGCTCCTGGGCCTTGCCGACCGCGAAATCGGAGCCAAACGCCCAAAATTTCGGGGACGCGGCTGGGCCATCGCCGCGCTCATTTTTATCGGTGTCCTCTATGCAGTGCGCAATGCCGAGCACGCGCATGCGCTCGAGCTCCTCCGCAATTCCAGCGTCACCAGCGCGCCCATCCTGCGCGTCGCTGCCGAGCCGCAACCCATTAACCCGTTCCTCTGGAGCGGCATCATCGAAACCGCCGATTACTACCAGAGCGCAACCGTCCACACCCGCTCCGACCAGATCGACAGCGAACCAGCCGAGGACGTCTTCTACAAGCCGCCCGTCACGCCCGCCGTGCAGGCCGCCAAGCAATCATTTTTGGGCAAGGTTTATCTCGATTGGTCCAGGTGGCCCGTTGTCGAAGACAAAGGCGCTATGCCGCCACCTGGTTATAAAGTCGATCCGCCACGTCCCGACTGGCACACCGTCCAGTTCCGCGATCTGCGCTTCGACTACTCCGTCTTCTCGCATAAGCCTAGTGATGCTGTCCTCTCCGGCTGGGTCTATGTCGGTCCCCAGCAGGAAATCGAAGGCATGTTCATGAGTGGCTCCGAACAGAAGGACTGACCGAAGGAAAACATAACGATGTCATCCTGAGCGGAGTGAAGGATCTGCTTTTACAATGAATGTTCCGGGCGACAATTTGAGTTACTCATGGTCCTCTAACTCGCTACCCGACATTGTTGTTCTGGGAGTTTGATTTGAAGATTCATCTCATCGACGGCACATACGAGCTTTTCCGCCACTACTTCGCCTTGCCCTCTGCAAAAGACAGAGACGGGCGCGAAATCGCAGCAGTCCGTGGCGTTGTTGCCTCTGTGCTTGGCATGGTAAGCGAAGGAGCCACGCACCTCGCCGTCGCCACCGATCACGTCGTCGAATCATTCCGCAATAATCTGTGGCCTGGATACAAAACCAGCGAGGGCGTGCCGGCAGACCTGCTGGCACAGTTCCCTCTGCTTGAAGAAGTCCTCATCGCCGCCGGCATTGTCGTGTGGCCTATGGTCGAGTTCGAAGCCGATGATGCGCTCGCCGCCGGTGCCGCATTGGCTGCGCAGGATGACCGCGTCGAGCAGGTCGTCATCTGCTCACCTGACAAAGACCTCGCGCAGTGTGTCCGTGGAACGCGCATCGTCCAGTTGAACCGCAGGACCAATACCATCTGCGATGAGGCAGGTGTTCTTCAAAAGTTCGGCGTTTCGCCTGCCTCCATTCCCGATTATCTGGCGCTGGTAGGCGACTCTGCTGATGGCTATCCCGGCCTGTCGGGCTGGGGCGCGAAATCAACTGCTGCCGTGCTCGCGAAATTCCTGCACCTCGAATCCATCCCCGCCGGCAGCGACGAGTGGAAAGTGAACGCGGCCAACGCAAGCGCGCTTGCAGCCACACTCGTCCGCGAACGAGAAAATGCGCTGCTCTTTCGCACCCTCGCCACGCTCCGTACCGATATCTCACTCTTCAGCAACGTGGACGAGCTGCGCTGGACCGGCCCGACCGCTGCCTTTACCTCCTTCGCAGAGAAAATGGATGCAGCCGCTCAGGGCGGCGGGAGAGCTCGCAGGCTACGGCCGCTCACTGCGCCTGCTATCGCTCCCACAACCCATTGATAGCAATGAAGATTCTTGCAGTGTTACTTGCGGTGCTCCTGATTGCCCCGGCTTGTCTTGCCGATACGTTGCGGCATTTGCTGGTTAACCAGGGAATTCCATTGTCGTCATTTCAGGAATCGGAGCTGCAGGAAAACGTAGAGGAACTTATGGTGAGCGATGCAAAAAGCACCGTTCTGACATATTGGGTACTCAAAGACAAGCAGCTGCCTTCTCCGCTGAGCTTCGTTATTTACGACCGCCCAAGCGGGCTTGTACTACGTAAAGATCTACAGTTGTCTGAATCAAACGACTGCGGTCGGCAGCCAGATGGAATTTCATTCATCGAAGAATTCATTGTGCTGTCCAGCAGCCTTACTCCATCTGCAGAATGTCTTCAGCTATTTGATAAAAAGCTCCAGCTACATTCCACGCTCTATGGATTCGGCCCGGTTCTGGTAGCACCCGGGCAGATCGTGATGATCGAAAATATGATTCATTTCGCTCCTGTACATCCGGAACGATTGCAATTGGTTGACCTGCATTCAGGTGCTATTCAAGAACTCTATCCGCCAAAGAACGATCAGGCGCGAGAGCATTTGGCCGGCGAACATGCGAGACACATGCCATCAAAAGAACTATGCATGAGCATGAACGATCCATGCG
>DATGMQ010000008.1:0-30849 GCA_035293545.1 Alloacidobacterium sp. | reverse complement strand
TTTTGCCAGATCGCGCAGCGTGTATGCAGCAAAGGCGCTGGTCCAGTCGTTAGTGGTGGAAAGCCCCAGCGAGTGACTCCATGTGTAATTAGCGTCGAACTGCAGACCGTTCCAGGCGTTCTGGCGGAAGTCGACCTGCAGCGCGTTGTAGTTGGAGTATCCAGCCGCAGTCATGTAGCCGGTTGTTGTTCCGGCGGCAAATGGGTTGGCTTGGAAGAAGTTGATGGGATAGCCTGCGCCGCCGCCGGTATATCCGGCATTGTTGACACAGGGAGCGAAGCTCGAGCCTACCAGATTGCAGAAATACGGAACCGTGCCGTTCACGCCAGCGAGCACGTTGGCCATGGCTCCAGCCTGTCCGGTCTGGAGGTAGGTGATGAACTGGCTATTGGCATAGTCTTGCAGTGGAACGCCTGTACCACCTGAAGACTCCCCGGCGAAAGCCGCATCGAAGATGGGAAGCGGCTTCTGACCAGCAATGCCATTATTGGCGAATGACGTTCCTCCATTGAGAGCGAGGTTCGTCTGCGCGTTCTTGAACTCTGTGAGGAAGCCGTTCTCGAAGATGTTTACTTCGTTCGGGTTCACATTGAGCCATTGATGAACGGTGCGGTTGCCGTTATAGCGAATCTCAATGGCGCGGGAGCTGCCAAGCTGGCGCTGGATGCCGAAGTTCCATGCCTCGCTGTAAGGCTGCTGAATGTTGGGATTGATGCCATTCGTGCCGACAGAATTCTGGAAGGTGAAGTCTGCCAGCGGCTCAGAATTTTGATATGTCTGAGGAGCCAGGCCATAGGGAGGCAGACTGTCGCCAAGAGCAAGGCTGCCGGGCGCGAAAGTTCCGGTCTGGCCGGTGTTGTTCGCATTGAGGAAAAAGCTCTGATAGAAGAAGGCGGCGTAGTCTGAGGCGGCGTCCCAGAAATATTGATAAGGCTCGCTGAAGCGGCGGAGATTGAAGCCGCCGCGGATCACTGTATTGCCATCGCCGAAGAACCTGCCCAGCGCGCTGTCGTTACCAAGCTTCGGGTTCCAGGCAAATCCGACGGCAGGCTGCGGAGAAACATTCCACGGATGGTAAGCATGCGGCTGGGTGGTGATCATCGGATTCAGATCGCCTTGCAGCGAGCCGGGATTGAAGAGATTGCCGACTCCCGATGGCCCGAAGATGCCGCTGGGCGAAACGGAGTGATAAGCGCCGGTGAGGTCGTGATTATCGCCGGTGAAATCCCAGCGCAATCCATAGTTGAGAGTAAATGTCGGCGTTATGCGCCATGAATCTTCAAAGAAGAGGCCCCAGGCTTTGGAAAGCTCGTCGAGGTTATAAGCGCCGATTCCGTTGAAGTAAGTCCCTGTCTTGGGGTTGTAGGCAAAGGTGCCGTTCACGCCACTGAGTCTTCCGGTAAGCACCGCATAAAGTTGCTGGGCTTCACCCTGGGAGCGGGTACTTGCGCCGGGCAATGTAGATGCATTGAACGCCTGCAGAGCAGGATCGCCGGTAGCAAGACCGAGATTGTAGTTGGGATAGCCGAGAGGGCCGTTCCAGTAGTGGTCCTGCTCGCGATACCAGGAAAAGCCGAAATTGAATGTGTGCGACTGGCGCAGCCACGTCAATGAATCAGAGGCGTTAAAGACGGGGTAGTAGGGGCCGATGGGCGTTTGATAACACTGGCCCGACATGCCGTTACCGAAACAGGTCGAGCTGTTAGCGCCGTAGTTATTGAAGTTCCAGGCGACGGTCGGCTCAGTGGCATAGAGCGGCTTTGCGTTATAGGAGTACTTGGTTGCGGTGTAGAGGAAGCCTGCCTTGAACTGATTGATGAGCGAGGGAGAAAGCGTCCAGTCGAGACCATACGAGGCGATGTAGCTGCGCGTCCAGTTACCCGTGGTCTGGTCTGCGAAATCTTTGCCGGGAAAGCTGGGCGGATTGACGCTGGGCTGCGTCTGCTGTGTCATGTTCCAGGCGAGATAGGTACGCAGCTTTTGCGAAATGTTGTAATCGACACGGACTGTGGGATAGTAGAACGTCGTCGGATTGGAGACGTTCCAGCGGACCGTGTTGAAGTTTGGATCGGAGCTGGTTGACGTGCTGCCGCCCTGCAGCGAATTGTTGATCGTTTGGAATTGCGACGAAACATTTGAATTTACGGTCGTAGGCAGACTTGGATTGGTCTGCTGCGCGAGTTGAAAGAGATTAACGGTGTGCGTCTGACCGTCGCTGCCGACGTAAGTGAAATTGCCTGACTGCGCGCCGGGCGTGAAGAAGTCGTTAAATGCTGTTGTCGTAGCGGGCTGCTTGGTAAAGGCAAAGCTGCCAAAGAAGAAAAGCTTATCGTGCAGGATGGGTCCGCCAACGTTGGCGCCAAAGCTGTTCTTAATGAGCTTATTTTTGCGCACGCCGGCAGCGTTGTTGGTCCAGCTATTCGCATTGAGGCCGGCGTTCTGGAAATCCCCGAAGACGCCGCCATGATAACGGTTCGTCCCGCGCTTGGTGACAAAGTTAATCTGCATGCTTGACTGACCAAAGCCGGTGTTGAGGGCAAGCTGGTCGGTCTGGATAGTCATCTCTTCGATGTCTTCAAGGCGCGCGGTTACAGCGGGCGCGGCGTTGCCACCGAACTTCATGCGGCTGGGGCTGCCCATAACGCCGTCGATGTTGCTGCCCTGATCGATGGAGGGAAGACCGTTCCAGGTGCCGTTGTATCCGGCGGTGAGTTGCGAAAGCGAAGACAGATCGCGGTCGGCTACGGGCAAGTCCTGAATCTGTTTCATGTCAACAACCGTGCCGATGGCGTTGGAGGTAGTTTCCAGCACCGGAGTCGCACTCTCAGAGACCTGAATGGTCTGGCTTGCCTGCCCGATGTTGAGCGAGGCAGTGAGGCTGGTGACCTGCGAGGAGTGGACGATGACGGAATCGAAAACCTGCTGCGCGAAGCCACTCTTGCTTACGGTGAGCTTATAGGTGCCGATGTTGAGATTAACAAAGGTATAGTTGCCCCGGTCCTGCGTTTCGGCAATGCGGGTGTCGTTTGTGCCGAGGTCCAGGAGCTCGAGACGCGCACCTTGTATCACGTTACCGTTCGGGTCCTGCACGGTTACGGCGACGCTTCCCTGCGAGCCGCTTTGTCCATGCGCCGTAAAGGTGAATACGGCGGCGCACATCATAAGACAGGCAATCAGGCCTGCCATTCTGTATTTGATAAGACGCTGCATCGGTTCCTCCAAATTCCGCCAAGCCATTCCAGGCATCGTGATGCAAATTTCTGAACGGATTCAGGAAACGCTTTCCCATCCGTTGTCTTTTACCGGCTTTCTTGATTCCGGGATTAAATTTCGCCTTCGAGCAGAGCCCAACAAGGAAGGTACTGAATTATGTATTTATTTTTGTATTTTTAGCAAGATTTAATTTTGTACCTGTTTATAAGGCGCAATGGAGCAATGTCTAAAAGCTGCTATTTTGGCTCAAAATCAGCGTTTTTCTGCGTGTTTTCGAGCAGATTTTTCAGCTCTGCCAGCATCTGGCGCGCCTTCTGCTCCTCTCCGAGCCTGCGATATGCGTTAGCCAGGCTGGTGTAAACGGCGGGATTTCGCGGCTGCAGATTGCGGCCGATTTCAAGGTGAGTAACAGCCTCAGCCGGACGATTTTCCATCAGATACAACCGGCCCAGCGCGATCTGCGCAGTGGAATAATTGGGCTTCTGCGTAACGGCGCTTTCGAGCAGCGACCTGGCTTCCGCAAACTCAGGCTGGCCGGGCATAGCGCCACCGTGGATAAGGACTTCGGCCAGCAGGTCCTCGAGAACATAGTCGTGATGGCCTTTGCTGATGGCTTCGCGGGCCGTGCGGATGGCTTCTTGTATGTTGTCTTCGAAAAGCAGCTCCTGCGTTCGGGCCAGGGCGGCAATGTCGCTGTCTGGCGCCAGAGCAATAGCGCGTTCGAATTCCGGCTTCGCTACTTCGAACCTGTCGAGCTGAGCGAGGAACATAGCGCGTTCATAATGAAGGCGGGCCGAGGAAGGAAGGTTCTTCAGGCCCAGATCGACAATACGCAGGCCGAGATCGTATTGCTTGCTGTCAGTACATGCGTCGGCCATGAAGGCGTACATCTTTTCGTCTGTTGGTTTGAGAGCTGCTGCTCGCTGAAATGCGGTGAAGGCTTTTTCGGTCTGACCTATGGCGGCATACGCCTGTGCCAGAAGATTATTTACGGCAGCGGTATTTTGCCCCCTAAGGCGCAGCTCTTCGAGAGTAAGGATGCTCTGTTCAAAGCGCTGCGTGCCAAAGTAGCAGAGGGCAAGATTGAAGCCGGCTGCGTATTCTTCCTTTACATGGCCACGCGCGGCAAGAAGATGCGGGATCGCTTCTTCCAGCTTTCCAGCACGAGTCAGAGCGGTGCCCATGCGCAGCTCTGCTTCCGGATCAGTCTGAGCCTGATAGGGTTTCGCAAATGCAGGCATGAGACAGAGCGCGCATGAGGTCACTAATTTCCCGATCATGCGCATGCGCCGCATCTCTGTTGCTCCTTCCGACGTTTAGAAAAAGCTACCGCCAGGGGCGCCTGGTGCCGTAAAGGTCCGCAGAGGGAAACTACACCATTTACTCCGCAGGCAGATTATTCCAGTCCGGCGGCTCCTGGCCAAGCAGATTGTGAACAAAGAAATCGTCAAGCAGGCGCTGCCCGTACTCTCCGCCAGCGCCGTGACCTCCACCCGGAACATAGAGCAGGTCGAATTTTTTATTTGCCTTGATAAGCGCATTGACGACCTGAAATGTCGATGAAGGGTCTACGTTCTTATCCATTTCGCCGACGACGAGGAGTAGCTTGCCCTTCAAACGGTAAGCATTCTCGACATTGGATGAAGCAGCATACTGCGGACCGACGGGCCAGCCCATCCACTGCTCGTTCCACCAGATTTTGTCCATGCGGTTATCATGGCATCCGCTGTTGGAGACAGCCGCTTTGTAAAACTCAGGATGAAAGAGCAATGCGCCCATCGCGCTCTGGCCGCCAGCGGATGTACCGAAGACGCCGACGCGTGAAATGTCGTACCACGGATATTTTGCTGCCACTGCTTTGTGCCAGAGGATGCGGTCTTCAAAGCCGGCATCTTTTAGGTTTTGCCAGGCAACATCGTGAAAGGCTTTGGAACGGTTGTTTGTGCCCATTCCGTCAATCTGCACCACGACGAAGCCAAGTTCCGTCAACGGCTGCGCCCACGGACCGAATGATTTGGGCACAAATGATCCCTGTGGCCCGGCATAGATGGATTCAACAACCGGATATTTTTTGCCCGTATCGAGATGGGCAGGTTTGTAGATCACGCCCCAGATGTCGGTCTTTCCGTCGCGGCCTTTCGCTGTGAATACTTCGGGCGGATTCCAGCCCGCTTCACGCAGCTTGTGGTCGTCCCCCTGCTCGACAGTCATCACTGGCTTGTCGTCCGCGGCAGTTCGCAGTTCCATGACCGGCGGGAGATCAATGCGCGACCAGGTATCGATATAAAACTTGCCATCCGGCGAGAAGACGACGCGGTGGTCTGCTTCTACGTTGGAGAGCGCTGTCAGGCCGGAGCCATCAAAGTTAATGCGATAGGGATGCATGTAATACGGATCTTTACCCGATTCCATACCGCTCGCCTCGAACCAGATGAGCCGCTTCTCAATATCGACGTGATCGACATTGCGCACGACCCAGTTGCCCTTCGTGATCTGGTTCTTTACCCGGGCAGTCGTGCCGTCGTAGAGGTAGAGATGCTCCCATCCGTCACGCTCAGAACCCCAGATGATTTCCTTACCGTCATTGATGTCGATCCGAACTTTCTTGCCGGTATCAAACTGATCGGGAACGAGAGGACGATAGTCAATAAAAGTTTTGCTCTCCTCGTCAATGAGAGCGTGTGCTGCTCCGGTTTGAGCGTTTACCTCAATAACGCGATAGGCCTGATGGCCGCGTTGGTTGTACTCAAAGGTGAATCCGCGGCTGTCCTTCCACCATGTGGCAGGCGAGAGGTCGTAGGGATTGGGAAAGAGGTGATTATCGATGATGGTCTCGCGCTTCGCCTGTACGTCGAAGAGGACAGGCTGCTGTAACGCGAGCACGTCCCCTGCTTTGGGATAAACCATGCTGGAATACTTCGGCTGCAGCTGGTCTGAAGGAGACGACTCGACGTAGTGCACTTCGCGGCGATAGCCGGGGCGAATGCGGTAGGCCACAAGATGCTGTGAATCCGGCGACCAGGTCAGCGTTCCATAAGCATAGTAATTGTCCTCGGAGCCATCCCAGCTCAGCGCAGTTTTTTCTGTCTTGCCCTTCTCGCGTACATAGACGTTGTAGTTTTCGACGAATGCCTCCAGCTTGCCGTCCGGCGATGCCTGTATGCGCTTATCACTGTTGATCGCCTTTGGCGTGTCGTCATAGTCATCGTCGCTGTCGTAATCCTCGTCATCAGGATGCAGAGACTGGGGCTTTTCGCATTTATAGCTGGTCAGGTCGCAGTGCCAGCGATGACGATCGAGCACGAATTCAATGGCCGCCTTGTTGTCGACGAAATGAAAGTGTGCGAACGGCAGCGTGACGCCGGTATACTTTTCTCCGCTCGCGGAAGATAAGGCTGCCGCGAGTTTGTCGTGGTCGAAGGCCGGCTTCTTCTCTTTCGTATTTGCATTGACAAGAACAAAAGCATGGCCGCCTTCAACCGTTTTGCGATACCAGAACGTATCTGTCTTCTCTACCCAGTTCGGCGCGTCCGGAACGTTGAGCGCCAGATTCTTGTATTTATCACGCAAATGCATAGCGCGTTCATAGTCTGCGCGTGTGACCTGCGCCGGGAGACAGACAGTGGAGAGAAACAATCCTGAAAGCAGGCAAAGAGAAAGGCGCAGCCTTTTGGAGCTCATTTATCCTCCGGGATTTTGGCTGGGAATGGGTATACATATTTGTATACATTATGCACTGAAGCGACGATGCTAAGGTAAAAAAGCGGATCCTTCGCAACGCTCAGGATGACAGCGTTTCATTAGATCTGAGGTCGTAAGCCAGCAGGCGATGGAAAAGATGCTCGCCGGCTTCGCGACGAACCGAGAGTCTCCCAGCGCCATAAGCGCGTGAACGCAGGCCGCGCTGCACCGATTCGCAGATGCCAACATCCTCATCCTGAACACGGTCGCTGACAGCCATGCTTTCTACATTGTGTTTCTGTTTGGCATCGCTGACGTCAGAAAAGAAGAAATCAAATTGGACGAGACATTTGCCGGGCGCGAGCGGAAGGACCAGGTTCGTATCCATCACGCCTTCATAAATATTGATCATGAAGTTGGGATAGAGCCAGTAATAGTACGCTCGGTCGCCTGTTCTTGTTGCGGCGAAGGAGGCGTGCTCCTCGGACATGACCATAGGGCTGGATTGCAGGGAGTAATGCTCGCTGTTCTCGATGGTGTACTCCTTATAATCGAGAACACTGTTCAGCCCCTTGTGCAGATGAGGCACATGGTATCCGCCATCAAGGTAGTTATCAACGTATACCTTCCAATTACAGGCGAGGGTGTACGTCTTTCTTTCGAAGAAGTGAATGTTGCTGAGTGCGAGCGGAGCGACCCGGGCAGGCAGATCGCCGAGGAAGCTTTCGAGTGAAGGTGTTTTTTCGTTCAGCGTGACGAAGACGAATTGCTCCCAGCTAGCTACACGAGCAGGAACTAAACCGTTCTTTGCCCGATCGAAGTTGCACACGCCGGCGAATTCCGGAGCGCCCTTCAGAGAACCGTCGAGGCCGTAGGTCCATCCATGATAGGGACAGCGCAGATGCTCTACGACGCCGCAGGAAACGTTTGCCACAGCTGCCGCATGATGGCGGCATACGTTATAGAAGGCGCGCAGTTTCTTATCGTCCCCGCGAATGACGACGAGCGGCTCGCCTGCCAGTTCGGCGGTGAAGAACTGGCCCGGGGCTGCGACCTGGTCTGTGCGTCCGACTGCGATCCAGTTGCGGCTGAAAACATGTTCACGCTCCAGTTGCTCAATGCGCTCGTCAAGATACCAGGCTGCCGGAATTGTCCAGGCATCTTCCAGCGGAGTATTTGGGTTGTAAAGATTGAGCAGTTCGGAGATGGGCTGATTCATTTGTTGTCCCTTCGTCAGCAACGCTTTGAATATAGCGCCTCTCAGCTTCTCAGGTAAGTATCCTAATTTCTCCTATTGACAATCTGTAGGAAGTAGGTTCAGACTCATATAGTATTTCGATAGGAACACTCATGAGTTCGAAACAAACGAATCTGCTGCAAGGCACGCTCGACCTCCTCATCCTCAAGGCGCTTGGTCCGGGAGAGCTGCATGGTCTCGGCGTTTCGCGACGCATTGAGCACATCACGCAGGGGACATTTCTCGTCAAGCCGGGGTCATTGTTCCCTGCCCTTCACCGCATGGAAGAGGCCGGCTGGCTGAGTTCTTTCTGGGGGGAATCAGAAAACAACCGTCGCGCAAAGTATTACCGGCTCACAAGAACCGGAAGGAGCCAGCTTGAACTGGAAACAGAGCAATGGACGAAAGTAGCTCTGGCAATGGCGAATGCGCTGAAGGCAACTTAGGGGGCGAAGTATGGAACTCTGGTCCCGTGTAAAGAGCACGTTGCGGAACCTCTTCCGTAAGAATCACGTAGAGAGCCAACTCGATGACGAGGTCCGCGCCTATGTCGATATGCTGGCCGATGAAAAGATTGCCGGTGGCATGTCTCCAACGGAAGCGCGCCGCACTGCGCTCGCCGAGGCAGGCGGAATGGAGCAGGTGAAGCAGGCGGTGCGGGACCATCGCGCAGGCGCAGGCTTTGAGATTCTTTGGCAGGATGTGCGCTATGGATGGCGGCAATTGCGGCGTAATCCGGGATTTACAGTGACGGTGATCCTTACGCTGGCGCTTTCCGTCGGAGCAAACACGGCGATCTTCTCCATTGTGAATGCGCTCATGCTGAAGAGCCTGCCTTATCCGCATCCTGAGCGGATTGGCGTAATCTACACGCGCATTCGCGGTCCGATTGCAACGGATGAACGACACCACGTAAATGGCGAGCAGTTTGAGCTGCTGCGGGACCATGTTCCGGCGCTTATCTCCGCGGTTTCTAGCACGCGGTCTTCGGGAGTCAATCTTGAAGCGAACAAGCATGTGCTGTATGTGCGCGCGGGACGCATCTCTGAGCATTATCTGGATGTGTTGGCAATTCACCCGCTGCTTGGACGGAATTTTTCCGCCGATGAGGACCGCCCGCATGGACCGAAGTCCGTCATCCTGAGTTTCGGTTTGTGGCGCAACACATTCGGTTCGAATCCAAACATTCTTGGTCAGGCCGTGCTGTTGAAGGGCGAGCCGTATACGGTGATCGGCATACTGCCGGAAGATGCAATGCTTCCGGTGAGCGCTGATCTGTACACCGATATTCAACCGAGCCGGGAGGGCGAAGGGGCCGCGACGAATTTTGACGCCATTGTCCGATTGCGCGATGGAGCCAACTGGCAGGAGGCAGATGCGGAGATCAATCACGCCTGGTCGCTACGTTCCATTCGCTATGAACAGGCGAACAACCCCGGAGCGCAGGTGTCGTATTATTCCGTTCCCCTGCAGAAAGGCGAGACGGAGACACTCAGGCCGCAGGCTCTGGCGCTGATGCTGGCGGCGGGATTCATTCTGCTGATTGCCTGCGCCAATCTTGCCGGGCTGACACTGGTTCGCATGCTGCGACGCACGCCTGAAATAGCGACGCGGCTGGCGCTTGGCGCGTCGCGCTGGCAAGTCCAGCGGCAACTCTGGATCGAAAATCTTCTGCTGGCATTTGCGGGAGGAGCGGCTGGGGTGCTGGTGGGATTTATCGCCCTGCGTGGGCTGCTTCTACTACTGCCGGAAAATTTCCTGCCCGTGGCTGACGTGTCACTCGACAGCGAGGTGCTGCTCTTTACGCTTGTCATTTCCCTGCTGACCAGCGTGCTTTTCGGCATGCTTCCGGCGCTGACGACGCGACGGTTCGACTTGCGCGCGGCCATTACTACCCGCATGGCAACTGCCGGCGGACACCTGCGCTTAAGACAGGCGCTGATTATGGCCGAGGTGGCGCTTACGGTTGTGCTGCTGGCAGGGGCCGGGCTGCTCATCCGCACGCTCATTCATTTGCAGACTCTGCCGCCGGGATTTAATCCTGCCGGGGTAATGACAGCGCGGCTGTCGCTGGATGATGCGCATTATCACGATGCGGCTGCTTTTCAGAAGCTGCTGGATGACAGCATTGCGGCCATGCGGCGGATTCCCGGCGTACAACAGGCTGCGGTAGGTTTGAGTCTGCCTTACGAGCGCTCGCTCATTATGGGAGACATCAACATTGCCGATGGCAAAGAGACCGGGCAGAAAGGAGCGGCGGATGAAGTATACGTCACTCCTGATTATTTTGCCGCGTTGCAGATACCAATTCTCGCAGGGCGTGCCTTCAACGACGGGGATAGACCCAACGCTCAGCACGTTGCCATCGTCAATCGGGCTTTTGCGCGCAAATTTCTGCATGACGCAAACCCGATTGGCCGCCATTTGTTCAAGGACACACTGATCGTCGGAATGGTTGAAGACGTTGTTATGCCGCCGGGCATTGATCCGGCTGCCCCGCTCACCGAAGAGCAAATCATGTACGTTCCGGCTGCACAAGTGGAGAGCCGCCAGATTTCGGTGGTCCATGTGTGGTTTCAGCCGAGCTGGATTGTGCGTACGGCGAGCCCTGTCGAAGGTCTGACGGCGCAGATGCAGAGCGCACTGGCCAGTGTTGATCCCAGTCTGCCTTTCTCAGGGTTCTACAGTATGAACGATCTGCTGGCGAAGACGCTGGCGACGCAGCGGGTCGAAGTGGCGCTGCTGAGCACAATGGCAGCGCTCGCTCTGCTGCTGAGCGCTGTGGGAATCTTCGCGCTGGTAGCGAATATCGTAGCGCAGAAGACGCGGGAGATCGGCATCCGCATGGCCCTGGGGTCGAGCATTCGCCAGGCCATGGTGCACATCGGAGCGTCTGGAGTTTGGGCTTCGGCGCTTGGGCTTCTGCTTGGCTTGCTCTTGTGCGCGGGAGCATTGCGGGCAATGCGCAGCGTCCTTTACGGAGTAGGTGTATATGATGCACGCACCATTCTCATTGTCATTGCGTTGCTGGGATTTGTAACGGTACTTGCTACGATTGTGCCAACACTCCGCGTAGCCGGAATCGACCCGGCCAGAACGCTGCGGGAGGAATAAATCCCGTGAGCAGTAGAATATTTCGTTCGGCGCTAAAGCCGCACTGATTCTGTGCGATTAAAGCCTGCTCAAGCCATACCTCAACAGCCATACTCATACCAAACAAATGCTCTTTTTACTACGTGGCGACCGGACAAGCATTTCAATCTATTTCTGCAAACATGTGAAACAATCAAAAAACTGCAATACAGCAAGGACCGAGACTGAAAGAGATGGGTACACCGAAGGAACTCAATGAAGTCGTTCTTCCTCAGCCTGTGGTTGGACCGCTTACGCGCTCGGCGATCTTCCTGGTTGTCTGCATTCGTCCGGATGGTGACAGTTGCTCGGCTTTACGCGCATTTTTCGCGAACCTGGCAGGCCTGGTGCGCGCGGTTGAATTTCGGAATATAGAAGCAGGCCTTACGTGCGTTGTTGGATTCGGCTCTGATGCCTGGGACAAGCTCTTCGGCCCGACTCGTCCTGCTGAGCTTCACACTTTTCGAGAGATTCGCTCAGGTAGCCGTCATGCCGTTTCGACCCCCGGCGATATTTTGTTTCACATCCGCGCCAAACGCCCGGATCTTTGTTTTGAATTAGCAAGTCAGATTATGGACGGCATGGGAGATGCGGTTTCGGTTGCCGACGAGGTCCACGGCTTCCGTTATTTTGATGATCGGGATGTTCTCGGCTTCGTGGACGGCACGGAAAATCCCCGCGGAGAAGACGCTCATGACGCCGCGATTGTCGGCGACGAGGACCCTTCGTTCACAGGCGGAAGTTATGTGATCGTGCAGAAATATCTGCATGACATGAAGAGATGGAATGCTCTTCCAACCGAGACACAGGAGCTGATTATTGGCCGCAGGAAGCTCTCTGATATTGAGCTGAGCGATGCTGAAAAGCCTGCCTACGCGCACAATGCGCTGACGAACATTGAGGAGAATGGAACACAACTCCAGATTCTGCGGGACAATATGCCGTTCGGACGGCCAGGTCACGGAGAATTTGGAACATATTTTATTGGCTATTGCCGTACTCCGCGCGTGACGGAGATGATGCTTGAGAACATGTTTGTGGGTAACCCGCCGGGCAATTATGACCGGCTGCTTGATTTCAGCCATCCGGTGACGGGCAATTTGTTTTTTGTGCCGACCGCAACCTTTCTGGACAACATCAGCGCAGATGCGCCGAACGACAAACTAACCGGCGCGCCGCTGACGCCTGAGCCGTCGTCGGTTTCGTCCACGGTGGATGCTTCATTGAAAATAGGATCACTGAAAGGAGAGAAAGATGAATAACCTCCATCGGGAGCTTGCGCCTATTTCAGATGCCGCATGGGCGCAGATTGAAGAGGAGACGACACGCACCCTCAAGCGATATCTGGCCGGGCGCAGAGTTGTGGATGTTACTTCTATCGGCGGCTTTGCTCAATCTGGAGTCGGGACAGGCCACCTGAAAGCGCTGACTGCTCCCGCAGAGGGCATGATTGCAAACCAGCGCGAGGTGAAGCCTCTGGTTGAGTTGCGAGTTCCTTTTGAACTGTCCCGGCAGACGATTGACGACGTGGAGCGCGGGTCGGAGGATTCTGATTGGCAGCCGGCGAAAGACGCAGCGAAAAAGATTGCTTTTGCCGAAGATCGCGCCATCTTTACCGGATATAGCGAGGCGGGGATTCAGGGCATTCGGGAAGTAACCAGCAATCCAATTGATACGCTTCCCGCGGATGTAGTTGAGTACCCCGATGCGGTGGCGCACGCGCTGAGCCAGCTGCGACTGGTTGGCGTGAACGGCCCGTACTCGGTCGTGCTTGGAGCCAATGAGTATACGGCGCTGGCTGAGACGCGCGATCACGGCTATCCCGTGCTCGAACACATCAAGCGCATTGTGGACGGCAACCTGATCTGGGCACCCGCGATTGAAGGCGCATTTGTTCTGACGACGCGAGGCGGTGATTTCGAGCTTAATATCGGGCAGGACGTTTCGATCGGCTACATCAGCCATACGGAATCGGTTGTGCGGCTGTATCTCCAGGAAACATTCGTTTTTCGCGTTCTGACCAGCGAAGCCTCTGTTGTCCTGCCTCCATCACAAAAACCATAAGACTCACTTCAGGAGGAGTGCGATGTTTAACAAGACTCCATCACCCGATGAAGAAACCGAAAAGCAGACCGACAACCTGGAGGCCGCTCTAGAAGAATCCGAGGAGCAGAGGGATGAGATTCAGGTTGTCGAAAATGCGGAGGCTAATCAGGAAGAAGCTTCCGATGAGTAGGCGCCTCATTACTTATGAGTATCTTTTCTGTGCCGTTTCACCGGCAGATGACCGTATCATCCAGAGGCCAAGCGACATAGCTTCAAGGCGAAACCTGATTCGCTGAAGAATCATTCAAAATACGAAAATACGTTCTTGACACACATACTTAGATATCTATATAAAGACATCTAAATATGGCTAAGACCGATGCTCTGCAAGGCTCTCTCGATTTGCTTGTGCTCAAAATTCTGTCCCGGCGACCGCGACTTCACGGGTATGCCATTATGGCTGCCATCGCCAATACGTCCGGCGAAGTGCTGCGAGCGGAGGAAGGCTCGCTCTATCCGGCACTGCATCGGATGGAGGAAGCGGGCTGGATTCGCGCGGAGTGGATCAAGAAAGACTCCGGCCGCCGCGCCCGCGTTTACGAGCTGACTGCCGCAGGCAAAAAACAGCTGGGTGCGGAAGAATCGCGCTGGCAGTCAGTGAGCCTGGCTATCAATCGAGTTCTGCGGGAGGCATGACATGTCTTTGTGGTCGCGTATCTCAAATGCCGCGCGCGGCGAACGCCTGAACCGCGAAATCGAGGAAGAGTTGCAGTCGCACGTTGAAGAGGCGATTGCCTCAGGACGCGATCCCGACGAAGCGCGCCGCGCATTCGGTCCTACGTTGCGCGCCCGCGAAGCGAGCCACAGCATTCGTGTTGCCGGATGGCTTGAATCGATTCTCGCCGATATATGTTTCGGCTGGCGGCAACTCTCCCGCAATAAGATCACGTCCGCGGCCGCTGTGCTTTCGCTCGCGCTCGGCATCGGCTCGTGCGTCGCTGCCTTCCGTCTTATCGACGCCCTGCTCTGGCGCCCGCTGCCTATCTCCGGGGCCAGCAGGCTCTATGTCCTCACGCGCAAAATGGTCGGGCTCCAAGGCAAGCCTGTCGATGGCGGCTACTGGGCCACGCCGGAGTTCAACCTGATGCGCGATGCCGTTAAGAATCAGGCCGATCTTATTGCCGTTAGTGACGCTGATCGCACGGACATCACCTGGTCCACGGACGAGAACATAGAGAAAGCTCACGTCGCGTATGTCTCGGGCAACATGTTCCCGGTATTCGGACTTGAAGCCACACTTGGCCGCCTGCTTACCCCAGCCGATGACGGCGTGCCCGGTCGCGATCCGTATGCGGTTCTCTCGTGGGACTATTGGAATCATCGCCTGGGTCGCGATCCCAAAGTTCTGGGCCGCTCGCTCCACATCGGCGACCAGACAGTTGAAATCATCGGCGTCGGTCCGCGCGATTTTACCGGAACCGAAAAAGGGACGGTCACGGACATCTTTCTGCCCCTGAGCATGAACAGGTGGGCTGCCCAGGACAACTTTGACTGGCACAGCATCTTCCTGATGCTGAGACCCGGTGTCAACCCGTCCATCGCCCTGGAGCCGATTCGGCAGCACCTCTCCGCCGTAAACCACGCCTTCCAGTCCGGGTGCTCTACGTGCTACCGCGGCGAGACACGGGAATCCATTGACCGCTATCTCAATCAGACACTTGTTTTGCATTCAGCCGGCGCAGGTATTTCCGATCTCCAGAAGGAATATCGCCGATTACTGGGCATTCTCGGGCTGCTGGCCGCGCTTATCCTGCTTATCGCCTGTGTCAACGTAGCCAATTTGATGACTGCACAGGCCGCCGCGCGCTCGCAGGAGATGGCTCTACGAATTTCAATCGGCGCGGGCCGCCGTCGCCTTGTGCAGCTCATTCTCTGCCAGAGCGCGCTGCTCGCTGTCCTGGCTTTCATGCTGGGCGCATGTTTTGCTGCGTGGTCGGCTCCCTTTGTGCTCGGCCTCATTAATCCACCGGAGGACCCTGCGCGCCTTGCGCTTTCTGCCGATTGGCGTGTGCTTGTCTTTGGCTTCGGGCTGATTGTTCTTGTTGTTATGTTGCTTGGTCTGCTTCCGGCGCTGCGCGCCTCTGCCGTTCGGCCTGTCGCCGCGCTCAAAGGTGGTGAAGATCCGCACTCGCCGCGCCGCCTTATGCGGGGATCCATCGCTCTTCAGGTAGCTTTCTGTTTTCTCGTCCTCTTTTTGTCTTCGCTCTTCGTCACATCCTTCCAGCGCCTGCAAAGCCGTCCGCTTGGTTTCTCCACCGACCGTCTGCTCCTGCTTGAAACAGTTGCCGGCAAAGGGCAGCTGCCTGTTGTCTGGAACCAGACTGCCGAAGCGCTTCGTGCCGTCCCCGGAGTTGATTCCGTTGCCATTTCGCGCTGGCCCATTCTCGGGCACATCCGCATCAACAGCGACGTCTCCATCAACGGCGCGCCCCCCAGTCCAACTCCAGCTTTTTTCCTGGACGTTTCCCCGGGCTGGCTCTCTACGATGAAGATTCCTCTTGTTTCAGGCCGCGATTTTTCTCCTGAGGACACTTCGCCGGGGGCCGCTATCGTCAACGAAACCTTCGCGAAGACCTTCTTCCCGGGGCAGGACCCAGTTGGCCGCACGTTTGAACGCGGCGTCAATCAACCTGTCAACAAGATCGTAGGCGTCACCCCTGATGTTCCTGACCACGACCTGCGCGAAACCATCGGCCCCGTCTTCTACGTCCCCTTTAACGAGGTTGACAGCAAATCTGCGCCCAAACTTGCCGACTTCGCCACCTTCACCATTCATACTGACACCCGGAATCCGCTTGCCATCGCTGATTCCCTTCGCCAGCTCATTACGCGGCGCCACAACGGCCTTCGTGTCTCGAACGTCACTACGCAACTCGATCTGGTCCGCGATCAGACGATTCGCGAGCGCCTCATTGCCATGCTCGCCGCCTTTTTTGCTTTGGTCGCGCTACTGCTGGCAGGCATCGGACTCTATGCAGTGCTCAACTACTCCGTGCTCCAGCGCCGCCGTGAGATTGGTATCCGCATGGCAATGGGCTCGCCTCGTGCCGGCATTGTGCGTCTCGTTACGCTCGATATCTTCCTGATGATCGCTTTCGGTGGTTGCGCGGGCATCGCGTTAGGATTTGGGGCGGCGCGCTATGTCGAGTCGCTCTTCTATCAGGTAAAAGCAACAGACGCGGACATGATTGCTTTGCCGGCGTGCGCCATTCTGCTTACCGCGCTCGTTGCGACAGTTCCTGCTGTGCTTCGCGCGCTGCATACCGATCCCACCGAGATATTGCGCGCTGAGTAAACGCCATGCCAGAAGCAACTCTAAAGCTTGTCGCAACGCTTGCCGGCGTGGCCCCGACCACTGTATCTCGGGTGGTAAACGGATCAGAGAACGTTGCCGCAGAAACCAGAGAGAAGATTCTCGCGATCATCCGAGATCTGGACTATACGCCGAATATCCATGCGGCGAATCTGCGCCGAAAAAAATTGAACGACAAGATCACAAATGATTCAAAAGATCGACCAGTCTGTGCCAACGCGCCTATGAGAGCCAGATGGAATTCCTGTCTGAACCTGACGTGTCCACAAGCAGCGGTCAGTTTCAGTCTCGAAGAATACAGAGCGTTCGTACGGCAAATGGTTCGGTTGCGGAGATACCTGAATAACTTAAAAAACCACACGGAACGGGTTCAAACCTGCGTGGACAAGATGCAAGAGACATATTCTCGACGATTCTCTTCTGGAGATGCGCACCATCGTGTGGATATCGAATTTCCATCCTCCTGAAATGGTGTGTCTCGAGCATTCCTGGTATAGGAGGAATCACCTTTATTCAGTTTTCCGTTGCCATATCTCATAAGCCCGCTGAGCAAATTGCTGCATGGCTCCGCGGACTGCGAACTCCGCCGCCAGCCCATCCCCCTCGCGTATCAGCTCGATAATGCGTTTGTGGCGCTCAAGGTCTGTCTCCCATGCCTGCGCGGTCTGATGGCTCTGGACTACCCTCATGGCGACAAACGCAAACAGCGGAACCAGCAGTGTGCGCATCTGGGTATACAAAAAGCGATTCCCTGAGAGTTCACAAAGGCACAGATGGAAGTTCAGGTCGGCTTCGATCAGTTTGCGGACATCTCGTCCTTTTGTCGCTTTGCGCAGTTCCCTGAGCGCCGTTTCCAGTGGTCCGAGGTTGGGCTGACGCTGGGTTGTCAACCGGGCAGCCAGACCTTCCAGAGCGGCGCGCAACTCATAAATCTGGGCAATGTCACCCTCAGAATAGAAAGTGACGCGCGCGCTGCGGCCCGAGGCTTTCGTGGCAAAGCCTTCATTGATGAGCAGATTGATCGCTTCCCTCACCGAAGTCTGGGCTACGCCGAATTTCCGCGCCCAGAAGCCCTCGATAATGCGCTGTCCGGGCATAAGCTGACCCGCAATGATCTGCTCCCGCAGTTTGGCCGCAAGGCTTTGCTTGATCAGCAACGAATCGTCATCTGAAGATAGGGTTTGCAGGCTCATGTTGAAAATCGCTAACCCAGAGACTAGCATGGAGGCACAGCGGCAACTGATCGTTGCAACGAATAACCGTCAGGAAAATTGACAGGCACGCTACAATGGATATGGCCAAAAAACAGGAGACACTCAATGCTGCATTGTTCATGACTTTGGCCTGCTGGATCAACATAAACTGTTTGATCAGAGGAATTTAGAGAATCTAAACCCTGTATTTGGCGAACTTTATCAGGGCTGCCCTCCAAAGCCTTTCGATATCAGGAATTTAGCAAAAACATATGGGAGGGTAACCCGGGCGAGATGAATACAGTCTGGATATTGCTGGCCGGCCTTCCCGCCACCGGAAAAAGCACTCTGGCCAGACATCTGGCCAATCAACTTAGACGCTGTGCAGTACTTGATAAAGACCATGTCCGTGCCGCTCTTTTTCCTGGTCCGATGACCGATTACACCGGCGCCCAGGATGCCCTCTGCATGCGGGCCATGCTGGAAGCAGCCGCGTACATGACCAATAACAAACTTGCCGATTACGTCATCTTCGATGGCCGCACCTTTTCGCGCCGCGCTCAGATCGATGAAGTGATTGCCGCTGCTGAAGCCGCCGGAGCCGGATGGAAAATCCTGCATCTGACCTGCTCAGACAGCGTCGCCGAAGCACGTCTGAGCGCACCCGATGCTGAGCACCCCGCTGCCAATCGGAATGCTGCTCTTTATCACCGTGTAAAAGCAGAATTTGAGCCGATTCTGCGCCAAAAACTGGACCTCGATACGACCGAAGGCGTCGGACAAATTGCCGCCCAGGCCATGAATTACGTCCGTTCTTAGCCAGATGCAACGAACGCACGATATATTGCTCTGGTATGGCTGCACAGGCTACTTCTAAACCTCCTCTTACTCTCTGCGTCGATATCGGCGGAACGGGCCTCAAAATGATGCTCCTGAATGCTGAGGGCAAGCCGCTTACCGACCGTTTGCGCACGCCTACACCGGAGCAGCCGACACCTTTACGTGTCCTGACTGAGCTGGAAAAGCTGAAAGAGCAAGTCCCATCGTTTGATCGCGTTGCGGTAGGTTTCCCCGGCGTAATCAAGCGCGGAATCGTCTATACCGCCGCCAATTTACACCCTCAATGGGTGGAATTTGACCTCCAATCTGAGCTGGAAAAGCGCTGGAAACGCCCTGTTCGCGTCGCAAATGACGCTGCTGTGCAGGGTTATGCGGCCATTGAAGGCAATGGCGTCGAAATGATCCTGACACTGGGCACGGGACTGGGTTCGGCCATCTACACGGACGGCCATCTTTGTCCCGGACTGGAGCTTGCGCACCATCCCTGGCGAAAGAAAACCTATGAAGACTATCTGGGCAAGCGCGGCCTGGAGAAATACGGCCGCAAGCGCTGGAACAAGCTCCTGGAGAGAGCGCTGGATCAAACCGCGGCTACATTTAACTGGGACCGCCTTTATCTTGGGGGCGGAAATGCGAAGGAAATCCGCATAAAACTCGGCAAAAACAT
Organism: Alloacidobacterium sp.; assembly: GCA_035293545.1. Classification (GTDB taxonomy): domain Bacteria; phylum Acidobacteriota; class Terriglobia; order Terriglobales; family Acidobacteriaceae; genus Alloacidobacterium. The sequence goes on along the minus strand of DATGMQ010000008.1, from coordinate 11,467 downwards.
CAAAGTAGTCTCCAATCAGGACGGATTGCTCGGCGGAGTGGCGCTCTGGAAGCACAATCCCTGATCTGCTACGGCTAACCCTTTTTTTATGAACTTCATCGAACCAGAGCGTTCGAAAGGAGTTCGATGTCTGTCGAGATTACATGGCAAACGATAGCGTTACGCCTCGTGCTGACATTGCTGGCGGGAGGCCTCCTTGGATTCAACCGCAGCAAGCATGGGAATCCCGCCGGCTTGCGCACCACGCTCCTGGTAACGTTGGCTGCGTCGATCGCCATGATCCAGATGAATCTGCTGCTTTCCACGAACGGTAAGCCGCACGATTCCTATGCGGTGATGGACATGATGCGCCTGCCGCTCGGCATTCTTACCGGCGTGGGATTCATCGGCGCGGGAGCGATCCTGCGGAAAGATACGATGGTGATCGGGGTCACAACTGCTGCAACTATGTGGTTTGCCACGGTTGTTGGGCTTTGCCTCGGCGGCGGACAGGTGATTCTGGGCTCAGTTTCAGCCGTTATCGGCTTTCTCGTGCTGTCTTCCCTGCACTGGGCGGAGACAAAGCTGGAAGAACACCAACAGGCGACGCTGAAAATAACAATTGCCGAAAACAAAATTACTGAAACCGGCCTGAGAGCTCTGCTCGAAGCAGGAAAAGTCCATGTACGCTCCATGTCGGTTGTGCATTGCAAAGACGAGCATCGGGAGAAATTTGAATGCAGTGTCCGCTGGCCCGCTCACAAAGATACGAAGGTAAATCCAGCGGTTTTGCAGGAAATTGACCGGCTTCCCGGCCTGGTAGAGATGTCCTGGGTTTCGGCAGGCGCGCCGCTGGTATGACAACTGTCATCTTCGATTGATGACACACTCCACTGCCGTTCTGTTTCCAACCATCGCATTCTGTCTTTGCAAGGAGGCAGAATGCCTGCAATCAGCGAATTCACGCCAGCCAGAATTGACGCGCCAGTTGAACCTTTTCTGATCAGCGGCAGCAGTATTGCCCAACTGCTTTCCGTTACCAAGAAATACGGGACGAACACGGCGCTCAGTCAGTTGTCATTCGAGATCGGGCGTGGCGAGGTTGTCTCCCTTCTGGGGCCGAATGGCGCGGGTAAAACGACAGCAGTGCGGCTGTTGCTGGGGCTTATCTCTCCGACTTCGGGCAGTGTCCGTGTGCTGGGTTCTGATCCACGCGAGTCTTCGGCGCGGACGCGTATCGGCGCCATGCTTCAGGTCACTCGCGTGCCGGAAAATCTACGCGTGCGCGAACATATCGATCTTTTCCGCAGCTACTACCCAAAACCGCTGAGCGCGGCTGAAGTGGTCCGGATCGCGGGACTGGAGGGTATCGAGAACACCTTCTTCGGCAAGCTCTCCGGCGGGCAGAAGCAGCGCGTACTCTTTGGATTGGCGCTTTGCGGTGATCCCGATCTGGTCTTTCTTGATGAACCCACAGTCGGGATGGACATTGAAGCTCGACGCAATCTGTGGGAGCAGATTCGAGGGCTCTCCGCGCGCGGTAAGAGCGTTCTGCTGACCACACATTATTTAGAAGAAGCCGATGCGCTGGCCAACCGCGTGATTGTGCTGAATAAGGGCACGATTGTCGCGCAGGGTACTCCGGCGCAGATCAAGAACCGCGTTTCCGGGAGAACCATACGCTGCGTTACTCAGTTGAGCATTGAGTTTGTCCGCAATCTGCCAACCGTTACTGACGTGTCCGAAGACCGTGAAGCTCTGGTCATCACAGCAACGCATCCGGAGTCTGTGGTCCGCATCCTGCTGCAGCGCGACCTGACATTGCGCGATCTGGAAATTTCGGCAGCGGCTCTGGAAGACGCATTTCTTGTGCTGACAAAATCAGAAGGCAATCAGAAAGAAGGAGCATAACCATGGCGACCGCAGTGATTCGACCAGCCACTCTGAGCCTGCCGTATTATCTGAACCTCTTCGCCAAAGAAACCCGCTACGAGTTTGTGAAGGCGATGCGGAACCGCATGTATTCGCTCGCAACTCTGGGCTTTCCCGTTATGTTTTATCTGCTCTTTGGCGCGACCAACCGCCATGCCGGACCGGGCATGAACTTCGCGCAATATCTCGTGGCCGGATACAGCTGCTTCGGGATGCTGGCCGCAGCCCTCTTTAATCTGGGAGCAGGCGTGGCGACAGAACGCGCGCAGGGCTGGCTGGAGCTGAAGCAGGCAAGTCCCATGCCGCGAATGGCCTATTTAGGCGCGAAGGTGCTCACCTGCATGGGATTCGGCGTCCTGATCGTGGCATCTCTGGTTACGCTGGGAGTGACTCTCGGCGGCGTACACATTACGCCGTTACAGGCAGCGCATCTTACGCTGATTATCGTTATCGGATCGGTCCCCTTCGCCAGCCTGGGCATGCTGCTTTCTCTGCTGCTGTCACCGAGCGCTGCGCCGGGAGTCATTAATCTGATTTATCTGCCTCTGTCGTTCTGCTCCGGACTCTGGATGCCAATCGACGTGCTTCCGCAATGGCTGCAGAAAATAGCTCCTGCTCTGCCTACCTATCATTTCGCGCAACTGGCGTTGAACGTTTTCGGTTATGCACGCTCCAGTGCTACGCTCGTTCATTGGGAGGCGCTGGCCGGATTTACCTGTCTGATGCTGGGGCTGGCATGGCTTGTCTTCACCCGCAGTGAGGCAAAGGCGTGAACGAGGAACAAAAATCCGAGTCTTCAAACATGCTGTCCATGTCCGGAATGTGCGAGAGGGCTTCCACTCGCGTTCGACTCGTGCCCGGCAGCGGAAAGCCGCGAAAACCAGGCTGGCCTGAACGGAACCATCTTTTCGATTACATCTGGCTGGTTTATTCGATCTTCTTTTTCATTGAGCCGATAGAGCGCAACAATGCCCGGCACTGGATTGAATTTGCAGTCGTTTATGCTCTGTTTCTGGCCATTTATTCCGGGCTGGTTTTCTCGAAGACGAGACGACAAAGCTATCTGCTGCTGGCCGCGATGGGAGTTCTGGGGCTCGCTTATCTGCCGAGCAATCCATCCTCCGGCGGCATGATCGTCTATGTCGCGGCTTTTATTCCGTTTATCAGCGATTCCGTCGCGGTAGTCGTAGGCACATTGGCAGCCCTTTGCGGCGCTGTGGCTATCGAAGGATACCTGCTGCACATTAATGGCTGGTCGTGGGGATTCGCTGCATTCCTCTGCATCATTGTGGGTGCGACGAACCTGCTTACATCGCAAAAAATCCGCTCACGGGCGAAGCTGCAGCTTGCGCATGAGGAGATTGAGCAACTGGCAAAGGTCGCAGAGCGTGAGCGAATTGCCCGCGATCTGCACGATGTTCTTGGGCATACGCTCTCAGTCATCGTGTTGAAATCGGAGTTGGCGGGCCGCCTCTTTGAGCGTGATCCGCAAAGAGCGCGTCAGGAGATCAGCGAAGTCGAACAGGTTTCGCGGAAGGCATTGAGCGAAGTGCGGGAGGCAATCCGCGGATATCGCTCCGAGGGATTGGCGGCTGAAATTGAGCGCGCTCATCGCACTCTCGATGCGGCGGGCGTGACGCTTACCTGCGAATCGAAACCGCCGTCGCTCTCTCCGGCTGAAGAAACGGTGCTCGCTCTGGCCGTGCGGGAAGCAGTTACGAACATTGTGCGTCATGCTCAGGCGAGCCAGTGCCGCATGCGGTTTGTGAGCCGGAATGGCCATACCGCGCTTACGGTAGAGGATGATGGCCGCGGCAATATTCGCCAGGAAGGAAACGGTCTGCGCGGAATGCGCGAGCGCATTGAGGGCCTGGGAGGTCGTTTCAGCATTGATGGCAAGCAAGGCACACGTATTCACATTGAAATTCCGGTCCGGTCTGCATGAAAAAGATTCAGGTCATTGTTGCAGAAGATCAGGCTATGGTTCTGGGGGCGCTCGCCGCGCTGCTTGAAACCGAGTCAGATATTGCGGTTTGCGCGCGTGCGCGAAATGGCCGCGAGGCGTTGACCGCAGTAGGCAAACATTCGCCTGATGTTCTGGTGACTGACATTGAAATGCCGGAGATGACTGGCTTAACGCTCGCAGGCGAAGTAAACAGCCGTTATCCGAAGACGCGCGTTGTGATCCTGACCACATTTGCGCGGCCTGGATATCTGCGGCGCGCGCTGGATGCGGGCGCGAAAGGATACCTGCTCAAAGACAGACCTGCTGCAGAATTAGCGGATGCCGTGCGGCGCGTCCACAACGGCTTGCGGGTGGTTGATCCTGATCTTGCAGCCGAGGCGTGGAGCGCCGACCCTGATCCGCTCACAGAGCGTGAGCGGCAGATTCTATGGCGCGCAGGCGAAGGTAAATCCAGTACTGAGATTGCAGAGGAACTGCATCTTTCTGAAGGCACGGTGCGGAATTATCTATCCGAAGCAATCAGCAAGCTGGGCGCGTCCAACCGAGTGGAGGCAGCCCGCATTGCGCGATCTAAAGGATGGCTTTAATTCTATTTCTGCGCTGATCCTGATCCCGCTCCTCCTCCAGTCTCCGCTACTCCGCCGGAGAGCTGCGCCTGTTGCAGCAGACGGTAACCATCGCGCGTGCGGATATGATACTTCTGCAGGTTCTTTCCTACGAGCTTGACTGTAATGGAACGCCAACCGCGATTCGGGTTCGGCTGCGGGTAGTAGCTGAGCGAATAGAGATGGGCCAGGTCATCGCGGATCGAAGCGAATGCCTGCTTTTCATCTTTCCAGCTCTTGGCGAAGTAAGCTTTTCCTCCGGTGGCTTTGCTCATGCGTTCAAATACAGCGGTTGAAACCGGCTCCTGCTGCGCCTGCTGGGTACTGATCATGTAAATGATGGTCCCGGTGGATTGGGCCAGTTCCGCCACATCTTCAGGAGGCACGGTGCTGGCATTGTCCGGACCGTTTGAGAAGACAACGATGACTTTGCGTCCCTGCAACCGGGCCGTATCTTTCACTGTCAGAAGCAGGCAGTTGTAAAGAGCGGCGTCATCTCCGGCCACTGTGCTGCGCACGCCGCGCAGAACCTGTGATCTATCCGCGGTGAGGGGAGCGGCCCGCGAAAGATCACGGCTGTAGGAATAAAAGGCCAGCTTGCTGACTCCTTCCAGAGAACGGATGAAATCGGCGATAGCATCCTGCGCAAATACGAATCCGCGGTACATGTAGTTACTGGTATCAAAAAGGATAAAAACGTTGGCTCCGGCAAATTGCGAGCCGCGCGGTGTGATCTGCGTTTTCACGGATTGCGTGGGAGTAGATGATTCCGGTATCTGTCCTGCGCCCCGTGTCACGGGTTCGAGAGCGGGTTCATTCCCTTCCTCAAAAGTGGCAATGGTCTGAGGGATTTTATCTTCAGAGATGGCGAAATCTTCAGGACGAAGCCCACTGATGTAGTTTCCTTTGCCGTCTGTTACGGCTACGTTCAACTGCACCAGCACGACATTTACGAGAATGCGCGATGAAGGATCTTCCTGGGCCTTGGGGGAGCGCACGTCGGCGAGAAAAACAAGGGGGAGGAGAACGAAAAATAAAACCCACTTCCTGACAGAGGACCGTTGATTACGCATCTTCATCTCGCATCCCTTCTACTGCAATGAGCTTGTGTTCGCGACTGGCTGCATGGTGATTTTCCCTTGCAGGAAATCATCTCCGGTTTCATGCATCGCCCGCAGCAGGGCGGGCCAGTCTTCCAGGTCTGTGGCAAAAATCTTGGCGGTCATGTGGCGAGTCAGCACAGGCGCCAGCAGATTCAGAGCAGCCGGTGAATAACCCTTCTCGTCCGCAAGCCGGGCCCAGTACAGGTTGCTGGATTCCCAGGATTCGCCAAATAAATGGCTGGAATAGCCGCCGAAGGCCGGAAATGGTCTTACATTGAGAAATTCGGGAGAATAGTTCCGCGCCAGCGTGGGATGCGGCACTCCGAAATCCCTCGATATGCGCGCGAGATTCACTTCGCCCGGGTCCTGGCGGCAGAGAGTATCCAGTTGCTGATTTGCCGGCCCGAATGAGGCGGCCTCGCCGGGAAATTTCTGACGGAATTCAGCAGCGAGAAAGAAGGTATCGGCGGGCATCATGCGAGGAAGTATGGCATCGAGCGCAGTCTGGCTTTTCAGGGCATCTTCGGTCGGCACTAACCGCAGTGGGGACATGCGATCAGACAGAATGCTTTCCACTTTATTCCGCAGTGCCGGGTCCTTTACTGCCGCTTCCAGTATTTCTTCTCCGGATTTCTGATACAACGCGACCGCATGCAGTTCCTTTTCGCTCACTCCCCACCAGCGCGGCAGGGTTGAACTGACGAGGAGATCAGGCACTGACTCTTTCCAGATGAGGGCCTGAACGTTTTCCGGAGCAATGAAATCCTCTTCCGTTTCAGCCAGCGCGTAGGGCAGGTCAGCCAGTGATCCAAGCAAATAAGCACCGCCGCCTGCGGGCGTACCGATTCCAACCAGCTCAGGCGCGCGCCAGAGTCTTTCAGCGCCCATGATGGTCATGCCTGAGAAATCATGGGAGCGCACAAACAACGGATTGGTATGAAGAATCTGAGCGCCGGGCGGCTCGTAATATGCATAGTTCAGGCCCACAAGCGTGTCTCGTAAAAATGGCGCAAGCTGGCCGCGTGCGGTTTCGAGTTGAGCAGGAGAGCCGGGAGACTTAATGACTTTCGTCAGATCAGTCTTGATCTGCAATTCCGCATGACGAGCGCTGTAGACCGGAGGCGCCCAGTTGATCTTTTCCGTATTGGTGAAGATGGGCCGAGGGAGCTCGAATTCCCGCAGCTCGCCGGCAAGAGAGAGCAATTGTGGGCCGGCGGGTTTTCCCTGCGCCATTTTGCTCAGGCCATCGCTCAGGGCGAAAAGCGTATCCAGAGAAACGAGCCGCTGGTCCTCCATGACCGTTCGGATTCTTGCCGCAAGTTGCCGGCGCATACGCTGACCGTCCGGGCTTGTTTGCGGAGGGCCGGCCAGCAGTTCGACAAGTTCATCCTCAGAACCGTCTGCGCTTCCGGTAGAAGCGAGGAGGATCTCCCCCAGAGAGCCGCGCGCCACGTCAAACAACTGAGCAGAAGAATTGATTTTGCCAAATGGATCGACCATCTTCTGCCATGAGGTGTTCATGGCTGCCTGAGGAATTTCTCCTTGTCGGGCAAGAATCTGCCAGATCCCGATATTTGCCTGAAAAGATCCCAGGACGTTTCCGCGCAGGGCCTGGTTGGAGATGCCGTCAATAGCATCAGCTACATTTACAAAACGTGTGATGGAAGTATCGTTCAGATCCGGGAACTCGGAAAAGATTAGATACCAACTGCTGAATTGTGAAAACTTAGAGGCCAACAGGCGGACCGTTCCATCCGCCAGATGCATTTGCGGAGGCCGCTGGCTGTCGATCTCGCTTAACGTGAGGTAGATCTGCAGAGGGCCGGAATCGGTTTCAATTCTTGAAAAAGAAACCATCGCTTCGAGCAGCTGCTCCGGTTGATTCCATCCGCGGGAGCGCTTCGCCCATTCGTGAACAATTTTGGAATCGCTCTTCTGGTTCAGGATTTCTTTCCAGACGTCCAGATTGCCGGGAACATGAGGCGCGCCGTTCGGTTCCCAATCGACACGGGTGAAAAGTACCAGAAGATCGGGAGCTTTCCGGAAAACGCTTCTGGTTGGGCTGGTTTCGAAATCCGGAGACCGAAATGCGTCGTAGAGATGCTTCAGACGCGGAGATTCGGTGAGATGCGCCTGTTGTGTCTGGCTAACACGCGCCAACGCGTCAAAGTATACGGCCAGCCAGCCATTGTCTTTTGCAAGCAGATGCGTGACGAAATCTCCGGGTGAATCAGGGCTGGCTCCAACCAGGTCTTTCCAGCCGTGCTCGGCATTCGGTCCGCCCGGCGTCATGACATGACCGGAGCGTATGCAGAGCTGGCTTCCGTAAAAATCAAGCACGGGTGCGTATGGCAGTAGCCGTTTTAAGCCCGGCGACTGCTGCAGAGAAACTCTTGTTTCCACATCAATTTTGGACATCGCCCAATACAGGCGGGCCACTGCCGGATCATGCACGAGAACGTCAATCAGGCTGCCGCCGCTTCTTTTCCGGGCCAGGCTCAGCCCTACCCACTCGCTTTCACTGAACATCGCAGGGACTTGCGTGCTTGGGAATGCATACGTGAAGGGAGTGCCTCTTTGAAGTGATTCCTCTAACGTGGTCAGCGGGAAACCGGAGTCAATGGTAAGAAAAGCCCGCTCCGGATTTGCAGTCATCAGGTAGACGCTTTTCTCACCGCAATTCTGGCGCAGACGGTATCCGAGGACCTGGATCAGCGAAATGGCCTCTTCGCAGTTGGTGACGCGAATGGTGCCACCCGGCGCCAACGCCTGCAGTTCCCTTGCCTGCCGTATATAGCGATCAAGAAGAAGCAGGAACTCTGTTTCCCTGCCACTCTCATAGCCCTGGAGATAACTGTTGCGCGCCAGCAGCGGCAACACATCTTCGGGAGAGATTTTCTGGCTGATGCCGGCCATCCGCAGGAAGGAGCGCAACGGCCCCGGAATAACGACGGTATTCACCGGCGTGGGTGGTGGCGTTCCGTCAAGCGCTGCGTCTAAGAAAAATGATGAGCCTGCGTGCAGTGGATGGCCTGCCCGAGCCATCGAACCAGAGCACACGCACAGAAAACCTGTTGCGAAAACAGCAAACCACCGGAAAGGAGCCCCCATGACCGAACACCCCTTCAGAATCTTTGGAAATCGGCACCGCTTATACAGCGCTTCCATTCATCCGGAATTCTGAGGACGAAATTATGCTCAAATCCGGGTGAAAAACGCAAATATCATTCTTGAATTCTGGTTCACACTGGATTTCAGTGCCGTAATTTCCCGATTCTCTCTTTCGTCGGACAAGATATACCATCGGCCAACGGAGTCCAAGATTTTTAAAAAAGAAGCTTTGATAAGAGTCAATTGACGCGTTTTAGCGGGCTTTCATCGTAATAAATCGTGAAAAACAAGTTGTAGTTCCCCGTTCTCAGGCACATTTCTCTGCTAAAAAGCTGCTTGCAGCGCCCAAATAATCCCGCCAAAACCGCATTTTGAATGGTTTCGAGTCCATTGTGAGGGAAGCAACTGCTGCCACTTTACCCGCATTTAACTTAATAGCGGATAAGTCCGGTGCTGAAAGTAAACACCGCAGCTTTAGCTAAAACCATTCGATTCTTGCAAGAAAGGAGGAATTCAAAATGATTTCAAAGCATAAATGCTGCAAGTTCGTGCTTTGTTCCATCTCAGCTCTCCTGGCAAGTGCGATGGCGATTGCGCAGACGCAGCCCGGCACCGCCGGACAGCAGCAGCAACCTATGCCGCAGCAAACGCCACCGTCCACAATGGGTACTGCAGGGGCAGCCAACGGAATCAATGACCAACAAGCAATGGCCGATCGGGCGTTCGTAAGAAAGGCCCTTGAAGGCGGTAACGCCGAGGTTCAGCTAGGGCAGCTGGCTCAACAGAAATCGCAGAGCGATGATGTGAAGCAATTTGCTCAGAAAATGGTCGATGATCATACGCAGCTCGGAAACCAGATGAAGCCGATTGCGCAGCAACTTGGCGTCAGCGAGCCGAAAGGCCCCTCAAAGAAAGACAAGGAGCTTCAGGCGAAACTTGAAAGCCTCTCCGGTCAGCAATTCGATGAAGCCTATATCAAAGCTATGGTGAAAGACCACAAGCAGGACCTGAGAGAGTTTAAGGACGAAGCACAGACAACCCAGGACCCAAATCTGAAGCAAGCAGCGCAACAGGGCGCGGGAGTGATCTCGCAGCATCTCCAGATGATTGAGCAGATCGCTCAGAGTCACAATGTAACGACCGGCAAATCGAAGGGTTCATCCGGCGCTCAGTAAGTCCACAATAGATAGCAATTCAATCAGGGCACCCTTCTACGAAGGCTGCCCTTTTTTCTGCCTTGATTTCAGAAATCCATCAGTTCCGAAAAAAGTTTTCCCAGAAGAAGCACTCCCAGATAACGAGCATTTTGGGTTCGAACTTTAGAATCAATGCAGCAAAGTTGTGAACGATATATTTAGTCATGGAATTCAGGAGAATTGATTCATGAAAAAAATTGGGATGGGTCTGGTTGGCCCTGGATTTGTCGGCGCGCACCACATTGATGCTGTCAGGCGGCTGGGTGATGTGGATGTGGTCGCCATTGCAGGTTCGTCAGAGAAGTCAGCAGAGAAAAAAGCGCGTGAGTACAAGGTAGATCGCTTCTATGGCGATTTTCAGTCACTGATCGCCGATCCTGACGTTCAGGTCATCCACAACACGACCCCAAATCATTTGCATTTTCCCGTAATTATGGCTGCGCTTGCGGCCGGCAAGCATGTGATTTCCGACAAGCCTCTGGCGCTCAATCCAGCAGAAGGAAAGAAGATGCTGGACGCTGCCATTGCAGCCAAAGTCGCGCATGTCGTCACATTTAACTATCGCGGGAATCCTCTGGTTGAGCAGGCACGACTCATGATCGCCAAAGGTGAAGCCGGCGATGTGTCGTTCGTGCACGGCTTCTATCTACAGGATTGGATGACTGATCCGAATGTGTATTCCTGGCGGTCAGATCCATCCAAGGGCGGCGTCAGCTCGGCCCTCGGCGATATCGGTTCGCACTGGTGCGATCTGGCAGAACATGTCTCTGGACTGAAAATCGATTCTGTTCTTGCCGATCTTACGACTGTCATACCTGTTCGCTACTCTTCAGGAGCTTCCGCGGAGGCGTTCTCGAAAGAAAGCTCTGGCAATCGTGTGCCCGTCCAGGTAGGAGCGGAAGACCTGGCCAGCGTGCTTTTGCGTTTTGAAAACGGCACGCGGGGAAGCTTCTCAGTAGGACAGGTTTTGCCCGGACACAAAAACGACGTGCAACTGGAAGTGAATGGCAGGAAGATTTCTCTGAAGTGGCGGCAGGAAGAGCAGAACGAATTGTGGATCGGGCATCATGACCGGCCAAACTGCATCATGGCCAAAGATCCAGGCCTGGTTTCGCCTGAGGTGCGGCGCTACGTCCATCTTCCGGGCGGTCATCAGGAAGCATGGTCAGACGCATTCTTTAATCTCATTCGCGATGCTTATCAATGGATCCGCGATGGGGCCACAATGGAAAATAAACCAGCGCTTCTGCCCACCTTCCACGATGGATGCCGGTCTGCATGCCTGATTGAAGCAATGCTCAAAAGCCATGCCGCAGGCGGGGTCTGGACAAAGGTGACGGCGTAATCGACGCAATCCCGGTTAGCGAAAACTATGAAGGCCATACGCGTCATCCATTCTGAACTGCAAGCAAAAATCCCCAGCGAGGCTGGGGATTCAGATTGCTGACAAAGGTATCCAGAAAGGCTCTCGTTTTCCACGGGAGCCTTTCGTATTTTGAAAGCATGCTGAAGAAGGCGGAAGCGCAGCAGCATGAACTTGAGCTGGTGTCGATCGAGGCATTGGTGCCGGAGAAG
>DATGMQ010000007.1:0-27257 GCA_035293545.1 Alloacidobacterium sp. | reverse complement strand
GCGTCCGTGTTCTCAGGCTCAAGCGCAACCAGAGCCTGCAATTCCGGAATGGCCAAATCAGGCCGCTGCTGCCTGAGATACTGCTGCGCAAGCTGCGTGTGTTGCTGGATCTGCTCCCGCTTGCTTGGCGTGGACTGAGTAAAGGACGGAAGAGCAGCTGGGGGTAGAAGCAGCAATAAAAACAATACAGCCTTGGAGGACATAGCAACCACATCATACCGGGGATATTGCAGCTGAAATAAGAAAGGACGGCGGGTGCACGCCGTCCTTATGAAGTGGAACAAGGAGGTTAAAACGATATTCGTCCGTAGAGCTGCATTGCGCGTCCTCCAACAGTAACGCTTGTGATAGATGCTGTTTGCCCAGGCCCAAACACTCCATTCGGCTGCCCGAAGCTGGGATGGTTGAATACGTTCGTCGCATCCGCACGGACCTCAAAATTTACCCTCTCCCAGATGGGGAAGGTCTTACCGAGCGAGAAGTTGACGTTCTTCAGACCAGGTCCGTACAAGCTGTTCCTGCGATAGTTCCCGTAAGTTCCTGGAGCAGGTTGAGCGTACGCCGCCATGTTGTACCACGCGCTCAGACTCCGTCCGCCTGGCACGCTCAACGGATTCCCGACAACATTTGGAAACTGCGTGTAATCGCCGGAAAGATTGTAGGAATTATTGTTGCCGCCGGTTGTGATGGGGAACGGATTGCCGCCTTGTAACTGGATTGTTGCCGAAGTCCTCCATCCTCCGATGATTTCATCCAGCAGCCTGCTGTTGTTCAGGAACGGCCTTCCCTTGCCAACCGGAAGATCATAGACCACCGAGCCTTTAAACATGTTGCGAATATCAAAGTTCGATGCTCCGTAATTGGCGGAAGGTACATACGCATTCTGGTAATTCTGCCAGCCGCCGCGGCTTCCCCATCCCGAGGAGTCGATCACATCAAGGAAGTGTGACCATGTGTAGTTAAAGTTAAACTCCAGTCCGGAGGTGAACCGCCTCTGGACAGACGCCTGCAGCGCATTGTAATTCGAGTAGGTTTTGTTCGTGCTGCCGTTGATTTGTCCAAAGACAGGATATGGTTGATCCGCTGCATCGTTCGGAGCCAGCTTTGATTCCGGAACCTGGTTGATATCTACAGGGAAATTCAGGTCGTAACCATGGCTGCCAACATATGCGACTTCAAACATCATGTTTGTGCTGAGCTCACGCTGGATGCCAAAGTTCCACTGATAAATCTTCGGCACAGGAGTATGGTACTGGTTATAGGTCACGCCTTGTCCGTTGAGCGCATCCGGCGTAGTTGGAGACGCAAGATATGCCGAATTCACACTCAGCCCACTAGGCTGATAAGCAGTAGTTCCATCACTGCCCAGCAGGACTACCGGGCGAACACCATTTGTTGTGTCGGACAGATTGCCGTTCGCACCGAAGGCATCTCCCATTCCACCACCATAGGTATCGACGCTCCACGTATAGGCATAAAGGCCGAAACCGCCACGAATTACAGTATCCGGGTGGACCTGCCAGGCAAAGCCTACGCGCGGCAGGAATGTACTCCAGACCGGAGCTTGCAGGCTGTCGCGCCCGTTCGCATGCGTCACACCATACCACATCGCGCCGGGTGTATTCGTGGCAGGATTTATGACCCGGGGATCAAAGGCACGCATGTTACCCTTAACCTCGTGCCAGCCTGTCATACCCTGGAACCGTAACCCCACGTTCAATGTAAAGTTCGGCTTTAACTTAAAGTCATCCTGAATGAAAAGCTGGGGGCTTTTCAGCCTTCCACCCCATTCCGGTCTGACCTGTGCGCTCCATGATTGGGTATATCCGAGCAGGAAGTCGGCATACGGAACACCTGAATTTGAACTATCTCCCTGAGTTGAGGCAGTATAAACGCCGTTATATGTCATGCTGCCTGCATTGATATTGCCCCACGCTGTTGAATCAGCGCGGTTGATCAGGAACTCTCCACCAAAGTGCAGAACATGGCGTCCCTTGATCAAAGTCACAACATCAGACGGGTCAAAGACAAACTCCTTATATACCGCATTCGATGCCGGCTGAAGATGATAGCAGCAGGCTCCGCTGATCGTTACGTCGGGGAAAACATCCGCCTTCGCAAATTTCCACCCCAGCTTGGCTGGAAATCCCTGATTGATGGAAAAGGGAGTAAAGAAGTTCAGCTGATCGGTAAAGCCCATGCGGGCTTCGTTAATAAAGTTCGGACTAATAGTCCACACATCTGAGACCTGCGCATTGTCACGGCTTACGTCGCCATGCTGGCAGTTAATCGGACAAATTCCCTCGTTCAGATATGTCGCAGGATTATCGCTGTTTGTTTCGGAAATTGTCAGTCGATTATTTCCCGTGATGTCGTAGTCAAGACGCCCGAAATACTTCGTAAACGGATTGCTGCTTGGTGTGTTGTAAAAATAATTATTCGTGACCTGCCCGTTGGTCAGTGTGCCTGATGTATTCGCCGCCGGGAAATATGCCTGAATGGCATTAGCTACGGGATCGATAAGATTTGCAGGAATTTTGTTGCCTTGATGGTACTCTTCATCAAAAGACAGGCGGTGCACTACCCCATTTGCATCGACCGTCTGCGTTGTCGGATCGTAAATGGTCGGCTGTCCGGTGAAGTCCCCGCTCTTCATCGCATCCGTTGGCACAGTAATGAAGCCGTTCGATGCGCCGCCATGCTGGATAATCTTGTCGTAATTGAAATAAAAGAAGAGCTTGTTCCTTAGAATCGGCCCGCTTACCGAGCCGCCAAAGTTGTTATAGCGAAGAAACGCAGGCTTCGACTTCTGGCCAAACGCATAGTCTGCAGCATTCAGCGCGTCATTCTGAAAGTATTCATAGCCTACGCCGTGCCACTGGTTCGAGCCGCCTTTACTAATCTGGTTGAAGATGATGCCGCCAATTCCATACTGTGCTGAAAAAGCCGAATTGCTGATCTTCACTTCAGATACCGTCTCGAACACGTTGACATCAGAGTTCTGGCTCATCGGCAGCGTGGTCGTCGCGCCATCCGCCAGAACAGAGCTGTAGGGCAGGTTGCCATTCATCGATGACACTTGTCCGGGATTCAGCGCGTTTGACGCATTCTGCGGAGTGCCGGCAGTACCCGGCAGCAGAATCACAAAGTTCTGCCAATCCGCGCCAACTTGAGGCAGTTCAGCCATTGTCTTCGATGTAAGCGTGGATGTCTGCGATCCGGACTCAGTATCCAGCAAAGGCACGTCCGTCTTTACCACCACTTCCTGCGTCGCTGCTCCAACTGTCAACTGAGCGTTGACCGTCTGAATGCCCACCTGCAGCGTAATCGGTCCGCGGACATAAGTCTGGAAACCATCTTTTGTAAAGGTAATGAGATAGTGGTCCGGAACGATGGGTCCCGTATCGAACAGCCCTGCCTCGTCCGTCTGGTAGGTGCGGACCACGCCCTTGTCCACATCTTCTACTTTGACTGTAGTGCCGGGAATGACAGCGCCGGTTGCATCGGTGACCGTGCCGCGGATATCGCCTGAATTCGTGTTCTGCGCAAACCCTGTAAACCCTGACAATGCCAGAGCAACAACAAGGCCGCCGCGAATCAATTTCGACATACTTGCCTCCTGAAGGAAATCCATCTGCTTATGCCGCGGCCCATACTGCTGTCGCGGCCCGTCTGTGTTGAACCCATCTAGTTCATGCGGCCCCGTTTTGGGCTTTCCGCCGCGCCGAAGCAGGAGTGCAGATTATCCATGCCTATTTTCGCGCCGGAATGTGCTTGCCGCATATAAGAAACTGCCAGCTGCCCCTCTCGTTAAGAAAAAAGACAACCGATTGTTTAAGACGCAAAACGCCCTATTTATGAGGGAGCGTTGACGATGAAAACAATTCACAGATACAGTTGTCAAGCGAATTCTTTTCATATAGCTTCAAGACAAACCTTTGCCTTGACAGTCCGATTTCCCGGGCGGTCATCCTGAGAGTAGCGAATGATTTGCTTTTTATTTGGCCAGATCGCGCTATCAAATCCAGTAGCTGGCAGAAAGTAACTTATTGATGAGATATAGCGATACCGACCGCCGCACCTTCCTGAAGATGGCCGCTATAGCCGCCACCTGCGCCGCATCCACCCCGCTGGCTTCATGGGCCGACTCTAAGCGCGGCCCAATCCGGGCGTGGCGCACCGCCGGCGATCAGCGATACGTCTCGATCAACGCGCCGACATGGGAAGCCGGCAAACCCCTTACCGCGATGAGCATCCGCCTCAACCCGGATGAGCAATACCAGCAGGTACTCGGCTTCGGCGCGGCGCTTACCGATTCCTCCTGCTATCTCCTCGAGCAACTCGACGCCGGCACGCGCAAGTCTCTGCTCGACGAATGCTTCGGCCCCGATGGTTTATGCCTCTCGGTCGCTCGTACCACCATCGGCGCGAGCGACTACTCCCTCAACGCCTACAGCTACGACGACAGCCCGACGCCCGATCCCAACCTTACGCACTTCAGCATCGATCACGACCGCAAATACATCCTGCCGCTGCTCAAAGAGGCGCAGCAGGCCAATCCCGACTTGTTTTACTTCTCCTCACCCTGGAGCCCGCCCGGCTGGATGAAGGCCGGCAACTCGCTGCTCGGCGGCTCCATGCGCAAGCACTATTTCGACGCGTACGCGCAGTACTTTGTGAAGTTCCTGCAGGACTATGCGGCCAGCGGTATAAAAATTCAGGCGGTCACGGTTCAGAACGAAGTCGATACGGACCAGGACGGCCGCATGCCCCAGGCGCTCTGGGGACAGGAATACGAGATCGATTTCGTGAAAAGCTATCTCGGCCCGGCCCTCCAGAAAGCCGGCCTCAACACAAAAATCTGGATCCTCGATCACAACTACAACCTCTGGGGCCGCGCCGTCGATGAGCTCAGCGATCCCGATGTCTACAAATACGTCGACGGAGTTGCATGGCACGGCTATTACGGGCCACCATCCGCCATGACTCGCGTCCACGACATGTTTCCGGCAAAGAACACCTACTGGACCGAAGGCGGCCCGGACATCAGCGCGCCCGACTATGGCACCGACTGGGCCAACTGGTCCAGCACCTTCACCGGAATCCTACGCAACTGGGCCCGCTGCATCGTCAGCTGGAATTTGGTCCTCGATGAAAACGGCAAGCCCAATATCGGCCCGTTTTCCTGCGGCGGCGTCATCACCATCAATTCAAAGACACACGAGCTCACGCGCAGCGGCCAATACTGGGCCTTCGCCCACTATGCAAGGACCATCCAGCGCGGTGCTTGCGTCATCGCATCCTCAGGAGACCTGGAAAAGATCGACCATGTAGCCGTCCAGAACCCCAACGGCAGCCATGTCCTGGTCCTCACTAACAAAGGCCGTGAAGAAACAGTGCAGGTGGCCTTGCGCGATCAGTCCCTGAGCATTTTCCTCCCGCCCGACTCCATAACTACGCTGGGTTGGTAGAAACGGAACACAAAAGCCCTTCTAGTAAATAGCAGGGCGAAAGAAGACTCTTAGATCTGAATCGTTTCCCGTTTGGTCCGTCCTGAAGTCTTAACAACTGCTTCCCGCGGCGGCGCAGTTGTCTCGCGGACGATCAGTCTGGGCTTGACTGCGACCTCAGGCGGAATATCATCCGGAGACCGCAACCTCTGCAGCAACAGCTGCGCAGCCAGCTTGCCCATTTCGTGCAGCGGCTGCCGGATCGTCGTCAAGCTGGGCGTCTGGAAAGCGGCCTGCGGAACGTCGTCAAAACCGATGATCGAAATATCTTCAGGCACGCGAAGCTGCGCATCGTGCAGCGCGCGGATGGCGCCAATAGCCGCCATGTCATTGAAGCAGACCATCGCGGTAAACCGCCGGTGATGCGCCAGAAGCTGCTGGACAACGGGATATCCAAGCTCGGGCGTCGTCAGGTCTTTCGTGAGTTGAATGGTCAGCTCCGGACGGATCGCCAGCCCAAGCTCGCGGGCCACCTTTACGATGCCCTGCCACCGCACCTCCGAATCGGAGCTGTAGGGCTGCCCGCGCATGAAAGCAATTGCCCGATGGCCCAGGTCGTAAAGGTGCCGCAGCGCCATCTCCGCTGCCGTTGTGTGATCGAGCACAACATTGGTCACGCTGCTGATCTTGCGATGTCCCGCCACCGCAACCGCCGGAACGGCCAGCTTGTGGTCGAGATGGGTATCGATAGCGATAATGCCTTCAGCCCCGCGGCTCACCAGCATGCGCGGGTACTGCTCGATCAGATCAGGGCGATGCCGATGATGAGCAATAAAGTAAAAGTAGTTCTCTTCCAGCAGGTGGTCTCCGATGCCACTCATCACTTCGGTGTGGTAACCGTCCGCAAGCACGGGCACCAGAATGCCGATAGTCATGGTGCGCCGGTTGCGCAGCGAGCGCGCTACAAAGCTGGGATGGTAGTTGAATTTGCGTGCCGCGGCGCGGATGCGCTCACGCGTAGCTTCCGGGATCGAGCGGCCCGGCACGTTGTTCAGCACGACAGAAACCGTGGCCGGATCAAGCTTCAAATGCGCCGCTAGGACCTTGAGAGTGACCGGTTCCGCAGAGTCAGTGCCGATTTTCTTTTTGCCCATGGTGTCGTAACAACCTGAAAACGCGTCAAAACACAACGCTCTTCAATCCTATTTCTCCCCCAACCCAGGAACTTTGGCTTTCACAGCATACAGGGAGCCGCGCGTCAGAATATAGAGAATATCGCGCTCCCGCCCGCCGAATATCACTCCTGTAGGACGCTCCGGTACATCAATCTGGCCCAGCAAGTCGCCTTTCGGACCGTAGACGTACACCTGTCCCGCGACAAGATAGACATTCCCATCCCTGTCCTGCGCAGCGCCCTCTCCGCCTCGTTCCGCAAAAAGCTGCAGCTTGGTAATTGTGCCTTTGGGAGTTACATTTCCCTTGTATGTCTTTTCATCCGATTCGTCGCTCACATAGAATGGCCGTCCCGGCTCCGCTTTCGTCAGACTGAATGCACGCAGGATGTGCGCCATCTTCGTGCCGTAATAAAGCTCTCCCTGCACAAAGTCCTCGCCCGCCGGAATAAACAGCGAGCGATCCGGCGAAACATATTGATACGGCCTGTCGCCGGGAATACTGCGTGCGCTCCAGACATCCACCGGCAGCACCGGAGCCATACCCTGACGGTCCGCAGCAGCTTCCGGCTTTAACAACGTAATCTGATCCATCGGCGAGCCGGGCCGGAACGAATACACCGTCCCTTTGCCTCCATAGGAGACAACCATCAGATTTCCAGCTTTATCGAAGGCGAGGTTCACAGGGTCGAGCGGACTATCACGTACTACAACCGCTTCTCTGCTTTCAGGCGACCATCGGTAAATTCGCTGCCAGTGCGCGTCAACAAAATAAAGCTGCCCTGCCGGATCAATCGCGGCTCCTGAAATATTGAAGAATCCGGTTGCCAGCCGCTCCAGCTGCGCTCCCTGCGCCAATGTGGGTGGAAACCGGTGCTCTGCCTGGACAGGATACTTCTCAGGCACATCCAGCGATGCGAACTCATACGCACGTACCTCGGCATGATGGGTCGCATCAAAAACTGAATTATCAAATGCCGCCTTGCTGTCGCTGTCCACATGCACATTGCGAAAGCGAATATCGTGCGACTCGGACAGCTTGATCGCATAGGGAAATGGCTGATAGCTGCTGACCACGCGATATCCGTGATAGTTGGCGATGGTAATGTTCTTCGAGCGGGATATTTCGAGCGGCAACGCAAAGCCGCTTTCGCCACGCTCTTCCTCGGTCTGGATTGCATCCAGCTCCCAGTTCTCTACACCATCGAGCTTCACTTCATTGCGAACATGGTGCTCGCTTGAAAGCTCATACACGCGCCCCGGCGTAGTCGTATTAGAGATATAGAGTCCGGCTTGCGCAAATGTGCTCGGCGTCCAGATGTTGGCAAATGTTCCGCCGCCGCCATTCGTAATCCACAAGCTCGGATATTGCGAGTCCCATCGGCGATGAATGTCCGGATCAGCCGTGTGCGTATTGTTATATGGATTCATGCGCGTGCCATCGGCGGCGTTCGTTCCGTGGCCGCCGAGAAAGCGCACGTCATCCATCAATGAATCCGCGCTCGCCATCCACATCGCGCCGACAGCGCGGCTGTTGATGCCGTTGGTATAGAGACCAATTCCCGTCACGATATTGTGGCCGCCCTGCGGAGCCTCCAGCAGAGGCTTGGGCTCACCCGGCCCTTGAAACGCCGGAGTTCCATCCGGCAGATCAAATTGCGTCATGCTGGGATGCAATCCAATAAGCACCGTATCCGGACGAAGCCTGACCGTATCGCTGACGATGTACCGCCCCATCGGAACATAAATTATCGGATGCTCTGCAATCGCCTTCTGCACCGCAGCAGTATCGTCCGTCACGCCATCGCCCTTCGCGCCCAGCGATTGCAGGTTCACCCAAGTGTTCGCAGGCGGCAAAGAGCGAATAACATTCGCGCCGAACTGTGGCAGCTCTTTCACTGCTTCCGCATCAAGCTTCGTCTGAATCTCGCCCTCTTCGCCTGGGGTGCTCATCGCCAGACCGTGTGAGAATGCCTTAACAACGTAGCTCTCACCAGTACCTGCGATCTGCTTTTCGGTTTCGCGCAGCAGAGCAAAAACCGGAACATGAGTACAAGCCACATTTTCAAGATTGATCTCGGTCCGTGGATTGTTGACATTGCTGATCGTGATGGCCGGCCCGCTGATGTTCTCAAATCGCACATCCTTCGCCCACAGTTCCTCGGCGTAATCCGGATCGATAGAAATCGCTTTCGGCACACTGCGGAATGAGTCGTGAATCAGCGTCAGCCCTGCTTCGTGCTCGCGAATCGCGGCCTTGCGCTGACCTTCAAAAGTTGAATCAATCAGGGTGAACTGCCATCCCGGTGAAGGCTTCTGGGTAATGATGCCGTAATCGCCGCCGTAAAAATGCAGGTCTTCAGCCTCGTTTCCTATATCTTTAAGCGCTGCCTGCCCCGAGCCGATGTGAAAATCCATGTGCGCCAGATAGCAGTGTTGCGCCACGTGGAAGCGAATTCCAATAGCCGCAGGGTTGCCGCTCCCCATTTCAAAATCAACATTGCTCATCGCCGAGTAGAACGTGCCCGGATTCGCGTCGATCACGTTATTGCTCGGCGGCACAGTTCCTTCCACGATCGGGCGAGGGCCGTTCTGCTGGCGCTCCCGGAAGCGGCCGCTGGCGGCCCGTCCGCCAGTAAAGAAAAACATATAGCCAATGCCTTGCTGATAACCGGGAGTGTTATCAGCAAGCACAAAGACAGGACGGTTCGCGCCATATCCAATTATGCGCACCCCGGGCCAGACATAGATCGTGCGCGTGATGCGATAACGGCCCTCAGGGATAAACACGATGCCTTCGCCGTGCGCAGCTTCAGCTTTATCGATAGCAGCCTGAATGGCCACGCTGTCGTCAGCCGATCCATCTGCCCTTACCGGAAAATTGTCTTTCGTGAGATAGACGGCGCGCCTGTCTTCGAGCCGAACAGGGTAATAAGATGCCCCACAGAGAGGAAGCGCAAAACAAGGCAGAATTGCACAGAAAAGAGCGATTTTTCTGATCACGTTTGTTCCCGATAAAGTATTGACGACCCTATTGGGCCAAAATGACAGAACAGATGTCAAGTTATTCTGCTGGAAACAAACGATTGTCTATAAACAACTAATATACGTCGCGATGATATCGGTGTTCGTCCTTAAGCGCGTGAATATAGTTCTTGGATTCCTCTTCAGACATGCCGCCCTGCTCCTGCGCAATGCGATGCAGCGTGCGATCCACATCTTTTGCCATCCGCGATGCGTCGCCGCAAACGTAGATAGAGGCGCCGTCCTCGAGCCAAGCCCAGAACTGCTGCGCATTTTTGTGCATCAGGTCCTGCACGTAAATCTTCTTTTCCTGATCGCGCGAAAAAGCAGTGTCCAGTTTCGTCAGGTGTCCGTCCGCTACCATACCTTCCAGTTCTTCGCGATAAAGAAAATCAGTGGATGCGCTGCGCTCTCCAAAAAAGAGCCAGTTGCGGCCCCTTGCCCCTCTCACTCTGCGCTCATGCAGAAAAGCGCGAAACGGCGCAATCCCTGTGCCCGGCCCAATCATAATGACCGGGGTATCCGGATCATCCGGCAACCGAAACTTCTTATTCGGCTGAATATATACAGGCAGGCGGTCTCCCACCTCAATGCGATCTGAAAGCTGCGTCGAACAGACTCCCCCACGATCACGCTCATAACAGTGGTAGCGCACAATCGAAACCGTCGTATGGACCCGCCCCGGATGCGCCGCAGGACTCGATGAGATGGAATACAAACGCGGCATAAGGCGCGGCAGCATCTTCACCAGGCTCTCCGGCGTCTGAATCGCACCCGGACATTCCTTCAGCAAATCAATGAGATCGCGTCCATAAAGAAAAGCTTCCAGCTCCGCCTGCTGTTCCGGCGCAAGCAGCGCCCCCAGCTTCTTGCACCGCGCCAGATCTGCGTATTGCGTCACCATGTTGCGCGTAACGCGAGTAATGGCAAAATGCTTCAGCAATGCTTCGCGTAGAGAAACACTGCCGGCCTTCGGCACATCCACCATTTCCTCCCCGGTGAAAGGCAGCAGATTCAGCGCCGCATCCACCAGATCGGGACTGTTTTCCGGAACAATGCCGCACGCATCTCCCGCTTCATAGCGAATCGCCGAGTCCGCAATATCAAAATCCAGGTGGACCGTCAGCTTGCTCGATGAAGGATGCGTGAGTGGCCGCTTTTCCGCCAACGCTGCAAAATAAGGATTCTCACGCGTATGTGCCGGCGGGGCCACAGGAGCAGCCTGGATCGGCTCAGCAACAACCGCAGCAGGAGCTTCCGGCAAATTCTGCTGCGCAACTTCACGTAATTTCGCGGCGACGTTGTTCTTCCATTGGGCGAAAGGAGCGTCCACGTCCACGTCGCATTCCACGCGGTCCAGAATCGGCGTTCCGCCCAGCCCCAGCAGCTTGGCGTCAAGGTCCTTGCCAAACTGGCAGAAATGCTCGTAGTGACTGTCCCCCAGCGCCAGCACCGCATAGTTCAAATTCCCCAGCAGCGGAAAATGCTCAATGCAAAGCTGCTGGAAAAACGCCTGCGCCGGGTCAGGTGCTTCACCTTCGCCATAAGTCGAGACTATGAACAGCGCGTACGCCTCCGCCGCAAGCGTCGCCGGAACATACCCTTCCAGTGAATTCAGCGCAACCTCAAACCCGGCCGCCTTCAATTCCTTCATCAGCTTGCGTGCCAGGCCTTCCGCGGTTCCCGTCTGCGACCCGTAGAGCACCGCAACCCGCAGAGGCTTTTGCGCTTCGGCGCCAGGCGCAGGCGCATACGAATAGAGGCCGGCAATAAAACCATTCAGCCAGGCGCGCTGCGCGGGCGTAAAAGGCGCGTCTTCCGGAATGTGGGGTACCAGCGTTGCCTGCATGTTCACTTCTGCTCCTCCATCGAAATCTGCGATCTCAACTCTTCCATGCTGTGTCTGCGCGTGTACGCCAGAAAGGACTCATCTGTATAACGCTTCTCCATATAAGCGCTGAACAGTCTCTCCATAACCGGCGGCAGATCAGCAAAGCGGATCGCAGGAATCAGCTCGCGCGCAAGCCCCTGGCGATCATCGCTGCCGCCGCCAATCATCACCTGATAGCCTTCTTCTCCACCCACCTTTGCGCCCAGCAGGCCGATGTCTCCGATGTAGTGCTGCGCACACGAATGCGGGCATCCGGTCACGTGCAGATTCAACGGCTGCTCAATCCTGAAGCGCTCATCCAGATGCTGCGCCAATTCCAGCGCGTGCCGCTTGGTATCTGTGGCCGCGTAGCGGCAGCCCTTATTCCCAGTGCAGGCCACAGCGCCAGCTGCAAAGGTGCTGGCGGAATCCTTCAGCCCGACGAGCGCAAGCGCCTGCCGCGCAGCTTCCAGCTCATCGACAGGAATGTTCGGCAGAATAAGGTTCTGCCACACGGTCAACCGAATCTCGCCGGAGCCAAACTCATCCGCAACCGCAGCAACACCACGCATCTGCGCCGCGCTCAACCTGCCCACCGGCACAGCGACCCCGATATAAAACAATCCATCCTGCCGCTGCCGATGAACACCGAGATGCCCATGCTGATCCACAACACGGCGCGGCTCGCATTCATCCAGAGGAAAGCGCAGCAATGGAAACGCCAGTCGCTTTTCAGTCTCCTCGATGAACTTCTCCACACCCCAGCGATCAATAAGATATTTGAGGCGCGCTTTTTTCCTGTCTGTGCGATCACCGTTCTCGTGAAAGACGCGAATCATCGCCGCCGCCACTGCGACCGTCTGGTCCGGCGTCAGCAACAATCCACAATCACTGGCGAACTGGCGGTGCCCGGTGATCCCGCAAAGCTGCACGCGAAAATAAACGCCTTCCGGCACGCTGCGTCCAGCAGGTACGCGAGTAGCAATAAAAGCGATGTCATTCGTATCGGCAACCACGCTGATTGCGCCGCCGCTGTCAAAAGCCACATTGAATTTCCGCGGCAGGCCATAAAGATCACGCGAGTTAAGAATGTAGAAATTCAGTGCCTGCGCCAGCGGAGCCACGTCAAACAGCTCATACGGATCGATGCCGCTTGTCGGCGTAGCCGTGATGTTGCGGATGTTGTCCGCGCCGCTTCCGCGTGAGCTCATGCCCAGGCTTTGCACCTTCATCAGCACGCGCACAATGTCTTTGGGCTGAAACTCTCGAATCTGGATATTCGCGCGCGTCGTAATGTGCGCCTCGCCCGCGCCCCAATCCTCCGCCATCTCCGCCAGGCCGCGCATCTGGTGCGCGGTCAGAATGGCGCCCGGCGTGCGCAGCCGCAGCATGAATGAATCCTGCGCCGGCGCGACGTAGAAAAGCCCGTGAAACTTGAAGCGAAATACGTCACCGCCTTCCGGAAAACGGTTCTCGCTGGCATGGGCAAGCATCTTCTCCCAAATGTCCAGCGGATTTTCCTCGTACTTCCAGCGCTCTTCCTTGCACAGATCTTCTACCGGCGTGCCGAAATAACTCTCCGTCAGGTTTACAGCGCCCGATGCAGTATCAGCCGTGATCCGGCTATCAAAGAATGCCTCGCCGCGCCTCGCGGCAGCCAGCAGAAAGCCTTCCAGATACTCCTTCTGCTCAAGGTTGAAGGTCTCCTGTATCTCTTGGGGAACAACATCGAGGGGTGTTGCCATTCAAATTCCTCCAGACGAACATGCATGTTTCTGCCTTGCAGCAGAAAACCTTACTGAGCTCGTCATGGAGCAGAATGGAAGCAGTTCACAAGCGCTGAACTGCAATGAGGCAATAGGTTGGCACTATCGAGGTGCCGGACAGCAAGCCAGAGAGAATCTCGATCTTCGGACTGACCACCTTGCTGCGCTTATGTATGAGCATACTTCGCCTCTTCGTCTGGAACAAGTAGTTTTGAGGCCATCCAGCAAATTCAGAAACAGAACAGCCCAATCGCTCGCCTCTTCAATCATTTACAGTGAAAATATGGCAAAAATGCCGAAAGTTGACCTGGTAGGCGTTGGGCTGAACGCCACCGATACCCTCATTCCGCTTGCGATTTATCCCGCCCTCGGCTCCAAAGTCGAATACCAGACCGCTACCGTGCTCCCCGGCGGCCAGGTGGCCACTGCTTCCGTGGCCTGCGCCCGTTGGGGCCTGCAGACACGCTACGTCGGCAAGCTTGGCGACGACAGCGCAGCCGATCTTCACCGCCAGGCCTTTGCCGAAGCCGGAGTTGAAGCGCAGCTCATCACAGTCGCCGGCGGCGCAAGCCCGCAGTCTCTGATTCTGGTTGATGGCGCAGGCGAGCGCACCGTGCTCTGCCGCAAAGACGAGCGGCTCGTGCTGCAGCCGGGCGACCTCAATCGCGAATGGGTGATCCATGCGCGCTCGCTTCTCGTCGACGGCCATGACACCGCTGCAGCCACGCTCTCTGCCCGCTGGGCGCGCAGCGCAGGCATCCCTGTAATCGCTGATCTCGATGAACTCTATCCCGGAGTAGAAGAGCTGCTTGAAAATGTTGACTACGCCATCGTAAGCCGTGATTTCCCCTGCCGCCTCACCGGCGAAGTCGATCTCGAAAAAGCTCTGCGACGCATACAACGCCGCTATAAATGCCGCCTTACGGCGGCGACCCTCGGGCCTGACGGAGTTATCGCATGGGACGGAAAGCAGTTCTATCACACTCCCGCTTACTGCGTGTCCGTCGTCGATACCACCGGCGCCGGCGACATCTTCCATGCCGGATTCATCTATGGCTTGCTTCAGAACTGGCCGCTCGAACGGCAGCTCGATTTCGCCTGCGCAGCAGCGGCTCTGAATTGCATGGCATCCGGGGCAAGAGGCGGCATTCAGAGCGTAGAAGCTATTAAAAACCTCATGAAGACCGGTACCCGCTACTACACAGCCTACTCCGTTCCGGTGGTGGATTCTGTTGCTGGGTGAGATCATTTTTATTTGTCATCCCGAGCGGAGCCGAAGGTGAAGTCGAGGGACCTGCAGTTTCTTCTCTACGATGGCAATGACCTGGCACGAAACACATGGTTCTGTGAATATTTCTTGAATTCCCTCAGAGCATGTGTTATTGCTCTCTGAAAGCAACAGCTCCCGAGGGCACCACGCTGTGCCCGCTGTTCCTTCCCGCTCTCCGCTGAGCAACCCGTAAATTCCCGCCCCGCTCGCGTTTGTCACGCATGAGCGTTGGCGTGTCTTCACATCAGGACGAGAGGAATCATATGGACTACATCAAGCCCGCCGAGGTCGCCGAGACCTTCCTGGCTACCGCTGTCACCAAATCGCAATTGCCCATCGGACAATTGCTGCTGCGCGGCTTTCTCTCCGGAGCGCTGCTCGGCTTTGCCACAACCGTGGCCTTCACCAGCACGGCTCAGACTCTGCCTCCAATCATCGGAGCCATTCTCTTCCCCGTGGGCTTCGCCATGATCGTTGTGCTCGGGCTCGAGCTGGTTACAGGCAGCTTCGCCATGCTTCCGGCAGCTTTTCTTGCAGGACATATAAGTTTTATCCGCGCGCTGACAAACCTCCTCTGGGTCTTTCTCGGAAACTTGTTCGGCAGTTGCCTCTACGCATGGCTCTACGCAAATGTGCAGACTCAGTTCCATCACGCGCCTGCTGCCGGAGCAGGGGCTTTGATCGTAGCCGCAGCGCAGGCAAAGACGTTGGCTTATCAAAAGCTTGGCGCAACAGGCATCAGCCTCTCTGTCATCAAAGCCATTCTCTGCAACTGGATGGTCTGCATGGGAGTAGTCATGGGACTCACCTCCCGCTCCACTCTGGGCAAGATCGCCGCCTGCTGGCTGCCCATCTTCACCTTCTTCGCTCTTGGATACGAACACTCCGTCGTAAACATGTTCGTCATCCCCGCCGGTATATGGATGGGAGCTCCGGTTTCCATCCGCGCATGGTGGCTCTGGAACCAGATTCCCGTCACGCTCGGCAATCTCGCCGGAGGCCTGCTCTTTGTAGGCTTGCCCATGCTGTGGATCGCCAATCCGAAAGCCGTTAAGCGCGCCGAAACCTGGTCCGCAGCCACCACGGAGCCGCAACAAGAAGCAGTCGAAGCCTGAAAACCAGCCACCGCGCATCGCGAGGAAAAATGTTTAGAAAAAGTTTGCTCTTCATCATCTCCCTGGCCCTGATCCTGACCACAAATGCATCCTGCTCCGCGCAACAGGCGCCGTCCAGCAATCTTCCCTTCAGCGTCTTCGTCTATGACCGCACGCGTGTCGACAACTGGCAGTGGTTCGCCGCTCCGCCGGAATCCGAAACCTACAGCTACGTGGAATCCTTGCTGCGCATCGGCATCGCGCAGCATATTCAACGCTGGGACTGGGAACTGGAGCTTGCCCAGCCCGCCGTGCTCGGTCTTCCCAAAGATGCGGTCTCGCCCATCACGGCCCAGGGCCAGCTAGGCCTCGGCGGAACCTACTATGCTTCCAACAGCAACAATACTGAGCCAGCGGCAGCATTCTTCAAGCAGGGATTCCTGCGCTATCACTTCGACGGCAAAGACAAGAATCTGCGCCTCGGGCGCTTTGAGTTTATCGACGGCCAGGAAACACAGCCTAAAAATGCCACCATCTCCTGGCTCCAGACCAATCGTATTGCCCATCGCCTGATTGGCAATTTTGCCTTCTCCAACGCGCAGCGAAGCTTCGACGGCCTCGATGGCCATTACGGCTCCGGCAACTGGGACATCACAGCATTTGCCGCGCGCGCAGATCAGGGCGTCTTCAACATGAACGGCAATCCTGAGTTGAACGTCGATCTGCAATATCTCGCCTTCACCCACTCAGCCCTCAGCCGGCATGTTCTGTGGCGCGCCTTCGGCATTGCTTATCACGATGGGCGCCCGGGCATCACTAAAACCGACAACCGCGCGCTCGCCGTCAGAGCAGCAGACCACAACAACATCCGCATCGGGACTTACGGAGGTGATCTGCTCGCAGCCACTCCGACCAGCGCCGGACAGTTTGACTTCCTCTTCTGGGGAGCCTTACAGAACGGTAGTTGGGGCGCGCTCGATCATCGCGCCGGCGCCGCTGCCGTCGAAGGTGGCTATCAGGTGGGCAAGGCAGCAAGCCGTCCCTGGTTCCGCGCTGGATGGTTCCGAAGCACTGGTGACAACAATCCGACGGACAGCACCCACAACACTTTCTTCCAGATTCTCCCCACACCGCGCATCTATGCGCGCATACCTTTCTATAACCTCATGAACAGCACCGATACATTCGTCCAGGTGGCAGAGAAGCCCGTCGGCAAACTCGCCCTGCGCGCCGATCTGCACTGGCTGCAACTGACCACCGGAAAGGACCTTTGGTATTCGGGCGGCGGCGCTTACGACAACAAGGTTTTCGGATACACCGGACGCCCCGGCAACGGCTTTTCCTCGCTGGCTTCGCTTGTCGATATCAGCGCCGACTGGCAGGTAACGAAAAATGTCGCCGCCAATTTCTATTACGCGCATGTGTGGGGCAAGAGCGCCATCGGCAAAATCTATCCCGACGACCGCAACTCCCAGTACGGCTACGCAGAACTCGTCTACCGCTGGGACATAGAACAGCACGGCTCAAAAAAATGAGGCCAGGACACCTCCGCGTCCTTCGCGGGGAAATCTTTCTCGTTTCACTCGCATAGACTCTAGAGATCACAAAAACTATCTCACGCCCTATAAATTCACTAATAGGCGGAATAAAACAAACTTATTCCGCGCCTTTTTCATCGCACTTTGCTGCCGTTTTCGCCACAAATAGCCTCGATTCCCGCCCAATTTCAGTTAAGAATAAAGAATGGCGATTGGAAACTTCCAGGGTTTGCGGGTTCTGGCGCTTGAAAGCCGCCGGGCCACAGAAATTGCAAAACTCATCCGCACCTACGGAGGCGAGCCTACCGTTGTTCCCGCCATGCGGGAAGTTCCGCTCGAATCCAATCACGAAGCATTCGCGTTTGCCGACAAGCTCTTCCGCGGAGACTTCGATCTTGTTATCTTCCTCACCGGCGTCGGGGTGCGCCGGCTCACAGAAGTGATCGAATCGCGTTACGAACGCGCCCGATTCATTGAAGCCCTGCGGCGTGTAAAAATCGCCAGCCGCGGTCCGAAAGTCAGCGCTGTGCTCCGCGAAATGGGCGTGCCCATTGCCGTCACCGCTCCCGAGCCCTGCACATGGCGCGAGATGATCGGAGCGCTCGACGGCGCATTCGGCCCTTCGCTCGAAGGACTCCGCGCAGCCGTGCAGGAATACGGCAGCACGAATCCTGAGCTGCTGGGCGCTCTCTCGGACCATCATGTGCAGTGGACGCGCGTTCCCATCTATCAGTGGGCCTTGCCTGACGATCTCGAACCTTTGAAAAACGCTGTCCATTCCATTGCTTCCGGCGATGTCGATGTCCTCGTTTTCCTCACCGCCGCGCAGGTAAACCATCTTTTCCAGGTAGCTCAGCAAATGAACGCGGCTGATACCTTGCGCGCCGGAATTCAGAAGTCCGTCGTGCTGTCCATCGGTCCGAGCACCACCGAGGAACTGGCCCGTCATGGCATCCATCCTGACTTCGAGCCTTCGCACCCCAAGATGGGCTTCCTGATGAACGAAGCTTCCGAACGCGCGGCCCAGTTGTTGGAAGAAAAGCGTCGTTCGACAGCAAAGCCTGTGGCCGCCGTGCGGCTTCCGGCAGCCGCAGTTTCGTCCCGCGTCAGCCCCGTGCCGCAGCAGGGACCGGCAATCGTTCGCTCTTCTCAAACCAGGCCAAAGCTTGAAATAGAAGCCGCGCAACCACAAGGCGCGCGCCAGTCCGACGCTATCGAGCTGATGCACGCCATCGGGCGGAGAATGGCCAGCTCCGACCCACTGCATTCGGTCCTGAACCAGATCGTCAGCTTCATTGAAACTCTGGTTCGCTGCGACTCGTGCTTCATTTACGTCCTCGAAGACAAGCAGCTTGTGCTGCGTGCATCGAAAAACCCGCATCCCGATGTCATTGACCATCTCGGGCTGCGCATGGGCCAGGGCATCACCGGATGGGTGGCCGAGCACCGCGAGCCGGTGCACATCGATTCCGGCGCGTTGCGCGATCCGCGTTTCCAGTCCTTCAAAGACCTCCCCGAAGATTCCTTCGAGGCCTTCCTCTCTGTGCCCATCCTGGCGCGTGGACGCCTCGTTGGCGTGATCAATGTTCAGCACCGCAATCCGCATCACTACACGCAATGGGAGGTGCAGACCATCTCGATGGTCGGCTTTCTTGTGGGCGCCGAGATCGAAATGGCACGCCTTGAAAGCGAGAAGAATCAGCTTTCAGACCAGCTTGAGACGCGCAAGCTGGTCGAGCGCGCCAAGGGCCTCCTGCAGCGTGAGCTTGGTATTGACGAAAATCAGGCCTACCGCATGATGCAGAAAGAGAGCCGCCAGCGCCGCAAAAACATGCGGGAAATCGCCGAAGCCGTCATCCTGAGCGAAGAATTACGCCGCGCCGCTGAAACCGGCCATTCCTGATGAGTTCCTGCCTCTCCAACGTTCTTCTCTTATCGGGAGTTTTCTGATCGGGTGAAATACATCAGGCGAAATTGATACGCTCAGCATTTCATGTTCCCGTCCAACGCGTCCTTAGAATGAAATCGGCATGTTTGCCGCATAGATCATTTGAATCTGCATGATTTACTGATTCAGAAAAATTAGTCACGCTTGTCCTTACAGTAAACGTGTCACCAATCCGTAAATCCTTACCCTAGCGGAATGCGCTCCTCAGATCAAAAAGTCGCTTCATCTCGAAAGTCGGTGGTGATTGGCGCAGACTGAACGGTGCTCTCGCCAATGAGATAATACAAACAGCCAGTTGAAATGAACGCAGCTGAAGCCGGTTATTGTAAGGGCTAAAATTCTCTTAAATTCAAAAGGCGGTTGAGCATAGCCGCGCATGATGAGGCTTCAAGCATGACTACTCCACAGCATCCGCTCTCAAAGATCCTCGAAGAAAGAATCGCCATTATTGATGGTGCCATGGGCACGACTATACGCACCTATGGAATGAAGGAATCCGACATCCGGGGAGAGCGCTTCAAGGACGCAAAGAAAGATCTGCTGAACAATGGGGACCTGTTTACCCTGACCCAGCCGGCGATGATCGGCGATATTCACCGGCGCTTTCTTGAGGCCGGAGCCGACATTATCGAGACCAATACGTTCGGGGCGACCAGTATTGCGCAGAGCGAATTTTTTGTGGATGATCCGCGTGAGCAGGGAGGACGAAAAGATCCCGCCTTCTATCAGAAGGTAATCGATGACCCGTCCTTGAGCAGTCTCGCCTGGGAGATTAACGAGCAGTCTGCCCGTCAATGCCGTGAATGGGCTGACCGCATTGCGAATGCCACAGGACGCCAGCGGTTTGTTGCTGGAGCGATCGGTCCATTAACCGTCTCCCTCTCGAATTCACCGGATGCTGACGATCCGGGTTTTCGCGTGGTCACCTTCGATCAGGTGAAGAAAGCGTACAGCGAACAAGTGCGCGCTCTGATCGCAGGCGGTGCCGATCTGTTGCTGGTGGAAACAATCTTCGATTCGCTGAATGCCAAGGCAGCGCTGGTTGCCATTCAGGAAGTTTTTGAAGAGGGTGGCAGGAAGTTGCCAATCATGATTTCGGCTGCGGTAGGGCGGGGCGGCGAGACGATGATTTCTGCACAGACAGTCGAAGCTTTTTGGAACGCGGTTCGGCATGTCAAACCACTCTCTGTCGGACTCAATTGTTCGCTCGGGCCTGATCTTATGTATCCGTTTCTCGAAGAGCTTGCAGAAAAAGCCGATGTAGCGATTTCGGCTTATCCGAATGCGGGCCTGCCAAATCCTCTTTCACCGACCGGATTTGATCTTGAACCAGCTGATATGGCCCGTTATCTCGGCGAGTTTGCGAATGGAGGATTGATTAATATTGCCGGTGGATGCTGCGGTAATACACCAGAGCACATTGCGGCAATTGCGAGAGCACTTGAAGGCCGGGTTCCACGCAAGCTGGAAGACGAACTTGCTGTGGGGGCTCTGGGATGAGCGCTGCCTCGGCTATTGAGCCAAGACCTTTACGCCTCTCAGGATCGCAGCCTTTCACGCAACAACCCGGCGTCTTCATCATGATTGGCGAGCGGACCAATGTTGCCGGTTCGCCAAAGTTTGCGAAGTTGATCAAGGAAGGCAAGTACGAAGAGGCCGTAAGCATTGCCCGCCAACAAGTCGAGAACGGCGCCAACATTCTCGACATCTGCATGGACGAAGGCATGATCGATGGCGTTGCCGCCATGAGCCGCTTTCTTCAATTGATTGCGAGCGAGCCCGAGGTAGCCAAAGTACCCTTCATGGTGGATTCCTCTAAGTGGGAGGTCATCCAGGCCGGCCTTAAATGCATGCAGGGGAAGGGAATAGTTAATTCAATTTCGCTGAAGGAAGGCGAAGAGAAGTTCAGAACAAATGCAGCGACTGTTCTGAAATATGGCGCGGCGGCTGTTGTGATGGCTTTTGATGAACAGGGCCAGGCTGCAAATTACGAAGACAAGATCCGCATCTGTGAACGTGCTTATCGAATACTTGTGGATAGCGTAGGGTTTGCCCCTGAAGATATCATTTTCGACCCCAATGTCCTTACAGTGGCCACAGGGTTGGAAGAGCACAACAACTATGCGCTGGACTTCATCCGTGCGACGCGCTGGATCAAGGAAAATCTGCCGCACGCAAAAGTAAGCGGCGGCATCTCTAACATCTCATTCAGCTTTCGCGGCAACAACAAGGTGCGCGAAGCCATGCACTCCGCATTTCTCTACCATGCCATTGCTGCCGGCTTGGATATGGGGATCGTGAATGCAGGGATGCTCGAAGTTTACGAAGAAATAGAACCGGAGCTGAAGATACTCGTTGAAGATGTATTGCTTAACCGGCGTCCAGATGCAACGGAGCGCCTGGTAGAGTTTGGCGAGAGGCTGAAGGCGTCAGGAGCCGAAAATGATGCGGTTGAAAAGAAAACAGAAGAATGGCGTCACGGGACGGTTGAGGAACGCCTTTCCCATGCATTGATCAAAGGTATCGATACCTATATCGATGCCGACACGGAGGAGGCGCGTATTAAGCTGGGGCGCCCTCTTCAGGTAATCGAAGGCCCGCTGATGGCCGGGATGGGCATTGTCGGTGATCTTTTCGGCGCGGGCAAGATGTTCCTGCCGCAGGTAGTGAAATCCGCCAGGGTGATGAAGAAGGCTGTCGCCTATCTGACCCCTTTTATGGAGGCAGAAAAAGAAGCAATGGCAGCCGCGGGCATGGAAGTGAGGACGCAAGGCAAGATCGTGCTCGCTACCGTCAAGGGCGATGTGCACGACATCGGAAAAAATATCGTAGGTGTGGTGTTGGCCTGCAACAACTATGAAGTAATCGACATGGGTGTGATGGTCCCCGCCGAAAAGATACTTGAGCGTGCAAAGGCAGAGAATGCTGACTTCATCGGACTAAGTGGCCTCATCACGCCATCTCTGGATGAAATGGTGCATGTAGCGCGGGAAATGGAGCGCCACGGCTTCAAAGTTCCGCTTTTGATCGGCGGTGCAACGACAAGCAGAGCGCATACCGCCATCAAGATTGCGCCTCACTACAGTGAACCTGTCGTGCATATTGTCGACGCAAGCCGCGCCGTGCCCGTGACCACAAGTCTTCTTAGTGAAGACAGCAGACAATCTTTCGTGGAGCAGCATCGTGCCGAGTATGAAGCGATCAGAAAGGCCCACGCAGCGCCGCGTCAAAAGACGGTTCCAATTGAAGAGGCGCGCGCGCGGCGAACTCCAATCGAGTGGCGTATTGAAGACATACCTCAACCAACATTTATCGGGGTGCGCGTACTCGATGATTTCCCTCTCACCACGTTGCGTGAGTTTATTGACTGGTCTCCCTTCTTTCACGCCTGGGGCTT
Organism: Alloacidobacterium sp.; assembly: GCA_035293545.1. Classification (GTDB taxonomy): domain Bacteria; phylum Acidobacteriota; class Terriglobia; order Terriglobales; family Acidobacteriaceae; genus Alloacidobacterium. The sequence goes on along the minus strand of DATGMQ010000007.1, from coordinate 4,728 downwards.
AAAGGGGATTTATCCACGGATCCTCGATGATGAGAAGCAGGGAACACAGGCGCGTCAGCTGTTCGCTGAGGGGAACGCTCTCCTGGATCGAATTATCCGCGACAAGCTCATCGCAGCGCGTGGTGTGTATGGTTTCTTCCCGGCCAATGCTGTCGGCGACGATGTCGAGCTATATACGCATGAAACGCGTTCGTCCGTGCTCGATCGCTTTCACTTCCTTCGTCAGCAGGCAAATCGCGAAGGAGCGGAGCCGTGCCGTTGCCTCGCAGACTTTATTGCGCCGAAGGAGACAGGCCTTCCGGACCATATAGGAGCATTTGCCGTCACCAGCGGAATTGGCCTGCGTGAACTCTGCGATAACTTCCGGGCCAATCATGATGACTATAACGCCATCATGGCCGAGGCGCTCGCTGATCGTCTGGCCGAAGCCTTTGCAGAATGCCTGCACAAATGCGTGCGGAATGAGTGGGGCTATGGTTCCCAGGAGAAGCTCACGCCCGCAGAACTTATCCAGGAAAAATATCGCGGAATCCGTCCGGCGCCCGGTTATCCGGCCAGCCCGGACCATACAGAAAAAGGCACAATCTGGAAGCTTCTTGATGTATATGCAAAGACCGGCATCCTCATCACGGAATCATTTGCTATGTGGCCGGGATCGAGTGTTAGCGGCATTTATTTCGCTCATCCTGAATCACGCTATTTCAGCGTCGGCAAAATCGGTCGCGATCAGGTCGTCGATTACCAGAAACGTAAGGGGATGCCCCTGAAAGACGTTGAACGATGGCTCGGACCAAACCTGAACTACGACCCTGAAAATTGAGCTTATTCAAAGAGCCGTTCGGAATGCTCAAAGGGCGAATTCACAATCCGAAAAACAAACCAGAAACCTATTGAACCACCCCAATGTGACGGCAAAAGAAGGGCTAACCAACTGAAAGCAAAGTACGGGCGGCGGGGCCGCTGATGGCCCTTTTCTGTCGCAAAACAGGCGCAGAAACGAGGAAATTGCTGTAGGAAAATTGTAGAAAAGCGCTACTCTTCTTCGTCCTCGACTACGCTTTCTTCAATGGCCATGTCCTGGAACTCGTTGGAGTCGAAGACTTCTCCGCAATCCAGGCATTCAACGTATTCAACGTCCTCTTCGCGGGCAACGACGCGAACTTTGGGGTGTTTGCAGGGCGTATTCATGGGGTATATCGGCAAGTAAAAATCAGGTGATATCGGCAAAATTGTATCTATGACGCGCTTGTTGTCAAACGGAATCCTGTGAATCCTGCATAGAAAATCGTTACGTAGAGCCCGGTTCTGCGGTTCCATTCGATCTCGGCGTGGAACGCCGGCGCAGCGTAAACTTGCTGGAGAGCATCTACGAAGGGTATAGCGCGATGAAGATCAAAACCCACAGTTTTGTTTTGGCGCTTGTATTGGCGTTTTCCGCCGTTTTTCCGGCATATGCACGCTTTGTTCAGCCGGCGCCCTGCAAGAATGCCTTTACGCCGGAGCGGGAGATTGCAGAAGGCAAAAAGGCTGAGGCGCAGGTTTACAAGGAAATGCCTGTGCTGCCGGACTCGAGCCCAATCACCCAATATGTGCAGAAATTGGGGGCAAAACTGGTGCAATCTGCCCCACTGCCGGTCACCGGAACGCAGTGGCCGTACTCATTTCATGTGGTAAATCAGGCCGACATTAATGCTTTTGCGCTGCCTGGAGGGCCGATTTTTATCAATCTGGGCACGATTCAGGCAGCTGAAACCGAAGCCCAGCTTGCGGGCGTCATGGCGCACGAAATCTCCCACGTCGTAATGCGGCATGCCACCTGCAATATCACCAAGCAGCAGGGACAGGCTCCGTGGTGGGCTTTGGGCCAACTTGCTGCAGGCGTGTTACTTCCCGGCGCGGGCGGAGCGCTGGCGGCCCAGGGTGTAGGCGCGGCGGCGGGCATGACGTTTCTGAAAATGGGGCGCGACGCCGAGAAGCAGGCGGATCTGATGGGAACAGATATTGCCTACGATGCCGGGTATGATCCACGCGGCATGGTGCAGTTTTTCGAGATTATTCAGGGCAAATACGGCCAGGGAGGAGCGCAGTTCCTGAGCGATCACCCCAATCCGGGCAACCGGACGGAGTACGTAAATGCCGAAATCCAGACGCTGCCGCCACGAACGAATTGGGTCAGGACGACGCCGGAATTCCAAAAGATTCATAAGCTTGCGTCGGGCATGCATGCCTATTCGGCCAAGGAGATTTCAAGTGGCGCCTGGAAGGGGCGCAGCGCCAACGCGTCTGCTCCCGTGGCCGGCTCGCAGCCGGTTGATTTTAAGCCGAACGGCCAGTGGAACACACTGGATGGCGCGCGATTTTCCGTGCAGTATCCGGCGAACTGGCAGGCAGAGGAGAAGGCCGGAGCCGGCGCGACGATTGCTCCTCCCAATGGGGTAGCAGCAACGGCGAACGACAGTGCTGCAGTGATTTACGGTGTCATCATCGATGATTTTCAGCCGCAGCAGGGAACTGATCTCTCAGCGGCTACGCAGCAGTTGATTGCGTTGATTCAGCAGGGAAATACTGGAATGAAAGCAGTTACGGGCGTCGATCCGATCCTCGTAAACCAGCGCGATGCCCGCAGCGTGGAGTTTCTGAACCAGGGTGCCTCGGCTGGCGGCGGAACAGAGCGCGACTGGCTGGTGACGGTCTCGCATGACAATGGATCGCTGAGTTATCTGGTGTTTGTTGCGCCGCAGAAGGATTTTGAAGCGCTGCGTCCGGAATATGAGCAGATGCTGCGGACATTCAAGGTGAAGGGATAAGTGGAGAGAGGTAGATTGACGGGTTTAGGCCGTGCTTTTCCATCCTTTGCTCTTCATGCCGTGCACCCCAATACGCAAAATCGAGTCGCCATTTTCGTGCTGCTTTGTGGAAAAAGCAGTTTTCGGCTTCGCCTCAGGATGACAACAGAACAAACTCGATTCGGTTCGAGAGATTCAAGCATCTCCTGAAGCCGCATAAATACAGCCTGAATATCGTTTTTCAACAAGTATTCATGGTTTTCAACAGTTGCAGCAAATGGTGTTGGTTGATACGATTCCTTTTGTCGCTCCTAAATAAAAAGCAGGTTCTAAGCGGTATTTCCGAAGTTGCAAAATGCGCTTAACTGCGGTAAGATAGAAAGCGATACGAAAAGCAGTGGGATGGTAGCTTCGCTCCCGGTTCTATTTTGCGAGCCTGAGTAGATTGCGAAGCAGGTATTAAAGTTCGACAGTCGCGCGCAGCGGCATTCAGAGCGAACAATCCATTGCAAGCCGGGAGAAAATCTCCTTCAGGGCCAAGTGCCCGGTCGCAGAGTGCGCTCTGTGGTGGATCTTTTAAAGTTTGGCGCTGTGCGGAACTTCCGGAATCGGTTTTGGTCCGGAAAGATACGAAGATTGCAGCATGGGCTCGCGGATTAGGGATTGATCGCGCGTATGCAATATGAAGCTGAAGGGTAAACTAAAAAAGTTTGCCAAATTGTTTGACGAACGCTTCAAACTTCGATAGTCTTAAAAAGTTCGCGCAAAAACGGCGCAACAAGTTCGGGGACGCGCGATTTGGTCGCGCACTCGATCCAAAACGGCCCGCTCAGGCGGTCACTGTTGAGGATCTTTGACAATCAGGTTGAACATGCCAGTCGTGAGAATGGAAGAAGATCGGTTTGATCATTCTCACTATATTATGCTCTGCAATCTTTCGAGCATTGCAGGGCGATTGCCTTAATTGACCTCCGTCAGTTAGGTGCAATCATCAGGTTTCAAACGAGAGTTTGATCCTGGCTCAGAATCAACGCTGGCGGCGTGCCTAACACATGCAAGTCGAACGAGAAAGTGGAGCAATCCATGAGTAAAGTGGCGCACGGGTGAGTAACACGTGACTAACCTACCCTTGAGTGGGGAATAACTTCGGGAAACCGAGGCTAATACCGCATAACACCTACGGGTCAAAGGAGCAATTCGCTTAAGGAGGGGGTCGCGGCAGATTAGTTAGTTGGCGGGGTAATGGCCCACCAAGACAGTGATCTGTATCCGGCCTGAGAGGGCGCACGGACACACTGGAACTGAAACACGGTCCAGACTCCTACGGGAGGCAGCAGTGGGGAATTTTGCGCAATGGGGGAAACCCTGACGCAGCAACGCCGCGTGGAGGATGAAGTCTCTTGGGACGTAAACTCCTTTCGATCGGGACGATAATGACGGTACCGGAAGAAGAAGCCCCGGCTAACTTCGTGCCAGCAGCCGCGGTAATACGAGGGGGGCGAGCGTTGTTCGGAATTATTGGGCGTAAAGGGTGCGTAGGCGGTTCGGTAAGTCTTGTGTGAAATCTTCGGGCTCAACTCGAAGTCTGCACGAGAAACTGCCGGGCTTGAGTGTGGGAGAGGTGAGTGGAATTTCCGGTGTAGCGGTGAAATGCGTAGATATCGGAAGGAACACCTGTGGCGAAAGCGGCTCACTGGACCACAACTGACGCTGAGGCACGAAAGCTAGGGGAGCAAACAGGATTAGATACCCTGGTAGTCCTAGCCCTAAACGATGATCGCTTGGTGTGACGGGTACCCAATCCCGCCGTGCCGAAGCTAACGCGTTAAGCGATCCGCCTGGGGAGTACGGTCGCAAGGCTGAAACTCAAAGGAATTGACGGGGGCCCGCACAAGCGGTGGAGCATGTGGTTTAATTCGACGCAACGCGAAGAACCTTACCT
>DATGMQ010000006.1:0-136920 GCA_035293545.1 Alloacidobacterium sp. | reverse complement strand
CCAAAGGGAACCCCTGCAAAATCCAAGAAGCGTTAACTACCCGAACATAACCAGAGTATCTCCCGCCAACATATTACGAGTCTCCTCGCACATTTCATCAAACTTGACCTCCATCCGCCGCTGATAGAGAACCATAGTCGTGCCATCGTCCACTTGCCGTCCACCTTCACCTTGCGCTTGAGATTGATCGATGGTGCATCCGTCATGGTAGAGATGCTACCAAAATCATGGTATCCGTGGTATCCAAATCTGATCCATTTCGAGTCGCTGACTGTCGCAGCCTGTCGTTAACTGATATCCAGTCGATCACTTAATCAGGTTTATTTTGGCTTGTTTGAGGAAGTTAATAGCCTTAAGTGATTGATTAAGCGATGGCCGGTTAAGTAGATGGCGGAGAGAGAGGGATTCGAACCCTCGATAGAGCTTTTGACCCTATAACGGTTTAGCAAACCGCCGCCTTCAGCCTCTCGGCCATCTCTCCGGCGGGTTTTCCCTAGTCTATTACATGCATTTCAGTTTGTCTCTGCTTCTGTTTCACCAGCTTTGATACTGGTTCGAAAAATCAGCCGGACAATCCCTTTTCCGTGATACGATTGCCCGACCAACCCGTGGAGCGCGAAGCATGCAACAAGCGGCCCCACCCGAAAAACGCGAAGCGGTGAATCCGCAGCTCAGAAGCAATAGTCAGCACAGCGCTCTAAGCTCGCCCGTTTTTCTTTCCCCACTTGTTCCTCTCCACCGCTCTCTTCCATTGCTGATGCGTTCACCCGTATCTCGTCTGCTCGTTAACCATCCTCGCGACGTCTTCGAGCAGGAAGCGGACAGCATGGCTGATTACGTCATGCGCATGCCCGATCCCGCGCATGCAGGCCCGCAGCTTTCCACCGCTGGTTCCGGTCTCCAGCGCAAGTGCAAGGAATGTGAGCAGGAAGACAAGGAAAAGCAGGATGAGATACTGCAGCGCAAATCCTCGAGCACAGCGCCCATCGTCGCGCCATCATCGGTTCATCAGGCGCTGAGCTCGCCCGGACAGCCGCTTGACCGCTCTGCGCGTGCCTTTATGGAGCCTCGCTTCGGGCACGACTTCAGTCAGGTGCGTGTCCACACTGACGCTCAAGCCATTGACTCAGCCAAGTCTGTCCATGCTTTGGCGTACACAGTCGGCAATCACATCGTCTTCGGCGCAGGACAATATGCGCCATCCAATGCCGCAGGCCGGCGGCTCCTCGCCCACGAACTGAGCCATGTGGTCCAGCAGGCGCAGGATGCTGACAGCACCAGATTGCAGCGTCAGGACGCTGGAGCGACTCCTGATGCCGGCGCAACCACAACGCCCGATGCCGGCGGAGGCGCAACGCCCGATGCCGGCGCGACCGGAGCAACACCCGATGCCGGCACCGGAACCGGCGCGCCTGCCGGTCCTCCGGCAGGTGCAGGCAGCGGAGGACCAGCGCCACCGGCAGCTCCTGCAGCACGCGTTGTCAGCGTGGAGGTGGAGAATCAGGCCGAAGCTATCACGTATCACGAACCCAGCAACCTGGGCGCAGCCGGACGTTCTCACTGGGTCACCATTGCCGGAAAGCGACCCGATGTGGTCGTGCGGGCGAATCTCGATCCCGCAGTTGCCGAAACTGATCCAGCTGCTGCAGGAGTGACCTGGGAGACAGAGCCTGCGAGCGAGGCCTCGCCCGGATCAGGCCCTCTGCATGTGAGCCTCTCCGTTCCTACGGCGCGGAAGCGCGTCGTTCGTGCCCGGCTCGGCGCAAGCCATGCAGAACTGACCTTGTGGGCCGTCTTTGTACGGGTGAACTCCGCCGGTCCGGCAAACCCGCCCACGGCCAACAGAACTGCCCACACCCTTACTATCGACTCCAATATCAACCTGACAGGAACTATTTTCCCCGCGTCCATCATCTCCGACGCCGACCACCCCGCACTGGAAGGCGCCAATACCGTGCCTCCCCCGGGAGGAACCAACGTCTGCGGAGGCGCTCTCGCTGGCGGCGTCGATCATAAATGGGACATGAGTCGCCAACGCCGCCTTGCTGTCGTTGATCCCGCAGGGCTGTTGCCGAACATGATCGCCACTATGAACAACGGTTGCGTCAATAACCTGAGCGTCTACCCCGTGACTCGCGAGGAAGGAAACGACGATGCCGGTACAGGCGACGAGAACAATGACCCGTACGCGAATGGTGGCGTGATTACCAGCACCGACGATCCAACCAGGCCTTTCCCCGATGCAGTCGGAGCCGACGGCGACACCTTCGAGGAACATCTGCAATTTAAAGAGTTTGCTCGTCTTGAATTCCACCGTACGTGGTGGAATGTCTCAAATTTCTTCCCGTGGCGCGTTCACTATCGCATCCAAAAAGTTGCCGGACAATGGCAGGACAATGGCTCCGATGCCGGGCCAGACAATGCAGGTTTTTGAGAATCCATCTCTTACTTCCTGACCGTAAGCAACCCTCTGCTTCCGTTCTTTTTGTTCTCCGAGATTTCTTCCGCATCAGGCCCCAGCAAGGCGGCGCAATTGTCTCCGTCGATGCAACCGGACGCCTCGATGATGCTGAGCGTATTCTGGAGCGCAATCATGGACAAATCCGTTATGAAGCTGCTCCGGAATCTGCCCAATGGAACAATCTTCCCGGCGAACGTGTGCGTGTTTTCGGCAGGCTTTCGCGCGCGTACCCCGAATCTCTGACAGGCGCAAACACTCCGGCCCGCAAAGCATCTTAAACAAGTCTTCAAAACGGCGGCAGTCTCATCTCATGATGAGCTGCCGCATTTTTCTGCAAATTTCCTTCCTGTTCCTTTAGAGTTCGAGTAGCACCGATCGCAGGAGGAACTCGAAGTCAACGCTGCAGCACAATCAAAAACCAGATCGCGCATGCGACGCATGCGTCTCGTGCCGCTGATCGCCGCGACATACTTCATGGTCTCCGGCGGCCCTTACGGCATTGAAGACATCCTCAGCGGCGCAGGCTACGGCAAAGCCTTACTGATTCTTCTGCTTTTTCCTTTCCTCTGGAGTTTTCCCACCGCCCTCATGCTGGGCGAACTCACCAGCGCCATCCCCTCTGAAGGCGGATTCTACGTGTGGGTGCGCCGTGCCATGGGGCCGTTCTGGGGTTATCAGGAAGCATGGCTCTCGCTTACGGCCAGCATCTTCGATATGGCCATCTATCCGACAATCTTCGTTCTTTATCTCGGAAAGCTGTTTCCTGCATGGACAGCCGGGTCGCGCGGTATCGCCTGGGAACTGGCCCTGGTCATTGCCTGTTCTCTCTGGAACCTCTGCGGCGCGCCTGCAGTCGGCGAAGGTTCAGTGACGCTATTTGTTCTTCTGATTGCGCCTTTCGTGGTGCTCACATTTTTCGGCTTCCTGCATGGCGCGCATTGGCAAAGCCACGCGACTGCATTCACCGGCGGCAGCATCAGCACCGCGATTATTGTCGCGTTGTGGAACTACATGGGCTGGGACAACGCGTCCACCGTTGCGGGAGAAGTAGAAAACCCGCGCCGCAATTATCCCGTCGCCATGCTCGCAGCAGCGGCCCTCGTCGCTATTTCCTACATCCTGCCGGTGGTTGCGCTCGCTTTTACTGGAATTTCGGTCGATCAATTCTCCACCGGCTCCTGGACAGACGCTGCGCGTATGCTCGGTGCTCCGGTGCTCGCGACCGCTATTGTCGTTTGTGGAATGATCAGCGGCCTCGGCATGTTCAATGCGCTCGTTCTGTCTTACACGCGCCTGCCCATGGTGCTCGCGCAGGATGGCATGCTGCCCTCATGGCTCGCTCTCCGGAACAAGCGTGGCGTCCCCTGGGCCGCAGTCATCGTCTGCGGCATTGCCTGGGCTGCGGCACTGGGTTTCCGCTTTGAAGAGCTCATTTCCATCGATTTGATTCTTTACGGCAGCAGCCTTCTGCTCGAATTTCTCGCGCTCGCTGTTCTCCGCTTCCGGGAGCCGGACCTGCTACGTCCCTTCCGCGCCGGCAACACCTTTCTTGCCTGTACGATTGGCATCCCCCCTGCGCTGCTGATCGGCTATGTCATGTACGCTGCCCGGGACGAACGCATGGCGCATATGCCCGCACTGCTCTTCGGCTTGATCATCGCTCTCGCCGGCCCACTGTTTTATTGGATCTCGCGCAAGCGTTGGGGACAAAAGAGAATGAGCGAATCTGTTCTCGCCCCAAGTGGCGATTGACGGTAAAGGAATTTGCATCCTCAGCGGAGTGACCGCAGGAACGAAGTCTGGAAGATTAAGAGTCTGCAGTTCGCATGAGCGGCACAAAAATGGGTGCCCCACATCTTGCAGAGATGTGGGAAAGCATGGACCACTACACGCCAATTGACCACAACAAACGGCGTTCAATAGACTCACATCAGAGTTCCAGCCAAATGTCGTTTCGCCATAAACTGCGCCTGTCCATCATTCTCGCCTCTGCCTTCGTCTTTACGCTGCTCCCGGCAAATGCCCAGCAATCTACAAAAATTCCTGCGAAGCAGCAACAGCCTAATCTTCAGCCGCCCAAGCCCGAGAAGCCGCCGGCCCTCGTAGATCCCGCCGGGCCTGCCGTCAGTCTCCAGACCAGCGAAGCGCTCTTCGACATTGCCGTTGCTCTCAATGCCTGCGGATACGACAATGGCCTCGCCGATTCCGATCCTATCCGTGCCCATGTTCGCGACCAGGTCAATCAGGCTCTGCAGCAATCTGAATCAGCGCGCGAAGCCCGCGACAAGCTCTGCGTCTACATCAATCAGCACCGTCTCTCTGACGCCAGCCGCGACCTCGCTCAGTACGTCTCGCTCGCGCTCTATCTCACCCCTCCGCCCGAACTCGCTCTCAGTGTTGATCAGGACGACATGCCGCCCGATTCCACGCAGGTCATCGATATTTTGCCGTTGCTGCATCGTTTTGCTGATACCGCACAGCTGCATCTCATCTGGGTTTCGAATCACGCGGCATACGACGAGCAGATCGCCAAATTGCACGATCCGCTCACGCGCATGATCGTCTCGACCAATGTCTATCTCAAGATGCCGGCCAGTACTTACACAGGAATTCGCTACCTCGTAGTGCTGGAACCCATGCTTTCGCCGGCAGAAACCAACGCCCGCGTCTATGGTCCCGACTACGTCGTAGTCGCCTCGCCCGTGAATGGCACAATCCACATGCAGGAAGCCCGCCATACCTACCTGCACTATGTCATTGAGCCGCTGCTCTACTCTCGCGCGAGCGCCATGGACCGCCTTCTGCCTATCCTCAAGACCGTCCGCGATGCGCCGCTTGATTTTCAGTACCGGAGTGACATTGTCTCGCTGGTCATCGAATGTCTCATCCGCGCCATTGAAGCACGTACCATGGACACCGGTCTGGCCGAATACAAAATTCCCGAAGACGTGCGCCGCGCCGACCTCGATCGTGAAACGCAGAAGCGCAATGCGTCACTGCAGCGCATTGCCGCGGTACGCCAGAATGCTGTGAATCAGAGCATGGTTCAGGGTTTTGTGCTCACGCAGTATTTCTACGATCAACTCATTGCCTTTGAGCGCACGCCTGACAGCCTGAAAGAAGCCATCGGCCCAATGGTCTACGGCATGGACATTGACCAGCAGACACATCGCGCCCGAGACATCCGTTTCGCCGAAGAAGGCTCATCCGACGTCATCCGCGTCACCACCCGCACGCCTCACGGACTCGATCTAGCCGAAGTTAAGCTCCATCAGGGCGATGTCGCCGGGGCAGAACAGTTGGCGCAGAAAGCGCTTGCCGAGCACACGCCCGATCCGGGCCGCGCCGACTATATCCTGGCCCTGACCAACGTCATGCAGGGCCACATGGATGAGGCTGAAAAAAGCTTCAATGAAACCATCCGCCTCTCCAAAGATCCGCGCCTGGTCGCATGGTCGCACATCTATCTCGGACGCATCCATGACATTCGTGATGAACGCGATGAAGCTTTAGTGGAATACAAAACAGCATTAACCGTCCGCGATGGCCAGCCAGACACTAAAGCCGCCGCTGAGAAGGGAATCAAGCAGCCATTCGAACCGCCAAAGAGCGCCCATCCCGATCAAGGCGATGGTGCCGATGACAACAGCACCTCGGCAAACCCCAGGCCAGAAATGCAGGCGCCTGCAGCGCAGCCGCATCAGTAAAAAGGTCATACGACTTCGGCTCTCAAATTCAAACCGAAGTCAGCTCCATCGGTGACCAGCATGTTTTTCCAAATAGCTCTTCAGTGCGACTGCATTATTGTGGACAGTATCGTGCGAGCTGAAGATCAGCGTGATGCGACCCTTTCGCGCTGCTGCAAGAATCGGTTCCAGAGCTTCCGGACTTTTATCCAGTTCGGCGAAGTATTTTCGCTGGAACTCTTTCCACTTTGCCGGATCGTGGCTGAACCATTTACGCAGTTCCGTGCTGGGCGCAACGTCTTTCAACCAGCCATCCAGACGCAGAGCTTCTTTCTTTATGCCGCGCGGCCAGAGCCGCTCTACCAGGAATCGAGTGCCATCATCAGAACTCACAGGATCGTAGGCCCGTTTCACTGAGATCGCAGCCATCAATCCATAGTACTTCCATCAGGCTCGTGTCTGGTTTTCAATAAGCCGATTTACAGCCCGGGAGGGCTGAGGCCAATACGGGTTGCTGAAATCAGTTACATCGCGGCCGGAGTAAGGCCGTCAACTCCGCGCGGCGAGAATCTGAATGCCGTCCGCGCTCCCGATCACGACCTGGCTGGCCACTCCGAGAAAGAGGCCATGCTCCACCACGCCGACGGTCTGCTTCAAGGCCACCGCGGCCTGCTCAGGCGTAAGTCCGGATGGAACCAGGTTACAGTGCAGAATATAGTGCTTGCCGTCTGTGATGTAGGGCTTGCCGTCATCGTTCACGCGCAGTTCTGGCGCAAAGCCGTGGTCGCGGAGGCGCGCAGCGGTCGTTTCCCATCCGAAGGGGATCACTTCAACGGGAACCGTAAACACCGAACCCAGCTTTTTGACCAGCTTGCGCTGATCGACGGCTATGAGCAGCCGGCTGCTGGCCACGGCGACGATCTTCTCGCGCAGCAGCGCGCCGCCATGTCCTTTGATCAGGTGCAGTGTGCCTTCTTCTACTTCGTCGGCGCCGTCAATGGTGAGGTCGAGCTTTGGCTGGCGGGCGAAGTCGGTCATCGGAATGCTCAGGCTGACGGCCTCGCGATGGGACTTCTCGGACGTGGCGATGGCGGTGATACGAAGCCCGGATGCGACGCGACGGCCAACTTCTTCAATCACCAGCGCCGAGGTCGTGCCCGATCCCAGACCAACGGCCATGCCGTCCTCAATCTGCGACACGGCCCATTCGGCTGCCTTGCGCTTGGCTTCTTCTGCCGGATCATGCTGCGAGGAAGTCATGCGAAAGTGATACCACGGTAAAGCTGGGGAACTCCAGCAGGTTCTATTTTCGGGCCGCAGAGCGTGTACTGCGGGCCATTTTTTTAGTCGGCTTCGATGAGAGGGCAGGGCGCATGCCCCACATCTAGTGGAGAGATCTGGGATTCTATCCGGCTGAAGAAATGACCCGGAGTTTTCCACAACCGGACTTCCCAAAATCTTGTCAAGCCCCTAAACGAGCTAATTAACTCCAAATCAGCAACTTACACTTGCAGGGTGATTCCTCATAATTTGCTAAACTATAAGAAAGAGCACAAGAAAGGCATGGCCCAAAGCCATGCTTTTTCTCTTTTACATTCTAAGTTGCACAAAATAAACGATCTCCGTACAGAACCACCGTCGTAAATAGCTGAAAACAAACGATCTCCGTACAAACACCCCCGGGGGGTACTCGGATCACCGCGGCAGTGCAAAGGCAACATACACACCGCCCGTAGGCAGTCTGGAATCCTTGCCTCCTGCAGCAATTACTACATATTGCCGTCCATTCACCTCGTAGGTGGCCGGGGTGGCATTTCCGGCAAACGGCAGTGTCGCCTGCCATAACAGCTTTCCGGTCGATTTGTCGAAGGCATGCATCTGCTTATCGAAATTGGTAGCGCCGATAAAGAGCAATCCGCCAGCCGTCACGACCGGGCCGCCATAGTTCTCTGAGCCGGTGTTCTTCATGCCTTTGGCTGCCAGTTCGGGATACTCGCCAAACGGAATTTTCCAGACGTACTTGCCGGTATTCAGGTTGATGGCGTTAAGCGTTCCCCATGGCGGGGCAATCGCAGGGTAGCCGTCGGGATCGAGAAACTTCTTATAACCGGTGAAGCGATACTTTTCGGTTTCGGCGAGCGCACCTCCTGCCGCCGGAAGTTCGGTCTTGTCATCGACTCCTGTGCGCAGATATTCGATCAGGGCATCGAGCTGAGCGCCTGAAAACTGCGGAAAGCTCGGCATTCGGCCCTGCCCTTTCAGGATGGTGTTGCGGATTTGGTCGATAGTCAGTGTCTTGCCAATGTCTACCAGTGATGGAAATGCCGGGGGCGAGCCTTTGCGATCATCGCCGTGGCAAATGCTGCACTGGCTCTGGTAAAGCGTGGCGCCGCTTTCGCGTTGCGGTTTGTTCTCCGCGAGTCCGCTGAACCAGGCCATCTCGTTTGAGTTGACGTAAATAGTGCCGGTTTCCGGATCGACCGCCGGTCCGCCCCACTCGGCGCCGCCGTCAAAACCCGGAAAGACGAGCGTCAGTTTATCGAGTGCCGGTGGAATAAACTGTCCGCCGCTGCGCAATGTGCGGAATTCCTTCACGGCCCATGCATGCGCCTGCGGCGTGCGATTGGTCAGCATGTTTTCCATCAATTGCTGACGCGCATAGGGAGGCGGCATGACCGGCAGCCGCTGCATCTGCGCCGCGACCTCGCCGGGAACGGTGCTCGCCGGATAGCGCTTAAACTCAAGGGGAAAGAGAGGTTGTCCATCGACGCGATTGAAGAGATACACCCAGCCCTGTTTGGAAGTCTGAGCAACGGCGTCTATCTTCTCGCCGTTGTGCTCAACCGTCACCAGCGCCGGCGGCGAAGGAAAATCGCGGTCCCAAAGATCATGCCGCACGCCCTGAAAGTACCAGAGACGCTTACCGGTTTCGGCATCAAGCGCCAGCAGGCAATTGGCAAAAAGATCATCGCCAACGCGGTCGCCGCCATAGAAATCAAAGGCTGCGGAACCGGTAGGTACATAGACAATGCCACGCTTCTCGTCGATAGCCATGCCGGCCCAGTTGTTGGCCGCTCCGCTGCGCTGCCACGCGTCTTTTGGCCAGGTGTCGTATCCATCCTCGCCGGGATGCGGAATGGTATGAAACGACCAGCGCATCTGGCCGGTGCGCACATCGTAGGCGCGGATATCTCCCGGAGCCGCCGGCAGTGTCTCCGACTCACGCCCGCCAACGATGATCAGATCCTTATAGACAATGCCGGGTGACGTAAGAGCAATCGAAACCGTGGCTGGATCACGTCCTAAACCCTCGCGCAGATCGATTCTTCCATTCTCGCCGAAGGACGGGATGGGCTTGCCTGTCTTTGGATCAAGCGCATAAAGGAAGTTCATCACTCCGGCAAGAATGCGCGCGTCCGGTCCATCAGACCAGTAAGCCAGCCCGCGCGCAGGCTGAGTGCTCTCGATACCGCTGTCGAACTTCCAAAGCAGCTTGCCGGTAGCAGCGTCAAGAGCAATGACTTTTTGCGACGGCGTGTAGGAATAAAGAACACCGCCTAAGATGATCGGGCTGGACTGGATTCCGCCCTTCTCGCCGGTGTCGTAAGTCCAGGCAACCTGTAGGTTTTTGACATTTGTCCGATTGATCTGCGCGAGCGGCGAGTAGTGGTCCTGCGCAAGCTGGCCGCCGTAAACAGGCCAGTCTATCTGCGATGTGTTCTGAGCGCCGGCAAAAATTGCGGCGGTAAACAGAGTTGTGGCAAGTATTGTTCTGATCATTTCCGACGCATTCAGGCAGTGTTCAGTGCGACCAGTAAATCGTGCGGGTCTGTTGATGTCAAGCACACCCCATTCAGATACCCCTTTTCACCTGCTGTATCTCCGGAGTAGCATGCTTGACGCATTCTCCTCACTGTTGAAATTGCTTTCTTGCCTGGAGGACTCGTTATGCTACGTACCTTGCTGCTTCCTTCAACGCTGCTGCTGATTTTCCCTTTGTCCGCTGCAGGTCAAACAAATCCTGTTAAGCCCACGGCTGAGTCGCAGGCGCATGCCAAAAAAATATGGGGCTACGACTGCGCCTTGTGCCATGGCGAGAAAGGCGACGGAAAAGGCGATGTTGCAGCCGACATGAAGCTTACGCTGAAGGACTACACAAAGCCCGACTCGCTGAAAGACATGACCGATGCCCAGATGTACGACATCATTCTGAAAGGCAAGGGCCAGATGCCGGGCGAGGAAGGCCGCGCCAAGCCGGATGATGTCTGGAACCTCATCATCCTGATCCGCAATATGTCAAAGGGCGACGTGATCACGGCATCGAAGTAAGGCTTACATGCTGCTCAGAAACTTCTCGATGCGCGCAATTTCTCCTTCATTGAGACGGAACTTCGCCGCCGGAAGAATTCCGTCAATCTGATCTGGACGGCGCGCGCCAACGATGGCAGCCGTAATTGCGGGATGCCGCAGTGTCCATGCGATAGCAACCACACCCGGTTCCACCCCATGCTGGCGGCCAATTTCGCGCAGCAGCTCGACAAGCTTCAGGTTCTTTGAAAGCTTCGGCTCGTTGAAGTTGGGGCTGCGCCTGCGCCAATCGTCTTCCGGCAGGTTTTTGACGCGCTCGGCAGTCATCTTGCCGGTCAACAGGCCTGAGACCATCGGTGAGTAGTTGATGACGCCGATATTGTTTTGCTTGCAGAAAGGAAGGATTTCAGCTTCGATATCGCGCCGCAGCAGCGAATACGGCGGCTGCAGCGAAGTGATCGGCGCGATCTTCTGAACGCGCTTCATCTGCGCCACATTGAAATTAGAGACACCGATGTAACGCACCTTTCCCTGCTCTTTGAGTTTAGCCAGCATCTCCCAACCTTCTTCGATTTCGTCCTCAGGGTTGGGCCAGTGAATCTGGTACAGATCAATCGCATCCACGCGAAGCCGGCGCAATGAATCCTCGATCTCCTCCTGCAGTGATCCGGCCTTCAGGCTGCGGTAGATCCTGCGGTCAGGAAACCAGCGCATGGAGCACTTGGTAAAGACGTATGGCTTATGCGGCGAATTCTTCAGGGCCTTCGCTACTACTTCCTCGGAATGGCCGAGCCCATAGATGGCCGCCGTATCGATCCAGTTGATGCCGCTGTCGAGAGCGCGCTCAATTGTTCTGACGGATTCATCGTCATCCTGCGCGCCCCAGGCAAATTCCCAGTTGCCGCCGCCGATGGCCCAGGCCCCATAACCGATGGGTGTAAGGTGCATATCGGAATTGCCGAGTTGTCGTATCTCAAATTTTGCTGAGGAAGGAGTTTGTGTAGCCATAGTTTTTAAGATACTCGCGCTCGCCAATTAGCTTCATGAATTATGGTTCAACTAAAAACTGCCCGTTGCGCATGATCTGTTCTTCATCTACCCAGATGTTGAAGCGCAGGCCAACAACATCGATATGCGTGGTTGAGGTCCACTGCGCTCCGGTGTGTTCTCCATACGGATTGCCGAAGGCAATGTGGATGCCGGGGAATTTTTCATCTTGCAGAATATTGCCGAGGACACGCTTGACACCGATGTTGGTGCCAATGGCAAACTCGCCGACACGATCAGAATTTTCATCCGTGTGCGTATAAGCCCAGAAGTCATCGCGCAGCTGCCGATTCTTGGAATGGCAATCCACGATGCGATTGCTTTTGATCTGAATCGTCAGGGGAGCGGATTCAAGCAAACCGTAGCGGAAACAAAGATAGTCGCCGACAACGCCGTCGACAACAAATGTGCCATTCACTTCTCCCGGCGTGGTAAAAATCTCGCCTCCGGGTAAGTTGCCCCACTTCTCGCGCGAGATGATCCCGGAAGTTTTGAGCCACTTGTAGCTGGGATTCAGGTCACATCGAATGTCAGTGCCGGCAGCCGTAGTGGCGCGAATGTAAGCAGCGCGATTTACCTTCTCAATGATCTTCTGGCTGAGTTTATCGACCAGCGCAAAATCCGCGCGCATGCCCTCGCACATGATCTGCGGCGTAATGTTGACCATGTGCGCGTGACGCATGCGGCGGCGGTTGACGACCTCTGTCATCTGCATGCGAGAACGCAGCTCATTCTGCTGCACCTGTACGGCGAAGATGCTTACATCCGATGTTTCCATATCTTCGAGCACCGCAGCCGGCATATCTTTGAGTGGACGCGGAGCGAGATCCTCTAGTACAAAGACATTCCAATTACAACCGTTAGCAGATAGCTCACTCACAATCGCTGCCGCAATCGGGGTTGTTTCGCGGTCGGTAATCAGAGTGACTTTTTCGTGAGGCTCAATGCGAAGACAGGTGAAAACAGCAGCATGCGCTCCCGGAACGAACTCTTCCGGGAAAGACATATCAAGCAGCGTCTGTGCCTGCGGTGTTGCGGAGTACTTCATTCGTGATCGTTCTACTTCCTTAACTACTCCATTAGCCTATCGAAAATCGCAGAAAACGGCACATTTCTTATTGATTTTGCTTCATCACTTTGTACAGGAAAAAGAAGTGGCAGCATTCTTATTGCCTGATCCGTTGTACTTTGCTTCCTGCGGATATGAGCAGAGCGGACGCGTCATTTCCACCGTCGGATGAGCTGTCTCAGGATCGTCAGTGCTGAATTTCGTCGCCGTTAAAGTCGATGGCGCCTTGCCATCTTCCACCCACTGAACAAGAGCACTGAAGATGTCATGTTGAGCATCGCTTCTTGGGGCCGATTCGTCCTGCCCGAACGCAGTTGCTCCAGGCCCTCCGCCGCAATGCTGCATTCCCGGAATCATGTACAGGCGCAACGACTGCTCAGCATTCTGATTTCCAATCGCCGAAACAACGCTGTTGTAGTAATGGACGGTATTAAGAGGCGAGATACCAGGATCATTCCAGCCGTGATAGAGGATCAGCTTGCCATGAGACAGAAACAGCTTTAGATCAGGGTTTATCGCATCGAGAGCGTCGCCCGTCTTCTGATATGCAAGATTGAGCGCATCGTCAATATTTGCAGTCCTGAAGTTCCAGGCTGGATCGGCATAAACCATGTTTTTGAAATATCCGGTCACGAAGAATGTGCCTGCGCTCTTGCCCTCCTCGGAACCCGTGACCCAGGTTGCCCAACCTCCACGGCCTTCTTCGGCACCGGGCAACAGGCCGGGAAATATCTGCTTGCCTGAAGCATCATGCGCGCCTGCGTAGATCGTCTTCAATGAATCCACCTGCGGCGCAGTCAGGCAGGCATCAGAATCTTTGCCTTTGCAAAGCAGGGTTGCCGGGTCAAAGTGACACTGCCTCGGGTCATTCAGAACGCCGTCTGTAACTCCATCCTGCGCATCGCAGGCTGCGAGCACGGCTTTGTCAATTGCCGGAACTTTCGAGGCCGGAATATAGCCGGGGCCATCGGTTGCCTGCAGAAACTTCAGGCCGCCGGTAAGCATCGGAACCCACGCATTCGCCGGCGCGCCGGCAATAATCCCGTCATAATCCGCGGGGTAGCGCTGGGCTTCCATCAACGCCTGTCGTCCACCATTTGAACAACTGGCAAAATAGGAGCGCTTCGCATCTTCTCCATAGAACGCTTTTATGATGGCCTTTGCGTCTACTGTCGTCACATGCACGGCGCGATACCCATAATCGACGATCTTCTCTGGATGGCCGAGCGCCCAGTCTGCATTTTGCGTCGAATGGCCGGTATCCGTGCTCGCCGCGGCATAGCCTTGCGTCACCGCTGCGGCAAGGCCCGGATAGGCAATGTATCCGGCAAAGCCACCATTGCCCAGACCTCTGAATCTGCCATTCCATCCCTGCAAAGGCATCCAGACTTCGAGTTTGATATCGGAATCCGCCGTTGGCCTGAGCGTGGCCATAACACGGCAAAAAGCAGGCGCAGCACTGTAGAGATGCGGCGTCTTCTCTTCCGGCTTGAGATGGGGAGGAGTGAATGTGCCGGCGGCAACAGTTTCTGCAAGAGTAATGGCGCCATCAGGAATCGTAAGCTGTTTCAGGCTGACGCAGGCTTTGGCAGAGACGGCGCTATTAGCAGCCAGAACCGGAAATGAGCAGGCAAAGACAGCAAGTAAAAACAGATGGGTTCGCATCGTGGTTAGCCTCGCAGAAGCACAGCTCTATGACAAGCAAAAATTTATTGGTTATGAATGATTGTTCAGAAAGTGACGAGCGCTTTTCTCTCAGCTTGTAACCATCTCTACAGCGCTTCAAAGCATCTTTACTTCTCAGTGTTGGTGTTCGGGAGCCGGATTCCCACGGGCCTTCCGCTCATCTGCAGGTGAGCGGGACAAAACTCAGGCTGGCAGGGGGCGCGGGTTTTCGCGATTTCCTCCGCTTGCCGCCGGTGAAGGAGAATCGCGACAGCCGGCGGACTCTCCCAGCCTCTAATTCTCGAACAGCCCTACCTGTGTCTCCTGCGCCATGTAATCTACCACGGCATTCAGGTCATTGGTCTCTTCAAATTTGCGAAGCTGACGATCGGCACCGGTGCCCATATCGAGAATCCTGCGGATATAAGCAACCTCTTCGTGACTGTTCAGCTCGTCGACAACTTCGCTGATGAAATCAAGATATTCAAGAATCAGTTCGCGCTCAGGCACTTCCATTTCCTTACCGAAATCGATCAGTTTACCGTCCAGACCATAACGAACGGCGCGCCACTTGTTTTCCATTACCAGGGCGCGTGAGTATTGCCGATAATCCTGGTTACGCGAGTGCAACAAATACAGTTTTGCCGCAGTTGCCTGGATCAGTGCAGCGATGGCGAGCGTCTCCTCCGCTCGCATAGGCAGATCGCAGATGCGAACTTCCACGGTGTTGAAGAAGGGGTGCGGGCGAATGTCCCACCAGATTTTCTTGGCATTGTCGAGACAGTTGGTCTTGATGAGGAGATTAACGAAGCCTTCGTACTCAGCGTAACTGGAAAATGTGTCTGGAATATTCGTGCGCGGGAATTTATCGAACACTTTTGCGCGATAACTTTTGAGGCCGGTTTTCATACCGCGCCAGAAAGGCGAGTTGGTCGAGAGCGCCAGAATATGCGGCAGGAAGTACCGCATTGAATTCATAATTCGGATGGCTGATTCGCGATCTTCCACCCCGATATGCACATGCAGTCCGAAGATCAGATTTGCCCGCGCTACCAGCTGCAAATCTTCCACTACGCGCTTGTAACGATCATCCGGATAAATTTCCTGCGTGCGCCAATCGGCAAACGGATGTGTAGCGCCGGCCACCAGCACCAGATCGTGCTCCTGCGCGAGGTGAATCATCTGCCGTCGCAGATCGAAGAGATCTTCGCGCGCCTCTTTGATCGTCTTGCAGATCATCGTGCCGACTTCCACGACTGACTGGTGCATCTCCGCCTTGACGCGCTCGGCGAGACGACGTTTTCCTTTTGCCAGCATCTCGGTTGCGATGTGTGAGCGCAGATCACGAGTTACCGGATCAACGGTCTGGTATTCCTCTTCAATGCCAATCGTGAATGATGGTTTCATGGACTGCCGCGCTCGGTTCTGTGTGTCGATTTATCCTTGTGTGATTTTGGCTGTTTTCTTTTTAGGAGCGCTTTTTTTCTTTACTGCCGCTTTCCTGGCGGGCTTGGCGTCTGCATTCAGAAATGCGCTCCAGCGCAGCTCGGAAACCTTCGGCGCTGACTTTGCCTTTTTTACGGCAAGATCGGCTACCTCCCGCACGATCCAGTCGAAATTCTTCTGCCCTACTGAATGCAAATCAGCATCTGGCGCAGGATTCATGAAATCAATCGCGTAAGGCACCCCATCCTCTACCGCAAATTCAACCGTGTTCAGGTCATAACCCAGGACCTTGCACAGTGTCAGCGCATCCTTTTCGACGCGCTTCAACAATTTTTTGTCATATTCCGGCGGGTTCTGCACATACCGCTCATGGTGAGGACGACGCGGATCATACGGCATAATGTGGACCTTCTCCTGCCCCACAACGTAGCAGCGGAAGTACTCATTGAATTTCACCGCCCGCTGCAGCGTCATGCATAAATCGCGGCTTTGATCGTAGGCTCGGAAGAACTCCTCACGGTTGTGAACATGATGCACATCGCGCCAGCCGCCGCCATCGACTGGCTTTAGGAATGACGGGAAGCCGATGTATTCAAAGATGCCGTCCCAGTCGAGCGGATACTCCAGGTTGCGCATCGAGCGCTCCGTCGTTCCTTCAGGATAGTGCTTGTGCGGCAAGACGACAGTTGGTGGCACTGCAACTCCCAGCTTCGCCGCCAGCGAGTAATTAAAGAATTTGTCGTCCGCCGACCACCAGAAAGGATTGTTGATAACCTGTGTTCCGTTCAGAACCGCATGCTTGAGAAATGCGCGATAGAAGGGAATGTCATGCGAAATGCGGTCGACAATCACCGAGTAGGGCGCCGGGTTATCCAGCCGAATGCCTCCGATCTGCACGAACTCAGCTGTAATTCCATCCAGCCCCATAGAGTTGATGCGCTCGACCACCGCGCCGGGAAAGGTGTTTTCCATGCCGAAGAGAACGCCTATTTTCTTCACAACGACTCCCCTCCCAGTGGAGACGCTATTCTCACACCGTCACCTTAACTGAGGCAACCGCCGCATGCAAAGAAAAGATTGTGTGAAAGGAGGAAAGTCTGTCTATGCGCCGTTTACATCCATGTCCAGGCTCATACTGCGAATCGCTGTATCCAGGCTTGCCTGTGCGGTGGTCCGCTGTTGCTCAAGATCAGAATACTGTTTACGCAAAGTCAGCAGTTGGTCCTCATCGGCATTCATCTCGCCCGCATACCGGCGGGCGAGTTGGCGTTCTTCGGAAGTATCTTTTAGTCCTTCAAGGTTATCGTGGAGGCGTTTCTGGTCAGCTGCGATCCGGTTGATTTCGTCCTGCTTCTGTTTGAGTTGCCGATCAAGATCATTCACGCGCGCCTTTGCGTCCAGGACTGGGGAAAGAGCCTGTTGCAATTGCGGACTCCCTGCCCTACCACGAATCAGCACCTGTAGCTGATCGTCAGTAAGAGAAGCTAGCTCATAACGAGCGCTGAGTGTGCGCGCTTCGCCTATATGCAGGGAGACAGTCTCATTCGGCTGCGTCCTGACGCGGAATCGATAACTCGATGCCGATGTTTCCACCGGCTTCACTTCTGAGGTCAGCTTCCATCCGTCGCGCACCGGGTGCTCTATAATTACATTCCGCGCCTCCGACGCGGCATTGTGAACAACATATGTCCGTTCACTTATCTCATCGTTTCGCTCGATGAGAAAACCGTCATGCACAATGACATGGTGCAGATGCTGGAAGTTTAGAATGTCGGTTTTATCGAAATGTTCCTAAAGAAAAATCGGGAAGCGAACATTGTTGTCCGCTTCCCGTTTCACGCATCCGCCAGTCCAACATATTCGATAGAGCGGATGTATTTGATGATGGCCTCGCTCCAGCCATCGATGTGCGTCCATGCGCCGTAGCCCACTCCGTTGCGGAAGCTGGCTACGTTGACCACATAACCGCGTCCACACTTAGGCGCGGGAACGCGGTCGTGCGACTGCTCATCGGTAATGACAATGAGGCGGTCACCGCGCTCATGCAATTCGTTCAGCGCACGGCCAAGCTGCGTGCTGCCATGCGGCTGGCTGTGCACAATGGCGTCGCGCAGAGCGAAGCCGCGCCGTGCCGGAACTGCCCTGAGAGCATCCGAGAAGGTGTAGATGCTTACCTCTTCCGCGATCTCGCGCAACAGCACGGCAAGGCCGGCAGCCGCATCCATGCGCACCATCTCAGAACGAGCCGACAGTTTCGCATCCATGCTACCGGATACGTCGACGAGCAAAACAGTCTTGCCTGCCAGGCGCACCTGACCGCCGAGGCTCGCGAACATGGCCTGCTCGATCCACGGCTCCCACTGCGGAGCATGACGCGCCGCAGCGATGAAGCGGAATGGCAGCACGCGCTCGACGCGAACCACTTCAAGCGCGTAGCGAACCAGCTCCGGATCGACGCCCGCAGCCTGCATGTTGCGCAGGTTGCGGAGCAAAGCGAGAGCGCCGAGGCGGTTCTCGATCAGCATCGACTCCCACACTTCGCGCTTCTGCTCGCCGCGCGAGAGACGCACCTCCCACGTTTCCGGCGAAGGCAACGTGCCCTCGACGAGCTGACGCCACGTCAGCGCCTGCTCGGCAGTCAGCGGCTTGGCGTGCGTGAGGAAGAGCACGTCGCGCAGCTTGACGGCTCCGGCGCGGTCGTACTTGGCCAATGCATACGCGTCGAAACGAGTGAGGGCTGCAGCTAGTCCTTTCTTTACCTGCGCGGAGAGTGGCTGGCGGCCATCCTTCCAGTAAATGACAAGGAACTCCGCCAGTTCGTCAGCGCGCTGAATCACCCGGGCAAGCGTCTCAGCCACAAGGCCGCGGTGCGTGGCATAACGGGCCATCTCGCGCACCAGCAACAGAGGCGCGTGGCGCAGCTTCATCTTCTCGCGTGCTTCAACCGCTAGCGCAGCTACCTTTGCGGCTTCTACCTGAGGTACGAGCGTGGCGATGCGCTCAGCGATGGTTGCGCCGTCCTCGTAGAACTGGTCCTCCCACAACATGCAGGCCAGCACGGAACGGCGCAACTGCGCTTCTGCGCTGATGACCACAGCAGGCGCGCCCTCATGCGTGCGCAGTGGCGCTCCGCTGAATCCTAGATGGCTGAGTTTCAAAATATTCAGGCGCATGCCGCGCCTTCCTTTCAAGATGCCTGGATAATGCGGCCCTGTTCTCAGCCGGCACCTTATGAAAGCCGGAACAGAGTCAAATGATTTGGCTACTCACTGTCTTCCTCACTCTTGCCAATGTTGACAGTCGCGCCGGCGAATCCTGCGCGTGCGTTGACCTTCTTCACGTCGATGACAAAAGCCATCTTCTCCATCTCGTAAAGAGTCGGTACGAGCTTGTTGAGATAGTCGCTGCACTCTCTGACAGCGAACACCACAAGGCGCGGAGCCTCGTAGTGGTAACCGCAGCGAACTTCCTCCTCGCTCTCGGAGTAGCCCAGCTGGATATGCGCGTGGCGGCAGGTGCGGCAGAGCGACTCCTGACCGACAGCTGTGCCATTGCGCACTGTGATGCTGATGCTCATAGCGTGTCTCCTTGCACACGGTTGAGAGGTTGAAGTTGCGCGCCGGGGAATATTCGGAACAGGTATTTCGGATGCTCTCACCCAGAGAGCTTCAACCGCGTTGCCGCAGTCGCAGGATTCGAACCCGCACCTTCCGCTTCGAAGTGACTCATTCACTCACCACCGGCACAGCAATATTGCAATCTCCGGGGAAAAGCAGCACGGGCGGCACTCGCTCACGCGAGTTGGCGATTCCCGTTCGCCTGCCGTAAAGTAGGCGGAGAGAAGTATCCCGCGCCTGCACCACCGGAGAAGTTTCACGCCAGGGAAAAATCGCATGCGGCCATTGCGGAGTCGAACCGCGCCTTAACAGGGTTGCCGAGAAGTATCCGCACACTGCACCACTGGCGCATGTGTCCTGCTATGCGAGGGAACGGTCGCTAAAGCGGAGAGGGTCGTGTCGAGACGAAGTATCCGCGTGCTACACCACTCGCGATGCAGGTTTAGTATTGGCGTTTCAGTCGCTTATCCGGACTCAGCAGAGGAAAACAAACGCGCTGTTATTTAGCCGCGATTGCGAGCAGAGGCCAGGACGAGCCGACGAGATGATCTCGCATTGGCTGCATCTTGTGTCCGAATTGGAAGATGGTAGTCATTACAGCTTCCTCTGCCTGAACCTACAGTGCCACAGGTCGCAGGCAAAATTCAAGTGGAAATATAAATAAATTTTATCTGTAATCGTTTCAGATACGAATAACTCGATCTATAGATAAATATTCATCATGCGTGCCCACGTGGGCCAATCATGGCTGTTCCATGAATCCCAGATGTAGAGATTGTGCGGAACTCCCTTTTCTCCCAGCAACCGCGACAGATATTGATTGTCGCCCAGGCATTGATCGTCCCATCCAGTAGCAAGAACATAGGTATTTTGCCGATACCGGTCGAGATACCACCAATCTGAAAGATTCCGAATGTAATGCGGCGGCGTGTTGAAGTACACATCATCGTCGTAGTAGCCGCGCAGAAATCCGGTCTGGTCAAAAGCGCCGCTCATTGAAAGAAACCCCGTAAAGCGATCCGGATGCCGCAGCGCGATATTTACCGCGTGATAGCCGCCGAAGCTGCATCCCAGAGTGATGAGATGGTGGTCGGGGTTCTTAAGACGAACCAGCGGCAGTACTTCTTCCATCACGTAGTTCTCATACTGCACATGACGGGCAATCTTCCAGCGCGGAGGAACGTTACGGTTGTACCAACTCTCTGCATCAAGGCTGTCCACGCAATAAAGCTGCAATTCGCCATTTTCAATTTTGTGTGCAATGGCGCCGACCATGCCGCGGTCTTCAAATTCGTAAAAACGCCCTTGCGACGTGGGGAAAACAATCGCTGGCACGCCGGAGTGCCCGAAGACCAGCAGCTCCATGTCACGATCCAGGCGCCAGGACCACCATTTATGGTATTCACGGTTCATTGTTCTGATACTTTAGCAGCAAGGGCAGCGCACATACGCAGCCGATGACAAAACGTAGAGGAAAGCGCAGCAAGTTGGCAACAGAAATTCCAGATATTTCCGCGAGCGCCCAGATGCCGGGCGCTCCCACGCTGCCTGCGCGGGTCAGCCTCCATCCACAGTTCCGCAGCCGGTTCCTGCCGAATGACCGAGACATCACCGTCTATGTGCCTCCACAATATGAGGAACAGCCCGAACGGCACTTCCCTGTGCTTTATATGCACGACGGTCAGAACCTTTTCGACCCGAGTACATCCTTCGTTCCCGGACGCACGTGGCGCGTTGCCGAAACCGCCGATGAAGTCATTGCGGCAGGTGAAGTCGAACCGCTGATTATCGTCGGCATCGCTAACACCGGCGACCATCGGCTCGCGGAGTACACCCCTGTTCCCGACTGGAAGATGGGCGGCGGTGAAGCCGACAAATATGGCCGCCTCATTACGGAAGAGCTGATGCCGTTCGTCAATGCGAATTACCGCACTCTGCATGGTCGCGAGCACACGGGCATGGGCGGCTCCTCGCTCGGCGGGCTTGTCACGCTTTATCTCGGCCTCAAATACTCTGATCTCTTCAGCAAGTTGGCCGTGCTTTCACCCTCAGTCTGGTGGAACCACAAAAGCATCATCGGCTACGTAAATGAAACACGTCTGAATCACCCCCCTCGTATCTGGCTCGACGCGGGAGATGCGGAAGGTGCACGCACGATTGCAAATACAGACCTGCTTGAAAGGCGCTTAAAAGTCCACGGCTGGCGATCAGAAGTAGATTTGCACTACGAATGCGTAGCTGGCGGGACCCACGACGAAGCCTCATGGGCGCAGCGCGTCGGCCCTATGCTGCGGTTTTTATTCCCTGCCTGAATTCCGCGCCACGCTACAGCGGCAGCATGGCGCGAGCAATTGCTAAGCATGCCTCCTGTTCTCGGCAGAATCCTGACCTGTAAAATAGGAACAGTAATGCAGCCGTGCGAAAGTGGCGGAATTGGCAGACGCACCAGACTTAGGATCTGGCGGGTAATCCCCGTGGGGGTTCAAGTCCCCCCTTTCGCACCATCTCTATAAACGCGATACTCTGAAAGCATCATGAACTCCTCGCAACAGGCGCCGCCCAGGATCAATCTGACACAGTCTCCCGAATACCGCGAAAACTATTCCAACAGCGTGCAGGTGCGCGTGAGCGTGTGGGATTTCTTTCTTGCCTTTGGGCTTCTGCATCAGGACGCACCGGATACGGTAACGATCCAGAATCTGCAAGGCATTTACCTAAGCCCGCAACAGGCAAAAGCGCTTTGGAATATTCTGGGCCAGAACATCTCTCAATATGAACAGGCATTTGGCCCAATTGCGCTGGAACCTCACCATCCGTTGCCAGTCCCGCAAGGTCCAGTGCATTAAAGCTTGCAAAACGGACGCGTGACTTCTTCAAGAGAGTTATCCAATCGACCTTCTCGATGGCTGATTTTCTCAGCGATATTTACGGCAGTTCTGCTCGCGCATCAGCCACTGCTTCACCTGCCGTATTACTGGGATGAAGCCGGTTATTACATTCCGGCTGCTTATGATTTTTTTCGTACCGGCTCAGTGATCCCTTTCTCTACGTTGTCCAACGCGCATCCTCCTCTTCCATCGATTTACCTCGCTGCATGGTGGAAGGTCTTGGACTTTGCTCCCTGGGTCACGCGGCTGGCCATGTGCACCATTTCCTCCGTTGCCCTGATTGCTGTGTATCGCCTTGGGATTCTCACTACGAAAAATCATAAAGTTGCAATGGCAGCTGTCGCGCTGACCGGACTTTATCCGGTATGGTTTGCGCAAAGCTCACTCGCGCACGCGGACATGTTTGCCGCAGCCGCTACGTTGTGGGCATTGGTTTTCTTTTTTGAAGGTCATCTATGTATCTCTGCACTGTGCTTCTCGCTTGCGGCATTATCGAAGGAGACGGCGGTCGTGACGCCACTAGCGCTCGCGGCATGGGAAGCATGGCTGCTCCTTGCGCCGGAGAAGTGGAAGCCGTCTAAAACTTCAAGTCGATCTCATCTGGTAAAGGCCGGCATTCTGCTGTTTCCGATTGTGCCGCTTGCCTGTTGGTATGCCTATCACTGGCATCGTACCGGTTTCGTCTTTGGCAATCCTGAATATCTGCGCTACAACGCCACGGCCACACTCACACCGTTGCGCGTGCTGCTGGCCTTTGCGCATCGCGTACTGCACATTACCGCGCACATGAATCTGTTCGTGCCTGTGCTCTCGATGTTTGCCTGCATGATGCTGCCGCCGATTGAGGGACGAGAACGCATTTTCATAAGCAGCCAAATCAAGTTCTACGTCATTATTCTCGCCAACGTGATCTTCTTTTCCATCGTAGGCGGAGCGCTGCTCACGCGGTATCTTCTCCCGCTGTATCCGCTGGTGATTCTTGTTTGCGTTAATACGTTTTACAGACGGCTGCGTCAATGGCCATATCTGGTGGCGTTGAGCATGGTTGCATTTCTGGCCGGACTCTTCATCAATCCGCCATACCGTTTTGCTCCGGAAGACAATCTTGCCTATAGAGACGTAATCCTGCTGCACCAGGCGGCAATCGGGCAAATTGAAACGCACTATCCCGGTGCAACCGTCCTGACCGCATGGCCGGCAACCGACGAATTGAGCAAAGCCGAACTTGGCTACGTAACCATACCCATGCAGGTTATATCGCTTGATAATTTCGCACTGCCGCAGATCGAAAAAGCAGCGCAGATGAGTGATCTATACACCGCCGCTCTTATTTTTTCTACCAAATATGATCCACCCAATTTGCCTTTGAGCCTTGGCGGCAAGAATGAAGCGCTGGATACGCGGTTTTTCGATTTCCACCGCGATCTTCCGCCGGAAATGATTGCCCGTCTGCTGGGTGGCAATGTTGCATGGCGCGCGGAGCGGCAGGGCCAATGGGCAGCCGTGCTTCATTTCGACCGTCCGCAGGAAGCCATCGAAACAATACATGACCCCCCGCCGCTTCACTATAATCAGCCTTGAAGTGCGGCTTTTGACTCCATTACGCCTTATCCTGTGCGGCTGGCTGCTTGCAGCTATGCCGCTTGTTTTCGCGCAGCAACCTTCAACGACTGCGCCGCGCCCTCAGCCGGAGACGCCTCCTCCAGCATCCACTCAGGCTCTTGCGCATGGGCGTCTGTTGCTGGTGCTTCCATTTGAAAATCATAGCGGTCAAGCAAGCCTGAACTGGATTGGAGAGGCATTCCCAGAGATTTTCAATCGGCGGCTTGCCTCCGCAGGATTTTTGCCCATCAGCCGCAGCGACCTTCTCTATGCTCTTGATCATCTCGGGCTGCCGCAGAATTTTCAGCCATCGCGCGCCAGCGCGATCCGTCTGGCACAAACGCTCGATGCCGACTACGTCGTCTTTGGCTTCTTCACTACGAGCGGGAATACGCTCAACGCGACCGCACAGATTCTCGATATCACTAGTCTGAAGCTCGGGCCGCAGCTGACCAGACAAGCCGATCTGGCACATCTGCTGGAAACACTGAATACCATGGCCTGGCAGGTAACGCGGCAGCTTGATCCCACATATGCTGTGGCGGAACAGACGTTCGTTGCGGCTGATTCGGACCTGCGCATCGATGCCTTCGAGAATTATGTGCGCGGACTAACAGAAGGCTCCATCGATGAACGGATCCGTCATCTTCGCGAGGCCGTCCGGCTCAGCCCGCACTTTTATCCGGCATGGCTGGCTCTAGGCAAAACCTATTTCGCAAACCAGAATTTTGAATTGGCTGCATCGACTCTGGGACACCTGACGAAGGATGACCCAAACGCGCTCGAAGCCGACTTCTATCGCGGACTGGCTTTCTTTTACACCGGCAAATACATGGAAGCAGAAGACGCCTTTGCTTTCGATTCGACCCGGCTTCCGCTGCCTGAGGTCGTCAATAATCAGGGCGTTGCCGCTGCCCGCCGCGGAAAAGATGCAGGCGCACTCTTTCAGCAGGCTGTCATTGCTGATCCCAAAGATGCTGACTACCATTTCAATCTCGCTCTTGCCCTGCGCCGTCGCGGCGATATCGCCGGAGCGCTCCGCGAGATAGACCAGGCCGTGAAGCTCCGCCCACAAGACACGGAAGCCGCAAGCGTAGTCACCATGCTGCGCAATGAGCAGCAGAACCCGGGGTCTGCTTCGAAAGTCGATGCTTCTCTCAATACGTCGACCGCAGGCAATCAGAACAATGGCCCGCTGGAACGCATCAAACGTATCTACAACGAAGCCAGCTTCCGCCAGGCGGCATTTGAAATGGAACAGGTACAGACCATGCGTTTGAGCGCGCTGCCTCCTGCCGAACGCGCTACAACCCTCGTCAAGGAAGGCACACAGTTTTTCAACCGGGGCCTGGTTCTCGAGGCTGAACGCGAATTTCAGGCCGCGCTAGCCGCTGATCCTTCATCTGCCACAGCCCATGCCGGACTTGCGCAGGTGCGCGAACGCAGCAGTGATCCCGAGGCGGCCCGCCAGGAAGCACAGAAATCTCTTCAGCTGAAACCCAATGTGACGGCGCATCTGGTACTGGCGCGCATGGATCTGCAGGCAAACCAGCTAAGCGCTGCGGCTGGCGAAGTGAGCCAGGCGCTGCAGATCGACCCAGGCAATGCCAATGCGCATGGTATGAAGCAGGCCCTGGAACAACGAGGACAACAGGTGCCATGAGCTATCTGCGGCGCAGCACGATGATTCTTTTCGACTGTGTCGCTGTGTTGCTTTCTACCAGCATGGTGCATGCTGCCGCCCCAGCGCCGGCGCAGGTCGTTTTGCTGCGCGTGCACGATACGATTCAGCCTATCAGCGAACAATACATCAGCCGCGGCCTCGCACGTGCAGCCGATACCCACGCTGATGCCGTATTGATTGAACTGAATACGCCGGGCGGCCTCCTCGAATCCACGCGTAGCATCGTTCATGACATTCTGGCCTCGCCTTCTCCGGTGATTGTCTATATCGCGCCTTCCGGCAGCCGTGCCGGGTCTGCCGGCTTCTTCATTCTCGAATCGGCAGACATTGCCTCCATGGCGCCGGGAACCAATGCCGGGGCAGCGCATCCGGTCATCATGGGCGGAACAGCCGATGCCGTTATGAAGCAGAAGATAGAGAATGACGCGACGGCGTTTCTCCGCTCCTATGTATCGCGGCGTAACCGCAATACGGATGCCGCGCAAGACGCTGTGCTCAACTCGAAGTCTTACACTGAGCGCGAAGCCGAGCAGCTCAAGCTTATAGATATTGTCGCGCCGAGCAACACTGCACTGCTGGATGCGCTTGATGGTCGCGTTGTCACCCGTTTTGACGGCTCAAGCGCTACGCTGCACACGCGCAATGCGCATATTACTCCGGTAGACACTACAGTTCGCGAAGACATCCTCGACCGGCTTATGGACCCGAACCTCGCTGTTCTGATTCTGGTTGTCGGCGGCCTGCTTGTTTATCTCGAATTCAATACACCCGGCACTATCATTCCAGGAGCTTTAGGGACTCTCCTGGTCGTACTTGCGCTCTTTGCGCTTAACCTGCTGCCGATCCGGTATACGTCCCTGATGATGCTCATTGCGGCATTTATCCTGATGGTTCTCGAAGCAAAATTTGCCAGCCACGGCGTTCTTGCGACGGCGGGAGTCATCTGCCTCGTCTTTGCGCTGCTTACGCTGGTGGCCGGCCCGATTCCGGAAATGCGCGTCAGCATGGCCACAGCGATCGGAACCGGCATCGCTTTTGGAGCGATTACAACGTTTCTGGTTCGCATCACGATTCGCGCCCGACGAAATAAAGTTCTTACCGGCCCCGAGGCCCTCATCGGCTCCATTGCGATTGCGCAGCAGGCGCTTGATCCGCGTGGTCAGGTCATGGTGCATGGGGAGCTTTGGTTCGCTGAATCGCCTTCGCCTGTCTCGGCTGGAGAGCGCGTGCGCGTGCGCGAAGTCCGCAATCTTACTCTGTTGGTAGAGCGGATTCCCGACAGTCAGTCCACCATCATTTGAGCATCTTTTCCCAATGTCAATGCGGTACAATCGCACCTCAGTGAGGCGTAAATATGGGAATTTCGGGCCTGATCGTCATTGCAGTCATTATTCTTTATCTGCTGAATTCCATTAAAATTCTGCGCGAATATGAACGCGGCGTCATTTTCCGTTTGGGAAAGGCTCTCCCTCGCCCCAAGGGGCCCGGCATCATTCTCGTTTTCCGCCCATTGGACCAGATTGTTCGCATTTCACTGCGGCAGGAAGTCCTCGAAGTGCCGCCGCAGGACGTGATTACTCGCGACAACGTCACTATTAAGGTCAATGCGGTCATCACTCTTCGCGTGCTTGATCCGCTGAAGGCCGTCATTGAGGTCGCAAATTACGTCTACCAGACCTCGCAGTTTGCCCAGACTACTTTGCGTTCCGTATTAGGCGAAGTCGAACTGGATGGCCTGCTTTCACACCGCGATGCATTGAACCAGCGTATTCAGACCATCATTGACCAGCGCACCGAACCCTGGGGTGTCAAGGTAGTCAGCGTAGAGGTCAAGCAGGTGGATTTGCCCGAGCAGATGCTGCGCGCCATGGCGAAGCAGGCCGAGGCGGAACGCGAAAAGCGTTCGAAGATCATCAATGCCGAGGGTGAATACAGTGCTGCGCAACGCCTCGTAGATGCCGCGAATCTGCTTGCCGCGCAACCCATTACGCTCCAGCTAAAATATCTACAGACACTCACCGACATCGGCACCGAGAAGAACACAACGGTGATTTTCCCGCTCCCTATGGAACTGCTCACGCTCGTACAGAAGCTCACAGCCCCTGCTCCGGCACCTGAGGAACGGCAATGAGAAGGCCAATCGAACGCGAACCGGAAGAAGTTGATTCCGAGATCACTTTAAGCGCCACTACGCTGCTCGGCATCTTCTTCGGCCTGGTGCTTATCTGCGGAGTCTTCTTCGGCTTTGGCTACTCCACCGGACGGCGCGGCAGCGAAACACCAGTCACCAATACGCCGACCGCTGCTCCAGATCCAAACCCAGCGCCTGCGGCATCGCCTGCTCCCAAACCTTCCGCCATGGAAACCCTTCAGGCAGCCGGTACGACTCCACAAGATTCCAATACGGTTACTGAATCTCTCGATGAGGATTCCGGTCCGGCGATGCCTTCTCAACCAGCGGCGGCTCCAATGAAGCAGGCTCCTGTAAGCACTGCCTCCTCCAAACCCTCGCCAGTATCTACACCAGCGCCTGAGATCAAGCCGGCTTCCCTGCCGCTGCCTACATCAAAGCCGAGCGGGCCGCCGGTCATGGTCCAAATTGCGGCTGTGACGCGTTCAGAAGATGCCAATGCGCTGGCTTCTGCCCTGCGTCAGCGCGGGTACAACGTAGTTGTCCGCAATGAGCCGCAGGACCAGCTGCTTCATGTTCAGGTTGGGCCGTTTCCGTCACGCGACGAAGCAAAGCTCGTGCGCGCTAAGCTCATGTCTGACGGCTATAACCCTATTCTGAAGCCGTAGAGTGGACCGGCTCTCCCCGCATCCATTCCGGCAGACTCGACGCAATCGATTGCCGCACGGCAGCCATCAAGTCTTCGCGTGTTGCATACTCACGGGGCCATATGGGCTGATGGAAAACAACATGCGCAGTCCCGGGCGTGACACGCATACTACCCTTCTTCATCATGCTTTCCGTGCCCCAGATAGAGATCGGGACAACAGGATTCCCGGTTTCCAACGCCAGATAAAATGGTCCTTTCTTGAAAGGCAGCATTCGTCCTTCGCGTGAGCGTGTTCCCTCTACAAATGAAGTAATATGCACTCCGGATGCCATGACCTGACCTGCCCGTTCCACGCTCTGTTTCGCGCTTTCCACGCGCCCGTCGCGATCCACAGGAACAAAGTCTCCTAGACGCATCGCGTATCCCAGCACGGGAATCTTCATCAGTGATCGCTTCAGAAAAATGGACGTGCGTCCCGGAAGCAGCGGCAGTAACAGAGGCGGATCCAAATTCGAAACATGGTTCGACATGAAAATGTACCGCTGCTGCGGATCAAGCTTTTCACGCCCGCTGACTTCCATACGGACGCCGCCAATTTTCAACCCTGTATGCGCAATCCACATTGCCCATCGATAAAGAAGGGAGATATCACCGCGCACGAGCGTCCACGGCAAGCCAATCAGGGCCGCCGGAAGGCCCATAATCAGGTAGAACGAAACGATAGTAATGGTAGACAGCATCGTTTACAAATGCGCCAATGTCTTCTGCTCCAGACGCCGCGGCAGCTTTTCATAAATCCCGTCAAAGCCGCCATTGGATAAGATGGCAACTACATCGCCCGAACGCAGCTCCGGGCTGATCGCCTCCACGATAGCATCGGCATTTGCATAGAGCGCAGCATCTTTGCCGGATTGCTTTAGGCCGTCAATAACGGCCTCAGGATGCAGCCGCTCATTTTCCGGAATGCTCTCCTGCTTGAAAACACCGGCCAGCACAATGTGGTCTGCGAGCAAAAGGCTCTTGATCAATTCGCGCTCAAAAACATTCCGTCGAAGAGTGTTCGAGCGCGGCTCAAGCACAGCCCACAAACGCGCATCAGGATATGCACCTCGCAGCGCCTTCAGCGTCTCTCGAATTGCTGTTGGATGATGCGCGAAGTCGTCGATGATCGTAATACCATCCACAACCGCTCGCACCTCGAGTCTCCGCTTCACGCTTTCAAACGTAGCCAATGCTTCCTGAATTGCAGCAGTCGCTAAACCCTGCCCTGCGGCCAAAGCAGCGGCGGCCGTGGCATTCAACGCATTGTGCTCTCCTGCCATCGGAAGCTCCAGCTCTGCCCATATGACACCGCGACGAAAAACTTTCCAGGAACTCCGTCCTCCACGGAATTGCAGATCTGCGATTCGCCATTCAGACGCTGCCGCAAAACCATAACGCTCAACGCTGCAAAAAGCCTTGCTCACACATTCCGATACATTCGCCGCGCCATCAAACGCGACAATGCGCCCGCGCCGTGGAACCAGATTCACCAGCCGTTTAAACGCTGTCTTTACCTGGTCGAGATCGCGATAGATATCCGCATGATCGAACTCCACATGCGTCAGAATCAACACATCGGGGAAGTAGTGCATGAATTTCGGCCCTTTGTCGAAGAAGGCGGTATCGTACTCATCGCCTTCCAGAATGAACGGCCTTGTCTCACGCAGCTGAAAGCTGGTTCCAAAATTTTCCGCAACGCCGCCGATCAGAAACGACGGCGCGAGCTCAGGCCGTGTACGCGATGCAACTTCATAAATCCACGCCAGCATGCTGGTCGTCGTGGTCTTTCCATGTGTTCCCGCTACTACAAGCGATTCGCGCCCAGTCAGAAATTCCGCATGAATCAACTCTGCCAGCGAAGTAAATCGAATCCGCTGATCGAGCACATATTCCAGCTCCACATTGCCACGCGACACGGCATTGCCAATAATCACCAGATCGGGATGCGGCTTCAGGTTCTCGGCTGAAAAAGGCTCCGCAACCGGAATCTGCAAACTATGCAGTAAATCGGACATCGGCGGATACGCCGCCTGGTCCGAGCCGGTCACGTGATGTCCCTTCAATTGCAAAAGTCCGGCCAGTGACGCCATTGCCGTCCCGCAAATCCCAATCAGATGAATATGTTTCTTTTGCATCTCTTAATCAGCCTGCACTGCCGGCTCAAGATATCGCAGCACCGGCTCGTTCTCTAAAATCAGTTCTGCTTCAATGCCAAATGGTAGTGTGACGTTGCTGCGCGATACATGTCCGGATCGCAGTCCAATGGTAATCGGCCCGTCAAACCAGTCCAGCACACGCAGAATAACCTGTTCCAGCAATTCCGGTCCGGTACCTGGCGATGCGCACTCCAGCATTTCTCCAAAAATAAATCCGGTCACGCCGTCGAACTTCCCGGCGAGCACCATCTGCCGCAGCATTCTGTCAATCTGATAGGGCTTCGCGCCCACATCTTCCAGAAACAGCAGCCTGCCTTCCGTCTGTGGCGCAAATCGTGTTCCCAGCGAAGCTGTCAGAATGCTGAGGCATCCTCCATACATCACTCCCTTCGCTTGCCCGGGCTTTAAAACACGCAGTCCCTCGGCAGCGCCAACAACTACGGTATCGCCATCCAACGAAGCATCCAGGCTTGCATCGTGCACACCGTTATCAACGGCGAAATCAGCCGCTACCATCGGCCCGTGGAACGAGATCAGTCCAAGCTCATCCAGCAGCCAGGTCTGCACTGCTGTTAGATCGCTGTAGCCAAACAGTGGCTTGGGATTGTCCCGGATCAGATCGAGATCAATATCTTCCAGCAAATAATTTGATCCGTAACCGCCACGGGTACAAAATATGGCCCGCACTTCCGGATCGGCAAAGGCCCCATGCAGATCAGCAAGGCGCTCTTCAGCCGTGCCTGAAAAATATGGCGGCTGCCGTCCCTGTGCATACTTGCCGAACTCCGCGTCATAGCCCCTTGCGCGCAAAGCCTCCATGCCGCGCGTCAGTCGCTCCGGTTTCGAGGAACTGGCTGGCGCGATAACAGCAACACGCGCATCTGGCGCGACTGCAGGCGGCTTCAGCATCCGAAAGCCTCGCCTGTCGCAATCAATTCAGCAGGACCGGCCAGCAGAATCTCGCCTCCTTTGCCGTGCCATTCCACGCGCTGTTCGCCTCCAGGTGCGCGCACCAGCAGATGCTCCGCGCCGCCGCTATGTGCGATCGTCGCCACTGCCGAAGCACACGTTCCGGTTCCCGAAGATGTCGTGGGACCTACGCCGCGCTCAAAAATACGTATCTCAATATGATTCGTATCTATAACACGCACAAATTCGACATTGGTTTGTTCGGGGAAATCCGAATGGAAACAGACCTCGCTCCCAATCTCCTGCCATCTTTTTCCGTGCACCGAAAATTCCGGGCCTTCAACAAAGATGACAAAATGAGGATTACCGGTCGAGACAAGGATTCCCTGCAGCGAACCTGAAGCCAGTTCCACGATGCGGCTCTCAAGCGTTGGAATACCCATCCGCGATTCAATCTGAAATCGAAAGCCCTCGGCCTCTACGATGCGGCACTCCCGTGTTCCGGCATCGGTCTCCAGCGTAATGACCTCACCGCTGGAAAATTTCTTCTCATACGCCATCCACGCAGCGACACAGCGCGTTCCATTGCCGGAGATTTCGGCAATCGAGCCATCTGCATTAAACAGGCGAATCCGTCCTGAATGCTCACTCGTCCACTCCAGATACTCGACACCATCCGCGCCTACTCCCGCATTCCGGGCACACAGCCATACAGCAGCCTTACGCTGCTCTTCTGCACTTAGTTCTGGCGCATTGATTATCAGAAAATCATTTCCGCAGGCATGCGCCTTAACAAAATGAATCAATCATCCTCCGGATCGCGAAAGGTCAACAATTCTTCAATAGCAGGAGCAGCCAGCAATGCCGCCGCCAGTTTCTCGTGCCCACGCCGCGATGTGGCCAGAGCAAAGGACAAACGCTTCAATGCCCCCAAATCCTGCTGCTCCAGCCCAACCAGCCTGTGCTTCCCGCGGTCCATGGCATGCAGAATGGATAGCGACATCTTTTCCTCATCGGTTCCGCGCGCTTCATAAATGACAGAATATATCTTCAGGTTCGCATAGCGCTCCAGAACGCCCACGCCTTCAAGCGCAACCAGCACCAGCACAGCCGCGAATACAGCAGGAATATACAACCCTGCTCCGCATGCCATTCCTACAGAGGCCACTGCCCACACTGTTGCGGCACTCGTCAGCCCGCTCACCCGGTCGCGATTGCGGATAATCAATCCCGCGCCGAGGAAGCCGATGCCCTGGACAACATTTGACGCAATCTGCCCTTTGTTTGTGCTGCTCGCGCCTGCAATCACTGACGAAAGAAACGTAAACAGCGCGGCGCCGAAGCAGATCAGCAGATTGGTACGCACGCCGGATGGTTTGTGATGATATTCGCGATCAATTCCGATGACGCCGCCCAGAAAGGCCGCCAGCAGCAGGCGTCCGGCAGCGCCGCCGGTCAGCACCGCTTCCTGTAGGCCGCTGAAGCTCAGCATGTGGCCTGGCTCTTCAAACGCAAGAAAAAGATTTGTCATCGCTGTTTGAGCGTGATGCTATCACTTTGCCAGATAAATACGCGCACACGGTTGGCCGGTGGAACAAATTACGTCAACCAGCGTCAGCCCTTCCGGATGCGCCGCAACCGCACGCTCCACCGCGTCGCCTGCCGTCGTCACAACAATTGCCGCCGACTGGGCAGGGTGCTGCAATGCTCCCGGCCACTGATAGTAATCGCCCTCATTGATTGTCCGCTTTAACGGGATTCCCGCCCGCTGCAATGCTCCCGGATGTTCCGACGTATACATCAGGATCATGCCTTCCTTGGGAAGCGAAGCAAGCGCCTGCGCCAGCGATTCTTCAAATGGAATCCGCGTGGTTGAATTGGCCACTGCCTCCTGCAGGACAAGCGGACGGCCACGCATCAAAGCCACACTGTCCGCCGCCATCAGAACCACAGCAACAAAGACAATCCATGGTCCGGATTGCGGCCACCTCCTGGATAACCAGACAACAAGCCCGCATATAAAAAAGGCTGAGAAAAGCGCAAAGGCCGGAAGCATCTCCATCCCGTAGCGCACGTTATACCAGGAGTGCGGCCACCATAGCGGAATGAAAATAGGCACAGACCCGTAAGCGATGGAGTAAGCATAGAACGGCCACGGTATCCACAACAGCAGCGCCGCGGCAATACCCTTGCCTCGCCGCACCCACACGGCAAAGGCCGTTCCAGCGAGCGAAAGCCACAGCAACAGATTGCTCCAGCGTAGCGGCGCAGCGCCCAGTTCCGCAGCCTTCAGGAAATAAAGCGAAGCTACACGCATGCTGTGCCAGCCGGGATAATGCGGCGATCCAGGCTTCGTAGTACGAAGGTCAATCGCCTTCGCCGAATACGGACCGCGTATGAAATCCAGCGGGTCGCCGAACTGTTTCGCGTTGTATGCCAGCCAGAAAAGTGGAGCAGCCATCAACAACACCGTGAACAGAACAAATGCTCCGCCCGCGCGTTCGCGCAAATGCCGCCGCATGCCCCATGCCGCCACCATCCAGGCGAAAGAGGCATAAATCCAGCCGTCATAACGCGTAAATACTGCGCCTACCAGCACGAATCCGGCAGCAATCAGCAGTCGCGACGCGCGCCTCTGTTCGCCTGATTTCAACGCGCGACCATACTCGGCGATCAGCAGGGCGCTCCAGATCATCTCCGCCAGAAAAAGCGGCTCCGTCATTGCGGTCGTCTGCATGTACAGCAACCCGGGATTCAGCCCATAAAACAGAACGGCAATGACGGCAAACAGCGGAGAGAGCCACATCCGCGCCAATCGGTAAATCCCGGCGCATCCTAAGACATAGCAGGCCATCGAAGGCCACGCTCCTGCAAGTCCCGTTTGCCACCACGACATCTTCTGCACAAATGGCAGCAGCAGCAGATGCGGGAGCGGCAGCCATACCGAGCCAAGCTGCCGAAAGCCGGGATTCAGCGAATCAAAGACACGCCGCGCAATCGCCAGATGCGCGACGGCATCGCCGTACAGCAACAGCATGCCCCGCGGCAGGCAATAAGCCAGCGCCATCAGCGATAACGCCAAGGCAATACAGGCGACCAGCCACGTCTCCTGCCGGAGAGCGGGCCGGGCGTTGTCAGGTTCAGTCAAGGTGAGATAACTCGCGGAACAGCGCAAACCTCTGGTCAATTTCCTCGCGCGTCAGCGCCTGGAGCCGGTCTGTTCCAAAGCGCTCCACGGCAAATGATCCCATCACTCCGCCATAGAACATCGCGCGCTTAAATGTTGCCGGCGTGATTTCCTTCTGCGAAGCCAGGTAGCCGAAGAATCCGCCTGCAAACGAGTCTCCTGCGCCTGTCGGATCCACAACTTCGCTCAGCGGTAATGCCGGAGCCCGAAACGGAATCGCGACATGATTCGTGCTGCCGGGAAAGAGCCGATTACTGAAAAATGCAGTCGCTCCGAATTCTCCGTGTTTCACGATGAGACTTTTCGGTCCGGCAGCCAAAATCTTCTCTGCGGCACGTACAAGGTTGTCGTCTTGGGCCAGAAGTTTGGCTTCACCATCATTGATCAACAGGCCATCGAGCCCTTTCAGGACCTTCTCCAGGTTCTCGCGATGATCGTTGATCCAGTAGTTCATGGTGTCGCCGCAGACCATCTTCACTCGCGGCATCTGGCTGCGAACATTCTCCTGCAGCACCGGATCGATGTTTGCCAGAAACAGGAACTCGGAGTCAGCATATTCAGCTGGAATCTTCGGCGAAAATGTCTCGAAGACATTCAGCTGCGTCTCATGCGTCTGCGCTTCGTTCAGGTTCTTCAGGTACGATCCGCGCCAAAAGAAGCTCTTTCCCGCCCGATGCTCGATGCCGCGGGTATCTACGCCGCGCCGCTTCAGCACATCTTCTTCTGCTGCCGTAAAGTCTTCGCCGACCACTGCGATCACGCGCACATCGGTAAAGTAGCTGGCCGCCAGCGAGAAATATGTTGCCGCTCCTCCCAGACAGCGTTCCGCTTTTCCTGAAGGTGTTTCAATGCTGTCGAACGCAACGCTTCCCACAACCAGAATCGCCATATTTTTCCTATCTATTTGTTCAGATATTTGCCGACCAGCAGATCGAGCCGCTCGCGAGTCTCAACCGGAATCGCAGCAGGGTTTGTAAGAATCGCGTACTGAAGCGCTGTTCCGCATGTGCAGGTACGATCCTTCGGCATAGCCGCAACTGCCGCCCGGACTACCTTAGCAGCATTGGCCGCATTCTGGTTCAGCACGGCGACAATTTGCTCGACCGTCACGTCGTCGTGGCCTTCGTGCCAGCAGTCGTAGTCGGTGACCATGGCCATCGTCGCGTAACAAATCTCTGCCTCGCGGGCGAGCTTTGCTTCCTGCAGGTTGGTCATGCCGATCACGTCCGCACCCCAGCTGCGATACAGGTTCGACTCTGCGCGGGTCGAGAACTGCGGGCCTTCCATGCACACATAGGTCCCGCCGGCCTTGCCCACCACGCCAGCCTTGCCGCAGGCATCGGCAATTGTCTTTGCAACTGTGCCGCAGACAGGATCGCCAAAGGCCACGTGGCCGACGATTCCGTTGCCGAAGAAGGTCGATTCGCGATGAAATGTGCGGTCGATGAACTGGTCGGGAACGACGAAGTCCGTCGGCTTGTGCTCTTCTTTCAGCGATCCAACGGCAGAAACAGAAAGAATCCGCTCCACGCCCAGCTTCTTCATCGCGTAGATATTGGCGCGAAAGTTCAGCTCCGATGGCAACAGCTTATGGCCGCGTCCATGCCGCGCTAAAAAGACAACCTTCCGCCCCTCCAGATCGCCCAATACAAATGCGTCACTTGGCTCTCCAAATGGCGTCTCAACGCGCTCCTCGCGCGTATTGGTCAGGCCGGGCATGGCGTACAGCCCGCTGCCTCCGATGATTGCGATTTCTGCTTGCTGCAAACTGAACTCCGTAAGGACAAATGACTGAAAACAGTGCGAGAAGTTCAGTATAAATGCAGCTGGTTACCCCCTCCCCCGGCTTTGTACGGAGATCCTTTATTTTCTATAACTTACAGCGATGATTCTGTACGGAGATCGTTTATTTTCAATAACTTGCGCTAAACGAACAAAAGGCATGGCCGAAACCATGCCTTTTGAAACTTCCAGTTTGACTATATCAGGCGTGTCAAGCTCCTGAGTTTGATTGAAACGCTGGGGTCATTATTTCGTACGGTGCCGACCGACACGTAGTCCTCAGTCTGAGCCGCATCCGAGGTCTCCGACATGCGCTTATGTGTCAGGGTAGGCAGGCGAAAGAAACGCCAGACAGGCCGGCTTAAGTTTCTTCCTCCTGAGTGTACCTGGACATGCGTTACGTTGTGGACCTGAGACATCCGTTACAAGCCCCTTGCGGTGGTGATGATTCGGGTTTCGGGGAGTACAAAAAGACATCTCTAATCGTCGAGGCCGTGGGAATGTGGGAATCCCGCAGGGATTTCCAAGGAGTGTGGGAAGGGTGGAAAGCCGGCTTCATGGCTTTCCATGCTTTCCATACTCTGTCATTTCCATGGCCCGCTTTTTCGCGCGGCAAATACTGGATGAACGGATATACCCCGACTCAGTGCAAATGTGCCGCTCTCGCAATGGGACGCTCATCGCTCGTCATCGAGCGCAATGAGGATCCAAAAGCAATGTCGGGGTGACATAGGGGTTCGTGGGGCAATTTCAAACTCTAGTCGATTCGACTTGTATTGCAATGGGGTTCATGAATGATCCAGTTCCGCTGCTTCAACTCTGGAAATGCGATGGCGTAATAGACGACCGCTGCAAGTGCTTCCTTTGAGTTCCAAGCCTGAAGCGCGTGTTGATCTCACCGTTCCCAATGAGCGTCCGTTTTGGAGATAACGCTTTAGACACCGACTGTGACCAGTGCAAGATAGCGCGTCATTCGTAGCGGAGGGCGATCATGGGATCTACTTGCGCGGCACGGCGGGCGGGCAGGTAGCCGGAGATAAGTCCGACGAGCAGCAGGGCAGCAACGGAAGCGATAAGGGTGATGGTATCTGTGCCTTTAATCCCAAATAGCATGTTGGTGACAAGGCGGGAGCCGGCGAGGGTGACAGGGATGCCGATGACGACGCCGATTGCGACAATGAGAATGATCTCGCGCATGATAAGCCAGCTGACGTTGGATCGTTCGGCGCCGAGGGCCATGCGGATGCCAATCTCGTTGGTGCGGCGCGAGACCATGTAGGACATCAAACCATAGATACCGATGCAGGAGAGGAAGACTGCGAGCAGGCCGAAGAACGCGGAGAGCTGAGCGACAGTGCGTTGCTGTGTGATGGAACCGGCGACCTGTTCATCCAGTGAGGAGACGCGCGTGATGGGGAGAGCGCGGTCGATCGAGCGGATGGCGGTCTGGACGGTCGATGAGACGGTGGCGGGGTCGCCGGTATAGCGAATTACGAGGTTGTGGAGATATCGCGGGCGCTGAACGTAGGGCATGTAGTCAGTAACGTTGCGGCTCTCGCTGAGTCCCTGAGACTTTACGTCTTTGGCGATGCCGATGATCTCCATGTCGTACTGGGGAACGTTGCGGTCGACGCCAATGGCGAACTGGCGGCCGATGGGATTGGTGTTAGGAAAAAACTTTTTGGCGAAGCCCTCGCTGATGATGGTCACCTTTTGCGAGGTGGATGTATCCTGCGGGCCAAAGGCGCGGCCGGCAATGAGTGGAATCTGCATGGTCTTGAAGTAATCGTTGCCGACAACGTTCTGGTAGATATTCTTGGAAAGGCTGGGATCAAGTCCTGGAATGATGACGGAATTGGTCCAGGCGCCCTGATTGAAGGTCATCATTGCGAAGCTGGCGGAGGTAACGCCGTGGAGGGCCGCCACGCTCTGCTCAATCTTTTGATAAAGCGCGGCGAGACGGGGTTCAGAGTCTTTATAGCCGATGGAGCTGGGATCGAGGTTGAGCACAAGCGTGTTCTCGCGGTTGAAGCCAGTATCGACATGGTTGAGATTGATAAGGCTGTGCACGAAGAGGACAGCGCCCACCAGAAGGACGAGCGAGAAGACGACCTGTGTGATGATGAGGCCATTGGCGAGCGGAGTCTTTGTGGAGCCGCTGTTTGCACTGCGGCCGTCCTTGAGAGATTCCGTGAGCTCGAGCTTGGTGGCGCGGAGAGCCGGATGAGTTCCGAAGAGAAGAGCGGTGAATACGGTGACGGCGATAGTGAAGAGCAGAACATTGGTGTGAATGGAGACATCGAGTGGAACGGTATCGGGACCACCGGAGATCATATGGAGGAGAATGCGGTCGGCAACGCCTGCAAAGGCGATGCCGAATGCACCACCGGCGATCGCAAGCAAAAGTGATTCGGTGAGGAGCTGGCGGATGAGGCGGGAACGCTTTGCGCCGAGCGCCTGACGGACAGCGAACTCGCGGACGCGCGCAGTCGAGCGGGCGAGCAGAAGGTTGGCGATATTGGCGCAGGCGATGAGAAGAACCATTCCGGTGAGCGAGATGAGGACTTTCAGAGGCTGGGAGTACGCGCTACGCAGGCCTGAGAGTCCTTTCTCCATCGGAGTGAGCCGGACTTGAGTCTTTTCCAGATCGGCGAGGTCTTGCTGGGTGACATGCTCATTGCGATAGCTCAGCCATATCTGGTGGAAAACGAGATTGATGTTGGACGCTGCCTGATCGAGCGAGACGCCGGGTTTGAGGCGCCCAAAGATGTAGAGCGATTCGTTGCGCTTGTCTGTGTAGCTGCCCCAGCTGGGTGGAACGGAAGCGATCATCGACAGCGGGACCCAGATGTCGGGCTGCTCACCGACGGTGGTTCCGAAGAACTCCTGAGGAGCCACACCG
This sequence comes from Alloacidobacterium sp., assembly GCA_035293545.1. Taxonomy (GTDB): domain Bacteria; phylum Acidobacteriota; class Terriglobia; order Terriglobales; family Acidobacteriaceae; genus Alloacidobacterium. The sequence goes on along the minus strand of DATGMQ010000006.1, from coordinate 97,689 downwards.
ACGATGTCGAAGATGGTGTCACCCAGTTTGAGTTTGCGATTGAGGACTTGAGGGTCACGGGAGAGATTGCCCACCCACCAGGCATAACTGATGACGGCGACAGGATGGTTGCCTTCCGTGTTGTCATCCTCGTCGGTGAGAAGTCGGCCCATGAGCGGGCGGACGCCGAGTGTGGGGAAGTAAGTGCCGGAGACCAGCTGCACCTTCATCGGCTCAGTGTGGTCGCTATTGTCGACGGTGCCGAAGACGGAGTTGGTCATGCTTAAGACAGAGGCTGTGTCGCTGAAGACAGTGTTGTCCTTCTGCAGGTCGCGGTAGAAGGGATAGGAATAGAGCTCGGTGATCGCCCAGGAATCTGAACTTCCGCTCCAGGAACCGGTCCCGAGAAGGACGAGCTGCGAGGGCTGTTGAACGGGCAGGTTGCGCAGCAGGACTGCGTCGAGAATGCTGAAGATAGCGGTATTGGCGCCAATGCCGAGCGCGAGTGATAACAGAGCAACAGCAGTCAGTGCGGGGCTGCGCAGCAGGGAACGCATACCGTAAGCAACGTCTTTCAGAAAGCTTTCGAGCCAATCCCAGCCCCATGCCAGATGCGTTTGTTCGCGAATCAATGTGGGATTACCGAAAGCGCGCAGGGCTGCGCGGCGGGCTTCTTCCGGTGATAAGCCGCGTTCCCTCTGCTCTTCGATCTCCAGTTCGAGGTCAGAGTTTAGTTCCCGCTCCAGGTCTGCATCCCGCTTCCCGATCTGCCACCATCTCATCTCAGCTCTCCTCGCCGGCAGGCCACATCACGCGCGCCACAGCTTCGGCCATCTGCTTCCACTGCGACTCTTCGACCACAAGTTGTTTTCTGCCCTTTTCCGTAAGCCGGTAATACTTGAACTCCCGATTGCGATCAGGGGCCGTCTCCCATTTGGAAACAATCCATCCCTTTTCTTCCAAACGGTGCAGCGCAGGATAGAGAGAGCCATGCTGCATTTGAAGGAACTCGTTCGTGGTCCGCTGAATATGCTTGCCAATCTCACGACCATGAGCTGCGCCGTAAACGAGGGTTCGCAGAATGAGCATGTCCAGAGTTCCCTGGAGTACGTTCGCACGGTGCTGTATTTTCTTATTCATGGTAGACATTCGACTATCGATAGAAAATGATAGTAGACATTCGACTATTAACTGTCAAGAATCATTCACGTTGGATTGCCATAACTCCAACTCAAGGCACTCATCGGCAAACTCAGACCAATCGCCGTGCGGCTCTGAAGCGAAGCTCTTCCGCATTAAGTTCTCCGATCTCCATATCCCGAAAGAAGACTCGATAAAGCCCTTGCCTGAGCATTTCAAGTCCCAACTCTTCGAAGCGGAATACTTCACTAATGAAGATCCTGTTCTTGTGCCAGCTAATATCGCCGCTATTGTTGACCCGTCGCAGCAGATGTCCCTTAGGGTATTTAAATTCCAGCGTTTTGCGTGGCAATCGTACAGCACTGGGAATATAGAGACTTGCAGGCGTTTGGTTGTTTAAGCCCTCATGCGGACGTTCGTTATTGAACACGTGGCGGAAGCGATCAAAACGGCTCTGCTGTGCACGCAGCGACATCGCAGGTGGCTTCATTGTGTCTTCTTTCAGGGTACGGTGCATCCGTTCATGCCGACCGTTCTGCTGCGGTCGCCCTGCTTGAATGCGTTCGTGAACGATCCCGAGCTTCATCCAACCGAGTGAAAGTTTCGACAGCCCTACACCATAGCTGATTCGGCCCCGTAACCATTGAGAACGGTTCTGAACATGGCGTGGTGCGCTTTCTCTTCTTCTGTGGACTGGTCAAACCCGCGCGACTCAAAATATTTCCGAAGGTGCTCGCTGCTGGCCACACGACCTCTGGTTGTAACATCTCCAGTCTTGCCTTCAGCTTCCGCGCTCCCCAGGACGGATGCTTAGCTCGAAGTGCGAGGATTGCGTTCTCAATCGGCTCCAGCGTCGCATGGGAGCAACTATGTGGGCGGCGACTGCGATCGACGAGTCCTTCCGGACCCATCTCGTTGTAGCGATTGATCCAGCGGTAGGCGGTTGGGCGGGAGACTCCGTATTCGCGGCACAGGTCCGCTACTGACATCTCCTCCCTCTGATAACTCGACAAAAACTGCAAACGTTGATCCACGATCCGACTCTCTTTCCAAGGCATACAACATCGTTGTGCATGCCCAAAGTCTGAGGAACCGTCGCCGTCCCGCTCCGCTGTAAACCATGTCTCCGGTCTGTTTTGTAACGGAAGTGCTAAGTACGCTCACTCCCGTCACCCCCAACACGCGAAAACCGCACGCGCAAGGGGCCCCCTTTTGGTCGTCAGAATGACGACGGTTTTACACCTAAACCCAAAAAATCTTTGGTTTGAAGTCTAATGCGGCAAGGCGGCCCGCATCAGGCCGCAGGTGGTGAAGAAATGGATGAGGCCGGCATTGAGTTCCAGCCCACGCTCCGGAATGGATGGATAGGAGCCGATCCGCGCGGCCTCATTTGCGTCATCGCTCTCCTGCGCGCCCATGACCAGAAAGGCCAGCTTACGCGCCATTGTCAGATCGAAGCTTTCACTCGCAAAGACCAGGCGCCCGTTCGTTGTCAGAACAACCGGGCCTTCGCTGGTGTTGTAAATTTGTTCCGTCTCGTCGGCCTCGTCCTTCGTATCCCGGGTGACATTGGAATACTTCTTCCCAAGCTCATCGGCATACATTTTGGCAAATGCCTGTGCCGCCTGCGGCGTTTTCCATTGCGAGAGATAAAAGAGCCCGATGGAAGCTGTAGAGTTTTTCTCCGCGTCGGTTTTCGCTTTTCTGCTCTGCACTGCGTAGTAAATGCCGCCGTCCCAGGCCGGGGTCAGCGCCTCAGACATCTCCTGCCCGCCAAACAGCTCCGTCAGCATGCGAACATCCAACTGCCCCATCACGCCAATGTCATACGGCTCATAATTCGCATCCAGAAGCGGGTGCACGTCCGGCATCTGCAGCACAGGAATTTTCCGCTTCCGCATATAGGCGCGCGGATTCATGATCTCGTAGCTTGAAGCCGGCGGACGGTCCAGCACTCCGGCAAAGGCTCCCGCCTGCCCCTGGTCTTTGAGAATAGTCTGCTCGAATTTCAACCCATCCTGATAAGGAAACAGCAGCGACTCCTTCAGCACGAGCGGCGCCCGCGCCAGCACCGGGGAATCGGATGTATCGCTTGCGTCCGCGACGTTGTCCACAATATCCGGAGCCGTCAGCAGGCTCTTTCCCGAAGGAGCAAGCGCATAATCCAGATAGACTGCCATCGCCTGCCCTTCCAGCACCGCCTCGCGGGCTGTGTCGGATTCATCCGTCCGGATGTGCTCGTTGTCATCCTTCACGTTATGTGAAAGATCTTCGCTCGTCTGGTCTTCCCATTTATCCAGGTCCACGTGCTGGTCCTGCAGGGCATGGGTCAGCTCATGCGCCAGCACCGGCTTCTGAGTATCCGGAGTGGCCCAGTCCAGAAGATTTACTGTCTTGGTCTTGCTGTCGTAATACGCCTCGATCTGTTCTTTCAACAACTGCAATAGAAATGGACGCAACTGAAAGTCACGGTCGAGCAGGCCGAATTTCTTCAGCACGATCTCGGACCGTTCCATGCGCTTTGCGTCCTTGTCGTCATTCATCTTCTCGACAAGGTATTTTTCCACCGCTTCGCGCGTCGTAAGCTTGCGTTTTACGTCGTGTTTTATGGGCAATTTGCTGTCGTTTGAGGCAAATTTCAGGATCACGCCCACGGAATTGAACAACTCTTTAGCCTGCGCGGGGCTGATATGCGTGTCCTGAGGCGTGGTTTTCGGCGCTGTGGCGCTGGTCGGCGTCTGGCCGGCGCATACTCCAACAGCCACAACCAGGAGCAGAGCTAAATGCTTTGCCATCTTCATCTTCATGCGTCCTTCCCGGATTCAATCCGGCCTCGCCTCGAAGGCTATAATTTTCTTATGAGCGAAATGCCGCAAATCGCCGAGACTGCTCTTACGCCGATGGCGTCTTTGTCTCCTGCATCTGACCTTCAGATGCATCGCGGCCGCATTTCGCCTCGTGTTTTCGCCGGTACTGAATCGGAACTGGCCTCGCTGCTGCATACCGCCGCTGTTTACGACCTCGGCTACCTGACTCGTATCCGTATCACTGGAGAAGACCGGCTGCGCTGGCTGAACGGCATGGTCACCAACACGGTGCAGTCGCTTCCCGAAGGTTACGGAAACTATACCCTGATTCTGAACGCGCAGGGCCGCATTCAGGGCGATGGATATGTCTTCCGCGCCGCCGACCACCTTCTGCTTGAAACCGACCGCTCTCAGTCGCCGCGTCTCCTCGCCCACCTCGACCAGTTCATCATCATGGACGACGTGGAGCTACATGAGTTAGACGCAACAAATACGACCATTGGTTTAGCCGGGCCGCAAGCGCCTGCAATGCTTGATAGTCTGGGCCTGCCCGTCCCTGAGATGCTGGCTTTCGTCCCTGCTGAAGTGCAAGGCATCCCTGTGACGGTCGTTCGCGCTTACAGTGTGCTTGTCCCGCGATTTGAATTCCGGCTTGCTGCGGAACATGTTGCCGAGGTCTGGCGCATTCTTACCGAGGCCGGAGCCGCTCCTGCCGGCTTTGATGCCCTCGAATCCCTGCGCATTCTCGAAGGCACGCCTCTCTACGGCCTTGATATGAGCGACCGCTATCTCCCGCAGGAGACAAACCAGAGCCGTGCCCTCAACTTCAACAAGGGATGCTATCTCGGCCAGGAGATTGTCGAACGCATCCGCTCGCGCGCTACGGTGCACCGCACTCTGCGCCAGTTTGAGCTGCACGGCCCGCTGCCGATGCCGGGCACTGAGCTTCGTGTCGAAAGCGACGATAAGCCCATCGGAGAAATATCGAGCGCCGCGCATTATGCGCTGCCCGGTCTGCCGCGGACCTTTGCTTTAGGAATGATTCGCATCGAAGCATTGGAACGCAAAGCTGTCATCACCTATCCGGGAGGCAGAGCCACGCCGCTTGATGCGCCTCCCGCATTGCCCTGATTGAGAAAAGGACCCTATGGAAGAGAAACCGCCATCCTTCACCGTCACCGACCGCCGAAAGTTCACACTGGAAGGCGAGCCGCGAGACGAATCCGATACACCAACCGGGCAGCAGGAAAAGAATGAGCGCCCTGCTGAATCGACTGCGCGCGTCATCAACTTTCCGAAACCGGAATATAAAGAGGAACCGAAGCCTGTTGAGGCAGCCCAGCCTGCCACGAAACCGGAGGAGGAGCCTGCAGGCCCATCGGCGCAGGAATCTGCCGAGCAGCATGCCGCTTATCAGCAGTCGTCGCGCGATATTGACAATATGCTGCGCCAGGCGAATCCGGGCATGGGGGCCGCGCAGGAGACGACTTTCGAGCATGTTATCCAGTCCATTTATCTCTCCGCCATGATCGCCATGGGAGCAGGCACAGAACAGGGCCAGCAGCCGCGCATCGACATTGTAGGCGCGCGTCATAGTATCGACATGCTGGCTGTGCTGCAGGAGAAGACGAAAGGCAATCTGACCAGTAAAGAGCAGCAGTTGTTACAAAATGCTCTTTTTGATCTGCGCATGATGTTCGTCGAGATCACGAATGCGATTGCAAAATCGGCCCAGCAGCCTCCACCGAAGAAGAAGTAGCTAGAAGAAACCGTCGTAACAAGCTGTCATCCTGAGCGCAGCGAAGGACCTGCTTTTCTCAACACGGCACGAAAATGGGTACCCATCTTCGCGCCATTTGCGACAGAGTGGGAAGAATGAACCTTAAGGCAAATTAAGAAACAGGGTGATTGGAATAGAACTGCAGGTCCCTCCGCTACGTCATTGCTGCTCCACCCCTGCGCGCGAAAAACCGCGCACACCGGGGACTTCGGTGCGCAATGACTTCGGTCGGGATGACGACTCATTTAGGTTCACATCAAATTCGAATTTACTCTAATAAAACAACATGCAGGCTACTCTCACCATCCTCGGCAGCGGAACCTCGATGGGTGTCCCTACACTCGGATGCGAGTGCCGCGTCTGCACCTCCCCCGATCCGCGCGACCGCCGCGGCCGCGCATCCGTTGCTGTGCAATGGGAAGATCATTGCGTCATTATTGATACAGGTCCGGATTTCCGCGAACAGGTTCTGCGCGAAAAAATCCGCGACATCGATGCAGTTCTCTATACCCATTCGCATGCCGATCACATCCTCGGCATGGACGATCTGCGTCCGCTTACCTTCCATCATCCGAACGGGCACATCGCGCTCTATGCCGATGACACCACAGCCCGCATCATCGAGAAAATCTTCGACTACACTTTCTCCGCCGAGTCCAAATACCCTATGCGGGCGCGTGTAAAAATGCACCGCATCGAGGGGATCGAGTCTGTCTCTATCCACAGAGCCAATTTCCAGCGTATTCCCCTTCTGCACGGAGGTCTTGAAGTTGGCGGTTTTCGCTTTGGAAATGTTGCCTATCTTACCGATATGAACGATATCCCTGAGAGCAGCCTGCCTCTGCTTGAGAACCTCGACATCGTTATCATCGATGCGCTGCGCAAAACACCCCATCCCAGCCACGCCAGCATTGATGAAGCGTTGATGTGGATTGATCGTCTTAAACCGCGCCGGGCATGGTTCACGCACATGTCGCATGATCTGCTCCACGAAGAGACAGATAACGAGCTGCCGCCACACATCCGCCTCGCCTATGACGGCCTGCGCATCCCGTTCGAGCTATAGCTATGCAAGTCTTCCGCGCGCTCGATGAGTTTCCCTCCGACTTTGGCCCCACCGTCATTGCCATTGGCAACTTTGACGGGGTCCACTGCGGCCATCGCTGGATCATCGAGCATGCACGCAGTCGCGCTCGCGAACTTGGCGCGAGGTGCATTGCCGTTACTTTCGATCCACATCCGGTTCGCGTCCTGCGGCCTGCATTCGCGCCGAAGCTGATTACGCCGATGCCTGAACGGCTGCGCCTGTTGGCTGAAACGGGTCTCGATGCGACTGTGGTCCTCCCCTTCACGGAAGCGTTCTCCCACATGCCGGCTGAAACTTTTGCGGGAAATGTGCTCCGCGAGAGGCTGCATGCGGTAGAAGTCCATGAAGGAGACTCATTCCGCTTCGGCTACCAGGCGCAAGCCGGGATCGCTGAACTTATCAAACTTGGCGAACAGTTCGGCTTCGCAGTAGTCGCGCATCACATGCGAACTGTGCGTGGATGGCCTGTTTCGAGCAGCGAGATACGTCAGCGCATTGCTGCCGGAGACATGACTGCTGCCCGCGCGCTTCTGGGCCGTCCGTTTTCCATTCTGTCCACTCCTGCCAGTGGACGCGGCATCGGCACGAAAGAGACGGTGCCTACGATCAATCTTGCGCCCTACTTCGAGCTGCTGCCCGCAAACGGCGTCTACATCACGCGCATGAAGATCGGCGACGGTCCTGATGCGTTAACCTTTAACTCCGTCACGAATGCTGGGAATCGTCCTACATTCGGCGAGCCTTCGTTCGCGGTGGAATCCCACCTGCTGGACTTTCAGCCGGTGCTGCTGTCGGAAGATACGCCGCTGGAGCTTACGTTTCTAAAGCGCATCCGCGCCGAGCAGCGCTTTCCTTCACCCGAAGCTTTGAAGGCCCAGATTCTGCGCGATGTGGCCTACGCTATGCGCTACTTTCATCTGCGGCGGCTTTTTTCCAAATAAGTCGCGCCGGCCCTTGCCAAGTCCTTACCTTTCTAGTTACCCTGCCATGTTTTATGCCTTCTGCGGGTCTTGCTCAAGGAGGTCAACATGTCCAGGAAATCGCTCTTCTGTTTTTTTGCCCTTACACTCCTCTTTCCTCTTAGTCTTGTTTTCGCGCAGCAGAGAGACGTGCAGCGCTTCGATCTTTACGGCGGCTTTGCTTACTTCACCACGCCTGACCTCAACCTGGACGAGCACGGCTTCCACATTCAGGCCGGATACAACCTCACCCGTACTTTTGCCGTTGGCTTTGACTACTCCAACGCGACGGGACACAACTCGCTGACGCCTGACCTGCTGACGATGAGTGACCAGCTTGTCGTCCAGACTGCTCTGAATGACCTTGCCCTTGCGGGACTTCTTCCGCCGGGCTATCAGCTTTCCGTACCCACCGGAGCCAGCACCCAGACCTTCGCTGCCGGTCCGCAGCTTATGATCCGCCATTTTGCTCCGGTGACGTTTTTTGTCCGTCCGGACCTGGGAGCGATCCGCGAAGTTGCCCGGCCTCATCCAGGCGATCCTATTGCGGTGCTTATTGTTCAGGGACTGGCTCCGTCCGGCTCAAAGATCAGTTGGGCGAGCTTCTACGGCGTGGGCGGCGGCATGGACTGGAACGTGAGCCGTCACTTTGCTCTGCGCGTGCAGGCTGACGAGGTCTACAACCACCTCTTCAATGATCTGCTTAAGGACTCCCGGTGGACTACGCGGGTCTCTGTCGGGCCGACATTTCGCTTCGGAGGATCGATTGCGGAAAAGAAGTAGCTCGAGGTGTCCCCTGCTATTCCCTGCTGGTGTCTTGTCAGGAAATTATTGCTGGAAGACTAAGGCTCTGTTCTAAACGTAAAGGTGTTTGAAACAGGTCCTTCGCTTCGCTCACGATGACAGCGGTTAAAATTTCGTGATGACGGCGATTATTTTCGAGCAACTAACCTGCCTTCTTTTTCCGTCCTGAAGGCTTGGCTGTTGTTTCGCGCTGCGGTTCTTTCTTGCCGACTGCCTCTTCCTGCTGTTCCATGCTCTTTCTGAGAGCGTCCATGAGGTTGATGACCGGGGCCAGGTGCTTTTTCGGGTGTTTTTCGGCTTTGGGAGCCATGCCGGCTTCTTTTTCCTCAACCAGTTTTTCGACGCGGGACTGGTATTCGTCCTTGTACTGGCCGGGATCGAATTTAGCCGTCAGCTGCTTCATGAATTGCTCGGCGAGCTCGATTTCCGGCTTCTGGAGTTTCAGGTCTTCGTCTTTTCCGTATTCGGCGACCTGGCGGACTTCTGCGGGATAAAAGAGAGTATGCAGCACTAATCCGTGGTTATAGGGCCGAATCATCACGATCTGCTCGCGCTGATGCAGCGTAATTTTGGCGATTGCGCCCAGTTTCAAGCGCTCCATTCCCTGCAAAATCAGGGCATAAGCGCGCTTGCCGGGGTCTTCGGGAACGGTATAGTACGAGGTCTGGTAGTAAACGGGGTCCACATCGTCGAGCTTTACGAACTGCTGGATTTCCATCGACTCGGACGATTCGGCCTCCAGCGTCTTCAGCTCGTCTTCTGTTACCAGCACGTAAGTATCTTTATCAACTGGATACCCCTTGGCGATTTCGCTGCGCTCGACGACGCGTTCGTCATACGGGCAGTAGAGCTGCTGCTTGACCCGGTGGCCGCATTCCTTGTGAATCTGGTTGAAGCTGACATGCTCCTCGCGCGCGGCCACAAACAGCCGAATCGGCACGGAAATCAAGCCAAACGAGACATAACCTTTCCAAACCGTAGACGCCATAAACGCAAACCTCGGCCCTATAAAGACATGGGATGAAATTTTCTCATGCCGGAGGAGGCAATTCCCAGCAAAAAATGCACTGGAAATGTGGCGTTTATTAATTGGCGGAATTTCCGGGCCACGAGGAAAATACCGGCAGTACCCAACTGCTCTGAAACCGGGATGGATAGTTGCACGCTCAGGCTATGCATCATTCGCCGGGTCAATTCTCGGAGACTATAAATCTGTAGCCCAGTTCTCGAGACCGGGCAAATCGGGTACATGCTGAAATGACTTATCACTTGTAATCAGGATCGCTCCAATGGAAACAGCGTGCGCTGCTATCTGAGTATCCAGGGGTCCCAGGGGCTTGCCTATCGCTTCCTGTCGGGCTCTGAGCTTGCCATAGACTAAAGCTTGTTCACTTCCAAAAGGCAGTACCTGCAATCTGGCCAGAAACCAATTCAGCGCCTGCTGCCGTTGCTCGCCAGCGCGAGATCTCGCCAATCCATAGTGCAGTTCTGCTTCTGTGATGGACGAAATACACGCGACTTCTTCGGGGGGCAGCGCAGCCAATTTTAATCTCGCGGCAGGTGATTTACCCTTGAGAATGTAGCTGACCGTATTGGTATCGAGCATGAAGAGCCTGATCATAGCTCTTCACGTTTTTCCGGAACTCCCTGATTGCGGTCGGCAAGAAAATCCTCAGGGAAGTCTGCCGCGTCCAGCGCTGCGTATATCTCCGGCCAGTCTCCCGGCGCCTGAGAGAGAATCAAATCACCACTCTGAGGATCACGGCGAATAAAGACTTCATTACTGGTAAAGCGATATTCAGCTGGTATGCGGACGTGCTGGCTCCGGCCACTCATAAAAACACGCGCTTTTGAAACATGAGCCATCTGCTGCCTCTACGCTGTATAGCGTGCCATATAGCTATGCACAGGTCAAGAAGTGCTTGCGAACGGCGAGAATCGATCCGATGCAGGTTCCACGCGATGAATCGTGCGAAGATGATCCTCTACGTAACGTTTCGGACTTGACGCAGCGGCCATTATCGAGTATCAAGACAGTCCATACATTAGTTTCTCTTTTGATACTGGCTGTAATCACGTGTTTATCTTTCACAAACTTTGGGGGCCCCCGCCATGAGACGCTGTTTCCAGCTTTCCTTCATTACACTCCTCTGCGTATGTACGAGCCTTTTGTGGGCGCAATCCACTTCCCGCGTTGCCGGAACTGTCCAGGACAAAAGCGGCGCGGTTGTGGAAGGCGCATCGGTCACGCTCACGAATGAGGCCACAAGAGTGGCGGTACACACAACTACCACTTCCGCAGGAACGTATGTCTTTGATGGCATCGTGCCCGGCACCTACACCATCACCATTGAGAAATCCGGGTTCACGACGCTCACCACAACCGGAAACGTTCTTACGATTGCGCAGCCGCTGGTTTTTAACGGAACATTGCAGGTAGGCCAGACCTCGGAGAAGGTGGAAGTGACCGCCGGCGCCGAACTGGTGCAGACCGAAACCTCGGGCAATCTGGGCGCGCTGATTGACCAGCAGGCGCTGGAGACGCTGCCTGTGGTCGGCACTCGCGGCCGCAGCCCGTTGCAGCTTGTTGAGCTGATTCCCGGTGTGGTGGACGGAGGCCCCTATAACAGCAGCGGAGCGAACATTGACGGCGGAGGCGTTACCGTAAACGGCTCGCGCGACCGGGCGTGGAACTATACGCTGGACGGCATCGACATCAACGAGACGAGCGCTCCGGGATCGAACTTTTCTCCATTGCGCGCAAATCCTGATTCCATCTCCGGCTACCGCGTTATCACGACCAACGCTACTGCCGAGTACGGCGTGACCAGCGGCGCGCAGGTAATTCTCGACACTCGCGCCGGAACCAATCAGTTTCACGGGAATGTTTTCTGGTTCTACCAGACCCCGGGCCTGAACGCGAACGATCCCGGCAATAAAGAAGCCGGTCTTGATCGTCCGCAGTTTGTGCAGCATATTCCGGGCTTCAGCATCGGCGGCCCGATCTTTAAGAACAAGACGTTCTTTTTTGTGAATACGCAGTTCCTGCATGCCTCGCAGGATTTCCGCGTCAACAGCATCGTCTATACGCAGTCGGCACGAAATGGGGTGTTTCGGTATGTGACCCAGCCGGCGGATTGCGGCGATAACTGCCCGCACAATGTTCCCTATGGTCAGACTGGCGCAACCGTTGACGCGAATGGCAACCCGACGGTCCCGGTCAGCAGCTACGACATTGCCGCGAATGACCCGCAGCACATTGGCCTTGATCCTGCTATCCAGAGCTTTGTCGGGCTTACTCCGCTGCCCAACAATTTCACGGTCGGCGATGGCCTGAACACTGCGGGCTATCAGTTCTTCGCGCCGGAAGAAGAGCGCCAGGTGGATTTCGTGGTGCGCATCGATCATCAGTTCAACGCGCACCATTCCATTTATGGCCGCTGGGCGCATGGACATCAGAACACGGTCGGCGATACGGTCAATGGCGGCCTGCAGCCTTTTCCCAATGCGCCGAATGTCGTCAATACGCTGCGGCAGCCGCGCAATCTGGCTGTGGGATGGCGTTATACGCCGAATGCCACGATCACCAATGAGCTGATCGCGGGCATGAACCGCTTCATCTTTAACTTCATCAATCCGGACTCTAACTACCTGACCAATCCGCCGTACATTCTCAACAACGGCCTGACCATTCCGCGCCAGAATTACGTCGGCAATCTGCGCGCGCTTACCGATATTCAGCTGCTGGATAATTTCACCGTCATCCACGGCGCTCATGCGATGAAATTCGGGACGAACCTGCGTTACCAGCGGCACATTGATGATCGCGGCTCGATTGGCAATTACGATGCGCAGCCGCTGGTGTACTTCGATACCGATGTGGCCCGCGTAGACCAGAGCACCGGCTTTGCGCTGCCCTCCGACATCAACGGCACCTATGACCTTCCGACGCTGAAGGGCGATATCAATAATCTCCTCGGAAGAGTCGGGGTGATCGATCAGGGATTTGTCGCCGCAAATGCGACCAGCTATGCGCCGGCCGGCACGCATCTGCGTGAAGACTTCAAGATGCCGGAATATGACTTCTACGCGCAGGACACCTGGAAAGTTCGCCCGAATCTTGTGCTGGATTATGGTCTGCGCTGGGAGATCAAGCTGGCGCCCAGGACGGGCAGCAACTTCAACCTGCGGCCTAACCAGCCGTTCCAGGTTGGCGCTCCCGCGACTACCACGCTTGCATGGGTCCCGGGCAAGATTTATCAGGATGCATGGCATGATCTGGCTCCAACCATCGGCTTTGCATGGGACCCGAAAGGAAATGGCAGGACTTCGATTCGCGGCAACTATCGGCTTGCACATGACCGCATGAATACTTTCGTTCTGTCATCGGCGGTCTTTCAGGCGATCCCCGGTGAGACGCTTGCTGCTCCATATACCGGCGATGCGACGAAGCGTGTTTCAGGAGGCGGCATCGGCGTTCCGCAGCCTTCGCAGAGACCTGTTGATCTGCGGCAGCCTGCGGCTTTCTCGACCGGTTCAAACACCGTCGTCGATCCTAACTGGAAACCGGCGCAGGTTTCGCAGTGGAGCTTCAGCGTGCAGCACCAGATCACGTCGAATACTGTGGCTGAGGTTTCTTATGTTGGACATCATGCCGTGCATCTCTTCGGCGGCTATGACGCGAACCAGGCTGAGATTTTCAAAAACGGATTTCTGCAGGCGTATCTCACGGCGCAGTCCGGCGTAGACAGCCCGCTGATCGATCAGCTGCTCCAGAACGATCCCAGCCGTCCGGCGAATGAGACCGGCTCGCAGTACCTCTTCGATCCAAATAACAGTCCGTATATCTCTGACGTCAACCTTGGGTCCGTCGCAACCGTCGCGCAGTCCATTGGCCTCGCGCTCGACCCCAACGGGAATCCCATCAATCCGGACAACACCACGTTCTTCTTCCGCTATCCGCAATACGCCGGAGGACTGATCGTTTTGGATAGCGGGGACTGGTCAAATTACAACGCGTTGCAGGCCACCTATCGCGGACGCGTCTTCCGTGACTTCACCTTCCAGGCTAACTACACATGGTCGAAGTCGATGGATACGCGCTCCTTCGACCCGACGTTTACCACAGTCGCCGGCGGCAGCTCCACCTACGGCTCGGCAGACACGCCTTTCAACATCAACAACCGCAAACTGAACTATGGCCCGTCTGACACGGACCGCACCCATGTAGGGCAGGGAATCTGGACCTACCAGATTCCCTTTGGCAGAAACAGCCGTCTTGCCAATACATGGGGCGGATTCGCCGACCGGCTGATCGGTGGCTGGGAGGTCTCGGGCGACGTCATCATGGAATCAGGCCGACCCACCACCATTTTCTCCGGCGCATATACGCTCAGCAGCATCGTGCGCACGCCGGCAAACTGCGACCGCTGCTCCCGCAATATGCTCAAGGTGCATCGCGATCCGGATTCGGGACTGCTGACCTACGTTACACCACAGCAATTTGCGAAATTCTCGTCGCCCGGGCCGGGGCAGTTCAGCAATGTCGGCAGAAACTTCTTCCGTTTGGGACCGTACTCGGTTCTCAACCTGAGCGTGGGCAAGGTTACGCATATCGCGGAAAGCCATTCTCTGGAGCTGCGCCTGGAAATGCAGAATGCGCTCAACTCTCAGCACTATGACGTACCAGCCAGCATCAGGATCAACAGTTCCGCGTTCGGCATTGCCGATCCCGGTACGGTTGAGAACTTCGGCCTCGCTCCTGGCAGTAATCCGCGCACGATGCAGCTTTCAGCAAAGTACGCTTTCTAAATTTTCCGGGAAAGAAAAAGGCCGCTTTTCTGGGAGCGGCCATTTTCTGCGGAAAAGCTTCATGAGCGAGATTCATTGACCCAGGGGCTGAAGCAGCACTAATTCTGTGCCGTTTATGGCATAGCTGAAGCTATGCCCGTACGAAACTTCGCTGAAATCGTGAATTTTTCAGCAGTCTCAGGGCCGCTTCCTGGAAAACGACCTTTGTCTGTTCCACAGTGTTTAAAGCAGATTAGCGGTGGAAAGGTGCTATAGAAAGGCAGGTCCTTAGGCTTCGCCTCAGGATGACAGCATTGCGACATGGGCGAGACTCTATCCCTGCGCCCGATCCTGCAATCCGCTCAGCGCCAGCCCTATCAGTGTCTTCTGCTCCATATCATGCGCTTTGGCTGAACCTGTCGCCGGGCTTGCCGCTGCCGAGCGCTTGATGCTGAGCACCTGACGGTCGCGCGCCAGACGTTTCAGTCGCGGCATCACGAATGACAGCGCGCCCATGTTCTCCGGCTCTTCCTGCACCCAGATGACCTCGTGCGCGTCCGGATGCGCGTTGATGGCTGATTCGAGTTCCGCTTCCGGCCACGGATACATCTGTTCGAGGAAGATGATGCCCGTCGTCATGTCCTTGCGCTTCTCGCGCTCGACGCGCAGCTCGTGTCCGATCTTGCCTGTGCAGATCAGCAGCCGCTTCGCGTTGGCGATCTCTGTTTCGGGCAGAACATTAAGAAAATGCGGCTGAGCAAAATCAGCAAGTTCCGACACGGCGTCCGGATGACGCAGCATGCTCTTCGGAGTAAAGACGATCAGCGGCTTGCGCCATTTGCGCATCGCCTGCCGCCGCAGCAGATGGAAGTATTGCGCTGCGGTCGAGGGCTGGCAGATCTGCATGTTGTCATGCGCCGCAAGCTGCAGGTAGCGCTCGATGCGCGCGCTTGAATGCTCCGGCCCCTGGCCTTCATAGCCATGCGGCAGAAGAACAACGACGCCGCCCAGCAGTCCCCACTTGTCCTCGCCGGAGGAGATGAACTGGTCGATGATGATCTGCGCGCCGTTGGCGAAGTCGCCGAACTGCGCTTCCCACATCACCAGAGTTTCCGGATAGTCGCGGCTGTAGCCGTATTCAAAGCCGAGCACTCCGGCTTCTGACAGAACTGAGTTGTAGACCTCGAATTTTGCCTGGTTCTCAGAAAGATGGTTCAGCGGGATGAAGGCATCTTCATTCTCGATATCGATCAGGACGCTGTGGCGCTGGTTGAAGGTGCCGCGCTGGCTGTCCTGTCCGCTCAGGCGAACAGGCGTGCCCTGCGTCAGCAGCGAACCGATGGCGACGGCTTCTGCCATTCCATAGTCGAAGGGCCGCTTGCCCTGGCCCATTTCTGCGCGCTGCTCGAGCAGTTTTTTGATTTTTGGATGGACGTGGAACTCTGCCGGATACTTCGTCAAAGCGTTGGAAATCCTGCCCACTTCCTCGGCTGTCAGCCCGGTCTCTACTTCGTATTCCGGTTTATATTTGCCGCCGCGATATGCAGACCAGTAATCCGGAAGCACTGCGAGCGTCGGCATCTTCTTCATCGATTTAGCTGCGCGCTGCGCTTCGGCGAACTCCGTCTGTAGCTCCTTTACGCGCTCGCTGATATCGACACCCAGTTTCTTTGCGTAAATCTCGTAGAGCGGAGGATGGTCCTTGATCTTGGCGTAACGCAGGGGCTGGGTGATCGTCGGATCGTCCACTTCGCTGTGTCCGTGGCGGCGATAGCCGATCAGATCGATCACGACATCGGTCTTAAACTTGTAGCGATACTCAACCGCCAGTGCGGCGACGCGCACTACTGCATCCGGGTCTTCTGCGTTTACGTGGAAGATGGGAATCGGCAGACGCTTGGCCAGATCGGAAGCGAAGCGCGAGGAGTTGGACTCCTCAGGCTCGGCGGTAAACCCGATCAGGTTGTTTGCGATGATATGAATGCCACCGCCAACACTGAAGCCGTCGACTGCGCCGAGGTTCAGCGTCTCGGCCCAGATGCCCTGTCCGGCAAACGCAGCATCGCCGTGAATGATCACAGGCAGCACACGGTCCTGACCGTCCTTGCCATAGCGGGTCTGCTTGGCGCGTGTGCGGCCCATGGCGACCGGATCGACCGCCTCAAGATGGCTTGGGTTCGAGACCAGGTGCAGCGAAATGTCTTTACCATTTCGGGTCTGATAGCAGCCCGTCGCGCCTACGTGATACTTCACATCACCGCCGCCCAGAATGCTGCGCGGGTCTACGTCTTCAAATTTCGAAAAGATGTCCGCGGGCGACTTGCCGAAAGTATTCACCATCACGCTCAGGCGACCGCGATGGCTCATGCCCATCACCGCTTTGGTCGCGCCCAGTTCGCTCGCGCGGTTCAACATCTCGTCGAGAAATGGAAGCAGCGACGTCACGCCTTCGAGCGAAAACCGTTTCGTCCCCAGGTAGCGCGACTGAATCACCTGCTCGAAAACGTCGCCCTTGATGAGTAGATCGAGAATCTTCTTCTGGTCGGTTTCGGGAGCTTCGGTTTCGAGCCGTTCGGCAATCCATTCGCGGCGCTCGCGGCTGGGAATGTGCATGAACTCGGCGGCGATGGTTCCGCAGTAGTAGCCGCGGGCCTCCTCGGCGTCTTCGCCCTCAAGATCAAGTTCCGGGAGAGGCTCGGCGGAAAGATATTGGCCCAGGGGATCGAGATTGGCCTGAAGATAGCCCCAGCGGCGGAAAGCATCGAAGACCTGTTCCCTGCTCTGGATTTGCTGTTGCAGTTCGCTATGTGTCGGTTCCAGCTTAGTAGCACTCATAAATCACTTCTTCGATGAAAATCGCCGCGAAAAGTCTTCAAAACGGCGCAAATCAGGCCCAAAACAGGCTTAACAGAGCCTCTGCCGGAACATGTTTGCACGGAAAAAGCAGGCGTTTCATCGCAACCTTCCATTTTAATGGTTTCCAGAAAAACCTGCCGAAACGGTGCGGACGCTCTGCTGAAAAGCCTGGGAAGCAGCCATACAGAGGTCGATGTCCTACAGAAAGGGCTTCTTATAGGGTGTTTATCTCGCACGTCTAGGGTGTTTGCCTGATATGCAAACGTTTGCAGCTAGGCAAATATAAGAACAAACCAAACAAGCGATTTAGGAAGCACTCTCTTTTGCAGAATGCCGGAGGGAAACCTTATGCATTCTGCAAAGAACACCGATGCAGGAGCTGGGATCCTGATGCGCATCGGTCTGTTACCACGACAACTGAGTCCCGCAGCAATGGCTGATCTTCAGGCCATTGCCCAGCACGGTTGCTTTCCGCAGCCGAGGCTTTGAGTGTGCTTCCTCAATTAGCAACATTACGCGTGCGAAAGGCACAGAAGGAATACTGAGTTGAACGCCACTCCCCCCCTCAGCTACAGCCGCCATAACTATTTTTCCCTGCTGAAAAGAGAAATGCTTCAGCAATTTCCGCCCCGCACAGGCTGTTTTCTACTCATAGCTGTGCTGGCCTCTTGCCTGACCCTCAGGGGGCAAGCAGTGTCTGCTGATTTCGGCGGACGAACCGCCTCTACGCCCACTGTGGCAAGTGGAATCTTCGCTGTCAACGGCGTGGGATCCACGTTAAGCGACTCCGGGGCAATCAACACACTGACTACAGCCGGACTCAATGGAACCCGCTTCTGGATTTCGATGCAGCAGGTCTTTGCCTCCTCCACCCCTAACTTCAGCTATCTTGATCGCTACCTCACGACGATGCAGAATGCCGGCCTTCATCCGGTCGCGGTGATGAATGGCACGCCGCCCTCCCTTGGATCGAGCGCATGCGTCGCGCCTTCGAATGTCTCGCAGTGGGGCCAGATGGCCGCATCGGTAGTGGCCCATCTGGACCAGAAATTCCCGGGATTAGTGCAGGATTACGAGATCTGGAACGAGCCGGAAAACACGGCATCTTTGTGCGTAAGCAATGCCACGACCCGCCTGAACACGTATATCTCACTCTTTGCATCTGCCGCGGCGGCGATGCATACCCAGGCACAACTCGATGGTCAGACTATTCGCACGGGCGGCCCTGTCATTGCAGACATGACACAGGCGTCCACCTGGTTTCCCGCGCTTCTGAACAATTCATCGACTGCGCCTTATGTAAATTTTGTGAGTTTTCATCTCTATCTTACTGGCCAAAATGAGATCAACAGCGGAATGCAGTGGCCTGGATTGTATTCGACTACTCAATCCGGCACGAGCGGGGTTGTGCATTACTACAAGCTGGTTGAGTCATTCGTGCGGGCCGGTAAACAGCCGAATGCCGCGTCCACTCCGATTTATGTCTCTGAATTCAACAGCAACTGGGTATATGCAGTGGACCACCTGCGCAACGATCCTAGTTATGGGCCTTTGTGGAACAGCCTGGCCGTCAGCGATTTCCTCAATGCGGCCTACAACGGTGCCACTGCGCTTCCTACCCGTCTTGCGTATTTCATGAGCTATGGACAGTATTTCTGCATCATGGGCCAGTGGAATGCCAACATGGACTGCAATCCAGCGGCCATGGAGCCTTATCCTCAGTTTTATGCCTTCAAATTGTTCGCTTCCCAGAACTATCTTGACCTGCAAGGCGGTGGGAAGATGGCTGCATGGGCCTCACCCGGAAGCACCAAAAGCGGATTAAGCTCAACTGCGTTTTATACGAATACAGCTGATAACATCGTCATCATCAATCCCACATCGACTGCCTATAGCGCTGTTCCTGTCTCACTGATTAATCCGGGAATTACTTCGGCCAGTGCAACGCAGTATCTGCTGAACAGCTCAAATCCCCAGATAACAACGCAATCTTTGCCGCTCACTTTAAGCGGAACAACGTATAACGCCACCGTGGCGGTCCCTGCCTATTCGACGGTAGCTGTCTCGGTGACGGGCACCATTACTCCAACAACGGTTCCCGTCACATCCCCTCCTCCGCCACCAGCCCCTGTGCCGCCTGTTCCGGTGCTGAATGTAACGCCTACAAGCGGTACTGCTCCCCTGGTTGTCAGCATTGATACTTCGGCGAGTCAGGGTGGAAACGGCGATGCGATCACCGGCAGAACCATTGATTTTGGGGACGGAACGTGGGTGAACTCTGTGGCCACCACCACGCATACATATACGAAGGTCGGAAACTACACCGTGCGAGTGACCCTGAAGAACGAGGACGGCCTGACGGCGACTGCTTCCAAAGTTGTGACCGTAACAGCATCTGCTCAAAGCCCGGCTCCCACTGCTCCGGTTGCGGTATTGAATGTGACGCCGACCAGCGGTACTGCCCCACTGGTCGTCAGCATTGATTCATCGGCGAGCACGGGCGGTGGAAGCACGATTACCGGCAGAACCATTGATTTCGGGGACGGGACATGGGTGAACTATACGCCGACAACCACTCACACCTATACGAAAGCGGGGAGCTATACCGTGCGGCTGACCCTGAAAAATCAGGCCGGACTAACGGCTACTGCTTCCAATGTTGTAACTGTGACGGCATCCGGTTCGTCGACTGCAGAAACAATATCGGCAGTTCCGGTTCCGGTGTTGAACATTTCTGCAACCAGCGGTACCGCTCCTCTGGTTGTCACGATTGATTCGTCGGCAAGCCAGGGTGGCGGGAGCGCAATCATCGGCAGGACCATCGATTTCGGCGATGGAACCTGGCTGAACTGGACTCCAACCACCACTCACACCTACACGAAAACGGGAAGCTATACGGTGCGACTGACCTTGAAGACACAGGCAGGTATGACGGCAACTGCTACCAGTGTTCTGACAGTCCACTGAAGTGCTCGTCATGGGCTGTATGCGTGCATTGTCGCGCAAATGGGGAATTGAAAAACTGATTTACTTAGCAGCGAGCGGACCTAAAAGTCCGCTCGCTTTTTCATTTCTGCCGGCGACAGACTCGCCCAATTATTCATTCCGCAGCGCTACGATCGGCTCCACTCCGGCTGCGCGTTGCGCCGGGATGACGGATGCCAGCAGCCCAGCCAGAGCGAGCAACAATGTTGCCAGCATGATCATGATGGGGTCCCAGGGCTTTACGCCGAAGAGCTGATCGGTCATCAGCTTGCCTACTCCGATTGCTGCTGGAATGCCGATGGCAAGTCCAATCCCGATTTGCGAGAAAGCGCCACGCA
Source organism: Alloacidobacterium sp. (assembly GCA_035293545.1). Lineage (GTDB taxonomy): Bacteria > Acidobacteriota > Terriglobia > Terriglobales > Acidobacteriaceae > Alloacidobacterium. Next base: position 77,164 of record DATGMQ010000006.1, on the reverse strand, counting down.
GCACCATCTTGACCACCTGCCCGCGATCCGCTCCCAGGGCCATGCGCACGCCGATCTCGCTCGTGCGTTGTTCCACCGTGTAGGCCATCACGCCATAGAGTCCAACCGCTGCCAGCACCAGTCCAAGCGCTCCGAAGAGTGTTGTCAGCGTGGCAATCATGTTTTGCTGCTGGAAGTCAGCGCTTAAGACGGTATCGTATGAATCCACTCCGTAGAGCACGAGGTTTGGATCGACACTGGCCAGTGCCTTGCGCACGCGCTCTTCCATGCCGGGCGGGTTGCCGGGCGCCCAGATCACGATGTTGTACAGGTAATGCGACCAGATTTCACCGCTTTTCATGGCGGTATCGTCGTACTGGACGGTCTGCGCCTCCGGTACCCAGAACATCGGGTACACAGGCTTTTTGTACTCATAGGTCATGTAGCGGATGTCTTTTACGACGCCGACAATCTCGTACGTTGCGGAGTATTTGATCTTGTCGGGGCCGAAATGCTGGCCAATCGGGTTCTGGTCCTTGAAAAATTTCTTGGCAAAGGCTTCGTTGATGACGGCCACGCTCCGCGTTGCGGCTGTGTCTTCTTCCGTAATAGGCCGGCCCAGCACCATTTTTGCTCCTATTGTCTCGAAGAATCCCGGCATCACGCGCGACCAGCCTGCGCTGCTGTCTTCCTTGGGAGCCGGCTCGGGCCTGCCTTCGATGCGAATGCCATCATTCCAACTGTCGCCGGTCATGGGCGCATAGAGGGCCGGGGCCACCATGCGGACGCCTGGAATCTGACGCAGGCGGTCGTCAATCTGGCGAAACATCGGCTCCATCTGCTCCGGCTTGTAATTGCTGAGCATCGGATTGATCCAGGCGATATACCGGCCACGTGTCTCGAATCCGAAATTCTGGTGCTCCAGGTTCTGCAGGCTCTTGCCAAGCAAGGCCGCAGCTGAGAGCAGCACCAGTGACATCGCGGCCTGTGCAATGACCAGGGATTTCTGCGTCCACGAGCGTCCGCCGCCTACGGAGCGATTCGCGCCCCGGAGCGCTTCTACCGGTTCGGCATGCGACGTGACCCATGCCGGGGCGATTCCGAAGATGATTCCGGTCAATACCGAGACGCCTAATGTAAAGAGCAGGACCGGCCAGGCCGGCGCTGGATCAATCGGCACGTAATTGTTTGGTCCGCCAATCCTAAAGGCCAGATGCAGAATCAGACGCGTGCCGCCATATGCCACAGCTATACCGATGGCTCCGCCGATTATAGATAAGAGCACACATTCCACCAGCGCCTTGCGGACTAATCTTTGTCTGGATGCGCCGAGCGCCACGCGAACGGATGTCTGGGCACGGTCCTTCAGTCCGCGGGCCAGCATCAGGTTCGCCAGGTTGGCGCAGGCCACCAGCAGCACGCATGCAGCTGCTATCAACAGCAGTTTCAGCCCATCCTGATACTGATTGCGCATATCTGCAACACCGGCGCCGCCAGGAGCGAGATGCAACGTCTGCTGCTGCCAGAGTTGCTTTTCGCCCGGCTCCATGTCCTGAACGTGGCTGGCGAGCCAATCATGAAATTCCACTCTGAGCTTCGCTTCGAGTGTCTTTGGATTCGTGCCCGGGCGCACTCTTCCAAGCAGATCAAGAAAATTGCCGTTTGGCCGTTTCAGCCGCGCCGTGGTTCCATCGATCAGCAGTTCTGAAGTCAGCGGCAGCCAGAAATCGGGCATGTTAAAGCCGGACAATTTGGCTCCATAGAATCCCGGCGGAGTCACGCCGATCACTGTGAATGGATGCCCATTGATCTGATAGCTTGTGCCCACCACGGATGGATCGGCCCCATATTTCTCGCGCCAGATGTGATAGCTCATTACCGCTACCGGCGGGGCGCCTTCCTGGTCGTCCTCGTCGGTCATCAGCCGCCCGATCCACGGCTGAATTCCCAGCGTCCTGAAGAAGTTTCCGGAGACATATTCGCCATTGCGCGTATCTACCGGAGCCTGCGAACCTTCCTTGCGGACCCCAAGCGGCGCGTTGCCGGCCTGCAATGCGGCCAGATCAGTGAATTCCGGCGTGTGCGCGCGGAAGTTCCTGTAGGCCTCCCATGAAAAGAGCGAAAAATCTCCATCCGCACCCTGGGTATATCCGCCCCAGTTGCAGCAGAGGATTTTATCCCCGATCCGCCATAGCTCATCCGGCTTGGTGACGGGCAGCGACTTCAGCAACACCTGATGCACGAGCGTAAAAATTGCGGTTGTCGCTCCGATCCCCAATGCCAGCGTGATGACAGCCGTCGCTGTAAATCCAGGGGCCTTTCGCAGTTGTCGCAGCGCATCCCGAAAATCCGCCAGCATGCTTCCCTCCCGTAGCTCTGCTTGTCACTTGTAAAAAACAGCATGTTGCCTGCCGTTCCATTGACAGCAACTTGCCTCACAATAAAGAACTTAGCCTGCGATTTTATGATCTTTCTGTCCGGAATCGACATTTACTGTTCGGAATTGGACAGTTTCAGGGAATTTAGCCGCGAATTGCTACAATAGAGCCCAGATAGTATTTTCAAGTATTTAGCCCCTCCATGCAGACTCCGACTCGCCGAAGGATTCTCTATGTCTCTGACCTGCGATTCGGCGGGACAGCTACCTATCGTCTGGAAGCTCTGAAGCGAATCGGCCAGGATGTGATCTCGTTTGATCCATCGACGTGGCTTTCACAATCTCCATTGTTGGCAAGAATCCGTTACCGATATCCAGTCGGCCCTTTGGTGAGGGCGGTAAACCGAGCGCTGCTTGACGTCGCACGGGAAGAAAAACCGGACATAGTCTGGTTTGACAAGCCGCTGGTTTTTACGCAGGAAACGATCCAGGCGGTTAAAGCCGCAGGGGCAAAGACTGTTTGCTACAACCAGGATAATCCTTTCGGTCCGCGAAACGACGGCTGCTGGATGCAGTTTTATCGGGTCTACAGGCTTTTCGACCTCCATTGCCTGCTGCGGACAGTGGATATTCCCCGCTACGCCGGATGGAACCTGCCGTTCATTAAAATTCAGCTCAGCTACGATCCGGAAATTCATTTTCCGCCTCCGGGAGGCTGGAGCGACATAGACCGGACGCGAGAGCTTTCATTTATCGGCACTCCGTATGATCAAAGGCCGCAGTTTCTCAGAATGTTGGCAGAAAAATACAGCCTGCCGTTGGTCATCTCAGGAGACCGCTGGGAAAAAGTTTATCCGCCGGAGATACTGAAAAGGTACGTGGTTTCGGGCGGGCTGAAGGAAGCTGAATATCGAGAAGGCATCTGGAAGTCGAAGATCAATCTGGCCTTCGTGACTGAATCCAATGAGGAAGACGTAGCGCATAAAGCGTTTGAGATTACTGCTTGCGGCGCATTCCTGCTGGCTGTGCGTACGCCTGGGCATCTTGCTGCTTTTGAGGAGAACAAAGAAGCGGTCTTCTTTTCTTCAGTTGAAGAATGCGCGGAGAAGGCACGCTATTATCTCGACCATGAATCTGAGCGCGAGGGAATTGCGCGGCGGGGACGCGAGCGCGCTGTTGCTTCAGGCTATGACAACGACACGCAATTGAAGCGAGTGCTCCTCAAACTAGACGGCATCGAAACGCCTGGGACTATTTAGGCGCGGCCTCGTCTACCGTCACGTACTGGTCGCCCTTCACATCCTTGAGTGTTTGCACAATGCCGCTCGGCCAGCGAATTTCGACTGCCTGCGCGGATGGGTCTTTCCCCAAGCCGAAGTGGGCACGCGGGTCGCTTGATGAGAGATAACCGACCGTCGTTGTCACAGTCTGCCACTGTGGTCCGGCTGAGGTTATGACCTTGATGACCGCGCCGATACCATCGCGGTTGCTCTTGTGGCCGATGAGCCTGATGCCCAGCCAGTGATTATTTGTCTGCGTCTTGTTCAGCAGGACATGAGCCGGGCCGCCGTTTTCCGTGACAACGGCGTCGAGCAATCCATCATTGTTGATGTCGCCTACTGCCATGCCGCGTCCGACCCAACGTTTTGTGAAGACATCACCGGATATCGACGAGACATCGACGAATTTATTGCCGTTTACGTTCCAGGCCAGCAGAATCGGCTCGCGATAATGCAGATTCGGGAAGGTTTTTTCAATCGTATCGAGGTCGTGGCCCTGCGCGATGAGCAGGTCCTTGCGGCCATCGTTGTCGTAGTCCATGAAGCGGACGCCCCAGCCGGAATGCAGCAGGGTGATTCCGGCAATGCCCGATGTATAGCTCGAATACGTGAACGAGCCATCGCCGTTGTTCAGGTAGAGCGGATACTTCTGATTGGCCAGATCGGTTACGACAATGTCGGGAAGACCGTCGTTGTTGTAATCGGAAAAATCAACGCCCATCCCGGCGTAAGTGCGGCCTTCGCTATCGACTGCGACTTCCGATTCGAGGCCGACCTCTTCAAAGGTTCCGTCGCCTTTGTTGTGGAAGAGGTACTCGACCATTGAATCGTTGGCGATGAAGATGTCGGGATGACCGTCGTGGTCGTAATCGGCTATGGCGACGCCCAGAGCTTTCGCGGGTTTGTCGAGGCCAAGTTTGTGCGCTTCTTCGGTGAAGGTGCCGTTCCCGTTGTTGTGGTATACCAGCATCGAAATAGGCTGAAAGACATCCGGATGACAGTAGCCGCGATACCCCTCGCGATGCTCGCCGCACCATAGGTCCTCCCAGTCCCACTGGATGTATCGAAGCACTACCAGATCAAGTTGCCCGTCATTGTCGAGATCGACCCATGCCGCGCTGGTTGACCATCCGCTGCCGCCGACTCCGGCTTTGGCCGTCACGTCAGCAAATGTGCCGTCGCCATTGTTGTGGTAGAGCTTGTTGCCGCCGTAAGCGGTAACGTACAGATCTTCGCGGCCGTCGTTGTCATAGTCGCCGACGGCTACGCCCATTCCGTAGCCTACGCCCTGCAGGCCGGCCTTTTCGGTCACATCTTCAAATGTTCCGTCAGCTTTCTGGTGATAGAGGCGGTTCCAGTATTCAGGCCCGGTCTTCTGTGGAATTGTGCCTTTGGGCGTGGGATCACTAAAGGGCGCTCCGTTTACCAGAAACAGGTCGAGGCGGCCATCATTGTCATAATCGAAAAGAGCTGCACCTGAGCCCATTGTCTCGATAAGGTATTTCTTCGAAGTATGCGGCGCCTGATGAAGGAAATGCACCCCAACGGCATCCGTTACTTCGACAAATTTTCCTGGAACCGGCGGCGGTTGCGGAGTGCTCTGAGCCACGCAGGCAAAAGACAGCAGGACCAGGCCACAACTCACAATTCGGCAAAACCACGTCATTTCGTCTTTGTCTCTTTGCCGGATTTATTGCAGGCTGTGCACAATTCGCCCACAATGCCTTTGCCTTCCTGAACGGTGTAGATACGGTCGATATTGGGCAGGGTCAGCTTCTCGATTGCGCCGCTTGGCCAGTGAATCTCGACCTGGTCGATTTTCGTAGCATCACCCAGGCCAAAGTGGACGCGCTGATCGTTGGAAGAGATGTAGCTGCCGCCGCTGAGCACATCATCGCGCCGCTTGATTCCGCCTGCTGTCAGATACACCGTTGCGCCTACGGCATCGCGCGGGCTTTTAGGACCGCCGATCAATTTCATCTCGACCCAGTGATGCGTATCTGCGCTCACGTTGCGAAGCAAAACCGGCGTGTTGTCGAGCACGTTGATGACGACATCAATTTTGCCATCATTGAAGAGATCACCGAACGCAGCGCCGCGTCCGGGAACCACGTCGGCAAGTCCGGTTCCCTTGACCGGAGGAACGTATTCGAACTTCTGTCCTTTGAGATTGTGAAAGAGCAGCGGGCGCTCGGCAAAGCTGGTTCCCCAGTCATATTTATCTACCTGCGGATAGACATGGCCGTTGACCATGAAGATGTCTTTCCAGCCGTCGTTGTCGTAATCCATAAAGCCGACACCCCAGCCCAGAAACGGAATTCCCTCCTGGGCGATACCGGCGTGATAGCTAATGTCGGTAAAGTTGGCGTCGCCGTCATTGTGGTACAGAACTTTGTAGTCGTCGGAAAAATCAGTGACGAGAAGATCGACCAGTCCGTTGTTCTGGTAGTCGCCGGCAGCAAGGCCCATTCCGGCGATTTCGCGGCCATCCTGGTTCAAGGCAAATCCGGAAGCATAACTGTCGTCTTCGAATGTCCCGTTTCCTTTATTGATGTAAAGGTAATTGGGTGTTGAGTCATCGGCTACAACAAGATCGACTTTGCCATCGTTGTTCAGGTCAACGAAAATCGATGAAAAGCCATAGTAAGCGTTTGGATCGCTGACACCGGCTTTGTCGCTTACGTCGGTAAAGGTTCCATCGCCATTGTTATGGAATAGATGATCGCGCTCGCCCTGAAGGCCGCGCGGGCCGCACATGGTGGAAACGCCGCGAAACTGGCAACCGGCAAACGATACGGCCTTCGTTCCCGGGACCGGCGGGTTGCTGATGTCGTAGTGAATATAGCCGGGGACGAAGAGGTCGAGGCGGCCATCGCCGTCATAGTCACCAAAAGTTGCGCCGGTAGACCAGTTACCCAGAGTGACTCCGGCCTTCTCGGCAACGTCGGTAAACGTGCCGTCGTGATTGTTGCGATACAGGCGGTTCTTGCCGAAGTTGCCGACGAAGATGTCCGGCCAGCCGTCGTTGTCGTAATCTCCGATGGCTACGCCAAAACCCCAGCGGTCATTCGTCACTCCGGCTTTGTCGGCGACATTTGTAAATGTGCCGTCGTGGTTGTTATGGAAGAGGGCTGCGTGCGGCGCTTCGGCTTTGCCCTTTTCGGCTTCATAGGTCGAGCCGTTCACAAGGTAAATGTCGAGCCAGCCATCGTTGTCATAGTCGATAAGGCCGACACCGGAGCCGTTTGTCTCAATGATGAATTGCTTGTCCGGAATCCCCATTTGATGACGCCATGTTGTCAAGCCGGCCTGCTTGCTGATGTCCTGAAAGATCACCGGGCCGCTGTCTACAAATCCTCCAGCGGTTATGGGACGGTTTTCGGCGTCGTGCACCGGCGCATGAACGCCGCCGGTGCTGTTGCCGCCCATGGGAGCCTGCTGGGGTGGTGGCGCTTGTCCCCATGCGGACAACGCTGCGAAGGAGAACACAAACAAGAGGGCCGGAAAGACGCGCTTCCCCCGGGTGAGGGAGCGCTGATTTCTACAACGGGACACGGGCTGAATATAGCAGATTCGCAGGGCTATTCGTCTCCAGATGAGCTGGTGAGCCTGCGAATCAACTCGGTTTCGCGCTCGCGATATGGCTTGCCGTCTGGGTGAAAGACGTCATGGAACCACACCGTCGGCTGCTGGAGGACATAGGGACGCTGCCAGGAATCCCAGGGCAGGTAGGTCTGCGTTTTGCCGGCAACGAAGCCCCAGTTGATGGCGGCAACGTGATTTTTCTTTGCAATCGGCAAGATGGTATCGAAGGTACTGCCTGCGCCGCGGGCCATGTATTCGGTGCAGATGAGCGGACGATGGAATTGGCGGAGCTGGTCAATACGTTGTTCGAATTCTTCCGGCCATCCGTAATTGTGGAATGAGATAACGTCCGATTGCTCGATCTGCACGCGCGAGATCGCATCCATCTTATCGAGAGAGGACCAGTCACCGTTCCACACTCCGCTGGTCAGAGGCTGCGATGGATGCGCCTCTCGCGCCCAGCTGAAGACCTGCGGCAGCAAAGCTAAAACCAGCTGCTTTTTGTTTCGCGGATCATTTTTGCCGTAGGAGCTGTCGTTGCCATTGCTGGGCTCATTCCAGAGGTCCCATGCCAGAACACGCTTGTCGTTCGCAAATGCTCCGATGACTCCTTCGACATATGTTTTAAGACGCGGATACTGAGAAGAATCCCGCAATGCCTTTTCGCCCGGGCTCTGTACCCATCCGGAGTTGTGCACGCCGGGAATAGGAGGATGCTGCGGTCCGAGCTTCGGATCAGGGTCCCAGCAGGAATCGAATAACACCAGAACAGGCCGGATATGGTGCTTGTCCGCAATCGTGAGAAATGTATCGATCCTTTTGCGGAAGCCTTCCGGGTCCTGCTGCCAGAGCAGATCATGCAGGAAGACGCGCATCGTGTTCATGCCGATGCCCTGCGCCCACCCAAGCTCTTTATCGATCTGCTGCGGATTGAAGGTATCGGCCTGCCACATCTCCAGCTGGTTGATCGCGTCTGCCGGAATATAGTTGCTGCCCACAAGCCAGGGCTGCTGCGCATACCATGCATTGGCCTCTTCTTCTGACCATCGCTGCGCCTGAGCGGACAGCGCGAATGTGAGGCAGAGGCAAGCTGCTATCTGAATAATGACACTGAAGCGATTGCGCAAAGTATCTCCCCGGAAAATACTCGAATCATAATTGAAAGCGCTTACAAACATCCACTGTCTACGGTACTATCCATACGCAAGAAAAGTTATCTGGTGCGAAAAGGGTGGCGGCTGAGAAAATCGCTTAGTAGCTGAATGTATATTTCTCAGTTCGAAACTGCTTTCCGGATTATCGATGAACATAAAAGAAGTTGCCAAGCTGGCCAAGGTTTCTACTGCCACGGTGTCTCGCACGATCAATGGCTCCGATAAAGTTACGCCGGAAACCGCCGAGCGTGTGCGCAGAGCGATTGAGACGCTGAAGTTTTATCCCAACACGAATGCGCGGGCGCTTGGGTCGGGCCGCAGCAGTCTTTATGGGCTGATTATTTCCGACATTACCAATCCGTTCTTTCCGGAGCTGGTCAAGAGCTTTGAAGACATCGCCGTGCAGTACGGGCAGGAAGTGCTGATCGCGAATACCAATTATGATCCGCATCGCATGGAACTCTGCGTCAGTCGCATGCTGCAACGCAAAGTAGACGGCGTGGCTATCATGACATCGGAAATCGCCGACCACCTGATCGATGAATTCAACAGTCGCAGAATTCCGCTTGCCTTTCTGGATACAGCCACTCCGCAGAAAGGCATCAGCAACATATTGGTGGACTATACCGCCGGCGTGGATGCCGCGGTTGACCATCTGACGAGCCTGGGACACAAGGCCATCAGCTTCATTTCCGGCCCCATGTCACTAACCTCAGCACGCATCCGCAAACGCGCGTTCATCAATATCATGAAGCGGAACGGCATCCGGCTGGACCCTCACTTTATTGAGGAAGGCAACCATCGCACCGATGGCGGCCATGAAGCCATGCTGCGCCTGCTCGACAACAAAGTCCATCCGACTGCGGTCCTGGCCTCCAATGATCTGACAGCCATCGGAGCTATGGGCGCCATATTTGAACGCGGACTTCGTATTCCTGACGATATTTCGATTATCGGGTTCGACGATATCGAGCTGAGCGCTTATACGCAGCCTGCGCTTACAACGGTCCGGCTGTCCCGGCAGGAAATAGCCAAAATGGCTTTTCGGGCGCTCTACAACACGAACCAGTCCAGCACAATTAAAGGCGCTGAGTATACCATTCAGCCAACATTGATCGTGCGCAAATCGACAGGCCCGCGGCCTGTCGGCAGGCACTGAAGCAAGGTACAGACCAGGCACATAGTCGTCGCTCTGAGCCGCAGGTGAAGAATTTCCAGCTCCGGCTTGAGATTCTTCCTCCCTTCACTACCCCATCACGTGAAAAGCGCACGTGCGAGGAGTCCGTTTCGGTCGCCAGAATGACGGCGGTTTACCTCGAAACGAAAAATGCTTTAGATTCCACTTATTCGATTCGCTCATGGCGGTAACCGGCTTCGGTGAGGACTGTTCCTATCTCGCGAATGTGCTCGTAGCCGCGTGTTTCCAGCGTGAAATCAATGACTGTATCCCCGAGATTCACGCCATAGTGAGCGCGATCATAGGAGGTTTGCACGATATTTGCGCGCACATCGGCAATGATCTTTGTCAGCTGATGCAAAGAACCCGGTCTGTCGGTCAGGTGGATACGCAGGCGGGTATGCCTTCCATCCTTCACCAGTCCGCGCTCGATAATCTTCGCCAGCAGACTCACGTCGATGTTGCCTCCGCCGATCACTACAGCCGTGCGTTGCCCATCCAGCGAAGTCTTGCGCTGCAGCAGCGACGCAAGACCCACTGCTCCAGCGCCTTCCGCCAGTGTCTTCTCGCGCTCCAGCAGGACAAGAATCGCTTTTGCGATTTCCTCTTCATCCACAGTCACGATCTCATCGACATAGCGCTGCACCAGAGGAAACGTCAACTCTCCGGCGCGTCGAACCGCAATGCCGTCGGCGATTGTTGCCTCAGCAGGAACCGTAACTGTTTTTCCTGCTTCGGATGCTCGCAGCATGGAAGGCAGCTTCTCAGTCTGCACGCCAATCACGCGAATCTTCGGATTATTTTCCTTAATGGCGCATGCGATGCCACTAATCAGGCCGCCCCCGCCAATCGGAACAATGACGGCTTCAAGATCAGGCACCTGTTCCAACAACTCAAGCCCGATGGTCCCCTGTCCGGCGATCACATCTTCATCGTCAAATGGATGGAGAAATGTCATCCCTTCGGCCTCGCCTTGCCGCAGTGCCTCGGCGCACGATTCGTCGTAGTTCGCGCCATGCAGCAGTACTTCTGCGCCAAAGGCTTCCGTAGAAGAGACCTTCACCAGCGGCGTCATCAAAGGCATGACGATACGCGCCTTGATGCCGCGCTGCGTCGCATGAAAGGCCACTCCCTGTGCATGATTTCCGGCGCTGGCAGCAATCACTCCACGACGTTTCTCTTCGTCGCTGAGCATGAGAATCTTGTTCAGCGCGCCACGCTCTTTGAACGCTCCGGTACGCTGCAGGTTGTCCAGCTTGAGATATACCTGCTGCCCGGTCATCTGCGACAACGCCGCCGAATGCTGCGCGGGCGAACAATAAATAAAGTTGCGAATCCTCTGTCGCGCGGCTTCAACCTCTGCGAGTGACAAAATCATTCTTTTAGCTTCCTTCTGACAAAAATAAGAAAGCCACCAGCCCGTTCCGGGTGGTGGCTCTTTGTGTTTCTCCTAAACTTTGGTCGCCTTACGCACCCGCATGTTGTTCGAAAGTAATTCGAATGATGCTGATGCAAATGGAAATGGCAGCCGCGCGCAACTGCGGAACATTCTGACGGCGCTGATTGCTCAATTCCATGGCGATTGATTTATCAGTATCAGAGTGACGCGGCTGCGTCAAACCCTTGTGCCTGCTGTAAAGACGGCATGCGGTCGATGGTTGCCAAAGAAATACGCCAGCTCGCGGTAATCTCCCGCATCGTGGATAACAAAGTCGGCGATTTTGCCCGGTTCAAGGCTGCCGATTTCTTCTCCGCGATTAAGGCTGCAGGCCGCGTTGATTGTCGCTGCCGTAACGGTTTCTGCCGGAGTCATCTTCATCTGTGTGCAGGCGAGTGACAGAATCATCGTCATCGAAGCGGTGGGGGATGAGCCGGGATTAAAGTCTGTGGCAATGACGACGGGCAGGCCAGCTTCGATCATTTCCCGCGCCGGCGCATACTTATATGAGCCAATCGCATAGACCGATCCAGGCAGCAGCACCGGCTGCACGCCAGCCTTCTTCATGGCTGCGATTGATTCCCCTGTTGTCTGTTCCAGATGATCCACAGTTTTCGCGCCCAGCTTTGCCGCAAGCTCAACGGCTCCGCCCGATGTAAACTGGTCGGCATGCACGCGCAACTCCAGACCATAGCGCTTTGCAGTAGACAGAACCCGCTCGGCCTGTGCGACGCTGAAGACCTTTGCTTCGCAGAAGACGTCACAGAACTCCGCCAGCTTTTCTGCCGCAACTCGGGGCAGCATTTCGTTCACGATCAGATCGACATACTGATCCGGCTGCGATTTGTATTCGTCCGGAATCTCATGCGCGCCAAGAAAGGTCGGCACACAGCGCAGCGCAGTGGTTTCCGCGACACGACGAACGGCCCGCAACAATTTCAGCTCGTCCTCAACTGTAAGCCCGTATCCTGATTTCGCTTCAACAGTAGTTGTTCCGCCATCAAGAAACCAGCGGGCGCGCTTCTGTCCAACAGCAATCAACTCATCTTCGCTTGCCGCGCGGGTGCGCTGCACGGTTGAACGGATGCCGCCACCACGCTCGGCAATCTGCTGATAGGTCATGCCCGCGCAGCGCATTTCGAACTCATCCGCGCGATTACCGGCGAAAATCAGATGCGTGTGGGCATCGACAAACCCCGGCATGACGACGCGACCGCCGGCATCCATCACTTCTGTATCTGCTGTAGCACTCGGTTCGATCTCAGAGCGGACGCCCACAGCTGCTATGCGTCCATCCCGCACCAGTATTGCGCCATCGTTGAGAATCGAAAGTTCGCGCAATTCAGTACCAATGCGCGGACGCGCAGGTCCTGCCAGCGTTACGAGCTGCCCGCAGTTTGTGATCAGCAGAGACGCGAACTTAGTCATGCACCCGTTCCAGAAGGCCGGAGGCAAACGACAGCAGACAGGCAGCGGCTGCAAGGGCGGTAATGTCATTGCTGTCGCGCGTGGGGTCGATCTCGACCAGGTCCATTACCCGCACTTTGGAATGTGCACCGAACAGATAAGCGGCGCGCCGGATGTCGAGCGGCGTCAATCCGCCGGGCCTCGCGCCTGCTGTGGCCGGAGCAAAGGCGCGATCCATCACATCGAGATCGAGATCGACATAGATTGCGTCCACTTTATGAGACAGCTCGCGCAGCACTCGCTCTACAACGGTTTCCATGCCCCGCTCTGCAACCTGCTCGACAGGAATGACGGTAATGCCGGCGTCCTCTGCGACTCGAAAATATGCCGCGGAATTGGCAAACGACTGAATGCCGACCTGAACGATGTTCTCGCCGGGCAAGCCATCGGCCAGCAGCGCGCGCACTGGATTGCCATTACGCAATCCGCCTTCGAGCGTGCGCAGATCAAGATGCGCGTCGATGGTGAGCAATCCACACTTCTTCAAATCATCGGACATGCCGCGCAACGCTGGACGGGTGATGGAATTGTCTCCGCCCAGCAGAACAACAGCATCGGCCGACCTAACTGCGTCCCTCACCGCCTGCACAATGGGTTCCTGCGCATCTTCCACTGTCGATTGCGCGAGCGGCAGATCACCCCGGTCTTCGACCTTAAGCTCGCGCACATCACGCCCGTGCACCACGTCATAGGTGCTGAAGCGTATCAATGCATCACGGATCGCCTTCGGAGCAAGATCGCACCGGCTGGGCGTGATCGACCCCAGAGTCAGCGGAACACCAAGCACGCGCAACAGCCCTGTTGCTGAATGTGCGTAATCGCCAGCCAGCCATGCATGCGCGCGCGGCCAGTGCTTGTCTTCATGCAGTTGTGTCACGCGCGGTCCTCTTGCATCGGTATCCGAATTCCTTTCTCTTTTGCAAATTCAATGGCCTGTTCGTAGCCGGCATCCACGTGGCGCAGCACGCCCGTTCCGGGGTCCGTCGCCAGCACGCGCTCCAGGCGCTGTGCGGCAAGGTCTGTGCCGTCAGCGACAACAACCATTCCGGCATGATGCGAGTAGCCGATGCCGACTCCGCCGCCGTTGTGTATGCTCACCCACGATGCTCCGGCAGCGGTATTGACCAGCGCATTCAGCAGCGGCCAGTCTGCGACCGCGTCTGAGCCGTCGATCATGCCTTCAGTTTCGCGATACGGCGAAGCAACGGAACCGGCATCAAGATGGTCGCGGCCAATCACAATCGGAGCGCTGATCTCGCCCTTGCGCACCAGCTCATTCATGGCCACGCCAAACTTTGCTCGCTGTCCATACCCCAGCCAGCAGATGCGCGACGGCAGTCCCTGAAAGTGAATGCGCTTCTGCGCCAGCTCAATCCAGCGGCGAAGACTTGCGTCTTCCGGAAAAAGTTCGAGCACAAGCTGATCGGTCCGGTAGATGTCCTTCGGATCGCCGGAGAGCGCGACCCACCGGAATGGGCCTTTGCCCTCGCAGAAGAGCGGACGAATATATTCCGGCACAAAGCCAGGGATCTCGAAAGCATCCTCAACTCCTGCCAGCTTTGCCTGAGCCCGCAGGTTGTTGCCGTAGTCGAATGTGATGGCTCCGCGGCGCTTCAGCTCCAGCATGGACTTCACATGCTCGCCCATGGTCCGCATTGATTGGCGCGTATATTCCTCGGGATCGCGTCGGCGCAATTCCAGAGCCTCGTTGAGAGTCATGCCGTTGGGCACGTACCCGTTGAGCGGATCGTGGGCGCTGGTCTGATCGGTCAGTAGATTGGGGACAATGTTGCGGCGGATCAATTCCGGAAGCACATCGGCAGCATTCGCCACCAATCCAACAGAGAGGGCTTTGCCGTCGAGCTTCGCTTCATCGAGGATGGCAAGCGCTTCGTCGAGTGTGCGGGCGATGTGATCACAGTAACCGCTGGCGAGGCGCTTCTCAATGCGCGCTGGATCGACATCGATGCCGAGGAAGCGCGCGCCGTTCATCGTAGCTGCAAGCGGCTGGGCCCCGCCCATTCCGCCCATTCCACCAGAGACGACAAACTTGCCATCGAGCGAGCCGAAATGGCGGCGTCCGGCTTCGGCGAAGGTCTCGTAGGTCCCCTGCACAATGCCCTGGCTACCGATATAGATCCACGAGCCTGCGGTCATCTGCCCATACATCATCAGGCCCTTGCGTTCGAGTTCGTGGAAATGCTCCCAGTTCGACCATCTGCCTACGAGGTTTGCATTGGCAATCAGTACGCGCGGAGCAGCTTCGTGTGTGCGCAGGATTCCGACCGGCTTACCGGACTGGATGAGCAGTGTCTCATCGTTCTCGATGCTCTTGAGGGCACGCACAATGGCGTGAAAGCACTCCCAGTTGCGCGCAGCTTTGCCGGTCCCACCGTAGACGACGAGGTCATCGGGACGCTCGGCCACCTCGGGATCAAGGTTGTTCATCAGCATGCGCAGAGCGGCTTCCTGCTGCCAGCCTTTGGTGTGGAGACCTGTGCCGCGTGGGGCACGGATGACTTCGGTCTCAATCATTCTTCCTCCTAAACGCCACTTAAATTTGCACTCCTGAGCGAAGCATGACAATTTTAAGAATTGTCATCCTGAGCGGAGCGTCCGGAGTACGCGTAGTCGAAGGACCTGCTGTTCTCAACGCACACCGGTACATTCAGGTATTTCAATCTCTCCACTTATCAAATACGCCTGATCTGATTTTGCCTGCCAATCGTTCTATATCATTTGCTAATACACGGTCCTCTGCGAGTCGAGGAACGATATTGCGAACCACTACTCTCGCCTGTTCCACTTCGCGTGCAGGCTTCAGCGGCTGACGGTAATCTAGTCCCTGCGCAGCGCCCATCATTTCGATGGCGAGAACCTGCTCGGCATTCGCAACCACCTGACGCAGTTTCAGGGCGGAAGTCATCCCCATGGAAACGTGGTCTTCCTTGCCTCCAGACGTCGGCACGCTATCAACACTCGCCGGATGTGAAAGAACCTTGGCTTCGTTGAGCAGAGCGGCTGCGGCAACGTGCGCGATCATCAGGCCGGATGAGATTCCCGGCGTGTCAGAAAGGAATGGTGGAAGGCCTTCGTTGATGTCCGGATTGATGAGGCGGTCAATACGGCGCTCACTGATGCTCATCAGGTCCGTCAACGCGATGGCGGCGTAATCAAGCGCGAGAGCAAGCGGCGCGCCGTGAAAATTGCCTCCGGAGAGGATATCGTTCTCGTCAGAAAAGATGAGTGGGTTATCGGTCGCGGAGCCGGCTTCGGTCTCGATGACCTCGCGGACGTGAGCTAGCGCGCCGCGAGCGGCCCCGTGGACCTGAGGCATGCAGCGAAGGCAGTAGGCATCCTGCACACGCGGATCGTTGTGGCGGTGCGATTCGCGAATCTGGCTGTCTGCAAGCAGGCGGCGCAGGTGCGCGGCTGCAGCGATCTGACCACGATGCGGGCGCGCCTGATGGATGCGTTCATCAAAAGGCGTCGGTGTTCCCCGCAATGCTTCGAGCGACATGGCTCCGGCGAGGTCAAAGAGTTGTGTCACACGCAGAGCGCGGTCGAGTGCAAGTGCCCCGGTTGCGGCCATGGCCTGCGTGCCATTGAGCAGGGCGAGTCCTTCTTTTGCCTCAAGCGCAAGCGGTGCAATTCCAGCTTCCCGCAGAGCGCAGCACGCCCCAACACGCTGGCCGTTGTATATCACGTCACCTTCGCCGATCAGCGCCAGCGCGAGATGCGCCAGAGGAGCGAGGTCGCCGCTGGCCCCGACTGATCCGCGCGAAGGGATGATGGGATGAATGTGCTTGTTCAGCATCGCCACCAGTGCTTCCAGAACGACCGGACGAACGCCGCTGTATCCTTTCGCCAGAACATTGGCGCGGAGCAGCAGCATCGCGCGCGTTTCCGGCGCAGGCAGCGGCTCCCCAATTCCGCTGGCATGGCTGAGGACGAGATTCCGTTGCAGCGCTTTCAGGTCGCCGTTCGAAATGCGAACATCGGCGAGCTTCCCGAATCCGGTGTTGATTCCATATGCGGTTTCGCCACATTTGATAAGAGATTCAACGACCCGGCGCGAGGCTTCGATTTTCGGCCAGGCTTCGCCGGCGACGGTGACTTTGCGTCCGTTCGTGGCCACTGCTGCGATCTCTTCAAGAGTGAGAGCTTGTCCAGAGAGCGCGAGAGATTCCATGACGCGATGGTAATAATGAGATGCGCGCTCGTACATGGCATTTTCACGGAATTTCTGGCCATTTACAATAGTTTCGTTCTAATCTGGAGCTTATCTCCATGGATTCATCGGAAATTCTGGATGATTACGGAAGAAAGCTGCTCGCTGAACTGCAGCAGGATGTTCGCACCTCGTTTGCCGACCTGGGCCGGCGAATCGGACTGTCGGCCTCGGCCACAGCGGAGCGGCTGCGGCGTATGGAAGATGCCGGGATCATCCGTGGCTATTCTGTCGACATTGACCGCGAGGCGCTGGGGCTGCCGATCCTGGCCATTATTCGCATGACCTGTGATGGACCGCGATATCATCCGTTCTTGAAATTCATAAAAGACCTGCCTGAGGTTCGTGAATGCCACCACGTCACCGGCGGCGACGCTTTCTTCCTGCAGGTGACGGCAGCGTCCATTGCAGAACTGGAGCGCGTGATCGAGCGGCTGCTGCCGTATGGGATTCCGACGACCAGCATTGTGCTGTCATCTCCCGTCGCCCGCCGGGCGCATGATGTCCTCCATCCCTGACATACGATGCGGAAGGAGCTGCTTCCGCGCTGCTCTGCAATTTGGCGAACTGTATCACGATCTGATGTACACTCAACGCGCTATGACGGTCGTGATTTCGATGCTGCGGGGCGTGAATGTAGGCGGTCAAAAAATCCTGAAGATGGATGCGTTGCGGGCGCTGTATGAGTCGCTGAAATTCGAGGATGTGACCACGTTTATCCAGAGCGGGAATGTGGTCTTTCGGACGAAGGAGCGCGACCTAGCGAAGATTACCAAACGCATCGGCAATGAGATTGAGCAACGCTTTGGTTTCCGGCCCGAGGTAATTCTACGCACTAAGGAAGAGATGCGCGGCGTGATCGCGCGGAATCCGTTTGCAGAACGGAAGGACGTCGAACCGAACAAGTTGCTGGTATGGTTTCTTGCGAGCGCTCCGGATGCTGAGGCACGAAAGAACGTTCTGGCCGTTAAAGTGGAAGGGGAAGAGATGAGAATAGGTAAGCGCGAACTGTACATCTACTTTCCGGATGGGCAAGGGCGGTCGAAATTGTCTCTGCCGGCATTAGATCGGGCGCTGAAAGTTCTGGGTACAGGAAGGAACTGGAACACGGTGATGAAGCTGATGGAGATGGCGGAAAAGCTGAGACAATCTTCAAAAACAAAGAGTAAGGAGAGCGTATAGAAAGCCGGACCTGCAGATGATTTGCGTCGGCATGCTGTAGGCTGGTTCTGCAACAAATGAATACACTCGATTTCTCAGGCCTGATCTTCGTGAGCTCGCTCCTCGCTGGTCTTCTTGGCGCCTTGACCGGTCTCGGCGGCGGCGTGGTCATCGTTCCCGTGCTCACGCTGCTTTTTCATGTTGATATTCGCTATGCTATCGGCGCTTCGCTCGTTTCCGTTATTGCCACATCGTCAGGGGCTGCCGCTGCCTACGTCCGCGAAGGTTTTTCGAATATCCGCATTGGCATGTTTCTTGAAATCGCGACCACTTTGGGCGCGCTCGTCGGGGCATATCTCACGCTCATCGTTTCCACACGCGCTATCGGCATTGTCTTCGGAGCGGTTCTGCTCTATTCTGCATATGCTTCCTTACGCAGCCATCCACAGGAGTCGCACCGCGAGCCTAATACCCTGGCCCTGAGACTCAAGCTGCAAGGCAGCTATCCATGTCTGCATGGCGAGGAGAACTACATCGCGCAGAACGTGACCGGCGGTTTCAGTCTCATGTTCGTAGCTGGGGCCTTGTCAGGCCTCTTGGGCATCGGATCGGGAGCAGTCAAGGTCCTTGCCATGGACAGGGCCATGCGTCTGCCATTTAAGGTCTCAACCACAACCAGCAACTTCATGATCGGTGTCACAGCAGCGGCCAGCGCCGGAATTTATCTCAGTCGTGGTTACATATCTCCTGGACTTGCCATGCCTGTGATGCTGGGCGTGCTTCTAGGGTCCTTGACCGGCTCGCGTTTGCTGGTGAAGGCTGAGGTCCGCACATTGAGGCTTGTTTTTGCCGCAGTAATCGTTCTGCTCGGCCTCGAGATGATCTACAACAGCATGACAGGCAGGCTCTGATGATCAATGACCAGAAGATAGAAATTGCCATTGGCCAGCTTCTCCGCATCGGAGTGTTTCTCGCCGCTGCGTTTGTTCTTGTAGGTGGATTGCTGTATCTCAGCCAGCGCCGCGGCCCCCGTCCCGACTATTCAACATTTCACAGCGTAGCCGCTGAGCTGCGGAGTCCGCCGGGCATTATCCGGCAAGTGGCCACGGGGAATAGCAACGCTATTATTCAGCTGGGTCTTCTCCTGCTGATTGCCACGCCGGTTGCGCGTGTTGTCCTTGCAGCACTAGGATTTTTCGCGGAAAAAGACTGGCTCTACGTTGCCGTGAGCCTCATCGTCCTCGCAGTGCTGATGTACAGCCTGCTCTTCGATCATTAAGACGAGAAGAGGCTTAGCGGCGAACGTCTGAGACCGCAACGTCCCGCACCAGTTTACGCGAAGGGCATTCTTCCAATTCGCAAACCGACCGTCGCGCAAGCTCATGCAGCAGCAGTTTGCGTGCCTCGCCGGCAGGCATCGTCTCCAAAACTTCTCTGC
Organism: Alloacidobacterium sp.; assembly: GCA_035293545.1. GTDB lineage: Bacteria > Acidobacteriota > Terriglobia > Terriglobales > Acidobacteriaceae > Alloacidobacterium. The sequence continues at coordinate 57,877 of DATGMQ010000006.1, read as the reverse complement.
GCAATTCTCCCAGCGATTTGAGCCACGGTCCGAGGTCTTCGGGCAGTTGCGCATCGATATCCGCACGCAGTTGCTGCGCCAGAGCCGGGCTTTCCCCAGCGGTTGAAATTGCGATCTGCAGATCGCCACGCTTCACAACAGAAGGAAAATAAAAGTCGCAGTTTGGAGGATCATCCACTGCGTTGCAGATCACGTTGCGCAACTGCGCTTCGCGATACACCACTGCATTTACGTCAGAGTCATTCGTCGCAGCTACAACGAGAAAAGCTCCGTTCAGATCATCAGGCGCGAACTCGCGTCGATGCCACGTAAACTGCCCTGCATCCGCTAGAGCAATCAGAGCAGGCTTAGCCTTCGGGGCAACAACGGTAACGCGCGCATCTGCCGCTAACAGGCTTTTAATTTTCGATTCTGCTATCTCTCCCGCGCCGACCACCAGGCATTGCCTGCCATCGAGCTTCAGGAAGATGGGGAAAAGGCTCACCCGGCGACCCCATGAGGAACAGGCGCAGTTGGCAGGTCACGTGTCACTGCTTCGATTGTTGCTCCTGAAAGCCGATTCCGCAATTCTTCCTCTGTATGCCGTCCAAAATAGGCGCGCAGATTTTCCGCCGGCCGGCGTTCCGCCAGATAGGATCGCAGCAGCCGCGCAATGGCCACAGGCGCTTCGGTCGCGGCCACACGATAGCCTACCTGACGCGCAATGCCTGCGTGTTTTCCCACAGCGCCGCCCACGCAGAAATAATACGCGTCCACCATCTTGCCGTCCTGCTTTACTTTCTTGCCTTCAAGGCCGATATCGGCAATCCAGTGCTGTCCACAGCCATTAGGGCAGCCGGTCACATTGAGTTTTAACTGCTCATCAAATTGTGGAACCAGTTCCTCCAGTTCTTCCACGAGCCAACGGGTAAAGCCCTTGGTTTCCGTAATGGCCAGCTTGCAGAACTCCGTGCCGGTGCAGGCGATGGCCCCGCGCCAGAAAGTGGAACCCTCGACCCGCAGGCCGATCCTGTCGATCTCCTCCGCCAGGGCGTGTGCTTTTTCAGAAGGGACATCAATAAAGATGAGGTTCTGCATCACGGTCGCCCGCAGATTCCCCGAGCCGTACCGCTCGGCAAGCTCCGCAGCGGCGGCAAGCTGATCGCCTGTCATCCTTCCCCGCAGAACAGATGCGCCCACATAGCTCAGGCCTGCCTGCTTCTGCTTGTATATCCCTGCGTGATCGCGCAAAATGTCTTCCGGCTCGTCTTCTGCTACTCCGGGATCGAATTTATAGCCAACTCGCGCTTCCAGCTCACGGAGAAATCTCTCCGCTGTCCACCCCTCGCGCATGAAGAGATACTTCAGCCGCGCGCGGTCGCGGCTCTCGCGCAGCACCTGCTCATCGCGGAAAATTTCAGCCACCCCGCGCACTGCCTCAAAGGCCTGCTGCGGTTTGATGAAGGCATCCAGCTTGACGGCAAGATGCGGCTGATTTGAGAGCCCTCCGCCCACGCGCAGCGCATATCCCACCTCGCCGCCGCGACGTACTGCGGTGAGTGCAACATCATTCAGCTCCGGATAGTTGCACCATACTGAGCAGCCAGAGACAGAAATCTTGAACTTGCGCGGCAGGTTGTAGAACTCTGGGTTCGCAATCAGTTTATGCGCGATTTCGAGGGCCAGCGGCGAAGCGTCAATGATCTCATCATGCGCAATCCCAGCCAACGGGCATCCGGTCACGTTGCGGACCACGTCGCCGCAGGCGCCCTTCGGAGAAAGCCCGATCGCATCCAGCGCATCGACTATTTCCGGCAGCGATTCAATCGTCAGCCAGTGCAGCTGGATATTCTGCCGAACGGTAATATCGGCAAGATTGCGGGCATGCTTCTTGGTGATATCGGCGATGACTCGCAGTTGCGTCGAACTGAGGATTCCATTGGGGATACCGACGCGCATCATGAAGTATTCAGAAGCCAGACCTTCGCCACCTTTGCCACCCACAGCGCCTACGCCATCACCCTGGGTGTAAACACCCCACCATTTGAAGTAGGCCGAGGCCCATTCCGGCACGACGCTCCCACGACCCTGACGCGCGAATTCGCGCACCTCGTTAAAGGCCTCCCACGGATTCTTTTCGCGCTTCAGGCGCTCCATCCGTTGCGCTTTGGTTTCCTTTACTGCTGCGGCGTCCGCCATCTTCTCCCCTGTGGTGCAGAAATAAAAAACCCGCGTCAGGCTAGGCTGATACGCGGGCTTTATGTGAATCCTGGAACTTAGCTTTTCAGATCATTCACCCAAAGTCCGGCGCAATGCACGACAACACGCGCAACAGATGGCCGGAATGGACGAAAGCATCATTAAGTTAAAGGGTATCGGTTTGCGAGTAACCAGTCAAGAAGCCGTTTCTCAATCGTTTTCTGGTGGCCTTTGCTGAGAGAAGTTTCCTTACGGTAGCCCTCTCAGGATGATCTGGATTCGTTCGGACAACTGTTCAATCAATAAAATTGAACAGTTGCTCCGAAGTACGGCAGAGTTGATTCGGCGTTTATAGAAACAGATATGGAAACTTGCCTCATTCTTGGCCGACGAACCGAAGTAAGCCCTGCTTAGAAGTTAAACGAAGCCTGCAGGGTAAAGCTGCGATTCCCTGCTGTGCGGGGTCCAAAAAAGCCTCCGGCGAGTGACTGCGACTTGCCGAAGAAAGGCTGAACGTTGACGCTGCCATCTACCGGAGCGCCGATCACTCCATTCGGAGTCCCCAGGTTCTCGTGGTTCAGGATATTGGTTCCGAATGCTGAGAGCGTGAGGTTGTACTTGCGCGAGACGCTCGCGTCTAAACGGCCCGGACCTGCCTGATTTCCACTCAGGCCGGCAAAACCGCGTCCCCGTGGCCCACCGCCGCCGCGAGGTCCACCGCCACCCGGTCCGTTCCCTTCAACGCGCGGGCCAATTCCAATCACTTTGCTCACGCGCATGTTGAGACTGATGTTCTGTGGGCCGGTTCCATATCCATTGGGAACGATTTTTTCATTCGTGCCTGCCGGATTGGTATTAAGACAGGGCATGCCGTGAATCCCGTAGTCTGCCGGATTGATCGCAAATGGCTCAGAGCAGCTTGCCGCAAACGTAGGTCGCGCATTGAACTGATTATTGGCTGTCAGGTCATTTCCGATGGTGATGTTGTACGGCGTGCCGGAATTGTAGGCCACCATCGGCGAGAAAGACATGGCCCACGGAGCTGAGATATTACCCAGAAGTACAAAACGTTGATGGATGTCAAAGGCCATGCGCCCGTAATCGAGTTTCAGATCATGCGCATTCATCGGATAAGAGTTGAGCCCGTCTGTATTGCCGAGCGCATTGTTGTACATGTAGAAGCCAAACAGGCTGAAGCGCCGGAAGCGCGCATTCCCACTGGCAAGAATCTGACTCTGTCTGTAGAAACCGGCAGTCTGGTAGGTATAGAGGTTCACATCCGGCGTAGGGAGGCCGGTTGTCGGCAGATCAATGTAGGTGCCGCTTGAGGTATCAAAAAACGGCGCGCTCACGTTATTGGTGAGGAACTGATGAATTCCCTGGCTATACAAATAGGTGACATTCATGGTGGCATTCTTGGCAATCTGTCGGTCAATGCCAATAGCTGCCTGCATGTCCAGGGCGGCGTGCATGCGTGAGTCCAGTTGATAAAAAGCAGGCGCTGTAGATGCGCCGGACTCGGTTGGGCCGTTGGTTTTTACAATGATCTGCTGACTGGGGTCTTGCTGGTTATAGCGTTTCGTAAAGATGATGAAGGGTGTGCTTCCGCCGCCGCCGAAGGTGTTAGCAACCCCCCAGCGCTGGAAAAACCACCCATAGCCGGCCCGCAGAACCGTTTTGGCCGGCTTTTTGCCGCCTCCATCAAGAGCATAGGCGAGTGAAAAACGCGGCGCCCAGTCATTGATGTCGTTGATGTAGTTCTGCGCCTCCCAGCGGAGACCGTAACTGAAAGTGAAGCGCGGGCTTACTTTCCAGTCGTCCTGGTAAAACAAGGCGGCGTCAAAGAGCGTGGCGCGCTGAGTGTATCGGCCGTCGTTGACGGTTGTGATCTGGTAAGTGCGGTAGTTCTGGAAATTGTTGCTGTTTCTGTCTCCTATGTAGCTTGCCAGATCGGTATACGTATAGGAGCCGTTGGTTCCGGCGCTACTAAAGTTGGCGTCGCGGGTCGCGCGCAGTCTGGCGCCGAAGTTCATGGAATGATTTCCGCCAGTGGCTGTGAAGTAGTCCTGCAACTCGAAATAATCCTGATTATCGCGCACAGCACCGTTATTACTGCCGCCGGTTGAGAATGCGCCTGACACAGAGATGGTGGGATCAGCAGAAACGGGCGTCTGCGACGTGCGACTTCTTGTATATTCAAAGCGCATGTCGTTCACGGCCTTTGGGCTCATGACCCAACTGTTGCTGAGCTGGATTTCGTTTTCCAGGCTGTGGGTGTTGTAGCCCGTTGAAGGCAAACTGGTTTCTCCAACGCCGGAGTTGGACTGCTGATTTCGCGTGAAGCTATAACGCGCCGTCAGGGTGTCACTTCCCCCAAGCTGCACATCCACGCGCGGGCTGATATCAATGCGTGTACTGGGATTGCTCACCGTCGTATTTAAATAGACCGGATTATTAGGGTCCGTTGTGTTTATAGGATCGACGGCGTCCACAATGCTGACATTCTGATTATTCCGCCCGAATGCGCTCACAAAGAAAGAAGCATTTTTAGAAAGACGTCCGCCCACATCACCGTGGAGAAAATACGAATAATAATCCGGCATCTGAATCGGCGGCAGCGGGATTGCTCCCTTCCTTTGGTTGGAGTTCAGAATCGGGTTTGACGAATTAAATGCCGAGTCATTACCGAATACGTTGATGCTGCCGTGAAATTTGTCCGTGCCGGGCTTGGTGAAAATTTCGATGCGTCCATATCCCAGCCGGTCATACTGCGCTGAAAATGGGTTCTGATTCACGCGGATTTCGCGGATGGATGACTTCGGCGGCAGCTGCCCACCGGTAAAGCCGTCAATATAAATCTGGCCGCCATTTGGTCCTGCCGACGGTCCGGCAAGCGCCTGCAATTCGTTCTGCAGCTCGTCGGGATCATCAGAGAGCGAATCAAGATCTTTGCCTTTAATGACGATGGCATTGGCATTGCTGTCCGGGCTGGTATCAACGGTGGTAGCTTCAGCGTTTACCTGCACCTGTTGCTTCTCAACTTCAATTTCAAGCGAGACATTGAACTCCTTCGTCTGTCCCGCTGACACGACAATTGCTTTCGAATTCGATGAGGCAAAGCCCTGCGCATTGCCGATGACGATGTACATCCCCGGAGTGAGATTATTCACCTGGTACGATCCGGCCGCATTCGACGTCACCGTCGCGACTGTATGACCGTCCGGCGTGGTCAGGCTCACCGTTGCATTCGGAATCACCGCTCCCGACGGGTCAGTCACCTGCCCGTGTATCGAGCCTTTAGCGGCTTGCCCCTGCGCATGCGTTGCTGTAACAAGGCTCAGCAGTAAAACCAGCAATATAGAAAAATAGTGTAGCGGAACTCTCTGTTTCACAAATTCTCCAAGAGCTTCAAACGATAGAGATAAAGTTGTGCTTACTGTTGCGCGGCAGCTTGCTCGCCTCCGCCGCCCAGGCTCCAGGAAGAAGAAAATAGGCTCTGGCTTGCTTTGGTCGAAGCCTGGAGCATTGGTTCAACTCCAGCCAGCAGCGTGATCGCTGTGGCCGTGTCGCTTGCGCCTTCCGTTGCAACAATCATCACTGCATCGCCCGGATGCAGGTCAGTCAGCTGCACGCTGGGCGCGCGTTGCAGCATTTGCGAAATGTCCCCTCGCGGTCCTGCCGGTTGCCCAGCTGCGCCGTTTCCCGCTGGCGGCTGCGCGTTGGCTGAAATTCGCCGCTCTTCACCGCTGCCGGCGCCTCCCTTGATTCGGCCCGCAATCGCCTGCGCCATCTCCGGCGAAAGTTTGTGCAGCTGCGAATCCGGAGTAAGACGAATCACGACGTGCTTTTTAGTCGCCAGGTCATTGACTGTCAGCGTCTGGCCGGCGGCATTTACGTTCACCACCGTCGCGGCAATGTTTCGGAATGATCCCGCAACAATTTCATCTGCCGTGACCTCTGAGCCGTCAGCATTCTTCTCACCACGAGCTCGAAGCTGATCGCCCGGCTTGATCTGGTCCAACGTCGCGACCTTAGCATCATCAAACTTCACCGAGTCCTGCGCATACCGCCGCACAATTGTCTTCGGAGTCGTATGAATTGTGAACGTTCGCGCCGCCGCAGCTACTACAACTGTTCCGGCTGCCGGGTCGACCGATTTCACAATCCCGCCAACGCCGCGCTTCTGCCAGTCCTCGCGCTCCTGTTGCTGCTTCTGCGCGATGTCGCTCTTCTTCATCGCGATCACAGCCTGCGCCGTGTAGGTATTCTCCGCTGAGCCCGGAGTTGCCCTTACCAGAACGCGGTCACCCACCGCCAGGTCCTGCACATGGATCGGAGTTGCGCTGCTCAAGTCTTTCTGCCCAGGTTCCGTGCGCACAATGCGCGTCGCATTGCTCACCGTTACTGTCGACGAGACACCGGCATCCGATTTCACCATCATGGTGTCGCCATTGATCGCCGTGACGGTCCCCAGCAGTCGCGCCGTTGACGCAGGGGCCGTCTGCGCTGCCTCCGCATATGCAGGAAGAGCAGTCATCTTTACTAATCCAGCCGATGCCAGCAGCCCGAGCGCCAGCGATGTCTTTATAAATGCCATAACTTAATGGATATCAATATCTTTCAGAAACGGACTCACTCGAAAGACGGGGGCTGGCCCGCGAAAGTTTCATCATATTTCAATTGGAGTAAGCGCCTAGAACGCCAAAATATGTCGTTGGCATCGTTTCCAGGGCCAAAGCGCAAGCCAGATCGCGCGTATCCGTTTATCATCAGCTTGGTCTTGCTTCTAAGGCTTAGACGAGCGCCACCAGATTGCGTCATTTAAGGATTCGGTAAACCGCATGTCCATCACTAATGTAAGCAGCTCTTCGACGACAACCCACGCCCCCGGCAGCACCAATAAAAGCGCCATGGCGATGGTTACCACCCTTTTCTTCGTCTGGGGCTTCCTTACGTCGCTCAATGACATCCTCATCCCGCACCTGAAATCCATCTTCTCGCTCAACTACGCCGAAGCCATGCTGGTGCAGTTCGTCTTCTTCTGTGCCTACGCTGCCTTTGGAATTCCTTCCGGCAAAGTGGTCGAATGGATCGGTTATCAGCGCACCATGGTCGCCGGACTCTTCACCATGTGCGCCGGAGCGCTGCTCTTCATTCCAGCAGCAGGCGTGCCTTCATTCCCGCTTTTTCTCACAGCGTTGATCGTGCTGGCAGCCGGAATCACCGCGCTCCAGGTCGCCGCCAATCCATATGTCTCCGTGCTTGGCCCAGCAGAAACAGCATCCAGCCGCCTCAATCTCACACAGGCATTCAACTCGCTCGGCACCGTCATCGGTCCGCTTCTCGGTGGGCTCCTCATCCTCGGCAAAGCAGCGAAGAATACGCAGGACATCAACACGCTCTCTCCGCAGGAACTCCACCTCTATCGCCTACAGGAAGCCGCAACCGTAAAGTTTCCCTACCTGGCCATCGCTCTCGCGCTCATTGTCCTGGGCCTCGCCATTGCGCTCTATAAATTTCCGCGCATCGATGTCACCAAAGACTACCGCCCGCTCGGCGATAAGAAAGACAGCATCTGGCGTCATCGCCACGTCATTCTGGGAGCCGTTGCCATTTTCGTCTACGTCGGAGCCGAAGTCTCCATCGGCAGCTTCCTCATCAATTACTTCGGCCAGCCTGACATCGGAGGCCTCAGCGCGCTCGCCGCTTCTGCGCTCGTCCCTTTCTATTGGGGAGGCGCCATGGTGGGTCGTTTCATTGGCTCCGCCATCCTGCAAAAAGTAAAAACCGGAACCCTCCTTGCCCTCTGCGCCATTGTCGCCACATTGCTGGTCATCATTTCCATGCTCACTTTCGGCCACGTCGCCATCTGGAGCATCATCCTCGTCGGCCTCTTCAATTCCATTATGTTTCCCAGCATCTTTACGCTGGGTATCGCCGAAATGGGCCCGCTCACTGGAGAAGCTTCCGGCCTGTTGGTCACCGCCATTGTCGGGGGAGCCATCATCCCTGAGCTTCAAGGCATCATGGCCGACCGCATTGGCATCCACCACGCCTTCATCCTTCCGGTCCTTTGCTACATCTATATCGCTTACTACGGATGGAAAGGTTCAAGGGTAGTCTTCCCGGAATAAAGCATCGGGGGGGGCCAGGTCTGCGAAGAAGACCTGGGATTATCTGCAACACGCTACCCACAGTGCTATCGCTCTTGATACCCTTCAATGGAATCGTTGCCAATGGAGACCCGCCAGCAATGAACAGAAGAGAATTTCTGAGCGCCGCAGGCGCAACGGCGACCGCACTCGCAGCCAATCGTCTCGGATTCGCGGAAGAAGCGCAAAGCAGTCTCAAGCCCATGGCTCTTGGCCTGCTTATCAAGCCCGCCGAAGGCCCTGAAGCCACCATCTCCCGCGTGAAGAACATGGGGTTCACGAATTGCTTCTTCTCGCTCGATGCCTACATCGACAAATTCACGCCTGCATTGGCTGACGAACTCAACGGCCTGCTCAAGAAGCACGACGTCGTCGCCACTACCGCAGAAGTCGTCGGCCCAGGCCGTCTGGTCTGGGACTTCGAAGACGGCCCGTCAACCATCGGCCTTGTGCCTCGCGAAAGCCGCAGCGCCCGTATCGACGCTCTCAAGCAGACCTCCGATTTCGCCAAGCTTCTCAACATTCCTCAGATCCAGACCCACTGCGGTTTCATTCCCGAGAACCCGCGCGATCCTCTCTATGAGGAAGCCGTTCTCGCCATTCAGGAAATTGCCAAGCACTGTGCTCGTAATGGCCAGCGCTTCCTCATGGAAACCGGTCAGGAAACCCCCACCACCATGGCGCGCGCCATCAAAGACGTGAACCAGCCAAACTTAGGCGTCGGTCTCGATACCGCCAACCTCATCCTGTACGGCAAAGCGAACCCGGTAGATGCCGTTGACATCATTGGGCCGCACGTCCATGCCATCCACGCCAAAGACGGCAAGTGGCCTACTGACCCGATGAAGCTCGGCGAAGAAGTCCTCATCGGCAAAGGCCTGGTCGATTTCGAAGCGGTTTTCACCAAGCTGCACAAACTCGGCTATACCGGAGCTGTGACCATCGAGCGCGAGATCGAAGGCCCGCAGCAGATCGAAGACGTAAAGAACGAAAAGATTTACTTAGAACGCATCATCACAAAAATCCAGAGCACGAATGCCTGAAACCTCCGTGTCTCTGTACTCTCTGTGGTGAAAAGTACTAATCTGCGAACCTTTGCGATACCTGGCTCTGCGGTAGTTTTCACAGCATCAAACAAACTCGATCAGGAGCACGACTACTATGAATAGAAGAAAATTCCTCGCCGGAACCGCAGCAACTTCAGGCCTCATGCTCCTGAAACCAAAAACCGCCTTCGGCTACGAAGCCAACTCCGCCGTCCGCTACGCGCTGCTCGGCTGCGGCAACCGCGGCACTGCCGTCGCCACATCGTTCGCGAAAAACACCAGCGCGCGTATAGTCGCCATTGCCGACCTCTTTCAGGATCAGCTTGAGAAAGGCAAAGCTCACTTCGACGATCTCAATAAGTCTCTCGGCTACGCCGGCCCGGAGCACCAGTTCCGTGGCTACAAAGCCTTTGAAGAACTCGCCGCGTCAAAAGACGTCGATGCCGTCCAGATTTCCACACCGCCTTTCTTTCATGTTCAGCACCTTGAAGCCATGGTTAGAGGAGGCAAGCACGCTTACTGCGAAAAGCCCGTCGGCGTCGATATCGCCCAGACGAAACGCGCTCTCGAAATTGCCAAACTTGCCGACGGCAAAGTCAGCGTCGATGTGGGCTTTCAGATTCGCAGCGCGCCGCCCTTCGTTGAAATCGTTCGTCGCATCCATAACGGCGACCTCGGCAAGATCGCGAGCATTGCCGCGCACTACAATGCGCCACCCGCCGTCGAGCACGATTTTCCCAACGCCTCTGCCGACGAGCAGAAGATTCGCAACTGGCTGTGGTATCGCAATCTCTCCGGCGACATTCTGCTCGAGCAGAACATCCATGTCATCGACATCTGTAACTGGGCCCTGCAGGGGCATCCGATCAAAGCGCAGGCCACCGGAGGCCGCAGCGTCATCACCCATGCCGGTGACACCTGGGACAACTACCAGGTCATCTTCACCTACCCGGAAGATGTCCACGTCAGCTTCTCATCGACACAGTTCTGCCCTGGTCACTGGTTCGATGTCTCCGAGCGTATCTTTGGATCAAAGGGAATCGCAGAGATGCCCTACTCCGGTCCGCTGCGCATCATCGGCGACAACGCCTGGACCTGGTCTGGCAGCGACACACAGCAACCGTCAGGATCCTTCGCCGCCAACGGGGCCTTCAGCGACAATCTTGCTCAGGCTGACTCGGAAAAAGATAAGGGTTTCATTGAAAGCATCACCTCCGGTAAGTTCCACAACCAGATAGCCGCGGGGGTTGAAAGCGCCCGCAGTTGCATGCTCGGGCGCATGGCCGGATACCAGAAACGCGAAGTCACCTGGGACGAACTGCTGGCCCACGGAGAAACCTACAAGCTGGATATCAACATGAGCCAGTTCAGCTAATAAATAGCAATGTCATCCTGAGCGGAGTCGAAGGACAACGAAGCCGCGAACTCGGTGCCCCAGGCCTGCGAAGTAGACCTGGGATTGTTGGCACGAAACCGGGTGGGAGAGCAAAGCTTATACTCCAGTCCATGACTGAATGGAACGCATCTGAATACGCCTGTATTTCAATGCTTCAGGCGGCGGAAGAAGTGCTCTCGTTGCTCAACCTAAAGGGCAACGAGCATATTCTCGATGTCGGATGCGGGAACGGTAAGACCACCTGCGAAATTTGCCGCGCGCGTCCCCAATGGCAAGGTCATCGGAGTGGATGCGTCGGCAAGGATGATTGAATTTGCAACCGCCCACTGCGAAGCCACCGCGCATCAGAACCTGGAGTTTGCAGTTGCAGACGCGCGCCATCTAACCTTCGCTCACGCATTCGATCTCGTCGTCAATCTATGGTGGCTTTAGTGGTATCTATGATTTTGAGAATAACGACAGCGTCCTTCGGGAGGATGAGCGATGTTTTGTTCAGCTCTGCCGCATCGCTGGATGCCAGGAGCATGGCTGCTCCGGCGGAGATGCGGCGTTTGAATGGCTTGCCTCCGAGGTTCAAAACCACTTCGATTGCGCCGCGTCGCATGACCAGCCATTTTTCTTCTTCGCTGAATTCCACATTCACATCTTCGAGTGAGCCGTTGGTTAAGTCCGGATGGCTTTTTCGGAGCGCGATCAGCCTTCTGTACCAGTCGAGCATTGCGGCGTGAGATGGCTCGGACTGCTCGTCCCAGTTAAGTTTTGAGCGTAAAAAGGTCTGCTCGTCCTGCGGATCGGGAATGTCTTCCGGGTTCCAGCCGAAGTCAGCGAACTCTTTTTTACGACCTTCGGAAACGAGCTTTCCCAACTCGGGCTCGTGGTCGGTGAAGTATTGAAAGGGCGAGGATGCGGCCCACTCTTCGCCCTGAAACAGCATGGGGACAAAAGGCGCGGTGAAGACGAGCGCTGCTGCAATCTTTGCGCGACCTTCATTGACTAGCTGGCAGAGGCGTTCGCCTTTAGCTCTATTGCCTACCTGATCGTGGTTCTGCGAGTAGCCGAGAAAACGCCATCCCGGGAGGCCTTCTACAGGACGGCCATGAATGCGGTCTCGATGCGGGGCATAGATGCCGTCATAGATGAAGACGGATTTGAGCGCTTTTGCCAGATCAGCGATGGAACCGAAATCGGAGTAATAACCACTGCGCTCGCCAGTAAGCGCCGTGACAAGCGCGTGATGGAAATCGTCGCTCCATTGGGCGTCCATGCCATAGCCGCCTGCTTCCACTGCCCTCACGAAGCGCGGATCATTGAGATCGCTTTCAGCGATGATGACGTAGTGCCTGCCGGTTTCAGCTTCGAGGGCGCGGACTTCTCCGCCGAGCTGCTCCATGAAGTGGATGGCGGAGCGATCCATATAAGCATGCACAGCGTCGAGGCGAAGTCCATCGATGTGATAATCGCGCAGCCACATGAGGGCGTTGTCGCAGAAGAAGCGGCGTACCTCGTGACTGCCTGCGTCTTCGAGATTAACGGCATCGCCCCACGGCGTGTTGTGCAGGTGGGTGAAGTAGGGGCCGAATTTGCCGAGATAATTTCCAGATGGCCCGAGATGGTTGTAGACCACATCAAGCAGCACGGCGAGGCCATGCTCGTGGCAGGCGTTTACGAAGCGCTTCAGTGCTTCCGGTCCACCGTAAGCTTCCTGCGGCGCGAAGAGATCGACACCGTCGTATCCCCAGCCGCGCTTGCCGGGAAATGCGTTAACGGGCATCAACTCGATATGGGTGATGCCGAGATTTTTAAGATATGCGAGATGATTCTGCGCAGCGTCAAATGTCCCTTCGCGCGTGAAGGTCCCGATGTGAAGCTCATAGATGATCGCGCTCGCAAGGGGTGGCGCTTGCCAGTGTTCGTCAGTCCAGCGGAAAGCCGCATGATCGACAATGCGCGATGGGCCATGCACTCCATGTGGCTGCCATGCGGAGCGCGGGTCGGGTACGGCAGGCTCGCTGCTGTCGATCACGAATGAGTAGTCAGTTCCGGCGCCTGCTTCGGCAATTTCTTTTTGCCACCATCCGCCTCTGGCCTGATCCATGGCATACGTGGCGTTTCCAATCCTGACGTCAACAGTTTTGGCCTTTGGCGCCCAGACTTTGAATGGATGCATTCACTCGTCCCTGAGTTACTGTTCGGTGTAGAAGCGCGAAAGCCCACCGTCTATATAGTAAGTGGACCCGGTGACATAGCTTGCCTCATCGGATGCCAGCCAGGATGCGAGCGCTGCCACATCTTCAGGAGTACCGAGCCGATTCAACGGAATATGCCCAAGCAGCGCATTGAGCTTCGGTTTGTCTTGAAGCAGGGACTTGTTGATCGGCGTAGCGATAGCACCCGGAGCGATATTGTTGATGGTGATTCCAAGCGGGCCAAGCTCGACAGCAAGATCGCGCATGAGCATGCGAAGTCCGCCTTTGCTGGCGCAGTAAGTAGCAAAGCCGGGGAACGCCATATCTTCATGTACGGAGCTGATATTGATAATGCGCCCGGATTTCTTCGCAGCAGCCAGTCTGCGCACAAATTCCTGCGTCACAAAGAATGGGCCTTTCAGATTGACTCCGAGAATTCTGTCGTATTCTTCTTCGCTTGTTTCGAGAAACGATGTTTTAGCTTCGATGCCTGCGTTATTGACGAGAATGTCAGCGGAACCGAATTTCTCCCATGCTTCATTCACCAGAGATTGCGCTTCGCTGATCTTCGACACATCGGCTTTTATAATACTGCCCTGCGCGCCGGCAGCTTCAACCATCTTCAGTGTTTCCTGCGCTCCCTCAATGTGCCCAACATAATCAATGACAAGATTTGCGCCATCGGCAGCAAGACGTTTGGCTATGCTCTGCCCGATGCCGGAGCTGGAGCCGGTAACAATCGCGACGCGTCTCTGTAAGCGACCCATAAATGTATTCCTGAATGATAGGATGCGCTGGTGACGGAGATATGAAAAGTGGGGATTAACAGGAATGCGGGGGCCCGAAGGCCCCCGCGCCGGCGCTCGCCATTATGACTTTTCAGTCGAATGCTTGCCCGGCTTAACTTCGATTTCATTCACAACTTGCGTAACGTTCGGCACCTTCTTTGCCAATTTCTCTGCTTCTGCCTTTTGCGCGGCAGTCTTTACGCTGCCTTTTAAGGTCAGAGTGCCGTTTTTAGCGGAATAATCGATGCTCTGGTCATCGAGGTGTTTATTTGCCTTTAACGACGCTTTGAAGTTGTCTTCAATAGCGCTGTCAAGGTTGGAATCAACTGCCTTCGCCTGACTCTCAGCGCCCGGAGGCCGTACTCCGATCTCATTGGCGATGGTGTAGTCAGGCGCAGCCTGTTTCGCCAACGCTTCGGCCTGCGACTTCTGCTCTGCAGAGGCAACATTGCCGGTAAGCGTCATCACGCCTTTGTCCTGGTCCTGCGAAACGCTCACATCGGATAGATTGTTAGAGCTCATTGCATTGGTTACGGCAGGTTTCTCATCGGGATGGGCTGGCTTCTGGTTGCACCCGGAAACCAGCAGCGCTCCGGCAAGAATCGCAACCGATCCAGGCAAAAAATAATAACGATTCAATATGTTCATGGTTTTCTGCTCCTGAGAGGGCACATGTTTCTTACGTTTTGTCAGATGCAGGATTGAAGATTGGCAGCATGCAGCTTGCTAAAAGAAATTGCATCTATGGAGGGCAACCATTCGATTATGACCGGCATAGCAGATGAAATGCACGGGAAAGTGCGGATCGGAATCTCAGGATGGACATATAAGCCCTGGCGCGGAGTCTTCTATCCGAAAGGGCTGCCGCAGAAAAAAGAGCTCGCCTATGCGGCTGGAATTTTTTCCACCATCGAAATCAATGGGACGTTTTATTCCATGCAGCGCCCTTCATCGTTTGAAAAATGGACAAGGGAAACGCCGGATGATTTTGATTTCGCGATCAAGGGATCGCGCTTCATCACCCACATGCGCAAATTACGAAATGTGGAGCTGCCGCTGGCGAATTTCTTCGCGTCAGGAATCCTGAAGCTGGGGAAGAAGCTTGGCCCGATTCTCTGGCAGTTCCCGCCGAATTTTCGATTCAATCCGGAGCTGATTGAATCCTTCTTTCAGCTTCTGCCACGAGATATGACGCATGCCGCAGCGCTGGCGAGGAGCCATGATCCCTGGATGAAAGGACGTGTGTGTACAGAACCGGTCTGCAAAAAGAAACTCCGCCATGCAATGGAGATTCGTCACCCCAGTTTCGTCACGCCGGAATTTGTTGCTCTGCTTCGGAAATATAAAGTCGCAATGGTGTGCGCCGACACGGTGGAGTGGCCCCGGCTGATGGACGTGACTTCCGATTTCGTCTATTGCCGGCTGCATGGCTCCGAGGTGCTCTACGCCAGCGGATATGAAGATGTGGCGCTGGATGATTGGGCGGCGCGTGTCGCTGAATGGGCGGGCGGGTGTGAATCACCGGTGGAGCGAGCAAGCACGGTGCCCGCAGACGCATGTGACCAGCGCGATGTATACGTCTATTTCGACAACGATGCAAAGGTGCGTGCGCCGTTTGACGCTCTCGGCCTGATCGGAAAGGTGAAGAAGCTTCTCAAATAAGTCGTTTCTTTCCTGTTATCTGCGATTTTTCTAGGCCTGCGGTCGATTTCTCTTGCCTTGTATCGCAATTAGCGATATAAATATCACCGATTGCAATATGACGCTCGGCGAAAAAATCCGCTATCTGCGCGAAGTAGAGGGCAATCTGCGAGGCCTGAACCGGGCCATGACGCAGCAGGAGTTGCTGAAGGCCATTCGCTCCGAACTTGGAGCTTCAATGAGCCAGTCTTACCTGTCGCAGATTGAGAGCGGCGCGCGTCCACACCTGACGAACACAACGCGGCAATTGCTGGCGAAGTTCTTCAAGGTGCATCCGGGTTACCTGGTGGATGACCCGGAAGGCTACCACCCCGAGTTGCTGAGTGACGCGCGCACGTTCGAGGACAAGCTGGATTTGTGGCTGGTGAGCGGAGCCGAGCGATTCCGCCGCGATCCCGCGCTGCGTCAGGCACTGTTGACACTGGCGCGGCACAAAGACACGCGGCGCTGCCTTCTCTTGCTGGAAGCAGTCATGGAGACGCCTGGCCTGGTGGACCGGCTGTTGGAAGTGCTGAGGCCAGAGCGCGAAACAGTATCCGGAGTGAAAAAACGGGCGGTGATCAAACTGCCCAGAAAGGAGAGTCAGAGATGACGTGGGAAGGTTTCTACCTGTTTTGCTTTGCTCTGGGTCTTTGTCTCAGTGCGGTGGCATTCGTAGGCGGCTTCTCGCATTTTCAGATCGGCCATTTCCATCATGTGCAGGTTGGCCATGGCGGCCATGCGGGTGCCGGGCACGGCGCGAACAGCAATTCGATCAGTCCTATCAACGGGTTCACGCTGGTGATCTTTCTCTGCTGGTTTGGCGGGACAGGATACCTGCTGGAGCGGTACGGCGGATTCGTAGTTCCTATGGTGCTGTTGCTGGCTACGATTGCCGGAATTGCCGGAGCGTCGGTGCTGTTCTGGTTTATGGCGCATGTGCTGGCGCCGCATGAGCACGCGCTGACAGCGGAAGAGACGGCGACGCTAGGCATGATAGGTCGCGTAAGCGGGGCAATCCGCGATCACGGCACCGGCGAAATTTTGTTTTCGCAGAACGGCAGCCGCAGGTTCGCTGCCGCGCGCAGCGAGAACGGGCTCCCGATTCCGCGCGATACGGAAGTAGTGGTGATGCGTTATGAGCAGGGCATCGCCTGGGTGCGCCGCTGGGACGAAGTTGCTGATGACTTCAAGTAAATCTTAGAGGCGTAGTTTTTCAACTTAAACGAACACGGTTTTCCCAGTGGAAAGGGCTGGGATCACTATGACGAACACAGTCATCATCATTGTTGGATTGAGTCTATTGACCATTATTGTTCTGGCTGGTTTGCTGGCGAAGATGTTCCGCAAGGCCGGCCCGAACGAGGCGCTCATTGTTTACGGATTTCGTGGACCGCGCGTGATCAAAGGTCATGGCACCGTAATCTTTCCCATGGTCGAGAACTGCCGCGAGCTTTCGCTGGAATTGATGTCATTTGACGTGGCTCCGCAGCAGGACCTCTATACGAAGCAGGGCGTAGCGGTCACAGTTGAAGCTGTAGCGCAGATCAAAGTGCGCTCCGATCAGGAATCGATTCTTACGGCTGCCGAGCAATTTTTGACGAAGACGCCGCCACAGCGCGAGGGCCTGATCCGGCTGGTCATGGAAGGCCATTTGCGCGGCATCATCGGCCAGCTCACGGTCGAGCAGATCGTGAAAGAGCCGGAGATGGTCGCCGATCGTATGCGCGCGACCTGTGCCGATGACATGAGCAAGATGGGCCTCGAAGTTGTCTCGTTCACCATCAAGGAGGTCCGCGACAAGAACGAGTACATCACCAACATGGGACGCCCGGACATCGTGCGTATTCGCCGCGATGCCGACGTGGCCGCTGCGGAGGCGGAGCGCGACACAGCAATTCGCAGAGCCAACGCGTTGCGCGAAGCTGCCATAGCTAAAGCAGCTGCAGATCAGGAACGCGTAATTGCAGAGACGGCTTCGCTGGCCAAGCAAGCCGCGGCGCAACGCGACCTCGATATTCAGAAAGCGCAGTTTGCAGAGCAGAGCCGCAGGCAACAGGCGCAGGCCGATAAAGCCTACGAGTTGCAGACCAACGTCATGCAGCAGCAGGTGATCGCTGAGCAGGTGAAGGTCGAGCAAGTGGAGAAAGAGCAGCAGATCAAGGTGCAGGAAGCAGAAATTCTGCGTCACGAAAAAGAGCTGATTGCGACCGTGCTGAAGCAGGCGGAAATCGAGCGTCAGCGCGTCGAGAATCTTGCTGCCGCCGAGAAGGCTCGCCTGACCGTAGAAGCGGAAGGCCGCGCTGCTGCGATTCGCGCACAGGGTGAAGCTGAGGCTTCGATCATCTTCCAGAAGGGTGAGGCTGAAGCTAAGGCGATGAACGTAAAGGCTGAGGCTTACCAGGAATGGAACCAGGCGGCGGTCGTTGACCGGCTCATCAGCAACATGGCTGAAGTAGTTCGCGCCATGTCTGAGCCGCTGTCCAAAGTCGACAAGATCACGGTCGTCTCGACCGGCAACGATGGCTCGGCAGGCGTGAATAAGCTTACCGGCGACATCACAAAGATTGCCGCGCAGGTGCCGGCTCTGTTTGAAGCGCTTTCTGGGATGGACATGCGTGAACTGATGAACAACGTGAAGAGCATGCGTTCTCGCCCCAATGGAGCAGCAACCGTTGACGGCAAGTAAGACTGGGTCCGGGCGGAGCTTTGTGCTCCGCCCACTTAATTTTTAAAAAGGAGGGAGATATGGCACTCCTGGAACGCGTTGCAGCTTTGCTGCGCGCCAATGTCAACGATCTGATCGACAAAGCGGAAGACCCGGAGAAGATGCTGAAGCAGCTCGTGCTCGATATGGAGAACCAGCTGCTTCAGGTAAAAACGCAAGTTGCGATTGCAATTGCCGACCAGCATCTGCTGGAGAAGAAGAAGAAGGAGCACGACAACTCCGCGGGAGAATGGCACAAGAAAGCCGAGCTGGCTGTGAGCAAAGGCAAAGACGATCTTGCGCGCGCCGCGCTGGAACGTGCTCTGAGTCATGAACAGATGGCGTCAGGTTTCGCCCAGCAGATTGAAGATCAATCGTATGAAGCCGAATCTCTGCGTTCAGCTCTGCGCAAGCTGGAGCAGAAGTTGACGGAGACACGCAGCCGCTGTGAGATGCTGATTGCGCAACATCGACGTGCCCGTGTGGTAAACAAGGCAAACCAGGTTCGCCAGAAAATTGCAGCTACGCAGGGGAGTCCAGGCAATGGCTCCGGAATTGAAAGGTTAAAACTGCGCGTGGCTGGCACAGAATCGGAAAATGCTGCTCACACTGAGCTTCTCGGGAGCGATTCACTGGAAGATCGCTTTGCCGCGCTGGAACGCGAAGAGCAGATTGAAGGCCTGCTGCGCGAGTTGAAAGAGCGCCAGGGCAAAACAGCGTAATGCTTATTCAAGATTGACCTGGCCGTATTCGAGCAGCGTCACCAGCAGCACGCCGCCGGTGATGTTGCCGAGAACGGCCGGGACAAGCCATCGAAAATAACTGGATGCGGCAAGCTGGCCATGTAGTACAGCTGCGAGAATTTCACCACTGGTGGCGATGCAGTGCGCGAAGTGGCCGAGGCCGACAATAAAAGTAAGCGTCCAGATGAGCATGACGGCGCCAGTAATGGAATGGCTGCCGCTTACCAACCACGCCACCATGGCGATAATCCATCCGCCCACGACGGCGCTCCAGAAAATGTGGCTGGCCGAGGATGAAGCCGCGTCATCGCCGAGCCGCGCGAGCGCATCCGCATATTCTGTTCGCAATGCGCCGGTGCGCACGGCCAGCATGGCAAAAAGAAAAGCGCCAACTACATTCGCGGACAACACGACAGCCCACAGGCGCATAGTACTCCAGAAATGACGGCGCTCAGTAAGCACAAGCGCAACCGGATACAGCGTGTTTTCCGTAAACAGCTGGCCTCGGCCAAGAATGACCGCCATAAATCCCATGGGATAGAAGCACATCGATATGAATGCTGCGACAGAGCTGTTGCCGAGCTGTGCCCTTACCAGCGCGACGCTGAGGCCGGTCAGCCCCATCGTGAGCCCGCCTACGATTCCAGAAACCGCAAGCGCCATGTTCGTTCGCGAAAGCTCACGGCGCGCATTCTTCGAGACCTGCTGATAAATCTCAGATGCAGTGGGACGGTCCAGATCGCGCTGCACGGATGCGGAGGTGTCTTCGGGAGATGCGGGCAGCTTGATCTTTGGAAGCGGCATGATTCACTTGGAAGCAGAACAAGGGCTGCTGCGATGCCAGACTTTGCGAAACGCATCTGATATCTGTAGCTTGGACTGGAATCCAATGAACGATAATCATCACGTAAATCTGCAGGTTGCCGCCCGAGAATCCATGCTGGAACATGGATTTCATCCTGATTTTTCAAACGCTGTTCAAAAAGAAGTGCAATTGTTGCAGGCACATGAGCCAGATCATCACCCGAAGGATGCACACGATCTGCGTGAATTGCTCTGGTCTTCGATTGATAACGACACCTCCCGTGACCTTGACCAGATCGAGTTCGCAGAGGAGATGAATGACGGATCAGTTCGTATCCGGATTGCGATTGCGGATGTGGACGCTTATGTTCCGGCTGGCTCGGCTATAGACAAGCATGCGGCGGAGCAGACAACAACCGTATATACCGGCGTGCACAACTTCTCCATGCTGCCGGAAGAGCTTTCGACCGGCATCACTTCCCTGCTCGAAGCACAGGAACGGTTAAGTATTGTGTATGAGTTTTCCGTAGGCGCTGACGGTTGCGTGGGCGAAAGCCAGATTATGCGCGCGGTGGTGGTGAACCACGCGCAGCTTGCCTATCCATCAGTTGGAGCATGGCTGCAATCCGGGAATGGGGCACCTCCCAAAATTTCCAGCTCTAAAGAACTACAGAAACAGCTATTGCTTCAGAACCGGGTTGCGCAGTTGCTCAGGAAAGAACGCTATCATCGCGGCGCTCTCAATCTTCAAACGATCGAGACCCATCCTTTGGTAATGAACGGCCAGCCGGTCGAGATTGAGACACAGCAGCGAAGCCTGGCCAGCGATCTGATTGAGGACTTCATGATTGCGGCAAATGAAGTTGTGGCCAGAAGCCTGGAGCAGGCGCGCTTCTCGTCTATTCGGCGCGTAGTGAAAACGCCGAAACGCTGGGATCGCATTGTCGAGCTTGCAGCCCAGTACGGAACGAAGCTGCCGGGAGAGCCGGATTCAAAGGCTCTGCAGGATTTTCTGTGCGAGCGGCGCATGGCTGATCCTGACCGCTTTCCTGACCTTTCCCTGGCTGTGGTAAAGCTGCTCGGTTCGGGAGAATATGTGCTGGATCGTGCCGGAGAAGCTGGTCAGGGACATTTCGGCCTTGCGGTGCAGGACTATACGCATTCCACGGCCCCGAACCGCCGCTACGCCGATCTGGTTACGCAGAGGCTGATCAAAGCGATGCTGGCAAAGCGTCGCTCGCCATATACAGATGACGAGCTGGCTACAATTGCGCAGCAATGCACCAGACAGGAAGACGCCGCGCGCAAGGTAGAACGCGAAATGCGGAAGCGCATTGCCGCAGTGGTAATGCGGAACCGCATCGGGCAGACATTTGCAGCGATTGTTACAGGCGTGAACGAACACGGAACCTTCGTAAGGACCACGCACCCCAACGTCGAAGGCATGCTGGTGCGCGGACAGAAGGGCGTAGATGTCGGCGACAAAATCAGCGTGACGCTGGTACATACCGATCTGGAACGTGGATATATCGATTTCACCCGGAGCTGACATGCGCTCAAATCTCGCTACATCGCTTGATGATTTCCGGCACTGGGGAAATGCCACTGCGGTTGTTACATATCGCGGTAACCGTAGAACAATTAGAAGCTATGGCGAGATTGCATCACTCGCAGGCCGTTTTGCCGCCGAATTGCAGCGGCGGGAAATTGCAGCAGGCGAGCGGGTATTGCTCTGGGGACAGAACAGCGCTGAGTGGATTGCTGCATTTTTTGGATGCGTTCTGCAGGGTGTTCTGGTTGTGCCGCTCGATGCTGGCGGCGGCATTGAGTTTGCAAAGCGTGTTGTTGCCGAGACGAACCCAAAGCTAATTGTCGGCGACGAACCGCTGATTGCTGCTCTGCCGGACTCAATCGCCCGGCTGATTTTGGACGAGCTTGAGAGTGCGTTGCCAGCGGAGTCACAGAATCGCCCCAAACCGGCTGATCTGACCCTCGATACGCCACTGCAGATTCTGTTTACTTCCGGGACTACGTCAGAGCCAAAAGGCGTGGTGCATACGCATCGCAATGTTCTGGCCAGCGTTGCTCCAATTGAGAGAGAAATACAAAAATACCGGGGCTATGAGCGATTTGTGCATCCACTACGGTTTTTGCATACCCTGCCGCTGAGTCATGTCTTCGGGCAGTTTATGGGATTGTGGCTGCCGGTGCTGCTGGCCGCGGAAGTCCATTTTGAAACGCGCCTGCAAGCGCCACGGTTAATTGAATTGATCAGGCGCGAACGTATCTCGGTGCTTGCAGCTGTGCCGCGCGTGCTTGATTTGATGCGCTCCCATCTGCTGGGCCTTTATCCGAAGCTGAATGAGGAAATACAGAAGGCACAGGGCGAATCAGTGTGGCGTAGATGGTGGCGCTTTCGGAAAATTCATCGACTTCTGGGTTTGAAATTCTGGGCATTTGTCTGTGGCGGCGCTTCATTGTCAGGCGAGTTGGAGAGCTTCTGGAACACTCTCGGCTTCGCTCTGATCCAGGGCTACGGAATGACCGAAACAACAGCGCTCATCACACTGAATCATCCTTTTAAGATCGGCAAAGGAACGATTGGGAAAGCGCTGCCCGGCCGCGAAGTGCGCATCAGCGATGAAGGCGAGATTCTTGTTCGCGGCGATATGGTTTCCACTGCAACATGGCAGCAGGGCGGCATGAAAAAGTCGGCTGACACATGGCTGGCTACGGGTGATCTTGCGCGACGCGATGAACAGGGACAATTGCAGTTTCTCGGGCGCAAGGGCCAGCTGATTGTTACATCCTCCGGGTTGAATATTTATCCGGAGGATGTCGAATCTGTTCTGAACCGGCGGGAGGGCGTGAGCGCATCTGTTGTTGTTCCGTTAGCTACGCCGAATGGCATGGAAGTGATGGCGATATTGCTCTTTCGCGGACAGGAAGCAGACGCGGCGAAGGCGATTAGGCAGGCCAATGCCGCTCTTGCCGATTACCAGCGAATCCGTCACTGGCGAATCTGGCCGGAGCTGGATTTCCCACGCACGTCAACCGGCAAAATTCAGCGCGGCAAAGTGGCCCAGTGGGCCAACGCGCTTGCGTCAACGGAAAAAGAAACGATACCGGATAGAAATAAAGATGCTGTTGTTGAATTGATTTCACAGATTACCCACACTGCTCCCACAGCCACATCTGACGAGGCGCGACTCGATGAAGATCTTCATCTCGATAGCCTGGGACGCGTGCAGTTGCAGAGCGAACTGGAGCAGCGCATGGGTGTCACACTGGATGACGTGACACTCGCTCGCATAACGACGCTCGGAGAATTAAGGCAGCACCTTGGGTTCAACGGCAAAACACAATCGGAAGCCGAAACAGGGATGCCGACGCCACAAACTCCGGTTAAGAGCGCAGCTTCCGCTGCTGCTGTTTATCCGCAGTGGCCCTGGTCTCTGCCTGTACAAGTGGCCCGTTTTGTGTTCATAGAATACCTGATGCGTCCGCTGGTTTGGCTTCTGGCCGCCCCCGAAGTCGAACGCGCCCCAAATGCAAAGCCTGCGGACAGGCCACTGCTCATCATTGCAAATCACATCACGGCATATGACGGCGCGCTGGTTCTGTATGCGCTGCCGGACAAAATGCGACGCCGGGTTGCGATTGCCATGGCTGGGGACATGCTCGATGATTTCCGCCATGGGCGCGGGCAGGGATCATGGTTCCTGAATGCGTTGGCCCCCGCAGCCTATCTGTTGATAACCGCGCTCTTTAATGTATTTCCGCTCCCGCGCAGCGCCGGGTTTCGCAACAGTTTTGCGCATATCGGCAAAGCGCTGGATCGCGGGTACAACGTATTGATTTTTCCGGAGGGGCATCGTTCGGGCGGCACGCTGGAGCATTTTCGGCAGGGCATCGGCCTGCTGACGCAGGAATCGGATGCAGAAGTGCTGCCGGTCGCGCTTCGTGGCCTCGGTGAGTTGAAGCAGACAAAGGAAAGATGGTTTCGCTCAGGTAAGCTATCGATTCGCGTTGGAGATCCAATACGAATCGATAGAAATCTGCCTGCTCCCGAAATTACCTTGCTGCTTGAAAATAAACTAAGAGCGATGCTGCAGTAACTACTTTCCCGATTTTGCAATCAAAATTTCTATTCCGCCGGTGAAGCTTCTGCCCGGCATTGGAACGCCTTCAATTTCCTGATAGCCGGTGTTACTCAAATTCGACATCTGAAGATAAGGCCGAATGTGCCCCCGTTCTCGTGCAATGGCCGCATCCCATACCGGATATGCGTCATGCTGATAACGCTGCGTAATGCCAACGCGATTGTGAAGCATAAGTCCGCGCACCGGCCCAACAGTCCACTCAAAAGCAGCATTGTTGACGGGATAATTGAACACATACTCCGATTGCAGACCATGCAGCGCCTCCTGCGCGCCTGCTAGATATGTCCATGCAAACCCGATCTGCTGCGAATGAACAGGCTGCCATGTCCATGCGGTTTCCACACCGGCGTAGCGCAGCTTCGTAAGATTCTGTGCCTGCCACGGACTGTTCGCATCCGCGCGGACGTAATCAATCGCATCATGCTGCCGAGAATAGAAACCGGTGACAGAGAGATATGATGTGGTTCCAACGAACCAGTCTGCGCCGGCTTCGTAGTTCCATGCGGATTCGGGCTTCAGGTTAGGATTCCCGATGGTCGCTGGATCACTGTAATACAGGTCCAGATACGTAGGCAGGCGGAAGCCATATCCCACAGCAGCGCGCAGCTTCACGCCACTGCCAAGCCAGTAGCTGCCCGCGAGCGTCGGACTCGTGACGTAGTAACCGCCGCTGATGATTTCCTGACGCAGACCCGCGGTGAAAGAAATCTTCTTCCATTGCAGGTCGGCATCAACGTAGCCCGCGCCCCAGTTGCGTGCATGCTTGCCGAGATTGTTGCTTTCAATGGAATCGCCGTCGCCTTCAATGCCATAGAAAAGCGAGCTTTTTGCTCCGATGTGTTCGCTTCTGCGGATGGCTCCCTGCCAGCTCTGGTCGATATGCTGGTTTTTGTAGAAGGCAGGATTGTCGCGTAGTAGAACGAAGATATCTGTATGCCTTCGATAGCCGAAAACAGCATTGGTTTTGCTGCCAAGTTCCTGGCGAATGGATGCGAACCATCCTTTGGTGCGCTCCCACGAGTTGAAATTACCGTAAAACTGGTCCGCGCCAAAAGCGCGGTCACTGCCTGCGAGCAGAATGTCGCTCTCACCCAGGATTGTCTTCCATCTCGTTTCGGAGCTTCCGTTTTCATTGCGGTAATCTCGGTCCGCAATAAATCCTGTAGAGAAGTTGCGCTCACCTGCAATCTGCTCTGACCATTGGCGACGCGCGATAGATCCAGTGAATGCCTGCTCATTCTCCCCAAAGCTGCCAACTCCGCTGCGCAGCCGCAGTGCTGAGCTTTCCGGCGCGGCAGTAACGAAATCGATGACGCCGCCGATAGCATCCGAACCGTAGAGCGTAGACCCGGCTCCGTGCAGAATTTCAATGGAGCTCATGCCGTCCATCGGGACCGGCAGGTCCAGATTATGATGCGAAGTTTCTGCATCGTTCACGCGCAGACCATTGATGAGGACCAGCGTCTGCTCGAAAGATGTGCCGCGAATGGAGATATCGGCCTGCGCTCCTCCGGCGCCGCGCTGCTCAATGTAGGTGGAGGGGTCAGTACGAAGACGATCTTCAACGGTCTGAAAGGCGCGCGGATGCTCATGGGTGTCCATTACGACGACGGAGCGGCTTGACTCGCCAAGCTGGACCGGGGCCGGATTACCGAGAACGACGACCGTGGTCTTCACCGGGGTTGCGGCTGATGGTGTCTCCTGCGCCATAGAGCTGAAACAGATGAATCCGCACAACACAGGACAGAGAAATTTCATAGAAGTCATCATTGCCGCTTCTTATGCCAGCCACAATCATAGTTTAGCCAGAAAGTGAATAGTTAATCCTATGAACTACCTGTTAAACTCTGCGCATGCGCATCGAAGCCTTTCTTGAGCTGTCACCGTTGTTTGAGATTTACCGCGCGTCCCGCAAACTCGATGCCGAATTGCTCCGAATCCTGGGCCCGAGCGGGGCTACCTTTTTTGAAGCGCTGATACTGGTAGCCATTCTGTTTGAGGAGCCGCGGGCGGCGAAACCGTCCCATCTGGCAGAAACATTTTCGACAGGGCGAGGCAACATCAGCAATTGCCTCTCTTCGCTGGAAGCGCGCGGTCTGCTGAAACGCCGCATCGATCCGGAGGACGGACGCAGCATTCAGCTTGTCCTGAAACCGCAGGGGCGAAGGTGCGCGATGCAGGCCGTCAGGACCTTCGACCAGATGCAAAAGCAATTTGAAAAGAAGATCGGTATGGCGCAACTGAAGGCTGCGCTGCATGTGATTCACCAGGTCGAGCAACTTTGCACAATGCAGGTAGGTTCCTGAAAAATGAAGGCATGAGGTGTAAATGACAGTCAACATCCATCATCTTGAACTGCTGATGTTGATGGTTCTGCTCTTTGTCGTTGGGCTGGCCGTAGTGGCACGGCGCATCTCGCAGCCTTATCCAATTGTTTTTGTGCTAGGCGGATTGGTACTAAGCTTTCTTCCTCCGGTGCCTGACATTGCCTTGCATCCGGATTTTGTCTTTCTGGTCGTCCTGCCGCCGCTGGTCTTTGCAGCCGCCCATAACTCGTCTTGGCGTGATTTTCGCGAGAACATCTTCAGCATTTTCATGCTGGCCTTCGGCCTGGTGGCCTTCACAGTGATTGGCGTTGGCTTCGCTGCGCACTTCTTTTTCTCGCAGCTTACTTTGCAAACCGGTTTAGTGCTGGGCGCAGCTGTTTCTACTACGGATGCGCTTGCCGCAGGCACAATCGCGCGCAAACTGGGTCTTCCCAGCCACATCGTCGACATACTTGAGGGCGAAAGCCTTACGAATGATGCAACCGGTCTGCTGGCTCTTAGTTTTGCGGTGAATATCATCCTCGATAATCATGCGCCGTCATTCCAGATGGCCGTGGGGAAACTACTCTATCTCTCGATTGGCGGAATTCTGATCGGGCTTGCAGTTGCCTGGCTTCATTCACGCCTGATTTTGCGCATTGAAGCAGCGCAGATCGAGCTGACCATGACGCTGATGACGCCTTATGTCGTCTACTTACTCGCCGAACGGCTGCACACTTCCGGCGTAATGGCGACGGTAGCCTGCGGCTTGTATCTCGGCCATCGCAGGGCCCAGTTGCTTTCGTTGGGAGCCAGGCTTGAGGCCCCTGCCGTCTGGAACACCGTGGATTTTATTCTGAACGGCGCGATCTTTCTGTTGCTCGGTATGCAGATATCTTCTGTGCTGGCGGGCATTCAGGGATTGAGCCTCGGCCAACTCATCGCTGGCGGCCTGATGGTAAGCCTGATCGTGATTGCGCTGCGGTTTCTGTGGGTGTTTCCCGGAGCATGGGTGGGACACCGGCTGCGAGAATTCGCTTCGGAAAAGAAACTGCCCCCGGAAGACAAACGCGGTGTTTTTATTGTCGCCTGGGGCGGCATGCGAGGCGCCATTGCTCTCGCCGCAGCTGTTTCCCTGCCGGAGACACTGCCGAACGGCGAGCCTTTTCCCGCGCGCAACATCATCATCTTTTTTACGTTCTGTGTAATTCTGGTCACGTTGGTTTTCCAGGGACTCACCTTCCCGTTCGTAATCCGTAAGCTGGGCCTTGCACATGGTGAAAAAGAAAATCTCGAAGAGCAGCTTGCCCTGAAAAAGATGATCCAGAGTGCAATGCAATATCTCCAGGCAGAGAAGGAAAAATCTCCGGAAGAAAGAGAAGTGTATGAAGCTCTGGAGCGGGCTTACAAACGCAGATTGGCGCTGCTGAAGAATCCGCAGGATGCAGCTAAGGAAGAAACCTTTGCCCACGCTCGCCGCTACATTGATGTTGCGCGCGCAGCCCGCAATGTAGAACGCCACACGGCTGGCGAGCTGCTGGCGGCCAGTCAGATCAACGATCTCGTCTACCAGCAGCTCATTATGGACATTGACCTGCAGGATGCGCGATATGTTCCGCCGCCGTCTGCCTGATTCCGTGGCAACCTTGTTCGCCCGCCTCTCTTCCTAAAGAATAGGAGGAAAGACCGCATGGTAATCCTCGGCGTCATTGGTGGCGTGATCCTTCTCTGCATTCTTGCGGCTTTGTGGGCTGCCGGGTCTATGAACAGCAGGCAATTTAATTTTCGCGGCAGAAATAATTCCGCAGACCATCATGAGCCTAAGGCCCGCGCTACTGGCCTCAATTAGGTCATCCACTTCCACAAAGACATGTTTACGCGGTAAAGTAGCCGTCATACCCTTCTATGACGGCTACCACTGTTTCCAAACCATCCGTGGGCGGTGTGCAGACACGGCTTATTTCTCTGGATGTACTGCGCGGTATCACCATCGCGTTCATGATTCTGGTGAACAACAATGGCGATGAGCGCTACGCTTATTGGCCACTGAAACATTCGCTCTGGAACGGCTGGACGCCGACCGACCTGGTATTTCCTACATTTTTGTTCGTTGCCGGAGTCTCGCTTGTTTTCTCTTCGGAGTCGCGTCTGGCCAAAGGCGCGTCAAAAGCTTCTCTTCTTCTGCATGCGGTTCGACGCTCGATTATTCTCTTCGCGCTGGGCCTGGTGGTGAATGGATTTCCATTCTTTCACTGGCCAACGCTCCGCATCTACGGCGTGCTGCAGCGCTTCGCTGTCTGCCTGCTGATTGCCGCGGCCATTTATTTGTGGACCCGCGGAAAGCGCAGCGTTGCCGCCCTTGTAACTGCCCTTGTTATCAGCCTGATCAGTTACTGGATCATCATGCGATGGATTCCTGTCCCCGGGTATGGCCTGCCGACACGCGACATTCCTATGCTCGATAAAGACGCAAACTGGGTAGCGTATCTTGATCGCCATATCTTTCCGGGTCGTCTCTACGAGGGCACCCGCGATCCTGAAGGACTGCTAAGCAACCTGCCGGCGCTGGGAACAGCGCTACTCGGCATGCTGACAGCGATATGGCTGCGCGCAAAAAAGAGCAAGCAGTCCATCTTTATCGGCCTGTTTATCGGAGCAATCGCCGGATTACTGCTTGGAAAAATCTGGGGACACTGGTTTCCCATTAACAAGAAGCTCTGGACCAGCTCCTATGTTTTGTTTGCCGGCGGATGGTCTCTGCTCGGACTGTCGATCTGCTATTGGCTGATTGAGATCAGGCAATGGAAGCGCGGCTGGTCGTACCCCTGGATCGTTTTCGGCTCGAATTCCATCGCCATTTATGTTTTTTCTGAATTGCTGGCGCCCATTTTGTGGCATGTGAAGATTAGCAATCAATCGCTATCGACAATTATCTATTCGCATAGCTTTGCTCATGTCCCCAACAGAGCTTTCGGATCATTGCTTTATTCTTTGACCTACGTAGCAGTGTGCTTCATTCCTGCGCTGATTCTTTATAAGAACAAAATTTTCATCAAAATCTAGATCAGATTTCATGTAGGCGTGGTCCGTCATTCGAACGACCAACCGAGGTATCCAGTATGCGGGGTGTTCGCATGGTAGTGGCGGAGGAGAGGAAGAATCCTGCACAATATCGGCATATCAAAGTAAAGCGCGACAGTTGCGCGCTATCTGTTTTTCTTCTTCGCTGGGCACAATGCGAACAGTAACCCGACTGGCAGCAGTAGAAATAATAGACGAGGGTTCGCGATTGCACTCAGCATCTACCCTGATTCCTAGCCAGTCGAGACGGCCGCATATATTCGCGCGCACGGGAGCGCTGTGCTCGCCGATTCCGCCTGAGAAAACAAGAAGATCAAGGCCACCTAATACAGCCGCATAAGAAGCAATAGTCTTCGCAATCGACCGGCAGAAAATCTCAATGGCCAGCGCTGCATTGTGGTCGCCCGCTTCAGATGCTTTCTGCAACTGGCGCATGTCGTTGGTGCCGCCCAGAGCCTTCAATCCGGCATCGAGATTCAGCAAAGACTCCAGCGCATCTGCGTTTAATTTCTGATTGCGCATCAGAAAGAGCGGAACTCCCGGATCAAGATCGCCCGTCCGCGTGCCCATAGGGATACCGCCAGTCGGCGTTAATCCCATGCTGGTGTCAACTGATTTGGCTTTGAGAACTGCAGCCAGGCTCGCGCCACTTCCCAGATGCGCGATGACGACCTTCGCAGGCAGATCGCTACCAAGAGCATGGACAATCGAGCCGTAAGACAACCCGTGAAACCCATACCGCCGAATGCCCTGCACAAAATATTCCTCAGGGATGGCATAGCGGTAAGCAGCTTCGGGCATGGTCTGATGAAAGGCAGTATCAAAACAAGCGAACTGCGGCGCCTGAGGATAAAGCTTTTCTGTATGCCGAATAAGCTCGACAGCCAACGGAATATGCAGCGGCGCAAAGTGCACAGCCTGTTGAAGCGCCGACAGTACGTCATCGGTGATTCGCTGGTGCGCCACTAGATGCGGGCCGCCATGCACAATGCGGTGTCCGATTGCAGATGGTCCAGGCAGATTCAGCGATGCGAGCGTTTTTGCAATCTGTGCGAGGGCCTCTTTTTGTGAAGGAAAACGATGCTGTTCCTCATAGATGAACTTGCCTTGTTCATCCTTGATTTTCAGAAAACTGCTGTCGCTTCCAATAGCGTCACCATTCCCTTGAACCAGAGCATGCTCATCTCCTTCGCGTTCAATAAACAATCCGAATTTCAGCGAAGATGAGCCGCTGTTAATGGCAAGGATCGGGATCATTGTTCCTCTTCAAGATACGGGCCTTTACAGCAACTAAGAAACGAAACGACCAACCGGAGGGGTAGTATTCCAGGTCTTTGTGCTGCGGCAACAAGGCGCCGAAGCCGCGCCACGCTGGACGCGAAGTCTAGGCGTTGTCGCCGCCGGTGTCCTCACTTGTGGCTCCTTTTCCGCTGCCGGACCACGTCCAATCGCGGACCTCCGGCAGGTCTTCGCCATATTCCGAAACGTAGAGCTTGTGCCGCTGCCGCGTCTCTGTAAACTTCTGCGTAGCAGCATCGGTCAACTGACGCAGACGGGGCACGCGACGCACAGCATCGAGCGCAAGCGTGAAGCGGTCCATGTCGTTCAGTACGCACATATCAAAAGGCGTCGTCGTTGTGCCCTCTTCCTTGTAGCCGCGAACATGGATATTGTCGTGGTTCGTCCGTCGATAAGTGAGACGATGAATCAGCATTGGATATCCATGAAAGGCAAAGATGACCGGCTTGTCTTTCGTGAACATGCGGTCGAAGTCTTCATCCGGAAGGCCATGCGGATGCTCCGAAATAGGTTGCAGCGTCATCAGGTCCACAACATTGACAACGCGAATCTTCAGATCAGGAATATGCTGACGCAGCAGCGAAACAGCGGCCATGGTTTCGAGCGTCGGCACATCGCCCGCGCAGGCCATCACCACATCCGGTTCACCGGGATCGCTCGCCCAATCCCAGACGCCCACTCCCGCTGTGCAATGGCGAATCGCCTGCTCCATTGTGAGCCACACCGGCGCAGGCTGCTTGCCGGCGATGATGAGGTTCACGTAATGCCGGCTGCGCAGGCAATGGCTGGCGACTGAAAGCAGCGTATTGGCATCCGGCGGCAGATAGACTCGGACAATATCTGCCTTTTTGTTCGCAACATGGTCGATGAACCCAGGGTCCTGATGGGTAAAGCCGTTATGGTCCTGCCTCCAGACATGCGACGACAGCAGATAATTCAGCGAGGCAATCGGCTTGCGCCACGGCAGGTTACGCGTCACCTTCAACCATTTCGCATGCTGGTTAAACATCGAATCGACAATGTGAATGAAGGCTTCATACGATGAAAAGAATCCGTGACGGCCGGTGAGCAAGTAACCCTCAAGCCATCCCTGGCACATGTGCTCGCTCAGGACTTCCATCACGCGGCCATCGGCTTCGAGATTTTCATCCACCGGAAGCATCTCAGCGATCCAGCGCTTCTCTGCCGCTTCATAAATAGCGTCGAGTCGATTCGAAGCCGTTTCATCCGGCCCAAAGACGCGGAAGTTCCTGTTTTTCAGATTTGCCTTCATCACGTCGCGCAGAAAATACCCGAGCACACGCGTGGCTTCGGCCCGGACCACTCCCGGCTCTGAAGTCTTCACCTCATAAGTAGCGAAATCCGGCAGCTCCAGCGGTTGCATGAGCAGTCCGCCGTTTGCATGAGGATTCATCCCCATCCGCAAGCGGCCTTTCGGGGCAATCTCAGCAAATTCATCGCGGAAGCGCCCATCCTTATCGAACAGTTCCTGCGGCTTATAGCTGGCCATCCACTCCTGCAGCAGCTTCAGGTGCTCCGGGTTGCCGCGGACCGTAGAGAACGGGACCTGATGCGCGCGCCACGTCCCTTCCACCGGCTTACCGTCCACTTCCTTGGGACCGGTCCAGCCTTTGGGCGTGCGCATCACGATCATCGGCCATGCCGGACGCGTCGCGTCGTTTGCATCGCGAGCTTTCTTTTGAATCGAGCGAATCTCGTCGTACACCTTGTCCAGCAACGCGGCCATCTGCTGGTGCATGGTCGTCGGATCACTGCCTTCAATGAAATACGGATTGTAACCATAACCGCGCATCAACGCTTCCAACTCGTTTTGCGGAATGCGCGCCAGCACCGTTGGATTCGCAATCTTATAGCCGTTCAAATGCAGAATCGGCAGCACCGCGCCATCAGTAACAGGATTGAGAAATTTATTCGAGTGCCAGCTCGTGGCGCACGGGCCGGTCTCAGCTTCTCCGTCGCCGACGATACATGCAACCAGCAGATCAGGATTATCCAGCGCCGCGCCGTACGCATGCAGCAGCGAATACCCCAGCTCGCCGCCTTCGTGAATCGACCCCGGCGTCTCAGGCGCAACGTGGCTTGGAACTCCGTAAGGCCACGAAAATTGCCGAAAAAGGCGCTTAATACCGTCTCTATTCTGCTCAATATACGGATAAATTTCCGTATATGAGCCCTCAAGATAGGTATTTGCCACCAGCCCAGGGCCTCCATGACCCGGCCCAATAATGTAAATCATGTCCACGTTGTGCTTCGTAATGATGCGATTCAGATGAACATAGAGGAAATTCAACCCAGGCGTCGTTCCCCAATGGCCCAGCAGCCGGGGCTTGATGTCATCCATCGTCAGCGGACGCTCCAGCAGCGGATTGTCTTTGAGAAATATCTGGCCTACGGAAAGATAATTGGCGGCGCGCCAGTAGGCATTCATCTTGTTTAAAAGCTCAGCGGAAAGCGGTTCGCTCACGGTGCATCCCCCTCCGGGGTTGAGTAGATGACACACGGCCAGAAAGATTACCGACCGTCAGAAAGAGTCTTCAGACGTACCTGCCAAACATACGACGGGGCAGGTTAAAAGCACAACCGGCGGCATTGATGACCAGGCCTCCGGTTCCCCACGTCCATTCCGTTATCCACAATAAGAAAAATTTATCTGTAACATTCACACGCGCCGGGTACATACTGGTTTTCTCTTTGGGCACAATCGGTTCTGCGTTATGCTCACGAAAACATAACCAATCCTGTGCCGTACCTTATGCGCGGCTTTCTTTACTTCCGGGGTAAGGTTGTTCACGTTACAGAACAGAGTGGCAATCGGCTGATTGCGGCTGCACCTGAAGTGTTTCCCCTACCGTACTAACTTTGTGAGGCCCGTATGCGTAGAAAGACTTTGCAGTGGATTTTCCCTATCCTCATGCTGGCTACACCCGCTCTTCGGGCGCAGCAGACTCTCGGCGCTATCAGCGGCACGCTCAGCGACACTTCAGGCGCGCTGCTGGGCGATGCGAGCGTGTCTGCGGTCGAGGACCAGACAAGACTCACGCGCGAAGTAAAGACAAACAACGATGGCGGCTATCAGTTCGTCAACCTGCCCATCGGCACTTACACCATCACCTTTACTCACGATGGCTTTGAGACACAGAATGTCCCATCAATTCTGGTGCAGGCCAATCGTACCGTTACTGTCAATGCATCGCTCAAGGTTGGTTCTGTCGCAACGTCCGTTACGGTCACAGAAACTCCGCTGCTGAATGCCGTCGATACGACCAACGGCTATGTCCTCGACAAAGGGCAGATCGACGCTGTTCCTCTGCCTACCGGAAGCTTCACCGGCCTCGCCATTCTCTCGCCCGGCGTCAATGCAGAGGTCTCCGGCGGTACAGGCGCAAACAGCGGAATGGGCAACGCTCCTATCTGGGCCAATGGACAGCGTGACACCTCCAACAGCTTTCTTGTGAATGGCGTCGATGCCAGTAACCTGTTCAACGGCAAGAGCACCAGCCAGGTTGCGTCCTCTCGCGTCACGCTCAATACCGGCACAGGAAATCCCGCAGCGGGAGGCGTACTGCAAACCAGCGCCTCAGTCTACCTGGCAATTGGGCAGGCGCTTCCCACGCCGGCTCCGGAAACCCTTCAGGAAGTACGTGTCAACACGTCCATGTATGACGCGCAGCAGGGCTCGACCAGCGGCGCGCATATCGATATGAGCACTCTCTCCGGGACCAATGCGTTCCACGGCACGGCTTATCTTCACCGCGGAACCGATTGGCTGAACGCTGCGCCTTTCTTCTTTAAGCAGGATGGAGACATTCCGGCAAACGAAAAGGTCCCGCAGTTGCATCGCTACGTAGCAGGCGGCGGGGTCGGCGGCCCGATCATTAAGGACAAGCTCTTCGCCTATATGGCCTATCAGCACATTCATACATCCGATCAGGAGATCGGCATTTCGCGCTTTACCGTACCCTATGGACTCACCGATGACCGCTCGCCTGCAACATTGGCCAACATTGCCAATTGCAACTTCGTCACACCCACAGATGCCTATCCGAATCCCTGCAACGGCTTTGGCTCTGCGAATCCAAATGATCCGAACTACGTTAACCCTGCGACCATCAGCCCGGTAGCGCTGTTTCTTATGCAGTACAAGCTTCCGAACGGAAGCTACATGGTCCCCTCGGCCACGGCGGGAGTCGTTCCCACCTTCAATACGCCCGACAATACATCGATCCCCGGAACCGCATATTTCACAGCCGACCAGGCAGTAGCCAATCTTGACTGGAACGCCACCAAAACCGACACGCTCGCTCTCAAGTACTACTATCAGCACGATCCGACGCTTGCGCCGTATGCCTACTCCAACGTTCCCGGCTTCCAGCAGCACATGGACACGGGCAGCCACGTTTTCTCCGTCAATAACACGATTTTCCTGAAGCCGGATCTCAGCGTGACCGGCGTGCTTGGCTTCATCCGCCAGAAAGCATACGGCTACAACGATCAGGTCTTCACCGCGCAGGCCGCGGGCATCAACACCTTTGGCTCCAGTTATTTTCCAGGCATCACCATCGTCGATCCGTATGGAAACAGCTCACCCAACAATCCCGACGGCATCTATAACCCGCTCATGAACATTGGCCCCGGCTCGGAAACACAAGGTCCCTTCACGGGCCTATTTCAGAACCGCATCATGCCTTCAGGCAATGCCATCTGGATTCTCGGTCGCCACACCGTCACCTTCGGCGGCAGCTACTCCTATACGCAGCTCAACATTCGTAATGAGCGCCCCGGCAAAGGCATGATCGCCACAGCAAACTTTGCCGGATTCCTGCAGGGAAACATCGCCTTCCAGAACGACGACTTCACCACCACCTCGCTCATGCTGGGCGACGCCAATCGCTACTACCGCGCCAATCAGACCGGAGCCTATGTGCAGGACAAATTTCAAATCCTGCCCAATCTCAGCCTGACCGCAGGTGTGCGCTATGACTGGAACGGCGGCCTGACCGAAAAATACGGGCGCATCTACAATTTTGACCCTACGCGTTACTCGTATGACGATGTAGCCGATCAGATCACGTCGAACGGCTTCATCATCGCCGGCAACAACAAGCAATTTCCGACCAAAGGCGTGAGCGCCACAACGCTCACTGGCCGCCAGTGGGGAATCGGCCCGCGCATCGGGCTTGCCTTCTCGCCAAAGCAGAACAATGGCAAGGTCGTCTTCCGCGCAGGCGCGGGCATCTACTACGATCGCGGCGAGTTGTTCACCTATCTCTCTCCGGGATATGCGGCAGGCGAAGTTTCAAGCGGCCCCTTCGGCGTTACCCAGACGCCGCCATTCGTCAGCACTGTGCAATGCCCAGGTGCCCCCTCATTTGTTTCTCCCTGCTCAGGTAGCATTTCGCTTTCGAACCCCTGGGGCACCACTCCCGGCACACCACCCACCGGCAACCCGGCCGATATCACCAAATATCTTCCGAATGCCGCAGCCATCACGAACGGCGCCTCGCTCTTCGCCATCGCCACCTATAACCGCGCCAACAAACTGCCCTACTCCATCAACTACACATTCGACTGGCAGTGGCAGCCTCGCAATGATCTGGCCATCGATATCGGCTATATCGGCAATCTCGGCCGTCATCAGGTCGTTCCCGTTCCCTTCAATCAGGCACAGATCGCAAGCCCATCGAACTCGATCCACGGCCAGATATACACTTACGGATACGCGGTGCAGACCACGTCGTGCGATTACTACTCCTGCTCCCCGGCAACCCTCCCTAACGGACAACCCTATCTATCTACTTACGAAGGCGGCAACATCGATCTTCGCGTTCCCTATATCGGATATTCCTCCGAATCAGAGACCTACAAAGCCGCAGGAATCTCTGCCTACAACGCCTTACAGGCGCACGTCGAGAAACGGCTCTCGGGCGGACTGCAGGTAGGCTTCTCTTACACCTACTCCCACGCTACAGACGAGCAGAGCGCTCTGGGCCTGTTCTACAACGGCAATAATCCTTTGAATCTGCGCGACGGCTACGGCTCATCGGACTTCGACCGTACCCATGTCATCAACTTCAACTACCTCTACCAGCTGCCAAAATTCTTCCCTGATACCTCGTGGGCAGGAAAAGTGGTAAACGGCTGGGCGCTTCAGGGAATCACCATCATTCAGAGCGGGCAGCCATACAGCGTCATCGATTACTCAGGTGCGGTCGGCAGCATCTTCTACGGAACTTCCAACGGCATCACCAATCCCATTGTGCCGCTGGCTCCCGGCTGCAATGCGCATCGCGCCACCACAGGCCGCTCCGGCGCATTCGGCTTTCCGGCGCTCGACGCGGCATGTTTTACGCTTCCGCTGCTGCATGCAGGCGATCTCGGCGGCGCTATTCCTCAAGGCGACGACTTCGAGACCAACTTCACCAACGGCCAGCGCAACATCTTCCGCCAGGCGTATCAACGACGCGCCGATATATCTCTGGTCAAAGCAATGCATGTGACCGAACGCGTCAGCGCCCGCTACACCTTCGATGTCTTCAACGTCACTAACACGACCAGCTTTGATATCCCCGGCGACAACGTAACACAGAACGAAGGCTTCAACGACTTTCCCGTGCAGGGCACGCCCGCAGCGCCTTCCCCGGCCTCCTGCGCCGCCGGAAACCCACCAATCGGGACCTTCTTTAACTGCCCGACTGGTCTAGGCTTCACCAGCCACGCCATCGGAAGCCCGCGTCAGATTCAAATGTCTCTGCAGCTCACGTTTTAGCGGGATTCAATGATCGATATTCGCCATTCTCCGGATAGCGAAGAATCCCCAGAGACCCCCCAGCGCTGGCCCCATGACGGTACAATCCAGATGATCCCCTGCTAAGTTATTGAAAATACGTAGAGGAAGGGAGGGGATAGGTTAAGGACGCTTGCTCCTGGCTTGAGGGCCTACCATGACCGGACGCCGAAGCGGAACCATAGCTGCCCCCTGATGCGGGCCCTGCTGCATCCGGCTGAGCATCTCAGTTCGAACATAATCAACGAAGCCCTG
The DNA here is from genome assembly GCA_035293545.1 of Alloacidobacterium sp. Classification (GTDB taxonomy): domain Bacteria; phylum Acidobacteriota; class Terriglobia; order Terriglobales; family Acidobacteriaceae; genus Alloacidobacterium. The sequence continues at coordinate 20,288 of DATGMQ010000006.1, read as the reverse complement.
CATCTGGCGATTCATCTCCTCCATGCGCTCGCGCATCTGCAAAATAATCGCAATTCCGGCAATATTTACGCCCAGATCGCGCGCCAGATTGAGGATAAATTCAAGGCGTTCCAGGTCTTCGTCCGTGTAGAGGCGTGTATTGCCCTCAGTGCGCGACGGCTTCAGCAGCCCTTCACGCTCGTAAAGACGCAGCGTCTGCGGATGAATGCCATACATCTCGGCCACTGCCGAGATCATGTATGCGCCCTTTGATTTGCGTTTTGTTGGCATAGTTTGTCAATGCGCGAACAATCGCGGCTCTCCATCCTGCACCTGGACTGCTCCGAAGCGAATATGCCGGGGCAACAGGCGAAAAAATTGTCCTCCGCCTATTCTGTAGGGGACAAAGGCCTTTATACAGTACCCACTTTGGTGCTCGATCTCGACCAGCAGAGCATCCGAGAAGCCTTCCGTTGAAGGCTTGCTCATGGTGACGTTTGCTGTTGTCGCCGCCGCGATGATTTCCTTCTTGCTGCCCCGTTCTCTCAGCTGCTCATACAACAGTTCCAGCAGCATAGCCGGGTCAGGCGGCACGTTCTTCCGCGGCGCGGTTTCATTCACGATCTCCCGCTGCCCGGTCAAAGAAAACCCGAACGGTCCGAATTCGCCGTACCGGCGCAGCATGCGCCGCGCATAGTTGACGGCGGCGTTCAGCAGCTCATTCGCATCGTCTCGAATCCGGGGGTCCTCGGACACTATGCGCTTCCTATCTTGCTCCAAATGGATTCGCGCGGATCGCCGGGGTTGAGCTTGGCGAACTCGCGCAGAATCTCTTTCGAGCGCTCGTCCTGAACGTGCGGGACAACAATTTCGACGGTTACGATCTGATCGCCCCGTTTTCCCTCCTGCGTGGCCGAAGGAACACCGCGCTCGCGCATACGCAGCTTCTGACCGGACTGCGTGGCTGGAGGAATTTTAAGCTGTGCGCGCCCATCGATCGTCGGCACCTCAATTTTGGCGCCTAACGCGGCTTCGGAAACCGTCACCGGCACCGTGATGTGAATATCATCCACCTGCCGCGTAAAAACAGGATTCGGACCGATCCGGATGATGAGATACAGATCGCCCGGAGGGCCGCCGTTTATTCCTGCATTTCCCTTTCCTGCCAGACGAATACGCTGTCCATCACGCGTTCCCGGTTTGATGCGAAAATCGATATGCTCGATCCGTGCCACCGTGCCCTCGCCATGGCAGGTTGGGCATGCATTCGTGACCTTACCTGTGCCTCCGCAACGCGGGCACTGGATGTTGAACTTCATCCGCCCGCCCATCTGAGTGACCTGTCCGGTGCCGTGACACTCGGGGCAGGTGTGCGAGCCGCCTGTCGTCGCCTTGCCTTTGCATGTCGGGCAGACCTCCTGGCGATGCACATCGAGGCGCGTGGTGCCGCCGCGAATTGCAGTCCAGAAGTCGATGGTTGCCTGGTATTCGAGATCAGTACCGGGTTCGGGGCCGCGCTGCTGGCGTCCGCCTCCCTGATTGAAGATGCCTGAGAAGATGTCGCGGAAGCCACCCCAGCTGCCCCCCGTCTGCGCATTCCCAGGCTGCGCTCCTGAGGAAGCGAAGTCGGAAAAATCGAAACCTCCGAAATCGAAGGGGACTTCCTGACCGCCTCTCCCGGCACCGTGTTGTCCGGCACGCGCCGCGGCTTCCGCCGCTGCCGGGTCGATCTGGTCAGAGTAGAAACCGAACTGGTCGTAAATCTTGCGCTTCTTCTCGTCACTCAGGATGTCATTGGCCTCGGAGATTTCCTTGAACTTCTCCTCCGCCTTCTTGTCTCCCGGATTGACGTCGGGATGATACTTCCGCGCCAACTTGCGGAAGGCCTTGCGTATCTCATCCGCAGTGGCCGTTTTCTTAACCCCGAGAATGCCGTAATAATCTTTTTGTTGTGTTGGTGGCATTGCCTGCTCGCCGCCCTCGTTTATTTCATCTATCTATATCGTACAAGGCCGGATATCGCTCCAGCCAAGCCGACAAGTATAGATGCATTTCACCAGAAACTGATGCATACCTACTGCGCCGGAATCACCAGATACTGTTCCAGTTTGCCGTCGGGCATGGTGTAGGTGGTCACGCGCAGGTGCTGTGGACTGTTTTTAAAGGTGACGGCGAAGACGTGGAAGGTCATACCGCCGCGCAGCTCGTCAGCTACCTGATGGAACGTGCTCGGCTCGCCCAGGGGCTTCAAGCTGGAAGAGAAGTCGGCGAGCGCCTGCTGGTCAAAGTAGGCGTTGCAGTTGTCAGTGAAAAGCGTGCGGTCTATCTGTCCCTGCTGCAATCCTTGGAAGATGGTAAGTGCCTGGGTTTCGGCCTGCGATGGAGACCGGTTCTCTATGCCGAGAACGATGGGTGTAAGCTGACGGCCAATAGCTCCGGCAGCCGGCGAAGCATCCTGATTCGTTAGAACAACGACGGCGGCCTTGTCATCAGGGAAGACGATGTTTTCCGACACGAAGCCGGAAACCTCGCCGGAGTGCTCCAATGCTGCATGACCGGAGCGCGGCGTGGTGAAGACGCCGAGGCCGTAGCCGCTGTCAGTGCCATCTTTGAGCTTTACAGACGTGAACATCTGTTTGTAGGAATCAGCAGCCAGCAACGAACGGTTCATCATGCTGATGTCCCAAAGCGCGAGGTCATGAGCGGGCATGGCTAACTCGCCCGCTGCGAACATCCATCCTGCGCCTTCTTTTGGCGCTGGGCGCAGCGGACCGAGGGCATAACGGATGTATCCTGCGGCATCGGTATCGCCGAGCTTTGCTACATCTGTGTTGTAGACCGATTTCATGTCGAGCGGCGTAAAAACCTTTTCCTGTAGAAAGCGCATTAGAGGCTCGCCGCTTAATTTTTCGACGATCACGCCGGCAATGACAAAATTTGTATTGGAATACTGCCACTTCGTACCGGGATCGAAGTCGAGCGGCTTCTTTGCCCATGTGTCGAGGATGTATTGCGCTGTTGTCGGCTTCCGCATCGGCGGCATCAAATAATCCTCGGGCCAGTAATCCTGATATCCGGAAGTGTGCGAGAGCAACATGCGGATGGTCACTTCATCGCCGCGTGTCAGGCCGGGAACATACTTCGAGACCGGATCATCAATGGAGAGCTTGCCCTGCTGCTGGAGCATCAGAATTGCCGCGGCAGTGAACTGCTTCGAGATAGACCCGACGGAGTAACGCATCGGCGGCGCAGCCGGCGTCGGCGGTTCAAGACGCGCTTTTCCGTAAGCGTTTGTATAGACAACCCGGCCCTTCTGAACGATGGCGATGGAAGCCGATGGAACACCTGTATCTGCCAGCACTTTATTGGCGACTGCATCGATTTTGCCGCGGAGGTCTGCGGGAATCGTATCAACCGGCTGCGTATAGCTGCTGGTCTGTGCTTTGAGAGATCCGACCGTCAGGAGAGAGAAAAGCAGTACAACGAGATAGCGACGCATAGCGCCTCCCAGAGTAAACCGCAGGCGTAAGTTGAGCAAACGGAATGATATGCTGCGATGCATGACGACCCGGCGTGATTTTCTTTCTCGCAGTGCGATGACAGCAGCAGGGTTGGGCGCGGCGATCAGCCAGCCCTCGCATGCCCAGGTAGCCGAGAGCGTGAAGAAGATGCAACCGCCGAAGAAGCCGGTCATCATCACCCGCGAGACAGGCGATTCCAGCATCGATGAAGCCTACAAGATGCTGCTTGATAGAGCCGACACACTCGATGCCTGCAATCATATCTGCATTGCGCGGGAAAATGATCCAAACGACCACAGCGTGGGCTATGGCGGGCTTCCTAATGAGGAGGGCGTTGTGGAACTGGACGCCTGCTGCATGCATGGACCGACGCGGATGGCTGGTTCCGTTGGGGCATTGCAGAATATTCGGCACGCCTGCCTGGTCTCGAAGATGGTGATGGAGCGCACGGGACATGTCATGCTGGTCGGCCAGGGGGCGGAGCATTTTGCCGTGATGCACGGCCTCAAACGCGAAGACATGCTTTCGGACGATGCCCGCAAGATGTGGCTGCTCTGGAAAGAGGACCGGTCCAGCCGAAATTTCTGGGGACCTCCCATGTCGAGTCCTGAAGGCAAGCCACCCAGCCCGCCTCCCACGCTGAACCACAGCGCGGTTCCGCGGCATCCGGGGCCGGAGTGGGCGGATGTGATTCGCGCTCGCTCCCAGCAACTCATGGGCATGGCCAACGATCTCGGCATCCCGGAGCATAAACGTCCCTTTGCAGTCGAGCAGGTGCTGTGGCCGACGACCGGAACCATTCATGTCTCGGTAATCAACACGAAAGGCGAGATGTCCGGCGCTACGACGACCTCAGGACAGGCATGGAAGATTGCCGGAAGACTGGGCGATTCGCCCATTATCGGCGCTGGTTGTTATACCGATCAGGACATTGGCTCGGCAGGCGCGACCGGATCAGGCGAAGAAAACATCAAAGTTGCCGGCGCTCACACAATTGTGGACTGCATGCGCCAGGGCATGGCGCCGAAGGAAGCAGGACTCGAAGCTCTGCGCCGCATCGTCCGCAACTACAACGGTGACATGAGCAAGATTCGATACCTCGACATGATCTATTACATCCTTCGCAAGGATGGAGCTTATGCCGGGGTTTCGCTCTGGAGCACGACCGCCAGCGGCGCTCCTAAGACATTCGTTGTCCATGATGGCGAAAAGCGCATAGAGAAGTGTGCCTGGCTACTGGATGGAACTACGACGAATTAGGCTGTTCCCTGGCGTTAGCAGGAAAGCAGTAGCTGGTCTTGGTAGATTTGTATTGGCATGAAAAATCTGGTTAAAGGTTATCTTCGTTTTCGCAATGACGTTTTCCCGCAATTAAAAGATCATTATCGTTTGCTGGCTGACCGCCAGTCTCCCGATGCCCTGTTTATTACCTGCGCGGATTCGCGGGTTGTCCCAAACCTGATCCTGCAGACAGAGCCGGGGGATTTGTTTCTTGCCCGCAATGTCGGAAATGTTGTCCCTCCCGCGGGCGAGATGCCCGGCGGCATTTCCGCAACGGTTGAATACGCCGTGGAAGTGTTGAAAGTGCGGCATGTGATCATCTGTGGCCATTCTGATTGCGGCGCCGTCAAAGCAGTTCTGCAAAGGAAAGACATGAGCCGTCTCCCGATCACGGACAAGTGGCTCAAATATGTCGAGGCTGCGTGGCAGTACCGGGATCCCGGTGATCCTACGGGCGACGAAAAAGCGCAGCACACGGCGCTGATCCACGCCAACGTCATTGCCCAGGTAAACAATCTCAAGACCCATCCTGAAGTCGCGGCCGGCATGGCTAAAGGCACTCTACAGGTGCACGGCTGGTATTACGACATCATGAGCGGAGCAATTGAAGCCTACGACCAGCAGACGCATAAATTTGGCCTCCTGGAAGATTTGATTTCAGGTTGACCACCTCCGCACAGATAATTCCCGGAAACCGGCAAAAAAAAATTCAGCTGCTTTGTCGATTTCGCCTATCTCTGTTCGACGTACAGGCAGAGGAGATTTCGCTCATGGCATTTCGAACGGTTCTCATTGCAAAAATGCTTTGCAACCTGGTGTTTTCAGCAGGTACGGTAGGGCTGGCTTATGGGCAGGCGGCGGCAGTTCAATCGGGCTATGCTCCCGTTGACGGCCTGAGAATGTACTACGAGGTCCACGGGAATCTCCATGGACCTGATCAGCCGCTGGTTCTGATTCATGGTGGCCTGGGATCGGGTGAGATGTTCGGCGACATCTTGCCGCTGCTCTCGAAAAACAGGCCGGTAATCACTCTGGACCTGCAGGGCCATGGCCGCACGGCGGACATCAATCGCGCAATGAGTTACGAAGCGATGGCCGATGATGTCGCTGCATTAGCCGTTTATCTGAAAATACAAAAGATAGATGTAATGGGATATTCCGTAGGCGGCGAAGTTGCACTGCGTGTTGCAATCCAGCACCCGGAGATTGTGAGAAAACTGGTGGTTGTTTCGGCCACCTTTCGCCGCGATGGCTGGTATCCGGAAATCATTACCGGAATGACCAGTATGGGGCCCCAATCTGCAGCATCGATGAAGCAAACGCCGATGTATGCGCTATACGCCCGCACTGCGCCAAGGCCCGATGACTGGCCGGTATTAAATACCAAGCTCGGCGAGATGTTCAGGCACGACTACGACTGGTCGAAGGAAGTGGCAGCCATCAACGCTTCGACACTCCTGGTCTTTGGCGATGCCGATGCCGTCCGGACGTCGCATGCGGTGGAATTTTTCGAGCTGCTGGGCGGAGGCAAAAAAGACGGCGGTTGGGATGGGTCAGGCATGTCCCATGCTCGGCTTGCGATTCTGCCGGGGACGACGCATTACACCATCTTTGCTTCCCCGCTTCTGGCATCTACTGTAACGGCATTTCTGGATGCACCAGTGCAGAAAGCAAACTGATCTTATTATTGCTTCGTGTCCAGCGGGTGCTGTGCCTCGTCGAAGAATTCATTCTGCAACTGCAGGCTGGTCTGGTCGGCTTTGATCGCGCGCAGCGCATTAGCCAGATCGCTGACATTGGCCTTCATGTCGGCTTCTCCGAGTTCCCGCGTGGCGAGACTGCCGTCCCCGGAGTAGTGATTAGGAAAACGCGCGTACCACCAGATGCCGGTGTAGACATCCTGCGGCAGGTGCTGGCGGGCCTGATCGGCACCTGATTCCTGTCGGGCGCGGTCCTGATGGACAAGATCAGTGCGCGAGATCATGGTGTGCGCCGTTTCGGATTCGCCGGCATGCATATCAACTTTGGAGTGCAGTGCCGGGCGCCCCGGATAGTTGTCATGCCAGCGATACACATAGACAACGTAGTCATGCCTGGATTGCAATTGTGATTGGGCGAAATAAGGCAGCAGGTTCTCGTTGCCGCCGTGACCATTGACAATCACGACCTTCTTGCACCCATTGCGGGCCATTTCGTCGGTGGTCTCCTGCAGCAGATCAAGCTGCATGTGCATGCTGTAGGAAACCGTGCCCGGTTCGTGTTTGGCCTCAGCAATCTGGCCGAAATAGTACGCGGGAAAGATGACGGCATATTCCTGCTCCGCGGCATGTTCAGCCACGTAACGGGCGTTGATGAGATCGTTGCCCAGCGGCAGATGTGGTCCGTGTTTTTCGAGAATTCCAAAAGGAAGCATGCAGACGCCTTGCGCCTGATGGATCGCAGTGATGAAGTCCGGACCGGTGAGCTCTTCCCATTTGGACGAGAGCTTGCTCCGGGTTTGCGCAAGGCTGGCAATGGCTGAAGCGGCAAGCAAACCGAGGACAAGGTATCTCATCTTCAAGGCAAGTCTCTCCCGAGGATAACTGGAAGGCCCATCATACAGATTTTCATGATCTGACGGCGACTTCATCGCAGATTGACGAATCTAAACTGTTGCAACAACTTTTCTGGAAGGGAGTTTCCTGCTGTGCCGCATACACCTGAAGAAGTTGAAAGACTGAAGCATGCTCCTGTTGTGCCGGGAGTGGAGGGCCTTATTCTACGCCGCTGGAGTCCGCGAGCTTTTGCTGACAAACCCGTATCAGATGACGACCTTAAGAAGATTTTTGAAGCAGCGCGATGGGCCGCCTCGTCGTACAATGAACAGCCCTGGCGCTTTTTTCTCGGTCGGCGCGGAGATACAACTTACCGGAAGATTTTCGATTCACTGGTCGAGTTTAACCAGGGATGGGCGAGAAGCGCGCCGGTGCTGATTCTTTCCGTAGCGAGCAATAAGTTCGCTCAGAACGGAAACCCGAACTACCATGCCTTGCACGACACCGGAGCGGCGACAGCGAATCTTTCGCTGCAGGCTACGGCTCTGGGGCTGCACACCCATTCGATGGCTGGCTACGATCACGCGAAAGCGCGGAAGGCCTTCACTATTTCTGAAGACTATGATGTCGGCGCAGTAACGGCGCTGGGATATCTGGGGGACCCGAATACTTTGCAAGACCGGCTGCGAGCGCAGGAGATATCTCCACGGCAGAGGAGATCGTTGAGCGAGTTCGTCCTGACAGAATGGGACAAGCCTGCGCTGTGAGGAAAACAAATCTTTCGCTACACGCAGACTGACAAACCCTTTTATGTTAATGCAACTCTACTGTACCTGCGCATCAAAAGTCGCAGTTTCGATCACGTTTGCGTGCTTCATTTGCACGAAGATGCGGTAGTTGCCGGGTGTAGGGAATCCGTAAGGAAAGCCAACGGTGCTGGGAATGGATTGCGAGCCGCTCATATCCATTCCCGGCATGTCTTTCATGCCAGACATGCTGTTATTAGCGCTGCCGTTTTCTGACTGCGCCATCATGAACGCGGACATGGAGACGGTTCCTGAAGGATGGACGTGGGCGAAGACGGTTCCATCGGTCTTTACGAAGGCGGCGTGGCCGGCCATTCCCATGTATAGAGCCATGTCTTTCGGTGGCTGACCGTTTGTATCGAGCAGAGTGAAAGTGAAATCTTCGGGCTTCTTTGCCGTCAGCGTATTGGGTCGCTTCCAGATCATGGTGTAGCCATCGGGAAGCTTGTATGCCGTGCTGGTCTGTGTTCCTTCGCCATTCCATTTAAGAGGCGTAGTTGTGCCCTCGGCATCGTCTCCTGCGAGCTCACGGCCGCGGACAAAAGGCACGGTGATAGACGAGACCAGCGTTTCCGGAAAGCCATTGGCGTGGACTACATCGGCATAGAGCTTGTAAGTTCCTGCGGGCATCGAAGGCAGCGCAAGCTGGAAGTCGCCGGAGCCGACCTGATCGGGATGCAGGTGAAAAACAACGTCCATTGCGGGCCAGCGAATGGCGTAGAGGTGCATGAGGTGATTGTGATCGGGCACAAAGTCGTCGAGCTTGCGAGCGCTCAACCAGCCTGGATCCTGCATTTTCAGGTCGAGAACATTGTCCGGCTGCAGGGTCGCGTGCATCTGCAAAGGCTTGTAAATGTATGAAGCGTAGTCGGCTGCCTCAGCATTCCACCATTTACCGCCGAGCACAACTCCAGCGACAAGGATAATGAATGCAACCGTCATGGCTACAAATGCGCGGCGGCGGCGGTCGGGGGGAGCATTTTTTCCCGGAGCCAGTTGGGCATCACGCGCAGCTGCACCTACGATACCTACCATGCCAAGGACGAGGATGACTCCGAGCAGGGCCAGCATCAAGCCCATGCCTCGCTGCATTTTGCGTGTGCCGATGGCAGTGGCGGGAATCGGAATCGAGAGGACGCCTTGTCCCTGGCTTCCGTTTGCGACGAAGCGCACCTGCCAGGACCCTGTGGCCATGATCCAGAGGTGGCCAGTGAAGAACTGCGCGTCATTGGATGGCCTGGTCATCGTATCGGGCACAGGAGGGTGCTTTGAGGCGTCGCCGGTAAGAAGCATAGGCGTGATGGTAATGTGGTCGACGCCGGGAGTGCTGGAACGCGCTTCGATCTCGGCTACGCCGGGAATGACGAGCGGCGGACGGATGACGACAAAGAGCTTATACGGGCCAGCTTCGCCTTCGGCGTAGACATCCGGGCTGCCGACGTGAGCGCTGGCAGGCAAGGCAAAAAGCAAAAAAATGGCCCAGGCAAACCAGCGGGACATCAGCGTTGCACCTTCCGCATCCATTTGCCGAGCGCAATACCCAGCCATGTGCTGAGCGCTGCATAGAACATGGCAAAAGCCAGACCTTTCCAGAGAACCAAGCCATATTCCGGACTCAGGAACTGACGCAGCGCGGCATGACTCCACGATGGAGTTCCATAATCAAGATAGCCGGCGCCGAAGAAGCGGTCTTTGGCGGTATTCGTCATAAGAAAGCTGGCGAAGGGCCATTCTGCAGCTACGAGTGTAAGGACAAAGACGGGGCCTGCTATGAGCGAGGTCAGCCATGATTTCCATGACTGTGTCTTGTGCAATATCAGATCCATGAAGAATGCTGGGACAATCAGAAGCAATGGAAAGAGTGGCGGAATGAATTGATGCACAGGCTGATAGACCGGCCCCAGCTTCGGCTCCGCTGGAAAGAGCGGCAGAATCAGGATGAGTCCGATGAGAAAGAGCGTATAGAAGGCTGTAGTGATGGTCGCCGCCCAGCGATGACGCGAGCACTCCCAGAACATGGCCATATATGTCGGCACGCCGAGGGCAACAGAAATATAGGCTGCGGCAGTGTGCAGGCGAACGTCCCAGGTATATTCCATGCGGAAAAACATGGTGAGGACCATCATCAATCCGCCGATATAGAGCAAAAGCCATTGCAGCTTTTTGAAGAGCGCTCCGTCAGCGCGATTCATGGCAGCAGTGATGAGAAAGAGCGAGCCGACTTCGATGGCAAAGATGCCGAGCATGAGCAGCGTATGCGGCGGACTGACGATTTTCACATCAAGGCCATAGGCGTTGTGCCACCAGTTGTCGAAGGGAGCTGAGGTGAGCATGGCGACCCCGCCCCATGCGGCGAGAAAAGCGCCCAGCGGTGCGCGGAAGCCGAAGACGCCGACTGAAGATGAGAGCAACTCCGGGACGCGGCGGAAGGTGGTGTTGAGAATCAGATAGCCACAGCAGACTCCGGCGAGAATTCCGCAGGCATAAATAGCCATATGGGCTGGCGTCCAGAAGGTATCGCGACCGATGGAGCGATGCCAGGAAACATCCCAGTGCGCGCCGATTGTGACGGAGGTGACGGCAAGCGCGGCACACCATAAATACCAGGGAATGCGTTGTGTGCTGCTTCGCGTGGTGTAAGCAGTTACGGTTGCCATGATTGTTGCTCTTTGCTCAAGGATACCGCTGTAAGCGTGGAATTTTCGTCAAACCCGCATTCTAAGGCAGATTGCTGTTGACATTATTAAACTAAACCGTTCAGTATTGTTGAACGAGGAACAGACCTCATGATTCGTGCTGAAAATCTGGTGAAGACTTTTGGCGACTTTACAGCTGTGAAGGGTATTTCCTTCGACGTGCAACAGGGGGAGATATTCGCATTTCTCGGCCCGAATGGCGCCGGGAAAACCACTACGATCAAGATGTTGACGACGCTCCTGAAACCGACCAGCGGAACGATTGAACTGGATGGGCTGAATCCGATGCACCAGCAGAAAGAGGCGCGACGGCGCTTCGGAATTGTCTTTCAGGACCCAAGCCTGGATAACGAGCAGACTGCATACGAGAACATGGAGTTGCATGGGATTCTTTATCACGTCCCACGCAAGGTTCGGACAGAGCGGATCGAGGCCCTGCTGAAGATTTTTGAGCTGTGGGACCGTCGCGACGACTATGTAAAGCAGTTTTCCGGCGGCATGAAGCGGCGACTGGAAATTGCGCGCGGCTTTCTGCACACACCGAAGATTCTGTTTCTAGATGAGCCAACGCTGGGGCTAGATCCGCAAAGCCGGAACCAGCTTTGGACGCATGTGAAGCGGCTGAATGAGACGGAGAAGACAACGGTATTTCTCACGACGCATTACATGGATGAAGCGGATCGTGTGGCGCATCGCATTGCCATTATCGATCACGGCAAAATCATCGCCCAGGGATCTTCTGCAGAGCTGAAGGCAAGCACGAACACAGATTCGCTGGAAGGCGCATTCCTGGCCTTGACCGGAGAGTCCCTGCGCGATGAAAGCGCGACATCAGCAGACGCGATGCGGGTCATGGCAAAGATGTGGGGAGGCAGGCGATGAGCGCAATTTATATTTTGTGGCTGCGCGAGCTGAAGCGTTATGTCCGCTCGCGCGTGCAGATTCTGGCGTCGCTGGGTCAGCCGGTTCTGTATCTGCTAGCGCTTGGCTTCGGCCTAGGACCGGTATTTCAGCGGGCAGGAAATGGAAGCTATCTGCAATTCATTTCGCCCGGCATCGTCGGCATGTCGGTGCTGTTTACCTCAGTCTTTTCCGGCATTGCCATTTTATGGGACCGGCAATTCGGATTTCTGAAGGAGACGCTGGTTGCCCCAGTTTCGCGCATGCAGATCATGCTGGGACGCGCTCTCGGCGGGGCGACTGTGGCGATGATTCAGGGGGCCATCGTTTTTGCTGTCTGTCTGATCTCGGGATTTCGACCGCAGCATTGGGCCGCCATATTGCCGGCGCTCGGATTCATGGCGATGGTAGCGATTGTCTTCTCCGCGCTGGGGACTGCTTTAGGTTCGATCATTCAGGACATGCAAGGATTTCAGCTCATCATGAACTTTATGGTCTTGCCGATTTTCTTCCTTTCCGGCGCTCTGTATCCTCTGTCGCACCTGCCTACGGCACTCACGGTGATCACCAGCATCGATCCGTTAAGCTATGGAATTGACGGGCTGCGCGGCGCGCTGATCGGGGCGTGGCACTTCAGCTTTGCACTGGATCTTACTGTGCTTGCCATCATTGCAGCGGCATTCCTGGCCCTGGGCGCATATCTGTTTTCGAAGATTCAGTTGTAGAAATGGCACGACCACGAAGCATTACGGCGCATCGCAACGTCCTCGAAGCCGCGCTCAATCTGTTTGCTGAGCGCGGCATTGACGCCACCAGCATGGATGCGATTGCCGATGCTTCCGGCGTGAGTAAAGCGACGATCTACAAGCATTGGCGAGATAAAGACAAGCTGTGCCTCGAAGTATTGAGCTATTTACATGGCGTGGATGAAGAGCCGCCTGTATTTGATTCAGGAGATCTGCGCGCTGACCTGATTGCGCAGCTGAATTACCAGCCAACCATACATCGCGAGGAAATGAAAGAGCGCATTATGCCCCATTTAATCGCGTATTCGGCGCGCAATCGCGCGTTCGGCGATCAATGGCGCGCGCGCGTATTGGAAAGACCGCGTACGCAGTTGCGCGACATGCTGAAGCGCGGAATGCAACGCGGCAAGCTGGTGAAGTCCCTCAATCCGGAGATTGGCATTACGCTATTGATCGGCCCGATGCTTTACCGGCACATTTTTGAGAATCGCTTTGGCGGAAAGTTGCCTGCGAATCTGGCTGCGCATGTCGTGGATACGTTTTTGGCTGCGTACGGAGTGAAGCCGGCTGGTAAGCGCGCGTCTTCAGGCTAACCTGGTTGCAGCAAAGTCCGTCATTCTGGGCGAAGAATCTCAAATATATATCGCTGAGATTCTTCGCCACCTGGAGGCAACAGTTCTAACAAGCCTACTGCACTTGGCCCATGTAAACGCCAAAGGGTGGTAATTGCACATTATCCAATGATGGAGGGTCGCTTGATCCCGGAGTTTTCATCAACGTTTTTGCCTGCTTGCTGGTGATGCCTTGTGAAGAAAGATCGAAGCTGATCTTCTGCGGTTGGGCGGTGAAGTTACAGGCGACGACAACAGCGGGTTGACCCGGAGCCAACCGCAGCCACGAGAGAACATTGTTGTCGCTGGTATTCAGCATAATGTTCTTACCCTCACGAAGCGCCGGAACAGAGCGGCGAAATTCGATGAGCTGCTTGTACCAGTTCAGCATCGAATTGAAGTCCATGACTTCGTTTTTGACGTTGACGGTTTTATAGCTCGCGGGAATCGGGAGCCAGGGCTTTACATTCGGTCCAGTGAATCCGGCATTCGGCCCATCATCCCATTGCATGGGAGTGCGCTCTCCATCGCGGCCTTTGTATTTGGGCCAGCCGGTAAGGCCAACTGGATCGCGGACATCTTCCTTGCGCGTAGGCGGCGTCGTGACCATGCCGATCTCGTCGCCGTAGTAGAAGAGTGCCGAGCCGCGTGTAGCAAAGAGAATAGTAGCGATGACACGACCGATGTCCTGATTGTGCTTGCCGTCCCCATAGCGGTCCCAGCGCGGATTGTCATGGTTGTCGAATACCAGCATCGGCTCATTTTTGCCGATATCGTTCTGCACCTCGTCAATACGCCGGCGGAACAGTCCCACATCGAGCTTATTGATGAAGCCGACCTGCATGTCCATCGGGAGCTGGAGCTCGTCGTCATTGACTCCATACATTTTTTTCAGATCATTGATGCTGCTCAGATACGTTTCGCCAATGAGCACAATATCGCGACCCTTGTAGCTGTCGGCGACCTGGCGTAATTCGCGTAGAACATCATTGACCTCCGGCAGATTGTTGGTCATGTAGTCGCTGAGCTTCACATCGCCGTAGTCGTTCGTGCTGGTTTTGCCGTTGGCGTCTTTGATTTCAGCATCATCGCGCCATTGCGGGTCTTCAAAAAGCGTAGTGATGGCATCGAGCCGAAACCCGGCGACGCCGCGGTTGATCCAGAAGCGCTCCACGTCGTACATGGCCTTGCGCACCTGCGGATTGTTCCAGTTCAGGTCCGGCTGCTGAATGTAAAACTTATGGTAGTAGTACTGATTCGTCTTTGGGTCAAACTGCCATGCAGAGTGGCCGAAGTCCGATTGCCAGTTGTTTGGCGGCTGGCCGGGGCCTTTGCCGTCGCGCCAGACATACCAATCGCGTTTGGGATTTGTCTTTGAGCTGCGCGATTCAATAAACCACGGATGCTTATCGGATGTATGATTCAACACCAGATCCATAATGATGCGGATGTTGCGCTTCTTTGCTTCCGCGACAAGATGGTCGAAGTCTTTCAGCGTTCCGTACTGCGGGTCGATGTCTTCATAGTTGGAGATGTCATAGCCGAAGTCAACGAGAGGTGAGGGATAAATAGGCGAGAGCCAAATGGCATCCACCCCGAGGACCTTCAGATAATCCAGCCGCTGCGTGATTCCGTTCAGGTCGCCAACACCGTCGTTATTCGAATCCTGAAAGCTGCGCGGGTAGATTTCGTAGAATACCGCCCCCTTCCACCACGGCCGCGCGGGTGAGGCGGATGTCTGCGCTGAAAGGAATCCGGCGAATACAAATATGCTCCATACACAGAAATATTTGATCAGCATGCGCTTCATACATCTCCTCCAGGAAGATACAACTGCAGCCTCATTCACTATCTGGTGAATGTTTCTCTTCGTGAGAGAAGCTAACACATTCAAAGGATTGTCTGCATTTGCTCAGGTTTTAATGGTCTGTCTTTTCGGGGGAGCTGTCCTTGTTCTCACCTTTATGTTTGAAGTCCAGCCCGAATTTCGGCTCTGAGCGTGTGCCGGTGATTTTAATAGGCACCTGTGTACCTGCTCCGTCTTTTGAGAAAAATGGATCAACTGGTTTCAGCAACAAAGATTTCCAACCTGTCGTGAGCTGCGAAACCTTCGCCTTGAGCCGCGCAGTGCCGGAAAAATCAAACTGATTTCCATCCAGAGAATAAACGCCGTTCAGCGCAATATCGGCCCCGGGGACGTTGTATTGCAGGTTGCTGAATGTCATTTTGCTGTTATCCAGTGTGAACTGGCCTTTCATTTGCGACGCAATGTCCTCCGGATTCTGCTTGTCAATCTGCTTCGCTTCTTTGGCCCGGTTCTGGCTGCGCAGGCTTAGCTCGTCAACTTTTGATTGCACCTTGTCATTGGAAAAGGTGGCATTCGCTATCTGAAATGTTCCTTTCAGATGAAGCTTCTGGGAAACAGACTCTTTTCCTGGAGGCAGGAAGAACTTAGTTTGGAGCTTCAAATCCCCGTCCATGATCGGAGGCACAGTCTTGACCGCCAGCCTAAGCATGTCTTCAATGCGCGCTGGTCCGACCGTCACATCGAGCGTGATGTTGTGACCACCCTGCGGAACACGAACGACGTCGCCCGAGGCGAGGATGTGGGAATGAAGCAGCTGCGCGTCGACAGGGCGCAGGTAAGTATCGCCATTCGTCCCATCCACAATCGCATGAAATTTAGTATGCAGCGGCATGGGATGGTTGCCGGAATCGACGCTGAAATTTGGAGTATCGGTTTCCCCGTCCACAACAATATTGTTCAGCGCCCCTTCGTATTTCCCGGTTGAAGAGAGCATGCCACCGATGCCTTTGATGGTATTGAGATCAGCGTGGCTGAAGCTGTATTCGCCGCGGACAGGCGAATCACCCGGACTATGCTCATTAAATGGCCCGAAGTAACCTGTCGTATCGATATCGCCAATTGGCTTGGGGTTGACCAGAATAGCGTGGAACTTCATCGGCTGTCCTCCGCCAACTGACTGAAGCGTGAGATGGCTGATCTCGAAATCCAGAGGGACTTTGCCCGGCTTGTTGGTCCCGAGCATAAGTGAGGCATTTTCAACCAATATTTCGCCTACCACGATTTTTATTTTTCCATTGCCACCGGCCCCGTGCAGTTTCGGTATATTTCGCCGCTCTTCTTTTGGCGGCATATTGATCTGCAGACTCTTTAGATTGATTTTGTCGACGAACGTGGGCGTATGCAGAAGACCATGCCAGGTAGTGCGGAACGAAAATTCATCCACCGCAAAAAGCGGCTTGTCCGTCTGGAGTTGATTGGGAAATATCTGTAGCCCTGAGCCTGATACCTGAAATCCATTCAGGAGGTATACGTGAAAATGATCAAGCTCAACACGGCTGTCGAAGCGGGTGCTGAGCGTTTCAATAACGCGGGCCTTCAGAATGGGCTCGGCGCGGTGCAGTGCGATCTCAATCGCGGTAAAGCCCGCGACCCCCACGATCAAAAAAACAACGGCAATCCATAGCAAGATGCGTCTCGAACGGCTATTCTTCTTGGTTGTTGCAAGTGGACTCTGCGAGGGATTTTGATCCTGCACGTTCAAGGCCTTTCGAAATAAAAAGGGTGCGCTATGGACTTAGAGGCAATTTTAAGCCTGTGTGTTGGTTGGGTGAGTGTTCGACCGGCGAAGAAATGCCTTCGCCGTGGATTTGCAATCCTCTTCATCTCTCAGGGAGTGTTGCTTGCTCAAGTCGCAGAGAAGCCACCTTCTGCGCCGGCAGCAGCCACTATCGATCAATATATTCATCAGGCCTGGGACACGCTCTCGAGGTCAATGACCGACTGCAACTCGCTGATTGATCCCAAGCTGAAGACCGCGCCGGTGCTGTATCTGCCGCAGGAAATAGAGGAGCCGCCGCAGGTGGTTGCTCTCCACGCGAAATGCAATGTCGATGTGGAGCGGCTGCCCAAACGTATTACTCATATCGGCGAAATCGATCCACGATCCATAAAGGTTCCCGGCCTCCTGTATCTCCCGAATAAATACGTCGTGCCTGGCGGACGCTTCAACGAAATGTATGGCTGGGACAGCTACTTTATCCTGCTCGGGTTGCTGCGCGATGGCCGTATTGATCTCGCCCGCGGCATGGTTGAGAACTTCTTTTACGAAATTGAGCACTATGGCAGCATCCTGAATGCGAATCGCACGTACTATCTGACGCGCTCCCAGCCGCCATTTCTTTCTTCCATGATTCGCGATGTCTACGATGCGCAGATTGCTTCCATGACCAGCAGCCCAAAGCGCGCCGACCTGTGGCTGGCGCGCGCCTATGGATATGCAGTGCGTGATCACAACCTCTGGCTGAACGATTTTCATCGCGCGGGCGATACCGGCCTGGCGCGCTATTTCGACCTGGGCGAGGGGCCAGTTCCCGAACAGGAAGACGACAGCACATACTATCCGGATGTAATCCGTTGGCTGCTGGCGCATCCAGACGTGCATACGGATTATCTGGTGGATGGTCCGGACCAGCCGACTGCAGCGCAGGAAGCTGAACTGGCGAAGACAAGCTGCGACATCAGCCTTTCGCATGTGTGCGCGCGAGCCCATGTGGATGGGCACTGGCTTTCGGCTGATTTCTATCGCGGCGACCGGGCCATGCGTGAATCGGGTTATGATCCGAGTTTTCGTTTTGGACCATTCAGCGGATCGACGCATCACAATGCGCCCATCTGTCTGAACAGCTTGCTTTACAAATATGAGCGCGACCTGGCCTGGATGGCGGAAAAGCTGAACAAGGCCGATGAGGCGAAACAGTGGAATGATCAGGCTGCGGCGCGCAAGGCAGCAATCAATAAATACCTGTGGAATGCAAACGAAGGTATGTATTTTGATTACGACTACATAACTCACAAGCAGTCGACTTACCGCTATCTCACGACGTTCTATCCGTTATGGGCCGGCCTTGCGGACGAGCAACAGATCACAGGACTGGAGAAGGCACTGCACTGGTTTGAGCAGCCGGGCGGTCTGGCAATGAGCACCTTCAATTCCGGCACGCAATGGGATTTGCCATATGGCTGGGCGCCGCCCTCATGGATTGCGATTGCCGGTTTCTGGAAAGTAGGTGATATCAAGGATGCGCGCCGCCTTTCGGAAAGCTTCAGCCACACGATTAAAGCCAATTTCGAGCACGATCACACGATTCGTGAAAAGTATGATGTCGTTCACGGCTCTTCAGAGCTCGATGTCGCTACCGGATATAAGACGAATGAAGTGGGCTTCGGCTGGACGAATGCTGCTTATCTTAAAATGCAGCAGCTATTGGCAGAAGCCGGAGCCAAGAAGTGAGCGACGAACCAAAGCTCATCGTCGGCCTCGGTGAGTTGCTGTGGGACTTGCTGCCGGGCGGCAAGCAACTTGGCGGCGCTCCGGCAAACTTCGCAGTCATGTCAGCGCGGCTTGGAAACCGCGGCATCATTGCCAGCCGAGTGGGTCGCGATGCGCTGGGCGACGAAGCGCTTGCGTATCTTGCGACTCTGCCTGCTGACCTGAGTTATCTGCAAAGCGATAACGAACATGCAACGGGCAGCGTCTCCATTACGCTGCGCGACGGCCAGGCGGAATATGTCTTTCACCAGCCTGTTGCATGGGATTTTCTAACAGCTACACCTGAATGGCTGGATCTTGCAGCAAACGCGGACGCGGTCTGCTTCGGCACGCTGGCGCAGCGGCACAGTGTTTCGCATGAGACGATTCAATTGTTCCTCAAGGCGACGCGGGAAAACTGTGTTCGCGTCTTTGATGTCAATCTTCGTAAGCCATTTTATGACGCGCAGTCGCTTGGGATTTCGCTGAAGCACGCCACTCTGCTTAAGTTGAATGAGCCTGAAATGCCAATCGTGATGTCATTGCTTGGTTTCGCGCAGCACTCCGGCGTGGATGAGTCTTCGCTGATTACAAGCGCGAGCCTGCTGCTTGATCACTTTCCGTTAAAGTTGGTCTGCGTCACCATGGGATCGCAGGGCAGCCTTCTGGTGACACGCGAGACACACCATCGCCATCATGGAATTGCAACAGCAGTGGCAGACACGGTGGGCGCGGGGGATGCCTTCACTGCGGCGCTGGTGTCTTTTTATCTAAAGGACGCTCCGTTAGCGGTTCTTAATGAGGCGGGAAACCGCTGGGGCTCCTGGGTTGCATCGCAGCGCGGTGCAATGCCCGCATTGCCGCCCGACACTCGCGATTTAATTGACGCTCAGATTTTGCGGGCAGCCGTACAATAATCGTCCATTGGAGTTTCAAACGGCAGGTGAAGATGATCGAACATTCCACCTCAGAGGAGCGCCGCGCTGTTGGCCAATCGCGGCGCAAGCAACTGCGGCGGCAGGACCATTGCCATTGGCAGGCGAAGCAGCGGCGCTACAATCCGATTGCGCTGCTCGAAGAATCCATGCGCGGACGCGTGCCTTCGCTGATCGCGCTGAAGTATGAGCGCATGGCGGCATCACCATTCGGATTTTTCCGCGGCGCCGTACCAATCATGGCTGCCGACCTCTCATTGCTGCCGCACACCGGCATCGTGAATCAGATTTGCGGTGATGCCCATGTCCGCAATCTCGGTGCCTATGCTGCTCCCGATGGACGGCTGGTCTTTGACATCAATGACTTTGATGAGACTATTCGCGGGCCGTTTGAGTGGGACCTGAAGCGGCTTGCCACCAGCCTTGTTCTTGCCGGACGGGAAATCGGCATCAAACGCACGCAATGCGAAGAGGCTGTACACAGCTTGATTGCGCGCTATCGCAAGTACGTAGACATGTTTGCGAAAATGCCGGTGCTGGAGATGGCGCGTTATCAGGTGCATCGCCTACAGCGGATCTCTCCGGTTTCTACGGCCCTCTTGAAAGCTGAGCGCTCCACGCCTATCCATACGTTAGAGCAGCTGACTGTTCCTGCCACCAGCCGTGGCGTGGAAACAGGCAAGCGAATATTCAAAGAGAGCAAGCCATTGCTGACGCGGCTTTCTTCAGCGCAGGCGCGTGCGGTGCTGGCTTCACTGCACGAATACAGAAGGAACCTTCTACCAGAACGCCAGCATTTCTTCGCGCAGTATCGGCCTGTGGACGTTGGATTTAAAGTGGTGGGCACCGGTTCAGTCGGGCTGCGCGATTATCTGGTCTACTTCGAGGGAAATGGACGAGGTGACCCGCTCTTTCTGCAGATCAAGGAAGAACCGGAATCCGC
>DATGMQ010000005.1:0-66556 GCA_035293545.1 Alloacidobacterium sp. | reverse complement strand
ATTGCGTGGCGAGAACCATCGCGGCGTTTTTCTTGCGCCACGTTTTCTCCGCCCGCGTGATCCAGTCGCGGATAGTGCGGTTCTTGAGGAAGATCCAGCCCTCGTCGATGACGAAGATTTTGAAGGTGGCGGTGTTCTCCGGCTTCTCGATCTCCGTGGAGGCGCGCTGCAGGATGTAGAACAGCACCGGCTCCAGCACATCCGGGTACTTGTCCCATCCATCGAAGTTGAAGGTCTGGAACCGGGAGAACGTGAGCGTGTCGGATACGTTGTCGAAGAGGTATCCGAACTGCCCGGCCTGGGTCCAGCGGTGCAGGCGCTCGCCGAGAGGCCCGAGGATGGAGACAAAATTGGTCAGCGTCCGTATCTCTGCGGGCAGCTTGTAGACGCGCTCGATGGCGGCGAAGAGCCCCTTTTCGTCCTCGGTAGTCAACTCGTAGCGCCCGCCAGCTTCGATCAGCACGCGCAGGAAAAGGAAGATAAAGTTCAGGTTCTCGTGCGTTGGTGCGAGAGAAAACGGGTTGATCGTGAAGCCGGGGTTTTTCAGGCCGACGTTCAGGTAGGTGCCGCCGAAGGCCCGCGTCAGCGTCTCGTAGCTGCCGCCAAGATCGAAGATGAAGGTCAGCGGCTCATACTTCTGCGCCGACTGAAGGATGATCGCCAGCGTAAAACTCTTGCCCGATCCGGTTGCGCCGAGCAGGAGCGTGTGGGCAACGTCGCCGGAGTGAAGGTTGAGGAAATACAGCGTGCCGTTTGTTGATTCGAGAACAGCGAGGTACTCGCGTTCGAGATGTGAGTTCCACTGCGCTCCCGCGTCCATGGTGAAGAGAAACGACAGATCGGCGTAATTGGAATTGAGTGCCCACTGCTTGCGTAGATTGAACTGCTTGTTACCTGGGACCGTCGCAAAGAACGCATTGAGCAGGTTGTAGCGTTCCTCGTAGAGCAGCCCGTCATGCTGTGTAAACAACTTCTGAAGCGCTGTGATGGCGTGTTCCACCTTCGCCTGGTCGCTGTCGTAGATCACGGCGGAGAGAGTGAACTCGCCGAAGTGTTTGCCTTCCATTCCCATCGCCGTCAGCGCGTTCCCTAGCTCGGCGACTGCGGCGGCTTTGGAATCATCGACGAGGTTGTCCTGTAGGCCAGTGTTCTGGCGGTCCTGAAGGTTCGAGACGAAGCTGGTTTTCGAGTTGTGGTAGTGCCGGCGGCGCGAAGCGATTTCCTTACGCGCGTTTTCGTTGGTGACGGGATGCCATTCGGTGACAATGTGAAAATTGGCGGGAATGTCGAGCAGGCCGTTGAGAATCAAGGGTCGCGTCTCGACGGGAAGCTCTTTCAGCGTGAGGACACGCAGGTACTCGTCGTCGAGGCGCAGGTAGCCGCGGTGAGCCTCCAGCTCCGAGCCGCAGACCTGCCAGTCAAGATGACGCACAGCCGAGAGCGGAGCGTCATCGATCTTCGCGGGGCGGAAGTTCACGAGACGGCGCAGTATGCGAAACGTCTCCTCCGCCCCTGGCAGCTCGACCGTCATCAGGTCGTTTAGCTGTCCACACAAACTGTTCGCCTTCTGCCGCAGGCGCATCCGGTCGCGCTCGATCTGCTCATAGATCAGCGTGCGTTCCTTGTAACTGGAGAAGAGGGTGCGCAGCGATGAGCGCGGCTGCTTCGGCAGACCTGCGAGCGCGTGCAGCAGACCGGTTTTCTGGTAGCTGCCGTCCACCATGACGATCCAGAAAATTTCAATGGAATAGAGCCGGTCGGACTTCGACGCAAGGAAGGCGCTGCGCTGTTTGACTGCCGCGCGCACCAGCGGGTTTTCATATTCGTCGTGCGGAATCGCGGGCCTGTTGCGCTTGAAGAGAATCTGATACAAGCGGCAGCGGTCGTCGAGCGAACGCAAGGCTGCTTCGAGACGCTTGACTGCGTAATCGCGGCCAGCGCGGTCGAGGCTCTCGTAGTCGATGCCGCCGATGCGGAGCGCCGTGCCGAGATCACCTGATTTCGTCAGAAACGAGTGCTCGTCCCAGAAGCCGTAAAGGTTCAAGTGCGAGGCGAACGATCCCGCTTCCTTCCAGTCCTTCGTGATGTGCTCAACCTTGACCATCGCGCCTCGCAATGCGGATTTTGAGTGGGTCGGACTTCGTGGGGTCGTAGCGGCGGCGGAACTTGCCGGAGTTGAAAAGCACGCGCAGAATCTCCACGTCGTGCTTCGTGGCAATGCGGGCGATGATGACGTCGACAATGAACAGGGCGATTCCGCCAAGCAGCGAATGCAGCAGGGAGAAGATGGCGCCTCCCGAGATCAGAGCGACGAAGAACAATCGCCGCTCTGCCCCCAGGACAGTCAGCGGGCGGTTCATGGCCTTGAAAACCGGATTCACGCGCGCGTCCGCTGGCCGAGACACTGGATCACCTCCTTTCGGTTCGGCCTAGCTCGGGAAGAGCCAGGACATGAAGTTCACAGCGCCGATTGCCATGCCCACGCCGAAAACGATTCCGGCCAGGGTCTTCTTGGACTGGCCTTCGCCATAGGCGAACATCAGTCCGCCAACGACGATGGCGACCAGCGACAGCCCGGTCGCAATCGTGCCAGTGAAGGCGGTTTTGAGGACGTTCACTGCGTTGTCCCACGGGTCGCTGCCGCTCTGCGCGTAGAGAGGCACAGAGGACAACAGGAGCAAAGGGACGGCTAAACGGGTGAGGAGGCGGCTGCGCGCCCAATGGGAAAAAGGGCGGCGCTTCGACAGGCGGGTGCTCTCCACAGGAGTTCTCCTTTGGTGATTTGCCGTCGAGTGGCCACTCTCGGGTTGAACGTGCTGGTTGTGAAGGTAGGGCGTGGGAGGGTGCGATTGCGTGGAATTGTTTTCCGCTCGGTGTCCTGTCAGGACACCATCGCAATGAGGAAGCAGGCGGGTTGAACAAGGGAAGGTCGGGGGCAGTGGAACCCCGCGCAAACTGCGCGGATATGCTCATTCCCACCATGTCAGGCAAAAGAAGACGCGGGCACGGCGCGGGTCAAGGCCGGAGAATCACGACTCAGGCGACAGGTCGCCTTGAGGCGCGTTGGGCACGCGGGCAAACTCCCCGCATGGTGGGAATGAGCACTTGAGAGGACCGCCTTCTTGCTGCGATCCTTTCTTTCACCCGCTCCAGCCGAGCCGACGCGTGATGGAAATACTCGGCATCGAGCTCTATGCCGATGTACCTGCGACCTGTGAGCAGTGCCGCCGCGCACGAACTGCCGCTGCCGGCGAATGGATCGAGTACGAGTTCGCCTGGAAGAGTGAAGCTGCGAACCAGAGGAGCAAGAGCCACTACCGGCTTCTGTGTCGGGTGCAGCTTGTTGCCGCTGAAAGGCATATCCATCACGTCTGCCAGCGGCTGCTTCGGAAGGGGCGGCCTGCCCTTTGCCAGCAGGTACGCCTGCTCGTGTTGATAGCTAAAGAACCTGTGCTTCGAGCTATATGTCTTGCGGAAGACGATGTGACCGACAGGCTGAAAACCTGCAGATCTCCATGCCTCGAAGAAAGCATCGACCTTCGTCCAGCCGTAGAACATAACCGCGAGCCGGTTCTGCTTGAGGACACGATATGCTTCGGCCATTGCGGGCTTGAGCCAGTCGGCATTCGCATCATTCTGGATCGTCCGGCCATCGCGGTCACGGAAGTTCACAAGATACGGCGGGTCGGTGAGGATGAAGTCTACGCTGTCGGCAGGCATCTGCCGCATGACCTGAATGCAGTCACCCTGCGTGATCGAATTGATGAACTGACTCTGAACTTGTGCTTGCATGGTTTTGATCTCCTTTGTGGCCCCGGAGTGATCTCTCAGGACACACTCCCGGAGGGCGCGGGAGATGGGCGCTCCCAAGTGGGACGGGATGCTTTTTCGGGGTAGACCTTCAGGGGGAACCGAAACCCGCAGGGCGGCTGACGGCACGCTTGCTAGACTTGTCGGGAATGTTGAGCCGTCAGACGAAGCAGAATCCCGTCCGCCGCAGGGCGCGGCCTGCTTTCTCCCGCGGTGCCTGAGAGAACATGCAGGGCACAAGGAGATAAGTCTCAGCGCAAGCGCAGTTTGCTCAGTGTCAGCTGATTTGCAGGGGAGGCTTCGCGCAGGAGGAACACTGCA
This sequence comes from Alloacidobacterium sp., assembly GCA_035293545.1. Classification (GTDB taxonomy): domain Bacteria; phylum Acidobacteriota; class Terriglobia; order Terriglobales; family Acidobacteriaceae; genus Alloacidobacterium. The sequence continues at coordinate 62,425 of DATGMQ010000005.1, read as the reverse complement.
TAATGGTAGCATTATGAATTCGAAAGGAAGGCAACCGTTTTATTAGGCGCTTACTTGCCGGCAACGATCCGCTGCGCCCTCTCAAGGGCGGCGAGGGCGACAAAGCTGCTCAGACTGCGGCGTTCCAGCTTTGCCGCCTTCTCCAGCAACCGACGTTCTTCCTGTGTGTAGTAGGAGAACACTTTCGCTCCAAGTGGGGTCTTGCCGGTGCGCCGGGAAGGAATGTGCTCCCTTTTGGCCACCGAGCTTTATGGTACTACTGCACTGCACAATAGAGGTATTATGCGGCACATTGTTTTCAACGGCTCGGCGGTTCAACCGACGGAGCCGTTCTGTTTAGCGGCATCCGATTCTTTGTGAGTTGGGTCCGCAATTTTCTTCCCACGGAGTGTGTTATGGCAAAGAACAAAAGTCAGGACGTTGCCTCTCCATCAGATCAGCCTCGGCGAGCGCTCTTGCTCGAAGTGAGGGGTGAAAAGGTTGGTGAGGATGGAACTTCAGTATCGGGTTCGACAGAAATGTTTGCGGCGCTCAGTATGGAGGAGGTCATTGCTTATGTGCGAGGTCAGCGACCAGGCGTCGAGATCGTCGAGTTGAAGGTTCTAGGCAAAGTGCAGGTGCTGTCCAGTTCCGAGCATTTGGAGTAGTGGCTGTTCTTTGGATCAACTCAGATGAGGGTGCGTGCTTTTAATCCACCTTTCGACGAGGACGCTGAACTCCTCCGCGCGTTGGAGAAGTTCAGACGCTTCGGTGGCTGTGGCGATTTGTACTCCGGTGTAGTCGATCACGTTGCGTTTCCGCCGGCATCCATCGAAAAAGAGCACCAGTTTGTCAGCCTGTTTGCCGAGCGCAATGCCGGCACATTCAAAGCTGAGAGCATGATGCCCTGGAACAGCAGCTACGCGGTATCCCGCGCAGGCCGTTGCCATTCTCGCCACTTGTAGGGCAGCGTTGTACGCCGTCGCGAATCTGCGGTCCTCGGAGAGCGCCGGAAGAGCCGCGTCAGCCAGATCCCGCCTGACCACGGCGCGCAGCTCATCGAGTTCCTGTTTGCTCGACTGGTGCGTGTGAATCTTTCGCGCCGCGAGCAATCGCTTCCAACTCATCCTCGGTCCCTATCAGCATTATTTTCTTATTTTTCAGAACCGTCCGCAGGAAGTGGTTCTTTTCGGTAACCTTCTTTGCAAACTCATCAAGTGAGAACACGGTCGGGTTGATTTGTCGTCCGACGGCCACTTCGACGGACCGCAATTTCGGACTTACGTCCATCGTGCTCACGCTACCCAGGAGCATCAGGTCCACGTCACTCTCGGCTCCCTCTTCTCCACGAGCAAGCGAGCCATAGATGAAGGCGATCTTCAGCCCTTTGGTGCGTTTGATAGCGTCTCGGAGCATGGGGACGATACCGCTGGTCTTTTCAACCAGTCCGCGCAGTTCTGGAAAGATCGGAGAGTCTTCATTGGCCTGGACGTAGCTTCTGCGGCCATCCACCCGCTTCTTGAGGATGCCGACACGAATGAGCGCATCCACCTCTCGCTGCAGAGAAGAGGGACCGGTTCCGAGCGAAGCTGCCAGCTCGCTCAGATACCACTCCTTGTCAGGCCGAAGGAACAAGGTGGTCAGAACACCCTGCCGGGTCGGGCTGATGAGCGCCGCCAGAGTAGAATCCTTACGCATATCGCGTATATTATTACGCACAGTGCGTCAATAAGCAACCGCAATCCATGCTGGCCGAACCACGGGAGATGGTGTCCTTTCAGGACTCGCAGTGGAAAGTCTTTCCGCGCTTTCTGCCTTCAATGCGCTCTACGCTTCTTTTCGGTGGCGACCGTCGAGGAGTTGTGTGGAGATCGAGAGAGCCAAAAACGGGCATGAGGCGACGGCGGACAGGCGGTCCGGTTCGGCGCGTTCTTCGAGTCTCGGCAAGAAGCTAGATCCCGCCCTGAAGTCCTGGATGGACAACGTCATCATCCCCGCGCTGGTGAGTGAATACTTGGCGGAAATGGAGCAGCGAAATCGAGTTGCAAGCACTGTTGTTTCAGAGGTAACGTCCGACAAGGACGGTGATGAACCATGACTCTCCGCTGTGCCGCTTATGCCCGCTACTCCAGCGATCTCCAGAGTCCGCTTTCGATTGAGGACCAGCTTCGCATCTGCCGCGAATATGCAAAGGCTCGCGGGTTCGCCTTTGCTGAGGATCACGTATACACCGACGAGGCCGTAAGCGGAGTCGGCGCTGATCGACCTGGACTGCGTCGCTTAATGGATGCGGCTCTTTCCGCCAGCCGTCCCTTCGATGTCATCCTGCTGGACGATAGCAGCCGACTCGCACGCAATACGAAGGATGCACTAGGAATCTTTGAGAAACTCAACTTTGCCGGCATCCGGCTGATCGCAGTCAGCCAAGGGATCGACTCCGAAAATGAACAGGCGCATGTGCTGGTAACAGTTCACGGCATGGTGGACAGCCTCTACGTGAAGGAGCTTGCCAAGAAAACACATCGAGGATTGGAGGGGCGAGTTTTACGTGGTCACCACACCGGGGGGCGCTGCTTTGGCTATGACACGGTCGCTGCGGATGACTCCACCGCTAAACTGCTCGTTATCAATGAGAAGGAGGCGGTAGTAGTCCGCCGCATCTTCGAGATGTCAGCCAACGGCCAGTCCCTGAAAACCATCGCCAAGACTTTGAATCATGAATGCGTCCCTTCGCCGAGGCCCCGGTCGGGTAACAAATATGCAACATGGAGTCCGACCTGCATTCGGGAAATGCTTCGCCGTGATCTCTATGTGGGCAAGGTGGTTTGGAACACCTCGCGGTTCGTGAAGACTCCGGGTACGAACAAGCGGGTACGGCGTCCGAGGCCGGAGAGCGAGTGGCGGGTCGTCCTTCACCCTGAACTGCGGATCATCGAAGATGAGATCTGGCAGCGGGTTCAGGATAGGCAGAAGCGCATGATGGCCATGTACAGCGGCGCGAAGAAGGGCCTTTTGCCGCGTTCGGTCACCAGCCCATACCTCCTCAGTGGCATTCTGAAATGTGGCTTGTGCGGGGGGAACCTCATCATCATCACCGGATACAGCTCTTATGGTCACTATCCGAAATATGGCTGCTCCCAACATTTCAACCGGGGGGCCTGCAAGAACTCGGTGCTGATTCGGCGGGATTGGCTCGAAAGGCGCCTCCTCGAAGAGTTGCAGAACGAGGTTTTGAAGCACGAAGCCGTAGAGTATGCCCTTGAAGAGTTCGACAGCCATTTGAAGAACGCCTTTGCCAAGCTTACGAACCAGATGGGTCAAATGCGGGAGCGCAAGCAGAAACTCGAAGGTGAATTGAAGCGACTGGCCGCGACAGCGGCAGAAACGGGACCGTCCGCCTTCCTTGTTGAGGCCATCCACGAACGGGAGCAGCAACTACGGGAGATCACCGACCAGCTACTGGCGGGTGGAACCGAATCTGTCGATTCCCACCTGTCGGAGATCCGGGGCTTCATCACAAAGCGGCTTGGAAACCTGCAGGGGCTGATGCACCGGAAACCTGCTGAGGCGCGGACAGAACTGCTGAAGCATGTGTCTGAGATCCGCATGTTTCCGCAGGATGGCGGGGAGAACGGAACTGGGAAACCGCACTATGTCGCCGAGGGGACTTGGCATTTGGTAGGCTCTGAGGAAGAAACGGGCAACGTAATGCCTCCGCAAATTCGGAGCGTTGCGGACCCCCGCAACCATCCCTAAACCAATGAAACAACAGCGGTTGTAGTGATTAAAAGCAGCGAAACGAGGGAATCCATATGGAATCTCAGGTTCAGGTAGCGGCCAAAGATGTTGAAGATCCCTCTCACTACCCTATCAATCCTTACCGCTGGACGTAAGCAAATCGAGCACCTGTTCTCCGGGCCACGCATCCCCATCTGGCTGCTGGTGAACTTCTGCGTGGGAATATCTGTCGGAATAATCGGAATAAATCGTTGTAGGCGCGGAGATCATCAGCGAAGAATAACGGCACTTCTTTCTGCAACTGCGCTTCTTTCCGGTGGTATGGCGACGGCGCAGAGAACTCCGCCTTCCAATCCGCAACTGGCCTCTCCTGCAATCGAGCGCCGCGTAGACGATCTTCTAAAGAAGATGTCGCTCGAAGAAAAGATCGGCCAGCTCGTGCAATACAACGATGCGGGCTACACAGAGCCGGGCAACGCCGCGCAGATTGCCGCCAACCCCGAGGCGCACAACCAGGTCAACGCGATGGACCTGGCAGCTACCGGACGCCTCGGCTCCATGCTCAACACCATAGGCGCGGAGCGCACGAATGCATTTCAACATGCCGCAGTCGAAAAGAGCCGTCTGCATATTCCGCTGCTCTTTGGCGCAGATGTCATTCATGGCTTCCGCACGATTTATCCGCAGCCGCTGGGGCTTGCAGCGACATTCGATCCTGATCTCGTAACTGCTCTCTGTCACATGTCCGCTGAAGAAGCAACAACTGCGGGCATTCGCTGGTTCTACTCGCCGATGGTCGATATCTCGCGCGATGCGCGGTGGGGGCGCACAACAGAGGGCGCTGGCGAAGACCCATATCTCGGATCGGCGATGGCGCGCGCCTATATTCGCGGTTATCAGCAGGACGATTTGTCCAAGCCGGACAGCGTTGCGGCTTCGGTCAAACACTTTGCCGCTTATGGAGCCGCCGAAGCCGGTCGTGAATACAACACGACCGACATGTCAGAGATTCGTCTGCGGCAGGTCTATCTGCCGCCCTACGAAGCAGCAGTCAAAGCGGGCGCGGCAACCATCATGAGCGCCTTCAATGCGCTCAACGGCGTGCCTGCTTCCGCGAACCCGTTCCTGCTGCAGAAGATACTTCGCGATGAGTGGGGTTTTGACGGCTTTGTCGTCAGCGACTACACCGCCGTGATGGAGCTTGTGAATCACGGCATCGCCCTCGATGCCGCAACCGCAACGCGCAAGGCGTTTCTCGCCGGCGTGGATGTCGATATGATGTCGCACTTCTACGACACGCAGCTTGCCGGCCTGGTCCGCAGCGGACAGGTCCCGATGAGCGCAGTCGATGAAGCTGTGCGCCGCGTGCTTCGCGTCAAATTTGCACTGGGTATCTTCGAGCATCCGTATGCGCGCGGAACTGAAGTCACCGCTGCCGTTCCGGAGCATCGTCCCCTGGTGCGCCGCGCAGCGGAAGAATCATTTGTGCTGCTCAAGAATGATGCCGCTTTGCTGCCGCTTTCGCAGCAGGCGCATAAGATCGCGCTCATCGGACCGCTTGCTGACAACAGTGGCGAAATGCAGGGCGCATGGGGCGGCGCAAACCGCGCGCCTGATGTGATCACGGTGAAGCAAGCCCTGGATGCGCGCGCGAAGCAATACGGCGGATCAGTCATCTATGCAAAAGGCACGGACATTCTCGGCGCTTCAGAAGATGGTTTTGCCGAAGCCGTAAATGCTGCGAAGCAGGCAGATGTCGTCATCATGGCGCTCGGTGAATCCGGCGAGATGAGCGGCGAGGCAGGCTCGCGCGCGCATCTGGATTTGCCCGGCAATCAGGAACAATTGCTCGAAGCTGTCGCCGCTGCTGGAAAGCCCATTGTCCTGCTGGTTTTTTCCGGACGCCCGCTGGTGCTGACGTCGGCGGCGCGGCATATTCCTGCAATTATGGAGACGTGGTTTCCCGGAACCGAAGCGGGATCAGCAATTGCTGACGTGCTTTACGGCGATGTTTCACCGAGCGGCAAGCTGCCCATGAGTTTTCCGCGTGCCGTCGGACAGGAGCCGCTTTACTATAACCATTTCCCGACAGGCCGGCCCGCGCTTCATGTTGACCTGACAAAGCCTCCATCGGACGCGGCTTCGCGCTTCGTATCCCGCTACATCGATGCCCCCAACGACGCTCTGTTTCCCTTCGGCTTTGGCCTGAGCTATACACGGTTTACTTATGGCAAGGTAAGCCTGTCGCATGTGTCGCTGACTCAGAGCGAAGCCAACCGAAAAGACGGGCAAAAGCTCATCACGGCAACCACCACCGTCACCAACAGCGGAGACCGCGCCGCGACTGAAGTCGTCCAGTGCTACGTGCGTAACCAGGGTGCGAGCGTTGAGCAGCCGGTCCGCAGCCTGAAAGGATTTGCGCGAGTCACGCTTCAACCGGGAGAGTCGAAGCAGGTCTCCTTCAATCTCGGATTCCCTGAGCTCTCGTTCTACAACGTACAGAGCAAAGCGGTTATCGAGCCAACGCATTACACCGTATGGATCGGCGGCAGCTCGCTCGCTACAGATGAAGCGAGCTTTGATGTTCGGTGAGCAGCATCGTCAACCGGAGGTCTTCGTATTCGAGAGCAGGCGAGCGGTGTTTGAATTTCTCCTTGCTGTCGCAGACCTCGATTTTCGGCTGCGGTGACGCCTCCTGTGCTGCACCGGCATAACGCGTAATTCCGCAGCCCGAGGATCATTGAGGTAATCCGGATCAAACATCGCAATCACAGTAGCGGCGCGCGTCCTGTAACGTCTCGCCCAATCGCTTTCAATCAGCGTATGCTGCACACCCTTCCAGTAATCCTGAGTGGAGCCCAGCTTGTCCGCCGGTTGCGGCAGGTCATCATTGATAGCGCCCAGGAACTGGACGAACTCCTGAAGATTGACGCCCATCTGAAATACAAGCTGACTTAATGCCATTTGCTGCGGACCGGTCAGCTGGTCAAAATTGCGGCAGTAGGCGCGCGCATTCTGGATGGCCTGAATCGAAGAAATGCGCAGCAGTTTGGTTGCTTCTTCGCTGGTGATCTCCGACTCGAGCGAGCGCGTCCTGATTTTTCTGCGGTATTTTTTCTTGGACCACGTCTTCATATTCCGGTCGAAGCGATCGAGAATGCGCTGCAGCAGATCGGGGTCGAGTCCGGCAGCCTGCCATAGCTGTGCCGAAGACGGCTCGGTAAAAGGATGCGGATTGAGTGGATCCGTCTGCGGATGCTCTCTCTCCGGAACGTCAAGCCCAAACCCCGCGCCGATAAGCGGGTGTCTGGTCTTTGGGTCAGGATATGCAGCTAGCACCCAGCCTTCGTGCTTCGAGTCGCGAAGCGTATTCATCAGACTTTGCAGACTGAACTTTATATCAGACTCTTTGAAGTCGAAGAGCGCCTGAGGCGAGGCAGGTTTTGTCAAATTCGCGTTGTCAGATGGTTTTGGTATAGCAACGGAAACCGGATTTGGCGACGATGCCTGTCCGCTTGCTTTCAGACATGGAACCGCTGCGACGGATATCAGCAGTGAAACAATCAGTTTTTGATCCCTGGCTCTCATCTTCCGTGCATTGGCAGCTTTGAAACAGAGTAGCGCCTTTTAGAGCCTGCACTACAGGAAGAAATGAGGCTTTTATTGATAGATAGCGGGCATACAGGGGGATAGACGATCTCTTCTCAGCATCTCAACGAGCCGGAACTGCATACCGAGATCGTCATTGCGCTTCTTCCAGTTCGTTGTATGCGGTTTCAAGCAGCAGCATAAGGTCATGGCAGGGCAGAAGCAGCTGTTTGGCTTCCACAGCAAGTTGCGTGGCGAGCGGCTTGAGGCGGCGAAGTTTCTCCGATTTGAGCAAACCGGAGCTTTGCCCGTTGACATAGCACCCGCCCCCCGGGACTGTGCGCAGAATGCCATCCCGCTCCAGGTTCTGGTACGCCCGGGCCACGGTATTCGGGTTAATTCCGAGCTCGGCGGCCAGCTTCCGCACCGGAGGCAGTAGATCATTCTGCTGAAGCGCTCCAGCGGCGATGGCATGCTTTACCTGCGCTTCAATCTGCAAGTAAATCGGTGTGCCGAGGCCGGGTTGGACTCGTACCCGCATTTTGTGTTAGTACACTAATACAATTTAATGAAATGTCAAGGCTTACTTAATCTGGCGGAAGCTCTATGGAAAATTGGATATTGAACATATAACTGATTCAATTAGACTTAAAATAGATCATGGGCTCCGAGCAAAGCGGAAATCCCTCTTTTCCCCGAAATTCCATTTCGTGGAGAAGAAATCTCTCCAACCTATGAAAAAAGTGTTGACCTGCCACATTCCGGCGTTTTAACCTTTACAAAGTGCCGATTTGGTGAAGAGGCCGCAGGAAAAAATTGCAGTTCGTCTGTCTGCCGTAAGTCATTTTCACCCCAGATCCAGACAAAAAAATTTGGTTTTGGCCCGGTGCAGTATCGCCGGGAATCGTAGTGCGCCGCTTATCAGTCTGAAACTTTGTGAGAAAAGCGGAGTGGAAACGATACCGCTGTCCTAAAAAAAGATGAAAAGTTGGCAAAAAAATTGATCTCAGACGCATGCGAATGCGTCTTAAGTAGTAAAGATTCCAAAAAAGGGAAGCGAAACAAACTCACAGTTGCAAGCTGGTGTGGTTTCGACGACCGACGATCCACTGCCCCGTTTTTGAGCGAAGGATCGTAAAACCTGAAATATGAAGGAGAAAATACGATGCGTTCTGATCTGATTTTTGGGGCTCTGACCCACGTTTCCAATCGCTATCAGCTCTGTCAGCTGGCTTCCAAGGCGACACGCAAGCTGCATAAGCCCAATACTCGCGTGCAGGACACGACCAATGAAGTTATGGTTCGTTTTCGCTACTCGAATCCGGTAGCGGAAACCCCCGTGGTTGAAGAGAAGAGCAAGGTCCAGCAGCGCCGCGCGGCGTAAGCGCGGCCTGCTGTGCAGGCTTTGTTGTGGTATTGTTGAACTGAAATCTGCCGTATCCAGAGACTCCTTCCCGAAAAAAACACCTCCCAAACAACCTACCCACCGCAGGTGACAATGACCATCTCCGAACTGAAAGAAAAAAACATTACAGAACTGAGCAAAATTGCTCGTCAGCTTGAAATTCCAGGTGCCAGCGGGCTCCGCAAGCAGGACCTTATCTTCAAGATTTTGCAAGCGCAAAGCGAAAAAGAAGGCCATATCTTCGCCGAGGGCGTGCTGGAAATCCTGCCCGACGGCTATGGCTTCCTCCGCTCACCGGACTACAATTATTTGCCCGGCCCCGACGACATCTACGTTTCGCCTTCCCAGATTCGCAAATTTGATCTCAAAACCGGCGACACGATCAGCGGAAATGTCCGCCCACCGCACGAAGGCGAAAAGTATTTTGCGCTGGTCAAGATTGAGGCCATCAACTTCGAGTCGCCCGAAGAGACGCGCAACAAGATTCTCTTCGACAACCTGACGCCGCTCTATCCGCAGGAACGCCTCAAGGCCGAGACCGTTCGCGATAACATCAGCGGCCGCGTCATGGACCTGCTTACGCCGGTCGGCAAAGGCCAGCGCGGATTGATCGTCGCCCCGCCGCGTACCGGCAAGACGATGCTGCTTCAGGCCATCGCCAACTCCATTACGACAAACCACCCCGAAGTGGTCCTCATCGTACTGCTCATCGACGAGCGTCCGGAAGAGGTGACCGACATGCAACGCTCGGTCAAGGGCGAAGTCATCAGCTCAACCTTCGATGAGCCGGCTGCTCGCCACGTTCAGGTAGCCGAAATGGTGATCGAAAAAGCGAAACGACTGGTCGAGCACAAGCGCGATGTCGTGATCCTGCTCGACTCGATCACGCGACTCGCGCGCGCCTACAACACTATCGTTCCGCCCTCAGGCAAAGTTCTATCGGGCGGTGTCGATTCGAATGCTCTGCAGAGGCCGAAGCGCTTCTTCGGCGCAGCCCGCAACATTGAAGAAGGTGGCTCGCTGACCATCATCGCCACAGCTCTGGTTGATACGGGCTCGCGCATGGACGAAGTCATCTTTGAAGAGTTCAAGGGAACGGGCAACATGGAAATCATCCTCGACCGCAAGCTGGTCGACAAGCGCGTCTTCCCGGCCATCGATATCCAGCGTTCGGGCACGCGCAAGGAAGAGCTGCTCATCCCCAAGGAAGATCTGAGTCGCATCTGGGTCCTCCGCAAAGTACTCAATCCGCTGTCTCCAGTCGAAGCCATGGAGCTTCTGGTGGACAAGCTGGGTAAGGCACGAAATAACGCGGAGTTTCTACTAAACATGAGCTCGTTGTAAATCATAGAGCATCGGTGAAAAACAAAATGGGTGCGCATACAGGCGCACCCGATGTTTTTACCGAGCTGTTGTCACAGGAAAGAACGAGCGATATCTCAATGGTTTTCTATGCAAAGACCCTAACTTCACCCGATAACGAAAGTCCGGCTATTACTGGTAGTCTTGGTCTTCATTTTTGAAGCTAACTAAAATCCTAAGTATTTCTTGCATATCTAGATTGACATCTGTACCTGTTTGATACGGAAATGAGGCTGCCTTATATGGTAGCAACTGCTAATTGTTTTTCTTTTAGTTTGCCAAACATGTAGCAATGGCCATTTTCAGAATCGTTATGAGTCTTGCAGGGATACGAAAGAATAAATGGCGTCAAGAGAAATCCATTCCCAGTAGAAAGGTCTAAGATCAATGCTTCTGCTTCTGAGAAATACATTTCTCCTGAATAGGCCAAAATGCTGTATGGAGAGGCTTACCACGAGCAATCCGGAATCGCCCAAGATAATGATGATCTGATTTTTACTCTAAAATCACTCCCGCCCGCCGAAGTTCTATTTCATGTTGTTTGATTTGTTCTGATGAAAACCTTCTTCTTAGCTCCTGGTTTCGTTTCTGAATCAGAATGCTGTATGGCGGCACATCATTTAGAACGACGGATCCGGCCGCGATGATGCTGCCGCGTCCTATTCGAATACCGGACATGATTATAGCTCCAAATCCAATCCATACATCATCTTCGATGATGATCTCGCCTTTATCGCCGCGCGGAGATTGGAACATAGAGGTACCCACCACGTCATAGCGATGTGGATATCGTGAGAGAAGCGCTACATGAGAAGCAATCAGCACATCATTGCCAATCGTCAGGTCGGAGTCGATGATGCAGTGTCTGCCAATGCCGACATTATTGCCTAAGCGAATCTTGCGTCGAGGAGCCCAAAATGTTGTGGACCATTGCACATGTACATTTCTGCCGTATTTGATCCATGGATACCGAACATGAAACATGAGAATATTTCGAATTGTGTTCAGGACGTTCTTCAACTTCGTCATAGTCAAATTAGATTCGGAAGGCAGCTTTAGCTTTCTATATGTTCAAAGAGGAGATCACCTAGCCAGTCGATAATGCTGTAACAGGCAATCTGTTCGCGCGATGCCTGATCGCATAATATGATTGCGTCCAATGAATACCGTACATAAAAGTCATAGCTGTGCCATAGGCAAAGATTGCAACTCTGGTTCCATAGCCGAAATGATAAGGCAGAGCAATCGAAGCTAAGGTAACGATAAGCCTGGAAGCGTCCCAAGCAAACTGAGACCGCTGCCGCTCAAGAACATTCAATGTCATGGTGACTGGGGAATTGATGAAGCTAGCATAAAACATGAATGCGAGATAGCTGGCATATACTCCTGCTTCATGCCATTCATGTCCAAAGATAACTTGAAATAGCCAAGGAGCAGTAATAGTAAATAAAGCGCAAGGGACTAGCCCGAGATAAACCATTCTGCGGGTGGTTTTTAGGAAAATATATAAAAGGCGTTTGGGATCGGATCGGGCAAGCTTTGCGGCCTCGGACGTATAGACCTGCGAAATACTCAAACCAATGAACGCTGCCGGAACACCTAGAGCGCGGTTTACCAGAGCAAACCAGCCGGTTTGCTGAGAACCATAATATTGGGCTAGGAACAAGGATGGCAAAGCCAGCCCGGAAATATTGATCAATGCTCCCCACATGGAAATCAGCGGGTAATCGCGATATTGTCCAGCAAGCCTTATCATGTTAGACATGCGAATAGCGCGAAGTTTATCAGCATCCTCTACCCAAAGATCGCGCAGAAAGCGGCCACTTCCCATGACACGTCCGAGGGAATCTCCTAGTAGCAATCCAAACGTGCTATGGGTAACAAACCCTGCTCCAAGCTGTGTCATCACCTGAACGCCAGATTGAGTAAGTTTAGTGGCAGCAATCTGTGCGTAACGATCCCGTCTCATTGCCCAGTAACTAAGCGCCTGGTATAATCCTGCACCGAGTACGCTAATAGGCAGAAGCCATAAGCTGTCTTTCAAAACCAGCATACTGACTGGAAGTATCCATCGATAGTGACAAACAACCACGAGACCGATGGTAACCATAGTTGAGATACACACGCACAGCACAGCTAATGCAAGGATATCGATTGCGCTCTGGTCGTCTTCCGGCAGAAGTACAGCGACTTCGTAGCGTCCAGCAGCAGCTACTACTGCCAGACCCAATACTGAGATAAATATCTGAAGTGCTCCGAAATCGCGCGGCTGGTAGATACGCGTCAGCAGCGGGGACGCCGCAATCGCCATTACTTGAGCCGTCATCGTTCCGCCAGCCAGAACTGAAACACTTCGCGTAAAGCTGCCTTGCGGCAACCATCGGTCGATAATCTTTGAAATCAACTGCTTCATACAAGGGTTCAGAATTCAGATCAAGCAGCTAACTTCGTTAATACTGCTCAAAAAAAGCATTTGGAATGGGGACCACGATTAGTTCTGCAGAATCCTATCATAGAATGCAAGCAACTTTGGAAGCTCGCCCTCCCACGAGTATTTCTCGATAAATGCTCTCTGTCCATTCTTTCCAAGACGCGCCGCCAGTGCTCTGTCCCGCGTGAGCTTGATGATTGCATCCGCGAATGATTGCGGTTTTTCCGGTTGCGCCAATATGCCACAATCGTTCTCTCCTATGATGGTTATCTCGTAGGGGAGATCACTTGCGACGATTGGAAGTCCAGCGGCAAGATACTCAAACAGCTTCGTGCGAAGAGCTTTGATCTGCTTCGGAACACGCAAACTCGGCAAGACCCCGATTGTCGCACGATTCAGCATCTGCATCAATTCGTGCGGTATTACGTTTGGTAAGAACTGCACGTTGGAAAGCCCCCTCGACTTGATCAGATTGAGAACCTGTTGTCGAAATTCCTGATCCGCGAATCGATCTGTCATGTAAAAAGGTACATCGGGGATGACATCTTTGCACTGCTCGGCAATCTCCAAATAAAGGAGCGTGCCGTTATCTAAATATTGGGATCCAGTAAAGATGACGGCCGGCTTTCGGCATTCGTAATCGGGCGCCACAGTTTTAAGCAATTCCAAACTCGCCAGATTGCCGACATATACTTTTCTGAGGTGCGGATTTGTAAACCCCGAATCGCAGGACGGCGCAACTAACACTATGTTGCGTATCTTCATCGAACAAATAAATTGACCCCAATATACTGCATCCCGAAGTACGCGACGGAGTGAATTGGGAATGTAGTACCGCATCATCATCTCATCAGGGTAGTTCTCATGCACGTCGTAGACAACCCGTTTAAAGAATGACAACAGGGTCATGAAAGGAACAATGTCAATATCGTGGAAGTGAATGATGTCGATGCTTCGTACCACTCTCAGTAATTTGCGCGAAATGCGAACGGGGATAATGAACGGCCGCGCCAATCTGCGCGATACAGGGAGGAACGGATGAAAACGGACGCCGTCTCGAATATACCCATCTGGTACGTTCCAGGGACAGATCAGATGCACATCAAAACCTGCCGCAGCTAATCCCCGCGCGTGCTTCCAAATTCGGGAATCGAAATCCGGGTGAATCGATGTGACGATACAGATACTCTGCTTCTTCATGACGAACTCCGTGCCTGATATTTCGAGCGGTGTTCATTTTGTAATCGCGTTTATCATTATTCTTTTAGCCAAAGAACCGCATTGCAGTTCTGCGCAGCACTGCGTGAGCACTTGTTAGATCACTTCTGTTGTTAACTCGGGCAATAGGCAAGGCAAAATCGTCAGCGCAACCATTTCCCGACAGAAGAGCTGAAATCTTAGGCTCATCTAATCGCATTTCGCTCGATTCACTGTTGGGAATAACTGTTAGATACCGATTCAGGTACCCGAAACAGCTGAGATTGCATCATCACGGTCCGCAATCATTTCGAGAAACTTACAGATATGGTCTACAACAAACTGCACTTGTGGCTCAGTAAGCTCAGGGTGGATCGGCAATGCAAGAGTTTCCTTCGCCGCCCGCTCACTATTTGGGAAATCGCCAGGGCCATTCCTCAGATAAGCAAAACACTCCTGCAGATGCATGGGCAATGGATAGTACACTTCTGTTCCAATGCCTTGTTTTTTAAGATAAGCCTGCAATTCATCACGGCTGGGAACACGGATAACATACTGGTTGAAAATATGGCGATCAGTAACTATCTCGGGTAAACCTATGGACACCCCAGCGTTGCTGAAAAGCTGATTATATCTCTTCGCGTTCGATTGACGAGCAGCTGTCCATGAGTCAAGATGCGGCATTTTGGCGGACACTACGGCCGCCTGAAGTGCATCAAGGCGGAAGTTGCCTCCCACAATTTTATGATGGTACTTCGGCCCGGAACCATGCGCTCGCAGACGTCGCAATCCTTCTGCCCGTTGAGCGTCATTTGTCACTATCATCCCTCCGTCACCAGCAGCACCAAGGTTCTTTGAAGGAAAGAACGAGAAGCATCCGTAATGCCCAATCGAACCAGCGCGTCGGCCTTTATATTCAGCACCGATTGCCTGGGCAGCGTCCTCAATCACCACCAATCCGTGCTCATCAGCCAGACGCATTATCGGATCCATGTCCGCCATCTGTCCATAGAGGTGCACCGGAATGATGGCACGAGTTTTCTTCGTGATCTTCGTCGGGATTTGCAAAGGGTCGATGTTGTAGGTTACCGGATCAATGTCTACAAATATTGGCGTCGCACCCAGACGAGCGATTGCCCCAGCAGTGGCAAAGAACGTATAAGGGGTTGTGATGACTTCATCCCCGGCACCTATACCCTCGGCCATGAGACACGCGAGGAGTGCATCAGTCCCTGATGAAACTCCGACCCCCCACAAACATTCAGAATAAGCAGCGACTGTCTTCTCGCATTGCTCAACGATAGGTCCTAAAATGAAGTGCTGAGATTCAAACACGCCCATCACAGCAGATTCAATTTCCGTCCGTATAGTCGCGTACTGTGCTTTTAGATCCAGCAATGGTACATCCATGCTCAATGTCCTCTTTCTCTTTTCAGCTCCCTATAAGATTTGATGCCGACGCTCAGTTCCGCAGGCAATGAGGCTTCGACGTCCAGGTCGAGGCATTGAAGAATGCCATGAGATGTTTCTTTATACCGGTAGCCACTTTCCGGACACCGCATTATTCCGTCTCTATCAGGTGAATTGAGACGATGGCCATGCCGGCTCATCCACCCAACCTGACGCGCGGGATTTCCCATCACTAATGCAAAGTTCGGTACGTCCCTGGTCACAACCGAGCCCGCACCAACGAATGCATAGCATCCAATGGTAACGCCACTCACAATGGTTGCATTGGCTCCAATAGTGCATCCACGTTTTAAATGTGTACTCTCATATAAAGAATGCCTATTTATTTGTGAACGCGGATTTGAAACATTTGTCAGAACGCAGGAAGGCCCCAGAAATACGTCGTCTTCGATCACTATACCCGTGTAGATGGAGACGTTGTTTTGAATCTTTACGTTGTCTCCGATCGCCGTCCCATTATCGATGTTTACGTTCTGGCCAACAATACAGCGCCGGCCTATTCGCGCTCCTTTCATGATGTGAGAGAAATGCCACACCTTAGTTCCCTCACCGATCTCTGCGCCTTCGTCAACATATGCCGATTCGTGTACAAAGTAAGGCGGCGCTTTCTTTGCGCTATTCTCAGTTGAAGTAATCAGATTGGCCGGATCATTGAGCAGAGCACGCTGACAAGAATCCAGCACACGCAATACGCGAAGTCCTTCTGCGCCGTCGGTCACAGGAACTGTCCTGCCTTGAATGCATTCTATAAAGTGCTGACATTCGGCACGTAACGGCTCACGATCCTGCACTTCAATGATTTCGGCCGACGCTTTCACCGCCGTCGGTACGCGATTCAGCCATTCGATTTTGTGCGGATAGAGCAGAAGCTTGTGATCGGCGGTGTCATCAAATACAGCCATCTTCTCCGATCCCACTACAACGAGACGTTGCTCTTTGAAGGGATTCAACCAGCTTACAAAAATGTGCGCCTGAACTCCGCTCGGAAACTCGAAATGGCTCAATGTCACATCAGATATACCATTATTTAGCCAAGCCCCTCCTTGCGAGGAAACACGGACTGGCATCTCATTGAGGAGCGATAGCATTACTGAGATGTCGTGCGGTGCAAAGCTCCACAGAATGTTCTCCTCCGTCCGTATTTTGCCGATGTTCAGACGATTGGAATATATGTATCTGATCTTTCCCAGCGCACCATCGCAAACGAGATGCTGCAATTTCACAACTGCTGGATGGTATCGAAGGATATGGCCCACCATTAGAATTCTTCCGGTCGCCTTAGCTGTTTCTACCAATTCCTCCCCATGTTTTACGTCAATAGCAAGCGGCTTCTCAACGAATACATCTTTTCCGGCTTTTAGTGCTGCTCTTACCATTTCAAAGTGAGACGCGGCTGGCGTCGCCAATGCCACCGCTGTAATCTCTGGATCCGATAGTAGGTCCCTAAACTCTCGATAAAATCTGACATCCGGATATTGGCGATTGCAGTTTACTTCGACAGGCTCTCTCTCGTCGCATAGCGCACTGAGCGAGCCCAATTCAAAAAAATTGCGGGCTAAGTTCTTCCCCCAGTAACCAACTCCAACAACTGCGACACCAATTGCCGAACTCCTGCCTTTCGTATTTTTCATGATTCCCCGCGTCATCGACTACAACAGAACGATCGATGATCATTGCCCCTGTATCATCGAAATGGAAAAATGGTTTTGAGCGATGTTGTGGCCAAACAGCCAGATAAGATTAAAGATACCCAGCATCGAAGCTGTGAATATTTTGTCCGCCCAGCTACTTTCAGTAAGCCCATCTTCCGTATTCCTCACCAAGACTGCCATGCTGCCTCACTCAGACATTTCAAAAACATGAGTAGTTAAGTCTCATCTTCTGAGTAGTAGCCGGCATATTTGGAATACGCATAACCATAGTACTCATCCGTTATTCCAACATCATTAATTACCATGCCCGCGATGCGAACATTGCTGGACAAGAGAAGATCGCTAACGCGACGCAGACTAGGGCGGGGGGTGTGACCAATCCTTGAAACAAGAATGGCAGTATCGGTCTTTTGTGCCACAAGCACGGCATCAGTAATAGCAAGGCATGGCGAGCTATCGATGATTACGTGATCAAATTCAGTTCGCCAGTCTTCGAGCAGTTCGTGCATCTTAGTCGATCCCAGCAATTCCGCCGAATTTGGAGGACGCAATCCGGACTGAAGCACCAGAAGGTTCTGCGTTTCCGGCACAGTCTCAATGGCATCGCGCCAAATGCCGGTTCCTGCCAGAGAACCGCTCAGGCCAAAATTTTGACTAATATTGAGGCGCTCTGCAATTAGACCACGCCGTAGATCAGCATCAACGAGAAGTACTCGCGCACCATGTTGAGCTAGCACTGAAGCGAGATTCATAGCAACGGTTGTTTTCCCATCGCCAGGAAGAGCGCTAGTAATCAGGATTGTTTTAGGTGGCATACGGGCCGACGTAAGCAAGAGCGCAGTTCGCAAAGAACGAAATGCTTCTGCAATCTGCGAATTTGGACGTAGCAGGGTAATCGGAGCCAGACCGTTGCTATCTGTTGATCCCCTGCGCGTCGAACCATCATTTTTCGCTTGGGATCCCTGATTCAATCTGAAATGAGGAACCCATCCAAAAATAGGAATGGGGGTAAGTGACTGAATATCTTCAGTGCTCCGGATGGTATTATCCAGATTCTCTGAAAGAAAGGCCAAGCCAATGCCCGAACCTATCCCAAGAATAGTACTGAGAGCCAGGGTCAAGGGAATATTGGGTTCAACAGGTTTCGTCGGCAGAGTCGCAGGATCGATAATATCAATCGTGGCAGCTTTTAAACTGGCAACCACTCCTGCTTCTTTTAACTTTTTCAGCAAGTCTTCATAAAGATCGCTGCCGGATTCTACCTCACGTTTCAGAATTCCATACTGGCTGAGCCCCTCGCTCATATCGTATGCTTTCTGTTTTTGCTGCTCAAAAGACGCCTGCAGCTGTTTCTCAGCGTTAGCTGAGGCCTCATAATCTCCGCGGAAGCGTTCCTGAATATCAGCAATTTCTTTATGGAGAGCCTTATCTAATTGAGACAGCTGATTCTGTAACTGAATCACTTTTGGATAGTGTGGACCAAATTCCGTGTTTGCCTGGGCGAGCTGATTTTTTAAATCAGCTTCCTGTCCTCTCAAAACCGGAAGAACGCTGTCAGGAACAATCGTACCAATCAACTCAGGGTTACCGGATTGAGCTACCCGATATTTAGCTTCTTTGATAATGCGGTCAGCTTCTGCGTCCGTAAGCTCCTTGCTAAGATCATCCAACTTGGAAAGCACCAAGTTGTCATTCTCGTCAGTTCCAAAGATGCCCGTCTTTTTTTGAAAATCAGACAGCTTTGCCTGTGAAGCCTCTACTCTTGACTTCAACTGATCGAGTTGGCTGGACAACCAATCGGAAGCCTTCATAGTGTCGTTAAAGCGTGTTACGAAATTGCGCTGGGCGTAGGCGCTTGATAAGTGATTTACGATCTCTCTTGCTAGAATTGGATTCGCATCGCGAAATGTAATTTCTACAGCTTGTGTGCGGGCAATGCTTTGAACTGTTAATGATTTGCTAAACTTTTTCAATAACTCATTCTTGCGTACAGGATCTGTCTTGTCGATCTGTTCCGGCGCGCCCGGCAGTACATATGAACCGAAGACGAAAAATCTGCGGTGGCCAGCAAAGGTGGGCTCTTTATCTAGCCGAAGTTCGCTAATGACACTCCAGGCCAGACTGTTGCTTTTTAGGATTCGGACTTGTGTTTCAAGCTTTTCATCAAAGTCAAGGCCTCCGCCACTAATACTCGCTGTAATATCCCCCATGTCCAGCGCATCCGATCCTTCCGGATAGATAGCCAGATTAGAAACCGCTTCGTATCGACGGGTCTTAATCACGCAATATAGCGTCCCGAGAGCGAGGACGACAACCACGGCACCCACAATAATCCGTATGCGGCGTCGCAGTATGCGAATCAGATCATTCAAGCCGATTTCTCCGGATACCGACGACACCCGTGGAAATTCATTCGGCGGAACATTGATAGGTGTTATCGGGTCACGGCCGTTGATCTTACTTTGAGCTAAAAAACTCACAGACATTCCTCTCTTGCTTGGCCAACTAGGTCATCAACGAAGGATATAGATAGAGGCAACAGCAGCTGAAATTGCGCCCTGCAAGCCTATCGCTCCGTAGTTTTTAACATTACTCAATGGCACAAACACGATATCTTCTGCATGCAACTGCATGTCAGGAGCTTCTCCCTTATATATCTTGCTTAACGGAACTTCATACTCTAAGGTCCCAGTGGGAGTTCTTCTGAGCACTAGTGTATGGTTAAGGGAGGCCAATTTTGTCGTACCCTGAGCGAGCGCAATTGCCTTCAAGAACGACATAGACGTATTGTTTTCCAGCAAAAAAGCGCCTGGTTTAGTCACCTCTCCTACCACATAAACAACACCTGTTTTGGAAACAATTATCGTGTCGCCGGGATAAATCGTTACATTCGCCTGCTCAAAGGATGAGCCCTCTGGAAGCGTGATGATCTCGGGGTGATCCTTCTGCCCTGCATGCATGATCGTTACGGTGCGGCCGGCCTTCAGGGTCAGACCCCCAGCCGCGGAAATCGCATCATAAAGTCGATGTGGGCCCATCAAAGGATAGATTCCAGGAGTATTCACTTCTCCAGAAACCGTTGTACCCTGTGTCGCAAACTCCACGATAAGGAGTGAAACCTGAGGCTTTTTTACCATTTCAAGCTCAACCAGCTTATCTCCAATCAGATGTTGCGCATCTCGGACTGTCAATCCAGCAAGCTTCAAGTCCCCAATCAGCGGAAGAGTGACCATGCCATTAGAATCGACGCGCACCTTCAATATCAATTCCGGCACATCAAAAACGTTAAGATCGAGCAGATCCCCAGGACCTATCGTGATGGCGCTTTGATCGGTAGTACTCGCTTCGTGCACATGATTTGCCGGAGCATCCTGTGCCGGACAATGATGCGAGACAATGCCCAGAGCACCAAACAATAGCGTGTATATGCAGAACTTGAAGATTTTCATCGAGCACCTATCGAAAATCGGCTGTATTCCAGCGGGGACCTGCGCAACGCAGCAGTTGAATCGATCTGAAATCCTAACTTATGGCTTGGGCGCCAAGCAACGAAGTGCGCTCTGAAACGTGTCCCGTGCGAGCGTCGTCGATGATTAAGCTTTTCTGAGTAATGAATACTAACAACCATTGTGGCTTATGATGTCATAAGGTTCATCATTTCATGGCTCGATTTAGCCTGGTAACTAATAGGCATTTCTCGCAGCAAGTCCTGAATTACCTCATTACTTTCTCTCATCTGACTGGCTTTTTCCAAGTCCCGCAATAGCACAGAAAATTTACTGTGAACACTAGATGCTTTAACGCAGAAGACATGCGGAAAGCTTGTCGGGCAAACATCTGCATCCTCACTCCAGAGCTGCTCGTGCAGCTTCTCACCAGGTCGCATTCCTACGACCTTAATTTCGATATCTTTCCCGGGGATTAAACCGGACATTTTAATAATTTCTTTCGCGAACTCGATAATCTTTACCGGATCTCCCATCTCAAGCATATAGATATCGCCTGTCGATGCTAGCGTGGCTGCCTGCAGTACAAGCTCGACAGCTTGCGGAATACTCATAAAATAACGGGTCATTTCTTTATGGGTAATCGTCACCGGCCCGCCAGCTGCAATCTGGCGCAAAAATATTGGAACTACGCTGCCCCGACTTCCGAGTACATTTCCAAACCGCACGCATGCAAACTGCGTACGGAGGTCCTTTTGCGCAGCTTCCACGGCACGTTGCTGAATCAACATCTCTGCAGTCCTTTTGGACGCACCCATCACGCTTGAAGGCTTTACAGCCTTATCTGTTGAGATCATCACAAGTTTTTCAGAAGCAAAGTCTACGGCAGCATCGGCCAGCTCACGAGTCCCACAGACATTATTCAGAATAGCTTCGCAGCAGTTTTCTTCCATCATCGGCACATGCTTGTAAGCCGCAGCATGCAACACAATGTCTGGCCGGAACCTCGAGAAGAGATGCCGGATTGCATAACGGTCACGGATATCGCTGACAATTGGAACCGCAGACTTGTCTTTGTTGTCACTCTTTAGCTGATTCATCAATTCGAAAATAGAGTTTTCATCTCTATCCAGCACAATCAGCTTCTTAATCGGAAGATCAATTGTCTGCCTAACTAACTCTGACCCGATTGAACCACCAGCGCCTGTCACCAGGACCACTCGACCAGCAAAGCACTCTACCACTGCTGGATGCGCCGTACCGCCCGATTTCCGATGCTTGACCTGCGGAATCTGATCGATACTGATGATCCGCCGCACCTGGACTTTGCCCTTTACCAGATCAACACATGTTGGAAAAAATCGGACTTGTACTCCGAACTGGCTCGCAATGCGAATGACTTCTTCTGCGCCCTGAATGTCTGAGCCCGCGATAATCACCAGTTCAATCGGGTGTGTTGCCAAGAGGTTCGCCAACGCTTTGACATGTCCCCGGACAAGGATACCGTCAACTCTGAGACCGACCAGTTGTTCGTCTTCTGTAACCAGACCAACAATATTGGTATTACCCGATGCCCGCAAATGTCGGACGGCACTGGCTAAGGTCGCTTCGCTCCCCACAACAAGCGTATCCGGGCCTCTTCCGGCGCGGTTCCGTAGCTCATGCTCATATCTTCTGACAATACGCAGGCCACTCGCGAGCCACATAAACAGGAGCCACTCCATCATTAATACCGAGAATGGAATTGCCACGCCGTTGTGGACTGTCGCTCGAACCAGCAATAAAACAATGGAAACCGGCGTCGCGCGTATTGCCAGCTGCATTGCATCCCGAAATGCGAAGAACCGCCATGTAGCCTTATATCCGTTCGTCATCAGGATTGCGGCGGGACGAGCTACAGCTATTACAACCAGCCATACAAACATTCCCCGCATCTGAGTTTTGGGAATAGAGAAATCAAAACGTAAAGTGTAGGCAATCCATAAGGCCGTGATTGCTGCAATACTGTCCAGTAGCATCTGCACATTCCGATGCAGTAGCCATGAAGGAATTTTGCAGGATAAATTCCTGATTTTCTCAAAAAGATATAGGTGCCTATTGTATAGACCGGTTCCACGCCATCCAGAAAATGTCATCACCATCACTCGCTTCGACTTAGCCCACCACAAGCCATGAAAGGCCTGCGGGGGGGATAGACCAAATGAAGCGCTTCAGAAAACGCTGCAACTAAACGTTTCCCATGGCCCAAAAAGTTACCGTAAAATTCAATTGCCCAACTGATTCCGATGCATTTTTCGATTCCTCAGAAAGTTTCTGCTAAAAGCAGTTGGTGCGCCTTCACTCTAGCAATGATCGTCCAGCTTGCTTCCAGGCGAAACGAAGAAAGTGGGCTACATATTTGTCATTTCGTCATTTACAAATAAATATGCAGACCGCAATTCCGGCCCCGCATATTTATATCACGCATGCCCATACTCTGGCTTCTCCAGCAATGTGTAGCTTCGGTGAATAATCAGCTCATTGTGGGCACATCGGATATGGAGGCATGGAACCAAACCCGCTACATGGCAATCGATGCTCGTGCTATTGAATTCTACGGCGCACCTGCGGATGTGACAGCTCCTGATCCGGGCGCCCTACGTATCGCAAACCTTATCGGGCTGTCTGACGATCGTGTAGTGGGATTGCTGATAAAACGCCATTTGTTTTTGAGATCGACCATCGTGGATTAAGGATAGGTGCTCGTTGTGCTCTGGTTAAGCAGAACACTATCGTGCTCACGGTGTTTGACGTCGGGTCCCAACGCGTAAGCGGACTGGCAGGCAAACAGTATCCAGGAGTGGACGCAATATAGACATAACCAACTTTGCCTTGAATCATGCTAAGTCTGGCTTGAGATTCTTCCTCCCCTTTACCTTCACGATGTTCAGGGTCAGAGTCGTCAGAATGACGGAACGGATCTGCGCCTCCAGAACGATGACAGAATCGATTTGTTCAGAAATGCGCCCCTCAGCGGGATAAAGAGGTTGCGGGAAAAACTCACAATGAGCAAAGATCTCGTTACCTCAGCGTCTGAAGCCTCTTTGATTCTGTGCTGCTTGCAGCACAGCTAAAGCTATGCCCTCACGAAAAAGAGGCTTTTCGGCATCCTCTAAAGCCGCTCTCATTGATTGCACATACGGCACGTCTGAAAAGCCGTGCCCTACGAACCCATTGTTTTCCGCAGCCTGTGAAGGCCCATCGATTGAGTTTCTATTCACCGGACTAATGTCCGGTGACTCTTGAGAACTCGCAGGGGCAAAGATTTGGTTACCTCAGGGGCTAGATGTTTGGTCCCACTCAAAGAGGAATTTACAAAGATATTTACAAAGATATATAGAGGGAGGTCGGATGGCCAATTGACATCGCAAAAAGGAAAATGAAAAGGCCCCTGAAAACTGGGGCCTTTTCGCGAAAGGGCTTGTTCCTAGACCGTAACGGCTTGCTCTACGTTCACGTTTACAGGTGTGAGCCAGCCGAAGCGGTCGGGCTTGAGGCCGTTGGCAATGCCCATGAACTCGTCGGCAAGCTGGCGAGTAATGGGGCCGGGCTTGCCGTCGGCTACCGGGATGCGGTCAACGGAACGGATCGCAGTAACTTCGGCTGCAGTTCCGGTGAAGAAAACTTCGTCGGCTATGTAGATGAGTTCGCGCGGCAGGGCCTGCTCGACAACAGTCATGCCGAGGTGGCGGGCCAATGTAAGCACCGAGTCACGGGTGATTCCAGCGAGCACGGAGTTGGCCAGCGGAGTAGTGTAGATGACTCCGTTGCGCACGATGAAGAGGTTTTCACCGGAGCCTTCCGATAGAAAGCCATTCACGTCAAGAGCAATACCTTCGGCGTACCCGTTGATGTCGGCTTCCATGCGGATAAGCTGTGAGTTCATATAGTTCGCTCCGGCCTTGGCGAGCGAGGGCATGGTGTTAGGCGCAAGGCGGTTCCAGGAAGAGATGCAGACGTCGGCGCCGTCATCTCCGGCGACGTATTTGCCCCACGGGTAGTTGGCGATGTAGACCTCGATGGGTGAGCTCTTCGGGTTGACGCCAACTTCGCCGTATCCGCGCAGCGCGATAGGCCGGACGTAGCAAGGGGCAACACCATTGGCCTCAATGAGCTCGACGACGGCGTTCGAAAGCTGGTCGAGCGAGTAGGGCAGCGTCATGCGGTAGATACGGGCCGAGTCAATGAGGCGCTGCATGTGCTCGGGCAGGCGAAAAACGGCTGCTCCGTGTGGCTGGGCGTAGCAGCGGATGCCTTCAAAGACAGATGAGCCGTAGTGGACCACGTGACTCATGACGTGAATCTGGGCTTTGTCCCAGGGGATGAGGTTGCCGTTGTGCCAGATCTTGCTGGTGGGCTGAATGGGCATGCGCGGATGATGCTCCTTTCCGGGTGAACTTTTGATTATAGCCGTGTGGCTGTGGGTTTGGCTCGACTCCGAGGTAACACCTTTGTCACATTGATGTTAGATTTTCAAAGGTAACGTTTTTGGAGGAGATGGTGAAGCGGATTATCTGTGCCGGATTCGTAGTATTGCTGCATGTAAACGGTGTCATTTCTGCAAAAGCTCAAATATCTGTGCAGCAGCCGATTCCTGCGACGGCTGTCATCAGCGTGGATGCTTTGCAGCCTGATGGCGAAGCGATTCCGAGGACAATCTTCGGGAGCTTCCTTGAGCCGATTGGCAATTCAACCTACAACGGGCTGTGGGCGGAGATTCTTCAGAATCCGAGCCTCGAATCGGGACTATGGACCGCGGGCAATGTGAGCAGGATGTTGCATGAAGAGCCGTCACTCGCGCGGGCTTCAGAACTGGGGCTGCCTTTACCCTGGGAGGCTCTGGATGCTGGTCAGGGGAACCGGTATGAGCTTCGCTATGGGAGCGCGGCGAATTCGTGGCGCTCGATGGTGATCTTTGGGGTTCCGGGGCAGTCGACGGGAATCAGGCAAAAGGTGTATCTGCCGGTGCATCGGACGCTCGAATACAAGGGCAGTTTGTATGCGCGGCACCTGAGCGGACCTGCGGGGGTGACGGTTTCTCTTCGTCAGCATGACGGAAGTGATGTGTTGGCGACCGCGAAGTTGAATGCCAGCTCAGACGATTGGGCGAAGTATGAATTTGATTTTCATGTACCTGCGGGCAAGCTGCATCGCCTCGATCCGGCGGATTTTGTGGTGGAGGTAGAGGGCGACGCGGTGATGGAAGTGGATCAACTCTCGCTCATGCCTGCGGATGCGTTAGACGGGCTTGATCCGGATGAAGTAGCGATGGCGAAGGCGATGGAGACGCCGCTGGTGCGCTTTGGCGGAAACTTTACGTCCGGGTATCACTGGCGGGATGGTGTTGGGCCGCGTGACAAGCGCGTCAGCATGCTGAATCTGGCGTGGGGCATCCCCGAATACAACACGTTTGGTACAGATGAATTTCTGCACTTCTGCAATTTGATTGGGGCCGAGCCGCAGGTGGCGCTGAATCTGGGTACGGGCACTCCGCAGGAAGCTGCCGATTGGGTGAAGTACATTAACGAGCACTGGCACAAGCACAGTGGGCTGACATGGGAGCTGGGCAACGAGCTTTGGGGAAACTGGAATGTCGGGTATCCCACGCATGAACAACTGGCGGCGCGCACACTGGCGTTCAGCAAGGCGATTCGAAGCGTTGATCCTCAAGCGAAGTTGATTGCTACAGGCGGCGATCCCGACTGGTTTACGAACTGGAACGCAATTCAGCTTACGAATCCGCCGGGAACGTTCGATTATTTGTCGACACACTTCGTTGTTACGAATACAGATACGCGCACGCCCCATGCTTCTGCCGATTTCATCGCGCAGGCTGCCTTTGCCTTGCCCATTGGACTGGAGCAGAAATTGAAGGACGCGCAAAAGCAAATTGATGCGACTCCAGGATACGCGGGGAAGGCCCATATTGCTTTTACAGAGTGGCTTTTCATCGGTAATCGGCCTGGAACTCCCAGCTTCACCAACATGGGCGGCGCGATTGATACGGCGGGTTTCTTCAACATGCTGATGCGCAACAGCTCTATTGTGCCTATCTCAGACATGACAGGAATTATGGAGTTTGCGGGCATCTGGAAGAAACGCAGCCAGGTGTATGCGGCTCCAGGGTATTACGTGTTCAGGATGTACTCGGCGGCGCACGCGGACAGGCCGGTGAAGGTGCACACAGAGTCAGGCAGCTACTCCGTGCAGCATGGCGTAGGACGGTTGCCGGATATTGCGAATGTGCCTTATCTGGATGTGGTAGGCGCGCTGAATGACAAGGGCGATACGCTGACTTTGTTCTGCGTGAATCGCAGCCTGGATACGGATATTCCTGCGACGATTCAGGTTGCCGGGTTTGCTGCGGGTTCTGCGGCTGAGGTGCAGACGCTGCGCGGCAGCAGCATTGATGACGGAAATGATGAGGATGATCCT
This sequence comes from Alloacidobacterium sp., assembly GCA_035293545.1. GTDB lineage: Bacteria > Acidobacteriota > Terriglobia > Terriglobales > Acidobacteriaceae > Alloacidobacterium. The sequence goes on along the minus strand of DATGMQ010000005.1, from coordinate 35,683 downwards.
GAGCGCGTGATTCCTGCGCGAACCGAGGATCGTGTTGCCAAAGGTGCACTGCGGCATGTGTTTCCGCATGCGAGTGTCACGGTGCTGGTTTTGCATCGCGATTAATGCGGCTGCACTCTGATGCAGTAAAAGCAGATCCTTCGCTGCGCTCAGGATGATGCACAAGACATTGTCCCTGTCATCCGGTGAATGCGGACTCTTATTTTTGCAAAGTGGGAGTTTTGGTTCCGTAGAGCTTCTGGCTCAGGGCCATCTCGGCTTCGGCGCGTTCTTTGTTGCCTGCTTTGCGGTAGGCGAGTCCTAACTCGTAATGGAGATGAGGGTCTTTGTCGCTCAGAGTTACGGCGCGTTCGAGCTGAGTGATTGCCTGGTCGGTTTGTCCAGTAGATTCGAGAGCGCGGCCGAGTTTTTCATGGCACGCGGCGCAGTTAGGATTGATTCTTGCTGCTTGTTCAAGCAGCGGAATGGCTTCCTGTGACCGGCTTTGATTGAGCAGGAAGCTGCCGTAATCGAGATAAGGCCATTCGTCTGTTTGGGTGGCATGGTTGGCCAGTGTGACTGCGGCCTTGAAGGATGCGTCCGCATCATTCGGTTTGTTTTCAGCGTCGTAGACGAGGCCGAGGTTCTCTATGGCCTTCAGGTTTCCGGGATCAAGTGAAAGCGTCTTTTTGAATGCGTGTTCGGCTTCAGTGAAACGGCTTTGCGTGTAGTAGCAGCGGCCCAGCGAATACCATGCTTTCGCGTTGCCCTCATCCATTTGCACAGCGCGCTGGAGCCACTGGATCGCATCCGGATAGTCGTCGAGCAGGACGTAATCAAGAGCGACGATGCGCAGTTGTTCTGAATTTGGCGTTTGCAATTTAGCTGCGCGATTGAGAGTGGCAAGAGATTCGCGTGGCTTGTCTTCGCGCTGCCGGATTGTGCCGAGAAGATAGAGCGCATCTGCGGTATCCGGATGCTGCGTGAGATAGGTTATGAGGAACTTGTCGGCTTCGGCCAGCTTATTCAGGTTTACAGATGCTTTTGCCGCGAGAATGAGCGCGTCGGTTTTTCCGGGTGCGGCCTGATCAGCTTCTTTCATCAATCTGATGGCGGCTTCCCAGTCGTGCGTGTCATAAGCGATTCGGCCTTGTTTGTACAAATCACTCTGACCCAATGCAAATGCGCTGCTGAGAAGTATGAGCAGCGAGAGGAAGACTCTCCAGTATCGTTGGACAGGAAACATCTTGGAGATTCTTCTCCTTTCAGTCGTGAGAATGACGGCAATCCAGGTTGCTACAGATGACACCAGTCACATGTTTTAATGTGATGGCTTCGGTATCGCTATATCGGTTGCGATTGGCTTGCCGAAATTGGGCGTTCCATCTGCGTTCCAGGTAAAAGGTTGTGCACGGGGAGAGCGCTTATTGCCGCATCCCTGCTGCGAACCTGGATTAGCGTGATAAATGATCCAGTCCTGCTTACCATCGGGCGATTTAAAGAAGCCGTTGTGCCCCGGGCCGAAGACACCTGCCTCGCGGTCCTGCTTGAAGAACGGGTGATCGTACTTTGTCCAGGATGCAGGGTCGAGGAGGTTCGAGCCGGACTTCGCCCTTACGACGCCGAGTTCGTAGTAATCGGTCCAGCAGGCGGAGGCGGAATAGACAAGAAATATATCGCTGCCGTGTTGAAGAATTTCCGGACCTTCGTTCACGTCAACGTGCGGCATCTCTGGACGGTCGAGCAGGTCGCCCACGTGCTCCCACGGATATTTGGGATAGGAAAGCAGAGCGCGTTTTGAGTCGATGGTCCAGGGATTTTTCAGATGCGCAAGATAGATTCGCTGTTCGCCATCGGTGTCTCCTTCCCATCCAGACCAGACAATATACTTTTGGCCGCGATCCTCGAAGGCAGAGGCATCAATGGCCCATTTGTTGGTTGCGTCGGCAACCTTGCCTTTGAAGGTCCATTCGCCTTGGAGCGGATCCTCATTTGCATTCTCAACCACATAGATGCGGTGTGACTCGTTCTTGCCCGCATCAGCGGCGAAATAGATGTACCACTTATTGTCGAAGCGATGCAGCTCGGGCGCCCAGAGATCATGAGAGTATGGACCATCTGCAGGCGGTGTCCACACAATTTTTTTCTCGGCGTGCGCAAGGTCGGTGATGTCGCGAGTTTTCCAAATGGTCAGGTTTTGACCCGTCGTGTTCATGTAGTAGTAGAAGCCGTTGTGTGACGTTACCCACGGGTCAGGGCCGGTTAGCAGAAGAGGATTATGGAAGGTGTCTGCCGATGCGGCCTCCTGAGCCTTGCTCGCTGAAGGCAAAAACAAAGCAGAAACAACAAGCAAAAACGAGAAGAAATGCAGCTTCATGATTTCTCCAGTTTAGAGCGAATTGGATGTAATGGAACCGATTTCATTCAACATGAAACGAGCCGGTCGCATGGCGCGTCAAATAGAGGAACTGACGCGTCAGAATTGATATTCTGCAACCACGTTACATTCAGCGTTAAAAAAGGAAGTCAGCGTGTCAAAGCCTATTGCGATTTATTTCGAACAGCAGCACTGGTTCAAACCTCTTTTTGCTGAACTGGACAAGCGCGGCACAGATTATGTGAAGCTCAACGCCATCGAGCACAGCTATGGTATTGAGGAGCATCCGGAGCGGCAGTTTTCGCTCGTGGTAAACCGCATGAGTCCCTCGGCCTGGAACCGTGAGCATGGCGACGCAATCTTCTACACGCTTGGTTTTCTGGGTCACCTTGAACGGCGCGGCGTCCGGATTATCAATGGCCTGAAGGCTTTTCGGACCGAGCTGTCGAAGGCGGCGCAGCTTTCACTACTGGATGAATTATGCCTGCCTTATCCCAAAACACGCGTGATTCATCGCGCATCGCAGGCAGTTGCGGCGACGGAAGGCTTGCGCTGGCCCATTGTGGTGAAGCCCAATATTGGGGGATCAGGCGCGGGTGTGAAACGGTTTGATTCGTTGGAAGCGCTCGCGACTGCAGCTGACGCGGGAGAGCTGGCCTTCGGCCTGGACTCGACAGCGCTGGTGCAGGAGTTTATCCCGGCGCGCGATACCCACATTGTTCGCTGTGAAGTGCTGAACAGAAAATTTCTCTACGCGATCAAAGTCCACATTACGGGCGAGACGTTTGATTTGTGTCCTGCGGATATCTGCCGAACTACGAGCGGAGTGGACCTGAATCGTGCTGCCTGCCCGGTGGACGCGCCCCGGACAGGAATCAGCGTGGAAGGCTATGAGCCGCCGCGCGAAGTGATTGTCGATGTGGAACGAATCATGGGCGAAGCCGGCATCGAGCTTGGCGGCATTGAGTACATTACGGATGATCGCGATGGCAAGCGTCTCTATTACGATATCAATGCGCTTTCGAATTTTGTTGCTGACGGGCCACGCGTTGTCGGTTTTGATCCATTTGTGAAGCTGGTTGATTGGCTGGAAGCGGAAGCGGCAAAGGTAAACGAAGCAGAAGCTGTGGGGGCCCGCTGATGCGCTATGGCTTCTGGCTGCCGGTTTTTGGCGGATGGCTGCGCAATGTGGAAGACGAGCAGATGGAGCCCACATGGAAATACGTCAGCCGTCTGGCACAACGCGCCGAAGAGATCGGATACGACCTTACGCTCATCGCCGAGCTGAACCTGAATGACATTAAGGGTGTCGAAGCGCCGTCGCTTGATGCATGGTCAACAACCGCCGCCCTTGCTGCCGTGACAAAAAAGCTGGAGCTGATGGTTGCGGTCCGGCCAACCTTCCACAATCCGGCGCTGCTGGCCAAGCAGGCGGCGAACATCGATCACATTTCGAATGGCCGTCTTACGCTCAATGTTGTCTCCAGCTGGTGGGCTGATGAGGCGACGAAGTACGGCATTCAGTTTGACCAGCATGATGATCGTTATGCGCGCACTTCGGAGTGGCTCGATGTTGTGAACGGCTGCTGGAGCCAGCAGGGGTTTTCCTATCAGGGGAAGTATTACCGCGTTGATGACAACGTGCTCTCTCCCAAGCCGGTGAGCAAGCCGCGGCCCACGCTTTATGCGGGTGGCGAATCGGAAACCGCCAAGAATCTGATTGCAAGCAAATGTGACGCCTATCTTATGCATGGCGATCCGCCGGAGGTTGTCGGCAAGAAAATTGCCGATATGCGAAAGCGCCGTGAAGCAGCCGGCATGCCTCCGATGGTGTTCGGCGTGGCGGGATACGCCATCGTGCGCAACTCCGAAGCCGAGGCCAGGAAGGAAGTGGCGCGCATCACCGATGTGCAGCAATCCGCTCGCGGGTATGCCAATTATCAGCAATGGATTACAGGTTCAAATCTTGAGCAGAAGATTTCGCTCGAGGACTACTCGGTTTCGAACCGGGGTTTGAGGAGCGGTCTGGTAGGCACACCGGAGCAGGTATCCGAGCGAATCGAGGAATTTGCTGCGGTGGGTGTTGATCTGGTGCTTTTGCAGAGCAGCCCGCAGATGGAAGAGATGGAACGCTTTGCGGCGCAGGTGATAGGGGCGAAGTAGTTTGCGAAATTCCGGCTAAACGATCAGTTGTTCTGTTCGACTAAGTGATCTCCCTGAAATTTAGGAATTCCGAAGTGGCCGCGCAGGTGCAGCAGGTCAAGCGGGCTAAGTGTGCCATTGATGGCAATCAGGTTGATATTCGTAGGACCGGCAAGCATCACCACGGCGCCCTCGACATTCGCATGTTCAAAACGCAGCCAGACATCGGTACGGCCCAGGTTGGTGGGGTCGTGATTGGAGACAGAAGTGACGAGATGCTTCCAGCCGTGGTCATGGTACTGCTGGCGGACTGCTTCAAGGCTGCCGGGATCGTAGAGTCCGGGCATTGAGAACTTATAGCAATGCACAGAGATGCCGTTGAGTTTAGCGACGACGCGGCGGGTGTCTTCGTCATCGATAAAGTTGTTGGCCAGCTCCAGCATCGTGCGGTCAAAGGTGAAATCGGTGCGGAATGAGGCATGCTGGCTGACCGTGTCCATGTTACGGGGAATCCAGGTGTCGTCCTGCTGGGCGTGAGCGGGGATGGGGAGAAGAAGCCCTGCCAGAATCAGGATTGTCAGAGAAAAAGAAGGACGGCGCATCATGCCCTCCTTTTCTTGAAACCCGCTCTGCCGAGAATAGTTGGTGGAAAATTTGCATTTGTGATGGCTTAGCGAGCTAAAGCGCGACATGAGAGGCAACGAAGCACCTCCTTAGCTGTTCTTATCGGACAGGAGGTGAGCGAGTGAACACGTCGCGATGGAAGGACTTTGCCGCTATGTTGCTGATTGGAGACGGAATGATGGGTTTGGTGCGGCCCTGCCGCTACACGCACGACTGGGAGATAGGACCAAAAGGCTGGCGGAGTCTTATGGAGTTCCTGAATGAGCGGCCAAACCTGACACGCGTGCTGGGAATCATGGAAGTAGCTGGCGGCATGGCCCTTGCGATGAGCCAGACCGATAACTTCCGGGGCAAGAAAGCTGAATACGGCTCATGATTAGAATGATTTCATTGGACCTTTCTTTAAAAAGTCCAGGTGGGGTTTTAGTCACGCATGGCAGAACGGCTTTATTACTCTGATTCACATCTTCGGACATTTTCTGCCCGCGTGACGGACATCCGTGAGCTTTCACGCACAGAAGGACAATCAGTCTGGCAAGTGGCGCTGGAGCGCACGGCCTTTTATCCGACCAGCGGCGGGCAGCCCTATGACACCGGCGTGCTGTCGGCAACTTCGCGCGGAGGAGCAGTGCTGGAAGTGCCGGTGATCGCGGTAGAAGAAGATGAGCAGGGTGAGGTGTGGCACCAGATTCTGAAGCCGCTGCTTGCCGGAACCGAAGTAAAAGGCGAGATCGACTGGCCGCGGCGGCTTGATCACATGCAGCAGCATTCCGGGCAACATTTGTTGTCGGCAGTGTTTGCTCGGGAGTTACAGGCGCCTACAGTCTCGTTTCATTTGGGAGAGACTTCGTCCACGATTGATTTAGCTGTCGATTCCATTGCTCATCACAGCCTCGAACGGGCGGAGCGAATTGCAAATGAGCTGATCGTGGAAAATCGCGCGGTAGCAGTGCGCAAGGTGGATCGTGCAGAGGCGGACGCTTTGCTGGCTGCCGGCGCATTGCGGAAGCTGCCGGAGCGGCAGGGGACCATCCGCCTCATTGAGATTGCTGATTGCGACCTGAATGCATGCGGTGGAACGCATGTGCGCTCGACCGGCGAAATTGGCGGGTTGCTGATCCGCGGAGTAGAGCGCGTCCGGCAAGGCACGCGGGTGGAATTTGTGTGCGGGCTGCGCGCGGTAACGGCTGCGCGGCAGGACTTTTCCGTGCTGTCGCGCGGAGCCGCGTTGCTTTCCATGCCGCGTACGGAAGTCGCAGAGGGGATTGAACGGATTATTGCCGAGACGAAGGCTGGCGCGAAGGAGTTGCAGAAACTTCGCGAAGAACTGGCGACGTATCATGCCGTCCGGCTGGCGGTGGAAGAGCAGATTGTGGACCACCTGCGGCTGGTGAAGAGAAGTTTCGCTGATCGTGATGGCGACTACGTGAAACTGTTGGCCTCGCGTCTGGCAGCTTCGGTCCCCCAGACTGTAGCCCTGCTCGTATCAACTCAGCAGGACCCGGCATTGGTGATATTGGCGCGCAGCGGTGATCTGGATTTTCACGCGGGAAATCTGATGAAGGAAGCGCTGGCGCAAATAGGACTGCGCGGCGGCGGATCTGCCGATCTGGGGCAGGGGCGAGTGCCGCATGAGCAAACTGCGGCGTTGCTGGATGCTATGAGCGAGGCCGTGCGCAATGCTGTTGCATCCGCCTCCGAGACGGTGTGAGTGCTTTGCGAATCAGCAATGCGCTGTTAAACTTAGAAGAGTGGTTCCCGTCTGAAAAAGGGGCTATAGCTCAGCTGGGAGAGCGCCTCGTTCGCAACGAGGAGGTCATCGGTTCGATCCCGATTAGCTCCACCAATTTCTTCACATTCTTCACACATCGCCTGCCGTCATATTCTGCCACCTCAGATTGCCTGGTATCTGTTCATCATCCAATTTAAGATGTCAAACTTTTCTGAATCCGGAAAAGGAGAGATATCGATGGCGAACTATAAGCTGACAATCACGCCTCATCACGGGGATGTGGAAGGGTTCAAATATATAGTGACGCTGTCGCGGCCAGGCGCGACCCTTCCTACAGAACAGGAAGCAAGCTATAAACAATTGTCCGAGGTGGAATCTGCGTTGCAGCAGGTAGGAGGGCCTGCTATTAGTGGATATTGCCGGCAAAATACTGGGCCTTGGGCATCCGTTTACGCACATTATGGAGCTTACGAACAGTCAGCGTTCCATTCTGGTGAAACAAAACTCATAGTCATATATCTCGCACTCCTCATCGCGTTGGATATAATTGCCCCACACTCTGGCTGACAATTTGGGGGCAACCATCGTTAAGCGTGCAATTCTGCTTATATCCAGTGTGCTTCTGTGTGTTTTTTCCGGGTGCGGCACTGCTCCATCTGCAGCAACCAGTGCTGCGTCCGCAGGGCAAAATCAAGACCAAAGCCATGAAGTGGATCTCAGCTGGGACGCTCCAGACAAATCTCCGACAGAAATTGTTGGCTATCATGTGTATCGCTCGTCCGGAGACGCTTCATCTTACAGCCTGCTGAATGCATCCGTGGACAATGCGACAACCTATCAGGACCACACCGTCCAAAGCGGGTCAAAGTACAGCTACCAGGTGAAGAGCATTGATACCTTCGGAGTGGAAAGCGGTCCGTCGAATACGGTGAGCGTGACAATTCCCTGACATCCGTGGCTTGCGAATATCGGATTCGGGGTGAAGAATCTTCTGGTGAAGGAAGAAGCGGAAAAGCTCTCGATTGACGGCCACGAAGTATTTGTCACGCACCCGGATAAGCTTTACTTCTCAAAAGGGACCAGGCTATCGAAGCTTGATCTGGTGCGCTATTATCTGGCAGTCGCGCCGGGCGCTCTGAATGGAGTCCGCGGGCGGCCGCTGGTTCTGAAGCGGTTTGTGCACGGGGCCGAGGGCGAGGCCTTCTATCAGAAGCGCGCTCCTGCCGATCATCCTGCATGGCTTTCTACCGTAACGCTCTCTTTTCCTTCAGGGAGAACCGCGGAAGAGCTTGTAGTGGAGAATGCGGCAGGACTGGCATGGGTGGTCAATCTTGGGTGTCTTGAGCTGCATCCGCATGCGGTGCGATCTGCGGATTTGAACCATCCGGATGAGCTGCGGATCGACCTTGATCCCGGCCCCGGAGTAAGTTGGGCTGATGTATGCCGAGTTGCCCTGGAGGTGCATTCGCTTCTCGACGAGCTGGGCCTGCGCGGCTGGCCTAAGACCAGCGGATCGCGCGGCATGCACGTGAATGTTCGCATTGGGCCGCGCTGGACATTTGAAGAGGTCCGCCGCGCGGCGCTGGCGCTTTCGCGTGAGATTGAGCGCCGCGTGCCTACCCTGGCCACTTCCAAATGGTGGAAGGAAGAACGGCATGGCGTATTTCTCGATTACAACCAGAATGCGAAGGACAGAACGACGGCATCGGCCTATTCAGTGCGACCGCTTCCAGATGCGCGCGTTTCTACTCCGCTTTTCTGGAAAGAGGTTCCGGAGTGCGATCCGGCGGACTTCACGGTTCTGACAGTCCCGAAGCGATTTGCCGATATCGGCGATCCACACGCCGAGATGGATGCTCACCCCGGATCCCTTGAAAAGCTGCTGGAACTGGCAGCCAGAGACGATGCGGCGGGACTGGGAGATGCTCCGTGGCCGCCACATTTCCGCAAGATGGCTGGAGAAGGATCGCGGGTAGCTCCATCACGAGCGAAGAAGACGACGGCAAAAAAGACGCGTGAAAAAATGCCTTTGATTGTAGTGGCGAATTCTCCGGACAAGAATGCGGCTCTGGCTGGCCTGGAACGCTGGAAAGAAAAACATGCGAAAGCTGCAGAATTTCTCGCGGTGGATGATGTGCTGGTGGATTCGATGCGAGGCAGATCGTCGACTTGGACCCGGATTCGCGTGAATCTGCGCCATGTTCCCGAAGAGATGCGGCCTGCGCAGGAGACGCCTGATCCGGATGATGATCCTACGCGCGAGTGGACCAGAAGACGCACCGCAAAGAAGAGCACCAGCTAAAAGTATTTTCGTGTTGAGGTAATCTCGCTCAAAACAAGAGCGTCATTCTGAGCCGCATCCGAGGTCCCCGGCACGCGGTTTTGCGTGTTGGGATGGGCCGGCAAAGAATCCCCGATGGCGCTTCGGTGCGCCATGCATTATTTGAGATTCTTCGTCGCTCTGCTCCTCAGAATGACGATGCATTACTTGAAATTGAGCTGGCGATCTTTCGAGAAGATCGCCATCAATTCTTCGGGCGGGACAACTTCAAGCTGCGCATAGGTGCAGTCTGCCGGCCTTTTATCGAAGCGCCATCTGCGGAACTGCGCCATGTGGCGGAAGCGTCCGCTCTGCATGTGCTCGTAGGCCACTTCGGCTACCAATTCAATGCGCAGCGGCTCCCAGGAAAGGTCTTTTCCCTGGCTCCAGCGACTCTGGCCGCCCGGCATTCGCTGTAAGCCGTCTTCGCCATCATTGTCGCCTCTCCAGGCGGCCCAGGGATGATCAGCTAGTGCATTCTCACGATAGGGCGCGAGATATTCGACAAGCTCATAGCGTTTTTGCAGCGGGAAGCTGCCGCATACTCCGACATGTTGCAGAGCCCCGGAGTCATCATAGAGGCCAAGCAGCAAGGAACCAATCGCGGGACGGTCGCCTTTCCGGTACCAGCGAAAACCGGCAACCACGCAGTCGCAATCGCGCTCATGTTTTACCTTGAGCATCACTCGTTTGTCCGGTTCGTATTTGCCGTCCTTTGCTTTAGCCATGACGCCATCAAAGCCGGCGCCTTCAAAGCGGCGAAACCAGTCCCTGGCGATATCGGGATCATCTGTAGCCGGCGTGATATGCAGCGGAGATGTCGCAGATGAGAGCAAGGTCTCAAGCTCGCTGCGCCGGTTACTGAATGGCTCTTCCCGCAAATCGCGGCCATCCAGCGCAAGCAGGTCGAAGAAGACAATCGAGGCCGGTGTTTGCCGGCTGAGCAGTTTCACTCTGGATGCGGCAGGATGGATGCGGAGCTGAAGCGCATCGAAATCAAGTGCGCCATTCTTCGCAATAACGATTTCTCCGTCAAGAACACAACGATTCGGTAATTGCGCCAGCAGCGGATCGAACAGTTCGGGGAAGTAGCGGTTCAGAGACTTCTCATCGCGGCTCTGAATGAGGACTTCTTTGCCATCGCGAAAAATCAGCGTGCGGAAGCCATCCCATTTCGGCTCGTAAATCCATTCTTCGCCGGTCGGCAGGTCGGCTACCCGCTTGGATAGCATGGGCAGAATTGGTGGATTTACCGGTAAGTCCATCTCCGGCAGATTTGGCTTGCGATCTGCTTCAGTCTCACGGGCATTTCCCATTGCGCATCCTCGTATCCCCACATTATCCGATTGCGAAAAGTTATTTCGCCTCGTTCAATGTCGTCTTAACAATAGATGCTTTGTGTTCCTTCTGGCTGTCGTCGAGAATATAAAGCTTGCGCCCTTCAACGGCATATTTCACTTCAGCGCCGACGGTCACGTTCGCAGGCTTCGACCAGGGAAAGAGCAGCTTTTCGCGGGCAATATAGGTCTTGTCCGGCCCCTGGATGGTGTAGACCTCATAGGTATCTACATCATCTGTTGTGGTCGCGGTGGTGGTCTGAGAATAGTCGGTCTTGCCGTTGCTTTTCGCTTTTGCCTGGCCGTCTGTGTTGTAGGTCGTGGTGCTTCCTTCTTTGACCTTCTGCTGTTCGGTATCGAGCAATTTGCCGCTTTGCCACTGGCGATTGGCCGCAAATGAGATCATGCTGACGGAAAAAATGGCAAGAAACAGCCAAATGCTATAGCTGGTCCGCTTCATGGTTACCCTCCAAAGCGTAAATTCAGGGGGAGAAGCACTGAGGTCGATACTGTGTCATCATTGCCGTTGTGTGGCCCGGTTAGCAAGACTATTCTGATCGGCAGTCTCATTCCAGATGACAATAGGGTATTCTGGCAGGCGTACGTGTGAATTTCATTTTTGCAGCAACTGACGAGGAGCGAAGATGAGGTATCTACCCAAAACGATATTGATTGCATCCGCAGCGTTGTTGAGCATTGTGCCGGTGATGGCACAAAAGGCTCCAAAGCAGGTTAAGGTGGAACTGAAAACCGCGGATGGAAAAGACGCCGGAACCGCGGTCCTGTCGCAGAAGAAGTCGGGCGTTGAGATCAAGGTTGCGCTTCAGAACCTGCCGCCGGGCGAGCATGCGATTCATATTCATCAGAATGCCAAGTGCGATCCGCCCGATTTTAAGTCTGCCGGCGGGCATTTCAATCCGGCGGGTAAGAAACACGGCATCAAGAACCCAGACGGACACCACAATGGCGATCTACCGTTGAACCTGACCGCCGGCGCAGACGGCACGGTGAAGAAGAGTTTTCTCGCTCAGGACGTTACACTTGATCCGAGCGCGTCGAATTCGGTCTTTGCCAATGGCGGGACTTCCATCGTCGTTCACGAAAAGGCGGATGACATGATGAGTGATCCGGCCGGGAATGCAGGAAGCCGGATTGCCTGCGGAGTGATTGCTCCGCCTTCCATGTGATTCGCTTAACTGTCATGCATGGTCCTGGATGAAGGAAGAACCCAGGAATGTTGGTTGATCTGACATCACTGAGATTCTTCCTCCCTTCCGGGTCGTAAGAACGACGCTTTTACATGCAGCAATTCTTAGCGGTGGCCCAATTCTTTTGACATGACGATAAAGTGCGCCGGCTGTGTGAAATGTTGAGTGGCTTCAAGAGCCACATCCTCCGTTCCAGTGACCTGGTATCCGAATTTCCGGTAAATGATCGGCAACTCTTCGCGTAGATTGACTACACGCAAATCCATGAATCGGCAGCCCGACTCGCGCGCGAATTCCTCTGCCGCTGCTGTCAGGCGCGTGCCAATGCCGGAGCGCTGGCGGCTGGGGTTGGTCGAGAGCAGGCCCAGGTAGGCGCGCTCGCCGCGCAGCTCAATATAAACGCTGCCCTCTATCTGTCCATTTTCTTCGAGCACCATGAAGCACCCTTTTTGAAAAAGCCGCTGGACTTCATCCAGCGTGATGCGGTCGCCGGCTTTGAAGAAAAGCTCGACGGAAAATGCCTGGTTGATGAGCTGCGTGATGGCCGGGAGATCGTGTGACTCGGCAAAACGAAGTTCCATGACTTCAGTATCGCAGGTGTAGGCTGGTTGCGATGGCGAAGCGTGCGTTTGAGGACAAGCTGACGGAACTGGATGCAGTCTCCTCTCTCCCGGCTGAAGAAGCATTGCCCGCTTTGCAGAAAGCGCTCAAAAGCCCCAATAACTATCTTGTGGCCAAAGCTGCTGAGATTGTCCGCAGGCTCCCTCTGAAAGAGCTTACGCCTGACTTGGTGGCTGCCTTTGACCGCTTCTTTGTAGATGCCGAAAAGCGTGACCCGCAGTGTTGGGCCAAAAATGCGATCAGTCGCGCGCTGGCTGAGTTCGAGTACGAGGATTCGACTGTATTTCTTCGCGGGCTCCGGCATATTCAGATGGAACCTGTCTGGGGCGGTCGCTCTGATACGGCAGGAACGCTGCGATCTATCTGCGCACACGCGCTTGTGGGCTGCCGTGAGCTGCGCGAACCGGAACTGCTTGGTCTGCTGATCGAATTATTCCGGGACAAGGACAATACTGTTCGCGCTGAAGCTGTGCGTGCGATTGCGCAGGTCGGCTCCGAAGCTGCATCTCTGCTGTTGCGGCTGCGCGCAACTGTCGGCAATGACGAGCCGGAAGTCCTGGCCAACTGCTTTGCAGGAGTTCTGGCCATGGAAGGAACGGCAGCTATCGCCTGGGTCTGCCAGTTTCTGCAGCACGAGGATGAAATTGCCGGTGAGGCTGCGCTGGCGCTAGGCCAGACGCGAAGCTCTGAGGTGCTGGATGCCTTGCGAAAGGCGTTTGCTGAACATCGAGATCCGTGGTTTGGCGGCGTGCTGCTGTCTGCAATCGCGCTTACGCGAGGCGAGGAAGCCTTTGATTTTCTGCTGGAATTGGTGCGTGAGGAATCGCGATCAGCAGCGGATGCCATTTCGGCGATATGGAATGCTGTTCCGCCAACAGAAGTCAGAGAGCGCCTGGAAACAGCGGTGCGCGAGACGGGCAATGAACGCCTGGGTCACGTTCTCCGCAATTTGCAGGGAACATGAGCATACCGCTGGTGCGTATTCCAGTGAGGATGACAACCAGGCGCATCCATCTTCATTAATATCGTGCTCATTGACCAGCACAGGAGTCGACCATGGGGACTTTTTCTCAGGATTTGCGCTATGCGGCGCGGCAGTTATGGAAACATCCCGTATTTACGGTGACGGCTATTTTGACGCTGGCGCTGGGTATTGGCGCGAATACGGCCATCTTTACGGTAGTCGACTCTATTCTGCTGGCGCCTTTGCCGTATAAAGACGCCAGCCGGATTATGGCGCTGGATACGCGCTTTACTGACAGAGAGCGCATCCATCCCCGTGTGACCGGGCCTGATGGCGTGGATGTGCGAAGGCAGGCCCACAGTCTGGAAGCGGTGAGCCTGTATGAAAGCGGCCTTACAGGTGTACAGCTGCGTGATCATTCTGTATTCACTCCGGTTACTGCCGTGGATGCGGATTTTGTGCGTGTCTTCGCGCTTGCTCCAATTGCGGGTCGCGCATTCACTGCAGAAGAAACAGGACGCGCAGCGCTGGTGAGTGAGCAGTTTGCTCGCGATACTTTCGGCAGCGCGCAGGCAGCCGTAGGGCAGACATTCCATTTCGAGAATAAGCCCCTGCAGATTACCGGCGTCTTACCGGCCTGGTTCAATTTCCCGGAAAAATCTCAGGTGTGGGTGTGCTATCCATTCAAGCCGGAAACGGAAGACAGAACCTCGTTTAACTACAAGGCTGTTGCCAGGCTGCGCCCGGGCGTTTCTGTCGAAGCCGCGCGCGCGGAGCTGGATGCTATTTCACTGCGGCTGCGGGCGTCATATCCGGATGCGAATCGAAACAAACAGATGACGATTGTGCCGTTGCAGGAACAATTGACAGGCAAGACGCGGCCCATGCTGCTGCTGTTGCTGGTGGCGGTGGGCATCATCCTGCTGATCGCATGCGTCAATGTTACGCACCTGGAACTGGCACGCTCAGTCGAGCGGCAGCGCGAGCTGGCAGTGAGGACAGCGCTCGGTTCGTCTCGCTGGCAGCTTGGACGGCTGGTAATTGCAGAAAGCCTGTTGCTCTCGCTGGCTGGCGGAGTGTTGGGCATATTGCTGGCTGGCCCTGCGGTGCAGGTGCTGGTGGCAATGGCTCCGGAGGGCTTGCCTCGCGCTGGAGAGATTCATCTTAACGTGTGGGTACTGGCTTTCACGTTGGGTCTGTCTTTACTGACAACCGTTGCGTCTTCACTGGTTCCGGCGCGCCGAGCAGCGAAGGTTGATCCGGCTGAGGCCCTGAAACAGGACAGCTCCCGCGGGATGGCCGGACAAGGCGCCTCAGTGCTGCGGAATGGACTGGTAGTGGCTGAGATTGCGGCTACGTTCGTGTTGGCAGTAGGGGCAGGGCTGTTGCTGCGCACTTTGGTGACATTGATGACCCGCGATCTTGGCTATGAGACAACGCGCATGCTCGTCGTAGATGCTGCGGCTCCGGCAGCTTATACGAAAGAAGACGGGATGAAGGTTGTGCGGCAATACGATGAGCTGTTGCCGAAGCTTGCGGCCCTTCCCGGCGTGGAGCATGTAGCGGGTATCTTCGGGCTACCGACTGCCGACAATGGGTCGAATGGCAACTACAGCGTAAAGGGTGGTGTGCCGATGACTTCGCAACATGCTCCCTGGGCAGTCTTCAGTATTGCAACTCCCGGATATTTTCAGACGATGGGGATTCCTCTGAAAATGGGCCGCGACTTTAATGCGCAGGACAATTACGACAGTCAGCGAGTAGTCATTATCAGCGAGTCGGTGGCGCGGCAGAATTTCGGCAACGAGAACCCGATCGGCAAATTGATTCAGTGCGGTCTGGATGAGGAGAGCTTGAAGAATGGAATGACGATCATCGGCGTGGTGGGTGATGTACGTCAGGATTCGCCGGCATCTGATCCCGGACCGGTGCTCTACATGCCAATGGCGCAGCATCCATATTTTGCGGCGGAAACCTACATCGTGCTGAAAACAAAAGTTGCTCCGCTTACGCTGATGAATACTGTTCAGTCGGAGATTCTGCGAACAAACCCGCAGATTGCCACAAAGTTCACGACCATGGACACAATGGTCGGCGATTCGATTGCCGCCGAGCGTTTTCGGTCCGTGCTGATCGCGTCATTTGCCGGAGTGGCGCTGTTGCTGGCGATGCTGGGTGTCTACGGAACAATGGCGTATTCAGTCGCGCAGCGGACATTTGAGATTGGCGTTCGCATGGCATTCGGGGCGGAAAAGAAGACGATTCTGCGCATGATTCTTTGGCATGCGGCGAAGCTGGCCTGCTGGGGAATTGCGCTCGGACTTGCGTTGAGCTTCGTGCTGACGCGGCTGATTACGAGCATGCTGGTGGGTGTCCGGGCAATTGATCCTTTGAGCCTGCTGGTTGCTACGTCGTTGCTGTTAGTTACGGCTGCGGTTGCTGCGCTGGCTCCGGCGTGGAGGGCTGCGCAGGTTGACCCGATGGTGGCGTTGCGCGCGGAGTAGTTTCCAAACCGGTCTCGTGTGGCGGGCCTGCGTTGCGGTGACTGGCCTTGATTTGCTTGTAAATTTCAAGCTCGCGGTTGGCGTCAGCGGCGCGACCAGCGCGACGATAAGCCGCTTGCAACTGGTAGTGGATGTAATCGGAGGAGGAATCGAGCTTTGCCGCGGCTTCAAGGTGCGGGAGGGCTTCGTCAACTTTACCGTCTTCCAGCAGCACTTTTCCAAGCTGATATTGTGCCTGCGCGTGATCGGGTTTTTCCGCGATTACGGTCTGTAAAAGCTGCATAGCTTCAGCTTTTTGCGAGGTTTGGAGCAACGCGAAGGCCAAATAGTACTGGGTTTCGACGTCTTGTGGGCTCAATTTCAGCTCTGCACGCAGCTCTGGAATGGCTTCCGCGGGACGATCAAAGTGGACAAGAGCTGCTCCGGCTTCAAAGTGAACGTGCGGCATTGAGGGGTTTTCTTCGGCCAGCTTTTTGAAGCAGGGAACGGCGTGCTCATAGTTTTCTGTGGTGTTGTAGAGCTGACAGACGAGCATGCGAACGTCGGGTTGCAGGTCGCGGGCAGCCAGGTTGTCGATGATCTGGTTGGCTTGTTGCTGCTGATTCGTGCGTGCGAGGGAGAAGGCCCAGGCATAGGCGGAGCGCGTGTCCTGCATAGCCGCGTCGGCGATGGGAGCGAAGTTCCTGGCGGCCTCGGCGAACTTTTCCAGGCTGAAGTCGGACATGGCGAGCATCAGGCGCGAGCGCTGGTCGCCGGGGTCCTGCTCGACGACGGTCTGGAGGGCGCGGGCGCTTTCCGGATAATCCTGAAGCAGGAAAGCCACGGTACCGAGATTGCGCATCAGGCCGGGGGTGCTCGGATCCCATTTTTCAGCCTGCTGAAAGTGGGCGAGGGCCGGCTGAAATTGCTGCCGGCGTGCCTCTGCGGTTCCCCAGTCGTTGAAGCCGGCGCTTAGAATCTGGCGGAGCTGCTCCTGCCGATGTTTGAGCTGCCGGACTTCCTCGGGAGGAAGGTTCGGCTGCTTCAGTGCATCGGCAGTGGCCTTCATCTGGCGAGCTGCCAGATCCGTCAGCTTCTCCGAGTTGGCGATGACCTGGGCGGTGTCTCCGGATTGCCGGGCTGTCTGCTGGTTGTTCAGGAGCTGTTGCAGCTGTTGGGTCGCGGTGTCGGCTGTTTGCCCGATCAGCGAGAGAGAGAGAGCCAGACCCACTCCCCCGAAAACTGCTAAAGTCCTGAAAACATTCATCAAGCGATCTGCGCTCGGTCGCAAACTATTGATTTTAGAATTCTTATAAATAAATTCCCTGGAATCAATAATTTGTTGGATAGCGAGCTTTTCTGAGCAGGAAAAGGGAGCTTTTCTGCCCTATTTCTATTCTAACGATTCCTGTCAGGAAACACGCCAGAAAATGGCTGAATTTGTTTCTTTAAATTCAGCCATTTACAAAGAATTTTGAGCGCGGAAGCTTGACAAGCGAATTTTCCTCAGCTGATCTCTCCCTTGCAGCCGGGGTGACCACACTCGCAGGCGATCTGTGTGGTGTCTTTGTTGTTCTCGCAATAGGTGCTGCAATACTTTTCGGTGGTCATGCAGCTACAGGATGGATGCGCGCATTTCTTCGTTTCCGACATATGGGTATTCCCTCTGAGTTGCAGAAATGTGTCGTACTCGAACTAGGATGCATGGACCGTATGGCAGATGGCCGTCCGCGATTGTAATTCTTCAGATAAACAAAAAGGCAGGCTCCGAAAGGAACCTGCCGCAGTGTTCAGGAACAGTGGTTAGAAGTTGAAGTGGAGACCGTACTGGATCTGGCGGGCAGGCGTGCCCAGCAGGCTTGTTGAGGTGCCGAATCCAGAAGTCAGATCCTGCGCGGAGACAATGTTATTCGTCGCGCTGCAGGGGTTATAGAGTGAGTGGCCGCTGTTGGGGTCGGTCCCGACCGGAGCGCCGCAATTGACAGCTGCAATTGGGTTCTGCGTGGCCGGGCTGAAGTTCGGATGGTTGAAGAGGTTGAAGAAGTCGAGATTGAACTTGATGGTCAGCTTTTCGCGGACCGTCCAGTTCTTGTCGACCGAGAAGTCAGTGTTGTTGAAGTTAGGACCGCCGCAGAAGCCGCGCGGCTCCATATTTGGAGCAATGGTTCCAAGCTGGTAGCCGATCAGAGTAAAGGCTCCCGGATTGACAACCTGGTTCGAGCTTCGGCCAGTAACGCAGCTTTGCCCTGTGAGCAGAGGCCGCAGCGGGCTGGTGAATCCTGTCTGGACGAGCGCGCCGCTCTGGTTCAACTGGCTTGCGTAGGGCTTGCCGGTTGAAGGATCGGTGGCCAGGTTGGCCTCGTGCGCTCCCTGGAAGATGGTGAAGTTATTGCCGTTCTGGGCGGTGATGATGCCGGCCAGCTCCCATCCGCCGAGCACGCCGCGCTCGATGAGATTGGCGCCTTGCAGTTTGGGCAGGAAGTAGGTTGCGTTGGCCACGAACATGTTCGGACGGTTTACGTCAGACGTGCCGTAGTCAAGGCGGGAGTTCGGATAGTAGGTGCGGGCCTGCGCTCCGATGCCGCCGCTGGAATCATCTGTTTGAATGTCACCCAGAGCGTGCGACCAGGTGTAGGCTGCGCCCCACTGCAGGGCTTCGCCAATGCGGCTGCGGACCTGCACCTGAAGGCCGTGGTAATTCGAGGCCCCATTGTGCGCCCAGTAGGTCAGCGTGCCGTTGTTGCCTCCAGCCGGATAGGGACGGAAGCTGTTTACATCAGAGCTGTTGGCAAAGGTGGCTGCCAGCCAGTTCTGCGGTGCGATGCCGTTCACGTCATAAACATCGGTCAGATGGAGTCCGCGGTTCCCGACATAGCCGACCTGGAAGGTGGTGTTCCCGCCGATGGCCTGTTCGACAGCAAAGTTCCACTGCCAGGAGTTGGGAATGAGCGAGGCCGGGTCTTCACCGCCCGCCGGAGACGCTGTTCCGGAGAGACTGGAAGGAGTGGCGCCGCCCAGAGTGCGCGCGTAGTTGTTGGTAGTGAGTGCAAACGGAGCGTTGGCCACAAGGGTGTAGCGCGATATGCGCTCACGCTGGTAGAACTGGCCGACGCCGGCGCGGACGACGGTCTTGCCCTGGCCGGTCGGGTCCCATATGACGCCCAGACGCGGAGCAAAGTTGTGATAGCCATTCCTGACAAGCGCGCGATTCGGTCCCGGAGTGCCGCTGGAAAAGTTGGTGCCGAACTGCTTGTTGGCAGCTCCGCAGGGGTCCTTCCCGGGGGCGACCCAAAGACCGTTGCAGGCATCGCTTGCAGGCTTGCTCGGGTCATAGAGGAACGGCTGGAAGCTGGTGATCTGATCGTTGGGTTGATAGGGCGAGAGCAGCAGCGAATAACGCACGCCATAGCTCAGGGTGAGGCGCGGCGAGGTCTTCCAGGTATCGCCGGCGTAGAACTCATAGTCACGCCAGCGCAGCTGCGCGCGGATATTGGTTGAGGTCTCGTTGATGTTGAAGACGTTACCGGTCAACTCAAGATTGGCCAGAGCGTCGTTGGTTTCGATGCCGCCTGCGTTGGTGGCAACGGAACCGATGCTTGGGCGTTCGCCGGTCGAGCTGTTGACGTCTTCGTCCTTGCCGTTGAAGCCCAGGAAGGCGCCGAACTTGAAGCTGTGCTGACCTTTGATCCAGGAAACGTCATCGCGGAAAGTGTAGATGTCGAGCTGGTTCTGCCAGGGCGCCTGCAGGCTCATGCTGCCGCCGTAGGGTCCGAAGTTGACTGCGGGCACGCCGGCTGAGGCATGCTTCAGGGACTCAGGATAGAGCGTTGGGATTGCTGCCGAGACCTGTGAGAGCAGGCCGGGATTCGTTCCCCCCGGAGTAATGACGATGCGGTTGTTGGAGTAGTTGAAGGCCGCATCGTTGATCAACGAGTTGCTGATAGTTGAAGTCCAGTGCGCGGTAATGGACTTGGAGGGCTGCGCCCAGTTGCTGTTCAGAGCCGGGAAGACGGTGTCACCCCAGTAGCCGGCGTTGAAGGCCGGGTTCGACCAGGTGTCCTGGGTATAACGGCCCATGATGTGGTTTTTCGCGTTCAGGTCATAGTCGCCACGGACGTTTTCCTGCCGCCAGAAGAGACCGGTGGGCAGCGATTCAGACCAGTTTTGACCATTGGAGTTGAGAGCGCCATTCTGCGTAGTGGGCAGAGGAAGCAGCTGCAGCATAGTGGCTGTGGATGGGTCGACTGCATTGAGCGTGTGCGGGCCGGCCAGCATGGAGGCGGGCACCTTGCTGAAGTCGGGCAACGAGGCTGTATTGCAACCAATGGTGGAGAAATCGCCGGCGCGCTCGGCGGCCGTAGGCACGCAGGAGCTTACCTGACGGCCTTTGATTTCGTGATTCCATTCCTCGCTGAAGAAGCCGAAGAGCTTGTCGCGCTTAATGGGACCGCCGATAGAGTAGCCCCAGTCGTTGCGACGCTCTTTGTCTTTGCCATTGAGGGGAAGACCCTTGCCGGCATTGGGAGCGGAGAAGAAAGTATAGGAATCAAGCGCGTCATTGCGTCCGCTATAGAAGGCGCTGCCGTGGAAGGCGTTGCTGCCGCTGCGGGTAACGATGCTGATGATGCCGCCTGAGGCCTGGCCGTATTCCGGACCATAGCTGTTGGTCAGCATCTTGAACTCGGCAATGGCTTCGTTCGAGGGATAGATCAGAATGGTGCGGTTGGAGCCTACGTCGTTGTTATTGACGCCGTCAACGAGGAAGAGATTGTTGGTGGTGGGATTGCCGTTGATCGACATATCCACGCCGCCGTTGAGACCCTTGCCGGTATTAACGAAGTTGTTGGCGGCGGAAACGCCGGGCTGCAGCTGTGTGAGCTCGACGAAGTTGCGGCCATTGAGCGGAAGCTCCTTGACCTGGCGGCCATCGACGACTGAGCCGAGAGCGGCGGTGTCGGTCTGCACCTGAATGGCGTTGGCCTGGACGGTGACGGATTCACTGACACTGCCGAGCTTGAGCTGGGCGTTGACGTTGGTGGTGGTGGCGACGTGCACCACGGCGCCCTGAGTGATGAAGTTCTGAAAGCCGGTGGCTTTGACCTCTACCTTATAGGTGGACTCGGGGAGTTCCGTGACGGTGTAGCCGCCCTGCGAGTCGGTGGTTACTTCGTAGGTTTTATTGGTTGCGGTATTGGTGACGGTTACGGTCGCGCCGGGCACGGCTGCGCCACTGACGTCAGTGACGGTGCCGGTGATTGCGCCGGTGATCTTTTGCGCATACGCCTGAGACCACAGCAGAAGAGCTGCGGCGACGGCGACGAGCACGAGGAGAACTCGGGATCGTCTCATGTGAAAATTGCCTCCCTGATTTACGTCAAAAACAGGCCTGCCGGGGGTTGCCGGCGGACAAGCTAAGTTGTTAACATGTCTATACTTCTCGACAGTTCCGGAGCGCTCTTAGAGGCGCCTTTCTTCCATTAAAAATCATTTGTGAAAAATTAGAACAACTCGGAAAAGCCCGTTTAGTAAACGGTTTAAGCACTGCAGCGCAGATGCATAAATTAACCTGCGCTGACTATTAAGCGCGTTAGAGAATTCGATTGTCAAGTGCTCGCCCCAGTGAAATATCCGCGGTTACTCTGCTTTTTAGCGCCTAAAGCAATGTAAACCATTGATTTCACGAAGAAAACGTAGGATTTTAGTTTCTGATTCGTGTTGGCCACATTCAAAATCTATTTCGCCAAAATACCTCTTGCTTGCGCTGAGATTTATTTCAAATAAATCGTTTAATTTAGATATTTGTTACAACAGACGGGCGCGTTAGGCGCAATTTTGCGTACAGGGCTCTTTGTTTTAGTTTTTGATAGGGCAAATAACCTGATTTGCTGAGAAAGGTAAGTTGGTTCTGGATCATAAATTGCGCGGGTTCAGCGCAATTTATGCATCTTTTTTTTCATTTGTAAAACATTTTACCTAGAAGGTCCGATCTTGTCGGAAGGCACGATTCCTGAGCCTTCGAGGATGGCATAAAAATGATCGAGAGCCAGATTCGTTAGTTTCTCTACCGCGCCGGATGGCCAGCGAATCTCGACGGAGTCGATTTTTGACGCATTGGCGAGACCAAAGTGTAGGCGAAGGTCATTTTGAGAGAGATAACTGCCGCCGCTGCGGACTTCGTCTGTTTGCGTCATGCCTCCGGCAGTGATGGTGACGCGAGCGCCGAGGGCGAGCCGGTTGCTTTTGGTCCCGGCCAGTTCGAAGCTGACCCAATGCGTGCCGGGTATGCCGTTGTTGTGCAGGATCATGGGTGATCCGTCGATGTCTGAAACGACGATATCGACGTTGCCGTCATTGTCGAGATCGGCTACGGCAAGCCCGCGGCTGGTTCGCGGCTCGATGAGCGCGGAGCCGGCCTGCTGGCTGGCATCACAGAAGTTGCCGTTGCGCTCATTCATGAAGAGGTTCTTGGGCTGACGGTAGCGCGCGCCTGAGGGCAGCGTATCGACCTGAGGATAAACCTGTCCATTGACAGCGATGAGGTCTTCCCAGCCATCATTGTCGAGATCCACGAAGGCGTCGCCCCATTTCACATAAGGCAAAGTAGGCAAGCCGACTCCGGCGTCGTAGGAGACTTCGCGGAAATCGTAGTTGCCCTGGTTCTGATAGAGGGCGTTGTTTTCATCGACAAAGTTGGTCACGTAGATGGAGAAGCGTCCAGAGTGGTTGTAGTCACTGATGGCCACACCCATCGAGCCTTGCTCGGAGCCGTCATTGCTGACAGCCGTGCCGGATTCGAGACCGATCTCGGTGAACTTACCCTTGCCATCATTTTTGTAGAGGAAGTTGGGCGTTGAATCGTTGGCGACGTAGATGTCGGGGCGTCCTGTGTTGTTGAAGTCTGACCAGACGACGCCGAGGCCATAGTAGCCGTCGGGATCGCTGACTCCAGCCTGTTTCGAGACATCTGTGAATGTGCCGTCGCCGTTGTTGTGGTAAAGGGCGTCGCCCGCTCCTTTGAGACCGCGCGGGCCGCACTGCACGTCGATGCCGCGGTACTTACAGGTGGGCTTGCTGCCGAATTCGGGCAGATCGGAGAGCTTGAAATCGACGTAGTTTGTGACCATGAGATCGACAAACCCGTCGCCGTCATAGTCGCCGAAAGCGGCTCCCGTGGACCAGCGTCCATCGGCTACGCCTGCCTGTTTGGTTACGTCGGTGAAGGTTCCGTTGCCATTGTTTTTATACAGAACGTTGCCACCGAGGCAGGTAATGTACATGTCGGGCCAGCCGTCGTTGTTGTAGTCTCCGACGGCTCCGCCCATGGCGAAGCAGGGAGTGGCGACCCCCGCCTTGTCGGTAACGTCGGTGAAGGTACCGTCGTGATTGTTGTGGTAGAGCGCGCCGCGGGCCTTTTCTCCTTTGAGTGCCATATCGACAGTAGGCGCATTGGTGAAGTAGATGTCGGGCCAGCCGTCGCGGTCGTAATCGATGATGAGGACGCCGCCGCTCATGGATTCGACGATGTACTTCTTTTGAGGCGCAGAGAGGTGCGTGAACCTGATACCGGATTTCTGGGTTACGTCGACCAGCTGAGGGATGAGGCGGTCTTTACAGACGCGAGACTTGACTCCCGCCGGCGGAGGAGATGCCGGGCTGTGCGCCTGAGCCAATGTTTGCAGGGCCAGAAGAACCTGCAGAAGGCCGGCTGAAAGTTTTCGGCTGGATGTTCTGGAAAAATTAGAGGTCGGGTTGATCGGCACCTGAGATTCCTGCCTGGATTGCGTGGGTGAATATCATTGTAGCGGCTATGGCAGTATCGAGAAATGCTGGTAAGCTGACGCTGCATAACTACCTTGCCCGAGTTCGTCTGGTACAAGACATTACAAGGTACTATGAGACATTCTGAATCCTGATGCCCGAACATGCTAAATACACCATGCGAGATGTGGCACGACTTGCCGGTGTCTCCACGTCTACTGTATCCGCCGTCCTGAATGGTACTGTTCCTGTCAGTCCGGCGCGCAAAAAACGCGTTATGGAGGCAATGGCAGCCCTGGACTACCATCCGGATGCCATTGCGCGGAGCCTTAAAACCGGAAAAACCAACGTTATTGGCATTGTTGTGCCCGATATTACCAATGCTTTTTATCCGGAAGTAGTGCGCGGAGCTGAGGCTGCCGCGCAACGCGCTGGTTATTCTGTGCTGCTGTGTGATTCCAATGAAGACCCTCAAATTGAGGCCCAGCATTTGGCGGCTTTATTTTCCCGGCGTGTCGAAGGGGTCCTGATGGCGTGCTGCGCAAACTCAACTGCCTATGACACGATGATCCGGCGGCGCTTTCCCATGGTGTTTGTGGACCGCCTGCCGGCTGCGGCATCAGAAGGCACTGTGTCCAGCGACAATATCGGCGCAGGCTATCAGGCGGCCAAACATCTCATTGGTCTAGGACACAAGCGCATCGCTATGGTGGCCGGTCACCTGGGACTCTCTCCGCATCGCGACCGTCTGGAAGGATTTCGCAAGGCCATGCAGGAGAGCCATCTGCCGATTCTGGACGAATATCTTCTCTGCGATGATGTGCAGATTGAGAACGGGGTCGATGCGGGCCATCGCCTGCTTTCGCTGCCGACTCCGCCGACAGCACTCATGGTCAGCAACAATAAGCTGATGCTGGGAATTCTTCAGGCGCTCGACGAAAAAAACATCCGCGTGCCGGAGCAACTGAGCGTTATCGGTTTTGATGATTACATCTGGAACCGCTATTTCAGCCCCAGCCTGACGGCCGTCGCCCAATCGACCCATGAAATGGGCCAGCAGGCATTTGATCTGCTGATTCGTATTATCAACCGGCAGCCGGACGATAAGCAGGCGGTAAAGAATATCCGGCTTTCCACGGAGCTGCGAGTTAGAAACTCGACGGCCTCGCCTGATTAGCATCACCCATTCTTATCGTTAAGACAAACAACAATTGAGCACTGAAAATACGGTATATTTGTTGATCGAAACGTTTCTATTGTTTTACGGGCTGCGATTCGTATATAAGGTGTTGACGCGATAGTTCGCGAGTGTGCATATCTGAACTCTCACTGTCGATGGTATTGATGGAAGTTCTGCAATGCAGTGAGCTGTTTCTGATATCTACTCAATACGAGGAAATGAAATGCGACGTGTTCTTCTTTTTCTGCTTGTCATCAGCTCAACGGCATGCATGAAGGCCCAGATTCCGAGCTGGATGCCTGATCCCACGCAACAGCAGACGTATACGTTGCATCGCTCATCGAGCCAGGAATTAACTGGCGCAAATGCCGACTATCGCACGGTGACACCTGGGCAGACACTGACGATTCTTGATGTGGATGGCCCGGGCATGATCTCCCATATCTGGTTTACGCTGGCGGATCGGGAGCCGTTTTTCCTGAAACGCGTCGTATTGCGTATTTACTGGGATGGCGAAGAGACGCCCAGCGTAGAAACGCCTATTGGGGATTTCTTCGGATTGGGAACAGGGGACGTGGTTCCGTGGCAATCCGCGGTTCTTACAGTCTCGCATGACCGCGCCATGAACAGTTATTTCCCGATGCCTTATGCACATCATGCGCGCATCACCATCACCAACGAAGGTAAGGACGCGCTTGGAAGTCTTTACTGGAATATCGATTACCGCACTTATTCGCAGCCGATTCCCAAAGGTACGCTTTACTTCCATGCGCAGTACAGACAAGCGCAGCCAAACCACGGATGGACGGGCCAGTGGTATGAAAACGGCGATCCGATTGTGAACTACCGCCGCAACCTGGACGGCAAGGACAACTACGTCTGGATGGAGGCGAAGGGGCACGGACAATTTGTCGGCGTAACCATGTCCATTCTGCAGAACCAGGATGGATGGTGGGGTGAAGGCGATGACATGTTTTTCATCGACGATGAAACTAAGCCCACGTTTATCGGCACCGGGTCAGAAGATTACTTCCTGGGCGCATGGGACTTTGGCGGTGCTGGATACAGCCTTCCATTGAACGGCGCTCCTCTCGTCGGCAAAGAGCTGGCGGGGGCGCGGTGGAGCGTGTACCGCTTTCATCTGGACTCGCCGATACCGTTTACGAAGTATTTCAAGGCCACCATCGAGCATGGCCACGCGAACCATCGTTCTGATTCGTTTTCCTCTGTTGCCTACTGGTATCAGGCTGAGCCTCACGAACCCTTTCCTCCATTGCCGGATGTAAATGATCGCGTGCCGGTCCTGGAGTTTGTCGGCGGGCCGGGAAATTCAAAAGGAGAGTATTCGCCGGGAAGCCTGACGCCGCGCTAATAAAAGGAGCGCCTCATTCTTATGTCATCGACCTACAATCCGATGAAAGAGGCTCTGCTGATTACCAGCGGAGACCTGCGCCAGTCTGCGAATGTGGTTTGCTGGGCTGCGCAGGAGGAGATGGAGCGCAAGCTGAGCGAGAGCTTTGCTCAGGAAGGCGTGATTCTGAAAAGGGCCTTTCCTATGGATGCGCGGAAGGGGCATGGCTTCATCTCCAGCCAGCGCATGGGCATGGATATTTTTGCCGGCATTGATCCGGAAGCGAACCTGGTATTCGCGACGGCAGCGTGGCAATACACGCATCATGTTCTGCCGGGATTGCGCACACATCGCGGGCCCATTCTTACGGTGGCGAACTGGTCAGGACAATGGCCGGGACTGGTTGGATTGCTGAACCTGAACGGCTCGCTTGTAAAAGCCGGGGTACAGTTCAGCACTTTGTGGAGCAAGGAATTTGAGGACGATTTCTTTCGAAACGGGCTGCGCTCCTGGATCAAAGATAAGAAAATCGTTCACGATACGAGTCACGTGCGTGATCTCGACATCAGCAAGCTCCCGGCAGATGCCGCCAGCCTGGGAAAAGCTCTGGCGACCTCACTCAAACAGCGCAAAGCAATTCTCGGTGTCTTCGATGAAGGCTGCATGGGCATGTACAACGCCATCATCGATGACGAGTTGCTGAACCCTGCGGGGGTTTACAAAGAGCGCCTGAGCCAGTCGGCGCTGGTGGCGCGCATGCGCACCATCAAAGATGAAGAAGCAACTGCCGTCCGGAAATGGCTGGATGGGAGAGGTCTGAAGTTCGTTACCGGCAAGGACGAAGCAACAGAGCTGACAGATAAGCAGATTCATGAGCAATGCAAGATGTATATCGCCGCGGTCCGCATCGCGCATGAATTCGGCTGCGACGCCATCGGCATTCAATATCAGCAAGGGCTGAAAGATATGGTTCCGGCTTCTGACCTTGTGGAAGGCCTGCTGAATAATGCAGACCGTCCTCCGGTATACGAGGAGCAGTCTGGGAAAGAACTGTATGCCGGCCAGCCTCTGCCGCACTTCAACGAAGTGGATGAAGGCGCGGGCCTGGATGCTCTGGTGACGAACCGCTGCTGGAATGCGCTGAAGATCGATCCGGCAACGACGCTGCATGATGTTCGCTGGGGCGAGCATTTCTCCGGCGACGGTATTGATGATTTTGTCTGGGTCCTTCAGATATCAGGCGCAGCTCCTGCCAGCCATTTCGTTGGAGGCTATCAGGGAGCATCGAGTGAACGCCAGCCGCCGATGTATTTTCCGCTCGGCGGAGGCACGTTGAAGGGCGTTGGCAAGGCAGGTGAAATCGTATGGAGTCGCGTCTTTGTCGAAGGCGGCGCTCTCCATGTGGATATCGGGCGCGGCTCGGTTGTGGAGCTGCCTGCGGAAGAAACAGCGCGCCGCTGGAAAAATACAACCGGCCAGTGGCCGCTGGTCAGCGCCTTGTTCCACGGCATTTCGCGGGATGCATTCATGGCCCGCCACCGGGCGAATCATGTGAGTATCGCGTATGCACCGGATGCTGCTTCAGCAGACAAAGCGCTTGCGGTCAAGGCAGCGATGTTCCATGAGATGGGAGTGATGGTGCATCTGTGCGGCAGAACTTCATCCTGAAGGCCAGCAGGCGCTTTTTATTTTGACTTCTCCCGCTCAGCAATTTCGCGGGCGCGAAATTTTGCGATGCGCTCGATCAGCTTCACGGGAACAGGTTCGGAGAGCGGAAAGCGGATGGTGCCTTTATTGATCTTGTACCCTGCGAGCTCATCTTTGAATTCCGCGACGAGACGATCACCGGCGGGATAAAGAGAGTAGTGCTGTTTCCATCCGGCGAAGTAGATGACCGCAGAGCCGCGTATTTTATAAGCCGGAATCTGATAGGAGATAACTTCTTCGGCTTGCGGCAACGCCTTGCGAATAGCATGGCGCACGCGCTCAAGAATCTCACGCGAGGCCTGCGGTTGCGCGCCGATATATTCGTCGACGGAATTGAAATTTGTCCTTGCCATGGCTTCTCCGAAACAATACCGCCGCCCCGAATATCTGCCAAGCGCAAACCATCTAGAGATAAAGATCACTAATCTATGGCCAAACCGCCTGATTGGCGATTAACAGCCCAACGATTACCGGGCCTATACCAAAGGCTCGCCGTTGGTTAAATCCGGCCTGTTAGGAGCTGTGCGGCTCGTCTCGAAGTCAAAAATGCCCAAATAAAGGGGCAAAAGAAAAAGGCAGAAAATGATGTAAGCGCTATCACCAGTTACCTTGTATGAATTACGATTCTATGCAGTTGATCAAGTATTCGGGATCGTCCTGTTGCCGTCATTTTCGGGCGCTATCCATCCTGAATGTGTGAGGGGTCTTTTTAGAGCATGAAGAGATTTGCAGTTGCATCCGTTTTCGCCGTGGGAATTGGTTTTCTTGTCTCGCAGGCAGTACGGACGCCGATCTATGCGGCGTCAGGATTCCAGGCAAGCACTCAGTCCAACCAGCAGACGCCTCAGCAGCAGTCTGGTCAGTCCGCCAGTCCGGTCAAAGGAGAAACAGCGGCTGCCTCTACTTCGTCGCACCCGGATTTGTCGAAAGCGGGCGGCGATCTATTCGTGCAGAACTGCGCCTTCTGCCATGGCCGCGACGCCATGGGCGGAGAAACCGGCCCTGATCTGACCCGGTCAAAGCTTGTGATTGCAGATGTGGGCGGCGACAAAATTTCTGAAGTCATTCGTGACGGACGCCCGCAGAAGGGCATGCCTTCCTTCAATTTCTCAAACGAAGAAATGCTCAGCGTCGTGGCCTTCATTCATGACCAGGAAAAAAAGGCGGCTGCGCACATTGGCGGGCGTCGCGGCGTCGATGTCTCTGATCTCCAGACCGGCAATGTAGAGAAAGGCAAGGAGTATTTCAACGGCGCCGGCGGCTGCTCCAAGTGCCATTCGCCCACAGGCGATCTGGCCGGCATTGCCAGGCGTTATGAGGGGCTTCATCTAGAAGAGCGGATGCTCTATCCGCGCGACGCGAAAAGCAAGGTGACGGTCACGCTCCCCTCGGGAGAAAAGGTCACCGGAACTCTGGCCTATCAGGATGAATTCGTTATCGGCCTGCGTGATGCAAATAACACGTATAGGTCCTGGCCGACCAATAAAGTAAAGTTCACGGTTAATTCTCCGGTGGATGCGCACGTTGAGCAATTTCCGAAATACACGGACGACGACATCCATAACCTGATGGCGTATCTGCAAACGCTGCGTTGAATCATTTTGCTCTGAGAGGGTTCTCTGCCGGTATGAAGTTGCTGAAAAACGCGCTGGTCCTCACTGCGGGCGCATCGTTGTTTGCACTTCCATTTTCCCTGCATGCCCAGAATCTGGATGCGGCAACGCTGCTGAAGCCTCCGGCAGACAGCTGGCCCGGCTACCACGGTGATTATTCAGGCATGCGCCACAGCAGCCTCACGCAGATCAATCCGCAGAACGTAAAAAATCTGACGCTGGCCTGGGCTTTCCAGACGCTGCAGGGCGCGGAGATCAAATCGTCGCCGCTGCTGGTGGATGGCATTTTGTACTTCACCGTGCCTGACAATATCTGGGCCGTAGACGCGCGCTCCGGTCACATGATCTGGCACTACAACAAGCCGACGGCCAAAGGGCTGCATATTGGCCATCGTGGCGTTGCCATGTACAAAGGCTGGCTCTATTTCGTTACGCCCGACGATCACCTGATATGCCTGAACGCGAAAGACGGAAGCGTGCGCTGGGACGTGGTTGTAGCTGACGTGAACAAAGGCTACTGGACAACGCTGTCGCCGCTGGTTGTGAAGAACCACGTCATCGTCGGGGTCTCCGGAGATTTTGACAATCTGCCCGGCTATCTTCGCTCTATCGATCCTGAGACAGGCGAGCAGCAGTGGCAGTGGAATTCCACGCCCCCTCCGGGAACGCCGAACAGCACCACCGGCGGCATGACGTGGATGACCGGGACCTATGACCCCTCGCTCAACCTGATCTATTGGGGAACAGGCAATCCTACGCCGGTCCTAAACGGCGCTTCGCGTCCCGGCAACAACGAATACACGTGCAGCATCGTGGCCATCGATCCCGACACCGGAAAACTCCGGTGGGGCTTCTCAGCTTCGCCCCACGATACGCATGATTGGGATGCCGTGGAAACGCCAGTATTGGTCGATGCCGACTTCCACGGCAAGCCGCGCAAGATGCTGATGCAGAGCTCACGCAACGGCTACTTCTTCGTGCTCGACCGTGTCACTGGAAAGAGCCTCCTCACAGTCCCTTTTGGCCCCACGAACTGGACGCTGGGAATCGACAAGGAAGGCCGCCCAATCCCGAACCCCGCCAAAGAACCCGCGCGCGACGGACGCCTGATTGCCCCCGATGAAGGCGGCATGACGAACTACCGCTCCCCCAGCTTCGATCCGAAGACAGGCCTGTTCATCGTCGATGCCCACCCCAGCTGGAGCATCTACTTCGCCAAGCCTGAAGACGGTAACTATGGATGGGCAGGCGCGGACTACGGGCTCTGGGGCAAAGGTGTCATCGAAGCCATTGATTACCAGACAGGTAAGATTCGCTGGAGCCATGATGTGGGACGGGGAGGTTCCGGCGCTGGCGTTCTGACCACGGATTCCGGGCTGACCTTTACCGGCGACGCCTACGGCAATGTCCTGGCGCTCGACAGTCGCACTGGAAAGACCCTCTGGCATGCCGGGACAGGAGGGCCGATGCAGAGCTCTCCCATTACTTACGAGCTGGATGGCCGCCAGTATGCAGTGACCAGCAGCGGCGGGGTCCTGTTTGCCTGGGCATTGCCGCTTCAGTCTGAGTAGATTTCTTTATGAAGGTTACGATTGCTATGAAGTTCCTTAAAAATGTATCGGTTGTGATGTTGAGCGTTCTCGGATGGATCGCCTCCACCTGCATGCTGCCTGCGCAGAACGTTGATTCAGCCATGCTCCTCAAGCCGCCTGCCGACAGCTGGCTCTCATATCATGGGGACTACACTGGGCAGCGCCACAGTAAGCTGACGCAGATCACGCCGAAGAACGTCGGCAATCTCACGCTGGCCTGGGCCTTTCAGACGCAGCACAGCGACACCATCAAGTCCACGCCTCTTCTCGTCGAGGGCATTCTGTATTTCACCATCCCGGACAACGTATGGGCCGTCGATGCCCGCTCCGGTCACATGCTCTGGCACTACACTTATCCGCCAAACAAGGGCGACCATATTGGCCAGCGCGGCCTGGCCATCTATAAGGATTGGCTCTTCTTCCGCTCTCCGGACGCTCACCTGATTTCATTGAATGCGAAAGACGGAACAGTGCGCTGGAACGTCGAGATCGCGGATGTGAATAAAGGCTACTGGGCAACCGAGGCCCCGCAAATTGTTGGTAATCACGTCATTGTCGGTATAGGCGGCGACATGGACAATCTGCCTACGTTTATCAAGGCGATTGATCCGGAGACAGGCAAGACCCAGTGGACATGGAATGTAACTCCGCCCGCGGGCGCTCCCGATGCCTCTACCGGCGGCACAACCTGGATGTCCGGGACCTATGATCCGGAGCTGAACCTGATCTACTGGGGAACAGGAAATCCGACACCGGTTCTGAATGGCAAAGCGCGTCCCGGAGACAATCTCTATACGTGCAGCATCGTCGCTTTGAACCCCGATACAGGAAAGCTGGTCTGGGGTTTCTCCGCCTCACCCCACGATACCCATGACTGGGATGCCATCGAAATCCCCGTGCTGGTAGACGGAACGTTCCACGGCAAGCCTCGCAAAATGCTGATGCAGGCTTCGCGCAACGGATACTTCTTTGTCCTGGACCGCACCAACGGCGAGAGCCTGCTGACTGTTCCCTTTGGCCCGGTCAACTGGGCCAGCCATATCGACAAACAGGGCCGCCCGATTCCTGACCCGGCAAAAGAGCCCGCCCCCGATGGCCGCCTGATTGCGCCGGACGAAGGCGGCCTCACCAATTTCCGCTCTCCCAGCTTCGATCCGAAGACCGGATTATTTATCGTGAGCGCGCATCCCAGCTGGAGCATTTATTTCTCCAAGCCCGCCGATGGCGACTACGGCTGGGCCGGTGCTGATTATGGTCTGTGGGGCAAAGGCGTTCTCGAAGCCATTGACTACCAGACCGGCAAAATCCGCTGGAAGCACGAGCTTGGCCCGGAGGGAGCCGGATCAGGTGTTCTGACCACGGACTCCGGCCTGACCTTTACCGGCGATGCTCACGGAAACTTTCTCGCGCTCGACACCAGCAACGGCAAAACCCTCTGGCACGCAGGAGCAGGGGCCCACATCGCAAGCTCGCCAATCACCTATGAGCTCGACGGCCAGCAATATCTTCTGACCAGCGGAGGCAGTGTGCTCTTCGCCTGGAAGCTCCCCGATTCAGGCCGCTGAAGAGAGTAAAATCATGGCGCGGATAAGTCCGCGCCATAACTCTTATCGGATCATGATGTTCGCTGATAATGCTGTCCGGAAACACATCAGCAGCAATGGTAATCTGAAAATACAGCCCATCCGACTGTGTCTTTAGGGCCTGTAGCTCAATGGTTAGAGCAGGGGACTCATAATCTGAAGATTCACCAAAGGATTCTGGTACAGCTGAGCGCAGGAATAGCACAATTCGGTAAGCGCATTTGTCGCATAAGGGCCTATAGCTCAATCGGTTAGAGCAGCGAACTCATAATTCGTTGGTTCCAGGTTCAAGTCCTGGTGGGCCCACCAAATCTTCTAAAAGTCGTCCGAGGTACACCTGAGGTACAGTGCTCAATCGCGGCACTCTGCCGGAGGCACGCTTGGCGACTCTGGAAATTGCCTGGAAGGCAAGGTACAAGATCCAAGCTCATTTAGAAAAGTCTTCCAACGGATTGTCGGGCTTACACCGGAGACTATCGCCGCCGATTCAATGTCGCGAAATCATTGCAGTATTGTCTTGCTTTTGCGGTAGAAAACTACCGCAATCATGAAACCGGCAGGTACTGTTTTCTGGCTGCATTGGTTCATAAGAGCAGTTTTTCCTGAAAGATATGCTTTCTGCGTTATGATGAGGCACATTTATAAGTGCTTTTGCCGTAACGATCTACAGCTCCGCCGCCCCATTTTGGCAAAGGCTTCTCCGGAGTGCGTCCATGTACCGGCAATTTGGTGGTTCGGCTCTTTTATTACTGCTGCTTACTTCTGCGCTATCGCACGTTGCCGGACCGGGCCGCGGAGCAGCCGTAGCTCGCAGCGCAGAAGCCGCAGAAAGCGGCTCGGCGGAGGCTTCAGCCACTGAAGCGGACCAACGTACATGCTATATTTTTGAGGCTTTGCGCCGCTATTCAGGCCTTACTACACATGCAGCGGCTGGTCAGGCGCAGGAAAATTCTCCATCCGGCAGCCCGCTTGTCTGCTCGGAATCCAGTTTTGCCGCCGTTTTTCCTGCAGGCATTCCGCAGATCAATGCGAAAGACAGCCAGATCCTGATTGCAACTGTACCCGATCCGCTGCAATCGTCTGAAGCGCTGCAATTCGACCGCGATATAGCAGCGCTACAGGAAGCAGCTTCGACCGCCGGATATGACTTTCAGCGAATGGCAATTCCCTGGCAAACATCCGACTTGGTATCTCCAAAAGACCTTAAGGACGCGCGTGAGGTCGAGCGTTTTCGCGAGCGCTTCGGCAACGAGCCCGGAGCCATGCTCTTCAGAAGACGCACGCGCGCCGGCAATGTCCGGCTCGAAGATCCCGATAGCCTGCTGCTGATTGTGCTGACGCCGGAATCGCCGATCTACGGAATCAATCTGGCGGCAGGACGCGAAGCACTGAGCGCGGTTCGCACACTGTTGAACCATGGCTTTCACACGACACAGGCGGACGAAGCGGAAACTGCGCCGCGCATACGCTGGATCGGCCCCAGCTATTCGGCATCCGCCGCTGGCCTGCGAACTCTGGAGCAGGAAGCGCAACCGCACATTCCCTTCGATGTTTTAAGCGGGACAGTCAGCACCAATTCGGCAAATGCGTTTCTATTAAAGCTGGATCAGGAAGGCAGGCCGCATCTCCGGGACAGGAAGGAGACGCTCAGCGAGCTCGATCAGGATTCGCTCTGCTGGTTTCTCGGCCAGTCGCTGCGTCCCGGCATGCATTCTGATGAGCCGGTGGTAGTGCTGCAGGAGGATGAAACCGCATACGGCGGCAATATCTCCGATCCAACGGCCCCGACGAATCCATGCAGCCCATTTACAAACCTTGTGCGCCGCTTTACCTTTCCGAGGGGTATATCACATGTGCGCCGGGTCTATGGCGGCACGCTCAAAAATGCTACGAATCAACAGCAGGACGAGAGCTCGACCGGCAATGCCAACGTGAACCTCAGCTTTCGCGACGAACTCGAAGACCCACTGGATGAGGCACCCGAGTTTGCCCCGCAATCGCCTGTCTCGAACGAAAGCGTGCTGGCAGCCATCGCTTCGAGTATCAAGCACCTGCATGCGCGCGCCATCGTCATCCGTACCAGCGATCCACTGGACCAGCTTTTTCTCGCGCGCTATTTCCGGCAGGAGTGCCCTGACAGCAGGCTCGTCCTGTTCAATGCCGAGCGCCTGCTCACGCGGCTGCGCGGCGACTTTGATCTTGACGGCACGCTGATCGTTACCCGTTTTCCGCTTTTCCAGAATGCGTATCTGCAAACCCCATTTCGCGGCGAATCACGCCACTCGCTCACCTTCACGAATAGCCGCGAGGAGGCGATTTTTCTTGCCGCGCTGCTGCAGATCAAATCCGGTCATCTTCCGCTTCTTCAGTCTCCGTTTTCACGCCGCCGTTTTGCTTTGGCACCCTGGATCGGCGTCGCTTCCGGAGGAGACTTCTGGCCGGTGGCTTACCTGGGGAGGGACCAGGTTGCGCCTGACCCAAAAGCACCCGACAATGTTCTGCTGCTTACCGATACCCCGCCGGAGCCGCTGCCTGTCTTATGGACTCTGGTGACGCTTGCCGTTCTCGCTGTGTCCACGATTCATTTCCTGTTTTTTCTTGCCGCCATCCCGTTGCAGTCCACACTGCGGCACAGCAAAAAAGCGTGGGCCAGAAAGATTGCCCTGCATCGGGCGCTCACCTGGTACCTAATGCCTGCTGCGCCTACCTGCGAACAGTCGCGGCTATTTACCGGCCAATGCTGGTGGCTGCTGAATGTCAGCACGCAGCTTGTGCTGCTTCTCGCATATTTACTGTTTCCTGTCATCGCATATCAATCAAAAGTGCAGGGTATAAATTCTGTTCTCGACGCATTGCAGTACTTTCCCATGCAAACGACCGTCTTTTCCATCTTCACGCTGATTGTGTTGATGCTGCAGTTCTGCATGGCTGGAACTCTGTTCCTTCTCTTGTCGAAGCGCTGTAAGCAACTGGGCAGGGGATTCTTCATTCGTTTCGAAGGCTTTCTGCTGCCGTGCATCTCCTGGCTATGGGTCGCGCTGTCGCTCACACTTTTCTGCCTGCAGCTTGCTGACCGGCAAACCGGCTTCGCCTTTGCAGCGCGCTCGCTGCA
>DATGMQ010000004.1:0-76293 GCA_035293545.1 Alloacidobacterium sp. | reverse complement strand
GATTTGAATAATCCCTTGCTGAATTGCTACAGCAACAGCTTCGGTGCGGTCAGAAACCTCGAGCTTTTCCATAATGCTGTTCACATGGTTTCGAACCGTGTTCTCACTGATGGAAAGAGCCGTGCCGATCTGCTTGTTTGTCAGGCCTTTCGCCAGCATTTCCAGAATCTCGGACTCGCGAGCAGTCAGGTTGGAGCGGAGCATTCGTTCCGCGAGTCGAGATGCAATCGGGTTTGGGATATATCTCCTTCCCATGTGGACTGTCTCAATTGCCTCCAGCATCTGGCGCTGAGACGTATCTTTGAGGAGATATCCCTGGGCCCCAGCCTGCACGGCGCGATAAATATTTTCATCGGTTTCAAAGCTCGTGAGAATGATGACTCGCGCGCTGGCTTTCATCTCTTTTAAGGCATTGAGAGTATCAATGCCATTCATGCCGGGCATACGAAGATCCAGAAGCAGGATGTCCGGCATGTCCTGCCGCACCAACGCCAGCGCTTCTTCTCCGCTGGAAGCGGAGCCAATGACCTCGACCTCTCCCTGCGTAGCAAGCATGCTGGACAACCCCGCCTGGACTACAGGATGGTCATCGACGATTAAGATACGAATAGGTTTCTTCTCTGGTTTGCCCATTAGATTGAAGTCCTGGAA
The DNA here is from genome assembly GCA_035293545.1 of Alloacidobacterium sp. Taxonomy (GTDB): domain Bacteria; phylum Acidobacteriota; class Terriglobia; order Terriglobales; family Acidobacteriaceae; genus Alloacidobacterium. The sequence goes on along the minus strand of DATGMQ010000004.1, from coordinate 75,642 downwards.
TGCGTCTCCACAGCTTGGATAAATAAGATGGCCACGTGCGGAATGTCAGACGCATTGGAAGCGGTGCTGTGACGTGAACACGAGTTCCTGTGCCCGGAGCGCTGGTGATTTCAAGCACACCGGAAATCGCAGCCGCGCGTCTTCTCATTCCCTTAATTCCGAAGCCCTTTTGCTCAGTATGTTTGTCATACCCTGTTCCGTCATCTTCGATTTCCAGTTCGACAGAATCCTCTGTATAGCGAGCGGAAATTCGTATCCGTGTGGGCATGGCGTGCCGCACCGAATTCGCCAGAGCCTCCTGCCCAATGCGAAACAGCGTGTCATTAATCCGCATAGGGACGGAACGCCCATCGCCTGTTTGTGATACTTCAGTCTCTACTTGTCCGCCTTCAAGCATTTTTTGCGCGCAGCATTCAAGCATGTGTACCAGCTCTATTCGCTCCAAAGCTTCCGTCCGGAGCATCGCAATATTACGTCGGGCCTCTTCATGACTATGGCGCACTAGGTCGCATGCAAGATCAAGTTGCTGGTGCACAGCCGGCATGTCGTCCGGCATGCGGTTTCTGATTGCCTGCAGCTGAAACCCAAGACCCGCGAAGCTTTGCGCAAGCGTATCGTGCATTTCATGCGCAAGGAGCTCCCTTTCATCAAAAATAGCCCGCAGCCTCCATTGTTCAATTTTGCTGTAAATAAAATGACTGATGAAGATAAGAACCAGCAGCGCAAATCCAATTGCCACGAGATGCCGGGTATTCCACCATGGCGGCCCGGCGACAATCTGAACATCATCCGTAGACCGCATCAACAATACGAACGGTGTCAGACTGTGGGTAAACTCTGGATCGACGACGCAAACACCGCGCAAGCGCAGCAGGCTATTTGGCTTCAGGATGCGGAAGGCCAGATCGCCGCGGCCCTCATTTACGAGTGCGCGAAAAGATTGTTGTCCTGCCTCCAGATTCAGAGCCAATATGTTTGGAGCAATGTGCTCTCTGCTGCGCAGATATCCTTCCACTTCAATAAACGTTGCGGCAAAGGATCCGGTTGCAGCCTGTGAAGCAGTTACCGAAACAGGCTGCACCGGCGTTCGTGCCCAGAGCAGCTGAATCGTCGCATCCTGAAGTGTCGAGCTGAAAGCGCCCGGTATGACAGCGCCGGTTACCTGTACTTCATCCCCCACTTTTAATGGAGGTGTAGATGAAGTTTTAACCGCAATGCCTCCCGTCGAGTCCTGAACATACAATGCAGGCGATGTAAGCGAAACAACTCCGCGAACTGTGGAAACCACGCGATGCGAACTGGAAACCAGACGAAGGCTGCTGATCGGTTTTATGTCGGCAACAGGAGGGGTTTGTTGCGGGTTAAGATGCGAAGGAAGCGAGCCCGAGCCGAACATGGCCATTTCGTTTTCAGCAGAGGCCGATTCGTTCGATAATTGTTGCGGAGACAATCCAGCAAGCATTGCGCGGAGGTCTGTTTCCGTTGCCGCACGCGCCTGCACATTGCGCCAGAGGCCGCCTGCAGAATAAGAACGCAATCCAATCCGGCCGGACTTCAGACAATTCGGTTCATTGATCGCTACTGTACTGTTGTTGTTGGCGTTCACGGAAGATGTAGCCGAAGCAATGATCTGACATTGAAATGCAAGCAGCTTCAGGTGATACCAGCGAAACGCCTGTACGCCTTGCGGCATAGGCGTGCTGCGATATTCCAGCCAGCCGTGGTTTGCATGTCCCAGAGTCAGAGCGTTGTCGCGGGTTCGCAGGCCCGCATAATAGCCGCTGTAGGAATCAACACCCTGCTCTTCATCGCTGGCGCGAATTACCAGACCCGCATCGCCATCTTCACCCAGCAATTTGATATCCGCTTCGAGTAGATAGTTATTCCAATATGGAGACCCGGCCATCAATTTAGCGCCGCGCTCATCGGAATCGTTGCGCATTCCTCCGTCATCGACCGTCCATGTCCCCCCGAATGCTTCCCATTCATCCGCCTTTCCGGTGGTGAAAGAATCGTGATAAGGTAAACCGCGTTTTGGCAAATGAAGGTAAGCAATAAGAACAAACGCAATCAGCGTGAATCCAATACAACTGGCAATCAGAACGAACGTAAATCGCCATTTGGAAGATTGCTTATGCAAGTGTCATCTCTCAATGAGACCCAGCATGCGCCGGATTTCAGGGCTGTTCAAATTATCTTTGATCACTAGTTTTGGTTCGATCTTTATTACAGGCGGCACTGCTTTTCCTTCACGCTCCTCGGCCAGGAGTTCGACAGCCTTATATCCCATCTGATAGGTGTCTTCGGCAATTACAGAATCCATTTCGCCTGTCGTAAGTGGCAGAAGCAGGTCCTGGTCGCAGCCCACCAGCTTTACTGTTCCGGCCTTATGCATTTCCGTAAGGGCCGAATAAGCGCCTCGTGTCGCGTCACTCGTGACAGCCAGAATGGCATTCACATTTGGATTCCGGGCCAGCATCTCTTCCGTGGTCTGCTGCTCATAGGGGACATTGAACGACCCCATTCGCTTTTCAATGATTTGAATATCAGGGTATTGAATCGCGAGTTGCGCCTCGAAGGAACGTGTGCGGTCCAGAACCCCGGCAATATCCGGATCGATACCCAGAATCGCTACCGTTCCTTTGCCATGCAGAATTGTGCCGATACGGGCGGCTGCCATACGTCCCGCCTCTTCGTCATCGCTGAGAATGTAGGACAGTTTGCCGCCGGGATCAAGCGGCAACGCCGATCCGAGTATGACAGTGGGAATCCCTTTGGAAACAGCGCGGCGCACGGGAGTCATCAACGCAAGCGTCTGGTCCGGAGATAGTATTAAGCCGTCATAGTGCTTATCAATGATTCTTTGAACGAGAGCGATTTGCCCCTGCACATCATCTTCTCTGGTTGGCGCGTTCCAGTATATTTTGTAGCCATGCTTGGTTGATGCCGCCGTAGCGCCCGCATGTTCCGGCTCCCAGAGCGCCAATCCAGTGGTGCGGGGGATAACGGCAATCGTTGGCGGCCCGGATTTGCAGCTGTTGATTGCGACAAGAAATGAAAATGCGAAAACCTTAGATACAAACTGCAGGAAATGCACGGATCGTCTGTCGGTTGGAAAAATCTTCATCTCTTACGCAATAGCCTCAGTGTACAGTGGCGCTCTAAGCTGCAAACACCCTCATGATCCGGTTCATTTCTACTATGTATGCATGGTTCGATTGGCCTATACGCAGACTGACCAGAAACAAATAACTTGGCTTGGAGTGTCTAATCCCGGATTTGCAGACTATCTGCGTGCGCTTTGGTTCTTACATAATTCCACCCATCAGAACTACCAGGAGCTTCGTTGAATGCTGAACCGACGTGAATTTGTTTCTATACTGGCTGCTGCATCAGCAACGCTGAAAGTACAAACACCGCTTGCTGAAGCGCAGCCGTTCCAGGCAACAAAAGCTCATTCCGATGACCCTCAAGGCAGTAGACAGAATCCGGTGTCTGGCGGGTTTCCAGTCAGCGATTACACGCCATTTGGCTACCTGGACAATCCCTGGCACACATGGAACATGCACCAGAGCGGCGTATTCCGTTCGCTGCCTGGAATTGGATTCGGCCTTTATTACCCCGCAGGCCCAGGCGGATATTTCGATTACCAACGGAACGGAATTTATGTAGCAGAGCTTGCTCTCGGCCTCCGAATTGGAGATCGCGTTCTGATTGACGCCGACGATTTTCAACCCGGACAGCTCACATCGCAGCATCACAGCAAAAACATCCTGAGCTATTCCTTTCAGGAACAAGGCATTACCGTAGACGCCGGTTTCTTTCAGGTGAATGAAGATGCCCTTGCTGTTCACTTGAAAATTGCGGAACAAAGCGGCAGCCGTCAGGTTGTCCAGGTGCTCGCCTCACACGCTTACAAATTGGGCGGAAGCCAGTGGTGGGGCGGAGACGGGCTGGCGGGCGATTTCGATCAGAACACAGATTGTCTCTGGATGCGGTCTTTCGCCGCAGGGACTGTATTTGCTGTATCAGCAAGCCGGCGCAGTGCCGGCCGTTTCTTTTCTACGCGCAAAGAAGACCGCAGGACATGGCTTGGCTCCAACGCGGTCAACGGTGAAAAACTCAGCTATGAACGTCAGCCTTTGCATGGCGGCCTTCGATATGACGTTACGCTCGATCCGAACAGGCCGGCTGAGCTCATCATCGTGATGGCGCGCGGCGCGAATCTTCCTGCTGTCCTGAAGCATGCTCGCGCTTCTTTGGATAGTGCCGCCGGCGTCATGGACAGAAAACGTCATGAAGATGCCGCCTTCTGGAGCGATGCGCCCAAGCTTACCGGCGATTGGCCAAAGCACTGGCAGCATGGCTGGGTCTACGATTTTGAAACATTGCGGACCATGGTGCGCCGGCCCATTGGCATCTATAAACACGCATGGGACGCCATGCAGATACAAGCGCCCCGTAACGTACTTGCTGAAACGTCGATTGATATGTGGGCCTTAAGCTATGCCGACCCGGCGTCTGCGAAAGAAGTTTTCCTCGGCCAGTTTCTCGATGCTGTGGAAGACAACATCCCCTGCATGCGCGAGGATGGGGTGATGAATATGGTGGCCGCTGACGGATCAGAATGCGGCACATCCATTTCATGGTGCTTCCCCTTTTTCTGCGCCGAATCCATCTACAACCGTACCCGCGACCTTGCCTGGTTGCGCCGGTTGTATCCTCGCCTGAGCGCGCTGCTGCGTTGGACCCTCAGGCATCGCACCGATTCCGACAGCTTTGTTGTAGGCAAGTGCAGTTGGGAAACAGGCATGGATACATCCAAACGCTTCCAGATTCAGCAGCCGACCGGCGGCGAAGTAGTTGATTTCCTGCGCCTCGTCGAACTTCAGGCTGCTGCATCGCAGGCTGCTGCGATTCTGGCGCGCTTTGCCGCGCTTGTCTCAGATAGCGAGAACGTTTCGCAGTGGAAGTATCTGCAGCGGGTCTATGCCGATAAAACACAGCAGCTTTGGAAAGACGACTGGTTCCACGATTTCGATTCCCGTTCGATGCAGTTGGTTCTAACTGCTGAGCGCGATCCTTCGCAGGCCGCCCCGGCCTTTTGCGGCATTGCGAATGAAGACCAGAAGAAGAAAATCCTGCCGACGCTTCACAAAATGTACGAGAGAATGCAGGCGCAGAAACAAGTCGCAGAATCATCACCGGACGACGCACTAAGCTGGTCGTCCTTCGTTCTTCCATTTCTCGAATCAGCCTGGTCCGCTGGCGACAAAGTACTGGCGTCCAGCACGGTAGAAGTCATTTGCGATCGGATTTACTCCAGCATGGATCGCCGCTCTCTTACCCAGCACCCGAGGCTTGGATGGCCCGGAGTAAGCTGTGAAATCTGGGGCGCCCACGGAGCTTTTGGAGGCGAAGTCTATGGGTGGGGTGCAGTCATGCCTGCGCACATCATCCGCAATTTGCTGGGGTTCCGCGAGACGGAAGTGGCCGGACAATTTCTGCTCAGTCCCGCTTTTGGGCCTCTGCTCGTAGGAGCAGGCAAACAATACGGCATCACAGATTTGCTCTACGCGAAGAAGAAACTCGGTATACATTTCACATTTCAGGATGAGCGCAATTTGCTGGCCGAACTGGATCTCCCGGAGTCATCCCAGGTCCTTTCCGCCACCGATGCAAATGGCAGATCGCTGCAACTGAATCGAAGTGGCAACCGCTGGCAATTCAAAACAGAAAATTATGCCGGCTGCGTGGTAAAGCTCTCCTGAATCCAGTCCATTTGTACTACTTCGCGGGGGTTGGACTGATTCATGCACATCGATGCATGGAACCGATACCCTCGCTGAAATTCAGGGGAAGAGTGTAAGACCGGCTGGCCAAAGATGGGATGACCCGGCAGGTTCAGGTTCTCCGGACTGATCCCGGAATACAAAAATGCGAGCGAAATGCTCTTTGTTGGAATTCAGGAGACAGATGACTATGTACGGGAAAAAATTATTCAGCCTGCTTGCGTTGAGCGCATACATAATTGCGACGCAGGCATTCGCGCAATTCTCATCAAGCGTACAGGGTACAGTGCTGGATGAGAACGGAGCTGCGATTGGAAAAGCGACCGTCACGCTGGTCAACATCGATACCAGGACCACGCTGGAGCGACCTTCCGACGATACCGGCTTGTACCGTTTCGTAAGCATTTCTCCCGGCAAGTATGAGATATCGGCTACTGCGCCCGGTTTTACAACCGCGAAAGTCGATTTCACCTTGCAAACGGCTGAAAATCGCGAAATCCCCATCAAGCTTACGGTTGGTCAGGTCGCCTCAACCGTTTCCGTAACTGGCCAGGCTCCGCTTCTCGATACATCAGACAGCCGGAACCAACTCACCATCGATACGCAAGCGATTCAGTCCCTCCCCCTCGCCGCGAGGAACCCGACCTCGCTTATCGGATTGTCACCGGGCGTCTCCGGCCTCGGCTCTGCCGGCTACAACAATTTCTTCACTGAGAATGCTGACTACAGCGCGAACGGACGCGGCAATAACGGTAATCAATACGTCCTCGACGGTCTCGATATCAATATCGATGTCAATCCCGGCGTCCTTACGCTGGTGCCGAACGCAGATGCGCTTTCTGAAATGTCAGTCCAGACGAATACCTACACTGTCGATTTCGGCAAGACCAGCTCGATGCAAACCATCATGACAACAAAGGCCGGAACCGATCAGTATCACGGCTTTGGCAGCATCTACTACACCTATCAGGGACTGAATGCCCGAGGCGAATTCGGCCCTCCCTCTTCTGTCAAAATCGCCCCTTTTCACACAACGAACATGTCCTTCGGGATCGGTGGCCCCGTGATTCCCAACCACCAGTTCTTTTTCTTCTTCAGTATCGAGCCATATCTGGCCCTCACCTCCAACGGCAATGCCGTGCTTACTTATGAAGACCCGGCATTTGTGTCATTTGCGCAGCAGGTGCGCCCTGATTCTCCCGAAGTCCAATTGATGGCCAAATACCCCCCCAGCGGTGCAACCACTACAGGGATCGCGGCTACCGCTCTCGACGTGTTCGGTCCGCAGGACCTGACGCACAACACAGGCTGCGGAACCCCTGCCACAGACAACATCCCCTGCGCCACCCCGGTTTTCGACAATGGAAATTTCAACTCGTCAAGTTACAACAATGCCAAGCAGTACAATTTCCGCCTCGACAAGAACTTCGCGCACGACCGCATCTATGGAACTCTTTTTCGAGATACGGTAAACGCCGGCGGCCCGGCAGTGCGGCCTGCATTCAACACTACGAATCCTTCATCTGTCATCGCGGTGCAGGGAAGTGAAGTACACACGTTTTCGCCAAATACGCTGAACCAGGCGTTCTTCGGCTATAACTATCTGCAATCCACCGCAAATGCGACCGGCTTATTTTCTGTTCCGGTTGTAAACGTAAACAATCTTGGAGTGGGCTGGGGAATCGGCTTCGCCGATGGCCAGTATGCCGAGCATAACTACCACTGGCGCGATGTTCTTACCCACATTCAGGGATCGCATGCCTACAGCGTTGGATATGAAGGCTGGCATGGAGACGATCTGGCGCTCTTCGCACCGTGCTATGCGCAGCCCACCTTCCAATACAACAACATGATCGATCTCATCAATGACAATCCATATTCAGAAAGCAGTCTCTCCTACAATCCTGTGACCGGAAAACCAATGCCGGGGCAATACGAATATGCCCAAAGTACCTTTGGCATCTTCGCGCAGGACACCTGGAAAGCAACGCGTCGCGTCACCGTGAACTATGGGCTTCGTTATGACAACTTCGGCAATCCATATCCGACCGCCGGAACACCGCTGGCTAACTTCCACTTAGGCTCCGGTTCTAATATGGCGGAACAAGTCGCCAACGGCGTGAATAAGCAGCAAAACCATGTTTATAACCAGGACATGAACTGGATATTCAGCCCGCGGGCCGGTGTTGCATGGGATCTTACCGGGAGTGGTAAGTGGGTCCTGCGGGGCGGCTTCGGAATCTATCGTGATTGGGTAACTCTGGGGAATGCGGAAAACAATCTGAAAGGAAACCCGCCAGGATTCGTCCTTCCCACCTTCTATAACAACGGGTCAACCGCCCCGCCTGTCTTTGGATACGGCACACAGAACACCTATCCTTTCGGATTCCCATACCCGGCTTTCCAGGGCAGCCCGCTCGATGCAAAAGGAGGAATTCCCGGAGCGCAGATCGCCGTCGGCGGTGTCGATGGAAATCTGAAATCGCCCTACACCGAAACATGGTCTGCAACTCTCGAACGCCAGATTACAAGCAACATGGTCGCAAGCGCCGGATACGTCGGCCAGCATTCGGGTGATTTGCAATACGGTGGCGGCAGCTCATTCGGAAATTCATTCTCTGGCGACGTAAATGTCTATCAAGGTGACTTGCTGCAGCACCTGACATGCACTCCTGCCAATCCTCCGAATGGACAGCAGGCAAGCTGCGTGGGCACGCAAACGCGACTCAACTCCAGCTTTGGAGCCGTCAACTATACTTTTAACGGTCCGTGGTCGAATTACTCCGCGCTGGTCCTTGCACTCAAAGGACGCTTCGCGCAACGCGGCTTTGTGACAGCTTCTTATACACGGGCCACATCAAAAGACAATTCCGGAGCGCTGCCCGCAGGCAATTATCCGATCGAGTATCCGCTCAGCCGGTTCTACGGGCCCTCGGCCTGGGATGTTCCAAACAGGTTTTCACTGGGATGGAGCTATCAGCTGCCCAGCCTGAACGGCGGACATGGTTTCCTGGGCAGAGTGGCATCCGGCTGGGAGATTGCTTCTACTACAGTTCTCCAGTCAGGACTGCCGTTCACCGTCTATTCCAGCGGCGCTCTGAACGTGGCTCAGGATGCGAGCGGCAACGTCGTCTATCAGCCTGATTCCGGAGACTTCAATGCAGACGGCGATAACGCTGATCTCCCGAATGTTTCCTCCTACCACATCTCGAAGGACCGGAAGAGCTACATTCACGGCGTATTCCAGCGCTGCTCCGGAACCAACCTGGATGGCTGCGGTCTGTTCTCCTTCCCTCAACTCGGGCAGGAAGGGAACGAAAAGATCAATCAGTTCCGCAATCCTGGATTCGCTCAGGTCGACGCCACTTTTAAAAAAGTCACCAGCATTACCGAGCGGGTCAAGCTCGATCTGCGCGTCGATTTCTTCAACCTCTTCAACCGAGTAAATCTGAATGGAGTCAATGCCGATGCCGCCAGCGGCTCTCAATTCGGCACCTCCACCAGCACGCAGATTCCACGGCAGGGCCAGATCGGAGCCAGACTGGAGTTCTAGGCTGAATTACCGATTCAGGAAAACCGGTTCCACATCAAAGCCGGTTTTCCTGCAATATCAAAGCGCATATCAGTCTGCAAGCGAAACGTACTACGCGCAGATAGACGCATTCTTACAATGCGTCACACTTCTAAAGCAATTACGATCGAATATGTTGGATTTGCGGAGATTCTTCACAGCATGTGTTTTCCTGGCCCCTTTTCTTCTGGTTTTTCGCGGCGTCGTTTTCTTGCATATCTCGGAGCAGCAGGTGTGGTCTCCGTTTCCGGCAAAGCCTCCAATGCCCTGGCTTTATCTGGCGGCAAATTCTCGCCCAGCGAAGAAAACAAAACTTCTGCAGCACCGCTAAAGAACCGTGCGCCACTCGCGCCCAATGCTTTCTACACATTGCCGCTGGGATCAATTCGTCCAACCGGCTGGCTGCGCGATCAGCTCCTCATCCAGGCCCGCGGATTGAGCGGCCATCTCGACGAGACATGGCCTGATGTCGGCCCGAACAGCGGCTGGCTCGGCGGAACAGGAGAATCCTGGGAACGCGGTCCCTATTTCCTAGATGGTCTTGTGCCGCTTGCATATCTCCTCGACGACGAGCGCCTCAAAGCAAAAGCGCAAAAGTATCTCGACTGGACATTGAACAACACCGCACCAAACGGAATGATCGGCCCGAAATCCAATGATGACTGGTGGCCGCGCATGGTCATGCTGAAGGCTCTCACGCAATACCACGAAGCCACAGCTGACCCGCGCGTCATCCCTGTCCTGTCGAAGTACTTCGCCTATCAGCGCGAAACAATGCCCGGGCGTCCGCTTCGCGATTGGGGAAAATATCGCTGGCACGATGAGGCACTTTCCATCATCTGGCTCTATAACCGCACAGGAGAAGCGGGGCTGCTCGATCTCTTCAAAATGTTGCAGCAACAGGGATACGACTGGCAGGCCGAATTTGCCGACTTCAAATACACACAGCGCACAACGCCGGAATCCATTCACCTCGCCTCCAGCTCTCCGCTGACTGACCCCGGCATGCAGACACACGGTGTCAACGTTGCCATGGCCATCAAGATGTCTCCTGTTCGCTCGCTCCTGTCTCACGACGAGACCGACCGCCGCGCCATCGCACGTATGCTCGCGGAGCTGGATCGCTATCACGGCCTGCCCAACGGCATCTTCTCCGCAGATGAGCATCTGGCAGGGCTCAACCCATCGCAGGGGACCGAACTCTGCACTGTGGTCGAAACCATGTTTTCACTTGAGCAGTCGCTGGCCATCCTTGGCGACCCGGCCCTCGGGGACCGTCTTGAGCGCCTCGCATTCAACGCGCTTCCCGGCACGTTTACTGATGACATGTGGGCCCATCAATACAATCAGCAGCCGAACCAGATCACCGTAAGCATGCAAAGCAAGCCCTGGACCACCGATGGGCCCGAATCAAATCTCTTCGGGCTTGATCCAAACTTCGGCTGCTGCACAGCAAATTTCAGTCAGGGATGGCCGAAGTACACTGCAAGCCTCTTCATGTTGTCCGCAGACGACGGCTTGGTTGCCGCTGCCTATGCGCCATGCGAAGTGCATACCAGCATCAGGAACACCCCGGTGCACTTGATCGAAGAAACAGAATATCCATTCCGCGGAAGCCTCCGCCTCACCGTCAATCCGGTGTCGCCGATTTCCTTCCCGCTGCAGTTGCGGATTCCTGCCTGGGCCAAAAACGCAAGCATCAAAGTCAACGGAAAACCGGCAGACTCTGTACAGCCCGGATCGTTTGCTCGCATTGAGCGCGCCTGGAATCGCGGAGACATCGTCGAAATCGAATTTCCGCTGGCGCCGCGCGCTTCACGCGGCTTTCACAACTCCATAAGTCTGGAACGCGGTCCGCTGGTGTTCTCCTATGGCATCGGCGAAGACTGGCTTAAACTGCGCGACCGCGGCATGACCGCAGACTGGCAGGTTTATCCAACTACCTCCTGGAACTATGCGCTGGCCGTGGATTCTGAAGATGCGGAGCAGTCTGTTTCTGTTCAGGAAAGCGAAGTCGGAAAGGCTCCATTCACGAAAGCAGGCGCTCCGGTAAAGCTGCAGGTAAAAGCCCGTCAGCTGCCTTCATGGATGAGTGAGGACAATGTTGCAAATCCCGTCCCGCAAAGCCCGGTCAAGAGCGAGCAACAGGAAAAAGAGATCACCCTCATTCCATATGCCGCGGCGAAACTCCGCATCACAGCATTTCCAACATTGGAGACATAGCGTGTGCGCGAGCACGATGTGCATTTGAGATTTTCAGCAGGAATATCTGGTCAACGTGTGTGAGGAGTCTAAAGTTCACAGCAAAATGTTGTCATTCTGACGCTGACCCTGAACGAAGGGAAGAGGAAGCGGCAGGATCTGCTTTTCAATCCTTCAGATGCCAAATGCGCCTCATCATGAATGCAGCGAATTTTAGACTCAGCACACGAGTAATGCGGCGTTTAGCCATTTGCTTCATTCTTCTCATTCTGCTGCCCCCATGCTGTATCTGGTCTCAGGACACAGCATACCCTCCACAGGACGCTCAAATACCCGGCCCCGCCTCTCCTGCAGATTTTCCTGCATGGCTTGCCGATCTCAGGCACTGGCGCAGCGAACGGCTGGTTCGCATGGGTTATGACGACGCCAATTATTCGCGGCCGCAACTGAAATGGACGCAACGTAACTTCGTTTGTGTCCAGATGATGGTGGAAGAACGAAACTTCTACGATCGTGAACACGGCGTCTACACCGTCAATAAATATCTTGACGGCCTGAAGAAAGAGTTCGGCGGCATCGACAGCGTTCTCATCTGGGACACATATCCGAACCTCGGCGTCGACAATCGCAATCAGTTCGACCGCCTGCGTGATATGCCTGGCGGCATTCCAGCCGTAAAGCAGATGGTTGCCGACTTTCACCGGCGAGGCGTGCACGTGCTCTTTCCTGAGACTCCCTGGGACATGGGCACTCGCGATGAAGGAACATCCGACTGGGCCGCGCAGGCAAAGCTGATGGCTGAAATCGGAGCCGACGGCATTCTGGGCGACACAATGGATGGTGTTCCCCACGCTTTCTTAAAAGCGGCGGAAGACATCGGAACTGTTCTCGCGCTCCAGCCGGAGGGGCTGCCTCCGGAAGAAGCTCTGGCATGGAATGAGATGACCTGGGGCTATTGGAGCTATCCGTTTGTCCCGATGATCAGCCGTTACAAATGGCTGGAAACTCGCCATATGCCCGTGCTCACCAGCGGAGGCCGCAATCATATTCCCGGTATTCAGGCAGCTTTCTTTAACGGTGTCGGTTACGCCGATCAGGAAGATGTCATTGGTATCCACAATGGATTCACGCCACGCGAGAACGAAGCAATACGCCGCGTCATGTTGATTGAACGCGCTGTCGCCGATTTGCTTGTGAGTCCGGAGTGGGAGCCGCATACGCCAACACTCCGATATGGAGTCTTCGCCGGCAAATTTCCCGGCAAAGATAAAACCGTCTGGACCATCATCAATCGCAACGAATATAAGGTGGAAGGCAAACAGATATCGGTGCCCTACACGCCGGGCATCCATTATTTCGATCTCTGGCACGGAACAGAATTAACGCCGGAGATAAGCCCAAACCAAAAGAGCGCCCTTCTAAGCTTTTCCATCGAGCCCGAAGGATTCGGCGCAATCCTTTCTGCTCCCTCCCTTCCGGAACCGCTGAAATCCTTGCTCCGGGAAATGCATGCACGGGCCGCCAAGAAACTTGCTGACTATGACAATCAGTGGAATGTCTTGCCGCAACAAATTGTCGATATCCCCGCGACAGCGCCGGCAAGTGCTGCCCCTGAGGGAATGGTGCTGATTCCAGCCGGTCAATTCTCATTCAAAGTAAAAGGGCTGGAAGTAGCAGGCAAAAACGACATCGGAGTCGATGTTCAATATCCCTGGGAAGACTCTCCGCGGCGTTATCACGATCACGTGTTATCCATAAAGCCTTTCTATATGGATCGCTTTCCGGTAACAAATGCGGAATACAAACGCTTCATGGACGCGACCCGCTATCATCCTGCCGACGATCACAATTTCCTGCGTGACTGGCAGAACGGTTCCTACCCGGAAGGCTGGGCAGATAAGCCGGTAACCTGGGTCTCGCTCGAAGACGCCCGAGCGTATGCTCGTTGGGCCGGCAAGCGTCTTCCCCATGAATGGGAATGGCAATATGCAGCACAAGGCAGCAATTCTAAGCTGTATCCCTGGGGTAATGAATGGAATGACGCCGCCGTCCCCGCTCCGGACAAAGGCCGTACACTTACCGGCCCCGACGATGTAAAAGCGCACCCGCTGGGCGCGAGCCAATTCGGCGTCATGGACATGGTTGGCAATGTCTGGCAATGGACCGACGAGTTTCAGGATTCGCACACTCGATCCGCCATTCTCCGAGGCGGCAGCTACTACCAGCCGCAAGGCTCCACGTGGTACTTCCCGCAGGCTTACAGGCTGGATGAGCACGGAAAGTACCTGCTGATGTCTCCCAGCCTGGATCGCTCAGGCACCGTCGGTTTTCGGTGTGTTGTAGATGTAAACGGACGTGATGAGCCTCCGGTTGCAGTGAAGCCTTAGGCATGGATCTGCATATAAAATGTCCAGACTTCCTCAATAGTTTTGCAGCGCTATTCCTGCCTAGAAACTTTCTATGCAGGAAATATCGATTAGAACGGATTTTCATCCGCTGACGGCCCATAGATCGCCGGCACGGCAGCCTCATTCAATCGCAGATACACGGTAAGCTGTCCCCGATGATGCGCGAGATGGCTGAAGACAGCATCGCGGATCATAACGTGACGCGGATTTGCGCTGGCGACATGGCCGCTAACAACAAATTTCCAATTCGTGAGCAGATGCTCGTCACTGGTATTCTGGAGCGCTTTGCGACCGCGGGTTACGGCATCGTCCAGCGCAGCAAGCAGTTCGGCATTGGTGCTGAAGGTTTTTGGCTTAAATTCCGATTCTGCCTGAGTCATATCAAACTGGTCCTGATTCACCATCAGGTCAATCCAGGCCGGCATGCTCGCCACAAGCGCTGCCAGATACCCCAAAGACATCGATTTTTCATGTGGCTTCCAGTCATTGCGGCCTTCCGGAACGCGCTCCAGCGCGCGGCGCGTGGAAGCAGCTTCACGCTCAAGATCAGCAAGAAACAATTCAGTCATCTTCATAATCGGCAATCCCTTTCTAAAGGCCGGTGGCCTTGTTACCCTGAACCATAATCGGGTATATATGACATCTTGTGTCATAATTTCCGGCAAAGTTTTGAATTTATTTTGAGTATGCGAGCTGACCCGCCATGAGAGCCGACCGCCTGATGTCCGCACTGCTGTTACTGCAGGCGCGTGGGCAAATGACTGGACGCGAGCTGGCGCAGAAGCTCGAAGTCTCTGAGCGCACCGTGCACCGGGACATGGAAGCGTTGAGTGGCGCAGGGGTTCCTGTCTTTGCTATGCGCGGCGCGCATGGAGGTTGGCAGCTCGATGAAGACTGGCGAACGCAGGTCCCTGGACTGGATGAAGCCGAGCTGCGCGCTTTGCTTATGTCGCAGCCTCGCGTGCTGGGCGACAAGCGTCTGGCCGCAGCTGCCGACCGTGCGATCGGCAAGCTCATGGCGGCCCTTCCGCAGCATCTGCAGGAGCGGGCCTCCTCCATCCGCGACCGCCTCTACATTGACACCACCGGATGGCGCGGCACAACTGAAAATCTGTCCATGCTGGCCATTGTGCAGGATGCCGTTGCGCAGGACCGCAAGTTGAATTTCTGGTATTGGCGCGCAGGACGTGAACGCGTCGAGCGCACGGTCAATCCCCTGGGCCTGATCGCCAAAGGAAGCACCTGGTATTTATACGCTGGGACGGACCGAGGCAATCGTACCTACCGTATCTCGCGCATGGAAGAGGCGAAGATACTGGATGAGCCGAGCGTCCGTCCGCCCAACTTCAACCTGGAAGCGGCATGGAAAATATCTGCCGAAGAATTCCGCGATGAAGTCAATCGTGAGATGGAGGAAGCGCGCCGCGTCTACGAAGCCCGGCGCGAAGCTGAGCGCCGGGCGGCACAGGAATTGGAGATCGCTCGCGAGGTGCAGTCGCGCCTCTTTCCGCAATGCCTTCCACAAACTCAGTCGCTGGATTATGCCGGGGCCTGTATTCAGGCCAGCAAGGTGGGCGGCGACTACTATGATTTTCTCGATCTCGGCTCACAGCGTCTCGGCCTGGTCATAGGAGACATTGCCGGAAAGGGCATCGCAGGCGCGCTGCTGATGGCCAATCTTCAGGCCAACTTGCGCGGCCAGCTTGCCTCGGCCATCGATGAGCCGCATCGTCTGCTGCATTCAGTGAATAGGCTCTTCTACAAGAACACTGCGGAAAATGCCTACGCCACGTTGATCTTTGCCGAATACGATGACAAAGCGCAGATGCTGCGCTACGCCAATTGCGGACATCTCCCCGGCCTCCTGCTTCGCAGCAATGGTGAAATGGAGAAGCTGCATTCTACCTGCACCGTCGTCGGTCTCTTCAGCGATTGGAAATGCGAAGCCGCCGAAACATGCCTGATGCCCGGCGACACTCTGACCTTCTATACAGACGGTGTCACAGAAGCCTGCAATGAGCACGGAGAAGAATTTGGCGAAGAGCGCCTGGCAGATACGCTGCAGAGACACCGCTATCTTTGCGCCGATGGATTGTTATCAGCCATTGTCAAAGATGTGAAGGCATTCAGTTCGCAGGAGCAGCAGGACGACATTACATTGATCGTCGCGCGATGCCTGGAAACAGGCCAGCAGATGCTGTTCGATCGCGCCATGTAAGGAAGCGAGTATCCCCCATTGACTACCATGCCGTCATTCTGAGAAACAACGCTACAGTCTGTCCTGTGCGCAGCCGAAGCAAAGAATCTCAAATGTACACGGATGAGCCCAGCATTCGAGATTCTTCGCATCCCCCAACACGCAAAAATCGCGTGTCGGGGACTCCGGGTTCAGCTCGGAATGGGCCTCTTGTTGGATCGAAAATACTTTAGTACGAATGCGGATAGCCGCGCATCAGGTGCTCAACCCCGGTCTCATATCCACGCCGGAAGCCGTGCCGGTAAGCTTCGCGGTCATGATGACCCACAGGAGGATGCCGATACTCTTCGCGGTTTTCAACATCAGGCCGGCGGTGATTTTCATAATCCTTGCGTGCGCCTTCGATGCCGTCGTGAAAGCCTCTTGCTTCAATCCCCTGAACTTCAGCAGGGACATTCGCCCAGGGTTCATGCCCATAATCCGGCCCATAGCCCGGGGGCGGCGGGCCTTGCTGCGCGCGTGCTGCTGGAATACTCAAGAGGGCAGCCGCTGTGAGTGCTGCCAATGACAGACCTGAGATAGTTTTCTTCATATCGTGGTTCTCCGTTTTTTTATCGAACGCGCCGAAGCACATTCGTTTTCTCGGACCACTTCTACGATGAAGAGATACGCAGGCGTGTTGTACGCGGAATTTTGTCGCTCAGAGGCAACCCGATGATCGACAGAAGGATCCTCTTCAGAAAATCTGCTGCGCCGAAGTGATTGCGTGGTTCTGCGTGATCTGTGAGTAGATCTCATACCCGGGGGCGCGCAGCACTCCGATAACCGTCATGTAACCTCCGCCTCCGCCCAGCCCATTGGGATATCCGGGAACCGGAACATTGCTGCTGAACGCAGCGCCATAAATACTCAGCGCGTTGCCTCCTGCGGCATTTGCAAAATCGCCGTTCACGCCATTGTTGTTCGCAATACGGGTAGCCACTTGCGTGCCTGTGAGGACAGGCGCCGCCGCTGCCGCAGGCAAGTCCCTTCTGGGCGCGACATGCGCGCAATACGTGTGTCCGCCATGCGCCTTCATGCAAAAAGCGCAGCCCGTGAACTGCGTCGTGACCATGAACTGTGATGCCAGCTCTATCGCGTCGATCTGAGAGAAATCCCCTCCTGCTGCATTTCCAGCTACCCAGCTGTTCGGAACAGAGGTCCAGTTCTGCGCCGTGACGCTGTCTACATTTACGGCAACATACCCGGCGTTCGGCGCAACGTCGAATTGGAACCGGTCATAACCCGCGGAATATCCGAAGTGGAAAGGCAGGACATTCTGGTCTCCCTGCGTTAAATCCCGCACATTTGAGCCATTCACAATCAGCTTGTTGGTCTGGAGAAATGCAAGCGGCTGGTTGAAAAGGGTCTGCATCGCTGCCTGTGCCGCGGTCGTAGCGCCTGTGCCGTGTTGATGAACATTGGCAGCTTTGCGCAGATAATTCTCAAACGTGACCCGCGCCGCCGCATCCGAAATCTGGCCCACTCCAAGGTTCCCTAAAGTTGAGGCCGGAACCGCATCGCGAATTGCTCTGTCGAGCATATAAGCCGCGCGCTTCATCTGGCGAAGATTGTTCGGATCGCTCGAGATATGAAACCCGAGGCTCATGCCGTTTGAAAAATTATCGTATCCGGCCTGCCCCGCATTGCCCGGCGGATAGCGATTATTGATGAAGTTAGTTGCCAGCTGATGTGCGCTCTGGCGCTCATTCGCCGTGAGCAGATTGCAGTTCTGGATAAATCCCAGAACGCTGTTTATGCGGACCGTAGCATCTTTCATCCGGTTGTTCCTCGGCAGAAATTAGAAAATTTTGTCTGCACGTGATGGTAGGCGATGAAAGAGTAGACCGCAAGTGAAAGTAATTGAATTTCAAACAAACATAAGTAACCGGCATATCTGGTAAGTACGCTTTACAACCCACTTAGCAGCAGAGATAATGCCATTGCTAACTTCTCTGACAATTTGCGGCGCGAAATCGCATACTGTCTTTTTTCTCGCAATCAGGAGGCACACCCATGTTTGTTCGTTATCAAATCGCTCCCGTCGGCAAAAAATATGGCTGGGCGCAGGGCGCCTCCGATTGCTGGTATTACTCGGCGAAATCGCTGTTGCGCTTTTATGGTCTTGCTAAGAAAGGCGACAAGGGCGACCATATCCATGCCTATCTGCAGACAGCTAAACTGTTACGCCTGTTCATTAACGGAATGCGCGCCATCTATGGCAAAGATCTCCACCACCCTATGCTGTCCACTGAAAACCTTAAGAAATGGATCGACGAGGAAATCAGGAAAATCGAGAGCACCAGGCAAAGCATAGTGGAAATAGCCGAACCGGAAGCCTCCATTCACAAATCCATAAAAGACCTTCTCGCAAGCGAGAATCTCTGGAGCACCGAAAATATCCTCAAGCTCTCGTCCGTCTGCAAACAACTCGACGGCATCCTCGGCGGCATGGATATGAGCTCCATTTCCGCCAAGCGCTATACCTTTCTGAAAATCAGCCAGACCATCTGCAAATATGAAACGAAATGGAAGGACAAAACCTGGACCATCAGCGAAATCTTCAACTCAGCCTTCCCGCCTTCTCTCTTTCAGGCCGTGATGCTGGAGGACAAATCGGCAGAGGGCCTGTATAAAGCGCTGCAGGAACACGGCCCTCTGTGGACAACCGGCTCTCTGCATGCGCGCAACCCCGAAACCTATACCATCACCACGCATTTGCCCGAAGGCGATGTATCGGAAACGCGCAACCTGGTGGAAAACTACATCAGCGGCTCATCGCATGCCGTCGCAGTGTATGGCGTCAATACCGATTCGAAGATGGTAGAGTATGCCGATCCCCACGACTTCACCACGCCGCGACGCGTCCAGGCGGCCATCTTCTTCGACCATCTACGCAGCTTCGAATTCAATTCGAAGTCGATCAATTTTCTCAAGGTAAAATGCGACGCTTCTGAAGCGGTGCTCAAACAGCGTCAGGTAACGGCGTGGTGATTTAAACGATCCAGCCGCCGCCTACAACCTCATCGCCGTCGTAGAACACAGCCGACTGCCCCGGCGTAACCGCTCTCTGCGGCTCATCAAAGGTAGCAAGCACTTCATCCGCACCGGACATCTTAATCGTCGCCCAGGCAGGCTCATGCCGATGCCGGATCTTCGCCTTCACGCGCATCGGCGCATCCAGTGAAGCAATCGAAATCCAGTTCAGATCACGCGCACGCAGTGTCCGGATCGTCGTCTCCGACTCGCCTCCCACCGTGACCTTATTCGTCGCGTTGTCAATCTGGATCACATATAGCGGCGTCGGCGACGACACACCCAAACCCTTCCGCTGCCCCACAGTAAAGTTGTGAATGCCGTGATGATGCCCGACAACCTCGCCGCTCGTCGTCACCAGCTCGCCGGATGAATCCGGCATCGCCTCGCCCTGCTCATCCAGATAAGCATCGATAAATCGCTTGTAATCGCCCCCGGGAATAAAGCAAATCTCCTGCGAATCGGGCTTCGCCGCCGGCGCCAGCGCATGCTGTCGCGCAATCTCCCGCACCTCGGGCTTGGTGTAACTGCCCAGCGGAAAGAGCGTGCGCGATAGCTGCTCCTGTGTCAGCCCAAACAGAAAATACGTCTGGTCCTTTGACGCATCCGCAGGCCGCTTCAAAATCCAGCGATTGCGCTCCGGGTCGTACTCATTCCGCGCGTAGTGGCCTGTAGCGATGCGGTCTGCGCCAATCTGCCGCGCGCGAATCAGCAGCTGGTCAAACTTCAGGTAGTTATTGCACAGCGAACAGGGAATCGGCGTTCGCCCCGCCAGATACTCGCGCACAAATGGCCGCACCACCTGCTCCTCAAAGCGGTCCTGCTCATTCAGCAGGTAATACGGAATCCCCAGCGACTCGGCCACACGTCGCGCGTCATACACGTCGTCAATCGAGCAACACCGCCCCTGCACCTCGGCGGGCATGCCTTCCTTGCCGGCAAGCCGCCGCTGGTTCCACAGCTGCAGCGTCAGGCCGACAAGCTCATAGCCCTCGTCCTTGAGCATGGCCGCAACAGTCGATGAATCAACTCCCCCGGACATGGCCACGGCGACCGTATTGTTGAAGGTATCAGGCATGATTTTGCGCTATTCCAGTATCTCATTTCTCACAGGTGAACGCCCTGTTTAACTGTCCTTAAGGCGTACTTCAGCATGCTTTATTAGATTGAAAGCTGCCGATCCACGACGGCATAAGGAGACTTCGCCGTGAAACAAAATCATCTATGGATGTTATTGACGGGCTTTTCACTGCTGATCACCGCGGCATACGGGGCAGAGAAGCAGATTAAAAAGACGGATATGCCTGCCGTTGTTCAAAAAACAGCTGACGAGCAGAGCGCGGGGGCCGCCGTGCGCGGCTATGCGAAGGACACAGAAGACGGCAAGCTGGAGTATGAAGTAGAGCTGGTGTCGAACGGCCATACAAAGGATGTGACCATCGACCCGCAGGGCAATGTGCTTGAGGTTGAAGAGCAAGTGGCCCTCGACGCCGTTCCGGCCAATGTGCGCGACCGTCTGCAGATGCGCGCAGGTAAGGGCAGGATCACGAAGGTCGAGTCGCTGACAAAAAAGGGCAATATCGTTGCCTATGAGGCGCAGGTGATGACCGGTGGCAGGTATTCTGAGATCCAGGTTGGCCCGCACGGCGAGAAACTGGAGCATGAGGAATAACTCAGGTTATTGAGCTGATGGACAGGTGGTGAAGCGCTTGTTTTTCGAAAGTGAATCAGCAGCCGTGCTCTGCCCTGTGGGCCTCAAGCTGTTTCCGCAATTCCCTGATCTCAACCCGTGCCTTCTTACACTTGGCGCTCGCTGCATTGAATGCCCGGTAATCTCTGCCCGCCGAACCTATCAATCCCACGGATAGACTCGACCATCTGCTTACCAGGTTCCAGTTTCTCTTCTCAAGATTTCTTCTGATCGGACAGTATTGCGTAGTGAGGTCCATATGGCTCCTCTCTCAAGAGGAGCCAAACCGGTCTGCGGTTAAGACGGCTCTTGATAGGAATTGAGATGCCGAAAACCGCCGGTGTGCCTCACGTATTGTGCTCTACATTTCATCGGTGTGTGGTAAAGACTACTTAGCTCCCATGGTCCGCCGCAGTTGCTGCTCAGCCTCCGCAGGCCAGTACTTGCAATCCAGCTGCAGGAAAACCGACGTGTAAGGAATCGCCATCGTCGTCTTCAGCACAAGAATATGGAATGTCTGTCCCGTGTCGTTGACCTGCTTGATAAGCGTCTCGTGCGGAACATACTTCACCGGCCGGTCCAGCAGAATTTCCTTCAGATGCTGGCGATAAGCGCTCGCTCCCGGCGCAGCCTGATCGGTGACATAGGGAAGTTCAGCATCAAGAAAAACGTTCGGTGTTACATGCACCGAGCGATCCAGCCCGGTAAGCACTTCACGCAGAACGCGCGGCAGGTCCTCGCCCGTCTCGACCGTCTCTACTCCCGGCGACACCTGCAGCGGATAAGCTGAGTCAACAATCATGATCCAGTTGCGATGCCCAAGCAGCGGCAGTTCCTGACGCAGCTTCATGTGCCAGTCTGGATCTGTGGTCTGCCCATGCAGGGTGTGGCTGGTGGAAACGGTGAGCAGTATTGCGAAGGATGCGAATAACAGTGTGATTTTTTTCATAATGAATTCGTACAAATGAAATAGTGTTGTCATCCTGGCGCAGCGGAAGGACCCTGCTTTTTCCCCTGGGTGCCCCATGTCTTGCTTTTGAGACGTGGGATTTAGAGCACACAAATAAATCCTCTGTCCGCTGCCGCATGCTATACTAACAACACGCTCAGTGATTTGGTTGTGAGCCGTTCTCGCCCTCCAAAGCAAGACCGCCTGGCACGTAATTTCCCAAGCCCCTACAGCGTAGCCGTTCCATCGTGGAGCGGGTTCATGTCCGCAATAAGCGGCATGAGAGAGGCAGCGTCCGGCAGAACCTCGCCGAGAATGATTTCTCGGTGCTCATAGAACAAGAGCAGCCGTCATTCTGACGACCAGCGGGAGGAAGAATCTCAAACGGTTTTTCGCCGCGGGCACAATGACGATTCATCAGGGTTTTTCCCAACGCATTCAATTTTCATTCCGGCGCAGCCGTGTGCCCGCCGGACATTTAGGTTCACCGAGCTACCCCAAGGGATTGTCATCCTGAGCGAAGCGCAGCGGAGTCGAAGGACCCGTACGAACAAAGTTCGTGCGAATTGTTGCAAAGCAACAACCGTCTTTTCAAATCTGGCGCGGTTCGTAAGGGCATGGCTTTAGCCATGCCGCAGTCAGCACAGAATCCATGCGGCTTTAGCCGCTGAGGTAACAAGCCGAAGGGCTTGATCGCGCGACGGTGAACCAAACATAAAAGGAACAAATGGACCAATTTTCAGATTTCAACATTTCGCCGGCGCTCAAATCGCGCCTGGCGTCCGCAAATTTCATCACGCCAACGCCCGTACAGGCAGGCGCAATCCCTCCAGCCCTCGAAGGCAAAGACGTGCTCGCAACCGCGCAGACAGGAACAGGAAAGACTTTAAGCTTCCTCATCCCCATCATTGAGCGCCTCCGGCAATTCCAGAACAAGCAGGCAAAGGCCCTGGTCCTCCTCCCCACCCGCGAGCTGGCCATGCAGGTCGAACAGAGCTTCCGCAAAATCGCCGGCGGCTCAAACCTGCACGTCGCCCTCGTCGTAGGCGGCATGAACGAAGGCCCGCAGCTGCAGGCTATCCGCAAAGGAGCGCGCCTCATCGTCGCCACGCCCGGACGCCTCGAAGACTACCTCAAGCGCAAACTCGTCCGGCTCGATCAGGTCGAAATCCTCGTCCTCGACGAAGTCGACCGCATGCTCGACATGGGCTTCCAGCCCGCAATCCGGCGCATCGCAGCGGCCATTCCCGCCCAGCGCCAGACCCTCTGCTACTCAGCTACCCTCGACGCGCAGATTAAGAACGTCATCCGCGAATACCTCAGAGACCCCGTCCGCATCGAAATCGGTTCCGTGCTCAAGCCGTCGGAAAACATCGAGCTGCAGAGCTTCGAAGTTGAACAGGAAAAGAAGCTTGAGCTCCTTGAGCACCTCCTGGAGAAAGAGAAGGGAAGCTTCCTCGTCTTCGTTCGCACCAGGCACGGCGCCGACCGCATCGCGAAGAAACTCCACCGCTCCGGTTGGGGAGCAACGCAGATTCACGGCGACCGCTCGCAATCGCAGCGTAATGCCGCTCTCCGCAGCTTCGCCGAGGGCAAACATCGCGTCCTGGTCGCAACCGACGTGGCCGCCCGCGGAATCGATGTCTCCCACGTGGCCCACGTCGTGAACTACGACATGCCGAAAGTCGCCGAAGACTTTGTCCACCGGGTAGGCCGCACCGGACGCGCCTCAAACCGCGGTCGCGCCTCTACCTTCGCTCTGCCCGCAGAGCGCCGCGACCTCCGCAGGCTCGAAAAAACCCTCTCCGTCCAGATGAAGCGATTCCGTGTCCATAACAACCCCACAAATGCACCGAAAACTGCACTTAACACGCAATAAATGGCATAAAAACGGCGCTGAGAAAAATGGCTGCTTGACACGGCGAATACAATAAAAGCGAGAAGAAATAAAAGGCACAGCCCAAAAGCTGTGCCTTTTTCATTCTCGACAAATCTTGCCATTCTGACGACTGGAGATTAGACGGAGGAATCACAAACGATCTAAGCCGCAGAAAACAAAGGCCGACTTTAACAGTTAAACGCTAAATAGCTGAAAACAAAGGATCTCCGTACAGAGCTTAATCCGTAAACAGCTGAAAATAAACGATCTCCGTACAAAAAGGAGGGGGGAGGGGGTCAGCCGAGAGTTCCGGCATTCACCGGAGCCAATTCGCGCAGACGGGCAGCAGCCGCAGGAATGACTTCCAGCGCGAAGTCAACGTCTTCGTCGGTATTGAGCTTCGTCAGGCTGAAGCGCAGGCTGGCGCGAGCCCTTGCCGGAGAAAGCGCCATTGCCGAGAGCACATGAGAAGGTTCCGCGGCGCCGGAAGCGCAGGCAGAACCGCCGGAAGTGGACAGGCCCTTGAGGTCCAGCGCAATCACCAGGGCCTCGCCCTCAAGATTGTCGAAGTAGATGTTCGTAGTGTTGGGAACCCGGCGAACGTTGGCAGAGTTGACGCCGGAATCTTCCACCTGAGCAAGAATTCCTTGCTCGAGGCGGTTGCGCAGTGCTGTAACTTTTTCAACCGTTCCATCGGCGAGCGCAGTTCGGGCGATTTCGGCAGCCTTACCCAGACCGACGATACCGGGAAGATTTTCGGTTCCGGCGCGGCGCTGGCGCTCATGCGTTCCGCCATAGAAAAGCGGCTCAAGCTGGGTTCCGCGATGCACGTAGAGAATGCCGGTGCCCTGCGGCGCATGCATCTTGTGCCCGGAGATACTGAGCAGGTCGCAGCGCAGCGACTGTACATCGATGGACAGCTTACCCGCGGCCTGTACGGCGTCGGTATGGAAATAGATATCGGCCTCAGCGGCAATGCGTCCGATTTCGCTCACCGGCTGGATGGCGCCCGTTTCGTTGTTGGCCATCATGATGCTGATGAGCTTTGTATTGTCTTGAATGGCGCGGCGCACATCCTGTGGATTGATGACGCCGTCGCTCGAAACCGGCAGGAACGTCACTTCCGCGCCGCGTTCGCGCAGTTTTTCGGCAGCATGCAGCACCGCATGGTGCTCGATGGAGGACGTAATGAGGTGATCGCCGGGCTGAATGAGACCGAAAAGCGCCATATTGTCGCTTTCGGTTCCGCCCGAGGTGAAGACAATTTCGGCAGCGCGGCAGTTGATGAGCGCGGCAACGGATTCGCGGGCCTGCTCGACAGCAGCGCGGGCCTGCTGCCCCTGCTGGTGGATCGAAGACGCATTGCCGAAGTGCTCAATGAAATACGGGCGCATGGCGTCGAGCACCTCAGGCAGTAGAGGTGTCGTCGCGTTGGCATCCATGTAAACCCGTTTCATTTGTGCATCTCCTGAAAGTATTCTACGGCTTTGTGGAACTGTAACGTGCGATTTTATAACGCCTCAACGAAGGCTTGACGCCGGTTGTGACTCCGTTCTGCTACGCTGCTTACGCAGCAGTTCAGAAGGAGGAAAAGACGTGAAAATGATTCGTATGTTTTCAATAGCGCTGCTTTGTTGCCTGACAGCGCCGCTCACATTCGCCCAGGCACAGGAAGCGCCCAAAACGCTGGCTGAGACCTACAACCAGATAATGAACATAGCTGAAAGGCAGATTGTAAGCGCCGCGGAAGCCATGCCTGCCGACAAGTACAACTTTGCTCCCACACAAGGTGATTACACAGGCGTTCGCACGTTTGCTCAGCAGGTAAAGCACCTGACCGAGGCCAATTATGGCTTCTTCATCAGCTGGAACGTGCCCGGAGCGGTGAAGCGTGAGGACATAGAGAAATTATCCAGCAAGGATGACCTCGTGAAGGCGCTGAAAGATTCCTACGCCTATGCACATAAGGCCATCGATACGCTTACCCCGGCCAATTATCTGGAGCCATCCGGCTTTGGTCCGGCCAAATCGACGCGCGCGGGCGCAGCGGCCTTCGCCATTGCCCACTCCATGGACCACTACGGTCAGATGGTGGAATACCTGCGCATGAACAACATCGTCCCTCCTGCCAGCCGCAAGGGATAAGAGCGCAGCGAGGCGTCGATACGGCGCCTCCTGAGCAACATCCTTCACAGACTACAAACCATCTATGGGCGCAGAAGAAGCGTTCGCTTGGACGCAGTGGTAGTAATACAACCAGGATTTAGGATGCAGTATGTATACTCGCCTCTGATGAAGCTTATAAAGTCGGCTCTTTCATACCGCAGTGCTGTTGCCATACTGTTGCCCTTGCTTGTCATTCAGCCGTCGTTTGGATGGGGAAATGAAGGGCATCGCATAGTAAATAAACTGGCTGCCGAGAATTTTCCGGCGGATATGCCGGCTTTCATGCGGACACAGGCCGCTATCGATGAGATCGAATACCTCGGCCCGGAGCCGGACCGCTGGCGCGGCCTGGGCGAACCTGAGCTGAACGCTATGCAGGCCCCCGATCACTACATCAATCTGGAACTGGCAGACTTGGTCCATCCACTACCTCGGCGCAGATATGAATTCATTGCTGCAATTTATGCCGCCGGTCTCACCCATCCGGCTCAGGCGCGCGACCTGCAACCTGCAGCTGTCGGTTTCCAGCCCTATATCACGAACGAAGTATGGGAGCGGCTGAAGGCTGCCATGCGTGAATATCGCAGCCAGAGCGCAAAGCACGAAGATACAAAGCCGGTTGAAGCCGCGATTCTTTTCTATGCCGGATGGCTTGGCCACTATGTTGGCGATGGCGCGCAGCCGCTGCACACGACTGTGAATTTCAACGGCTGGGTAATTAAAAACAACCCCAATGGTTACACCACAGACCGCAAGATTCACTGGCAGTTTGAAGGAAACTACGTCGCCGCCAACATCAAGGAAGCCGATGTGAAGCCACTGGTCGCAGCGTTGCATCCGGTGGGCGATGAGTTCGACGACTATATGGCCTATCTACGGCACTCGAATACGCAGGTCGAGCGTGTTTATCAACTGGAGAAGGCGCATGGATTTGAAGGCGCAGGCACTCCGGAGGCGAAGCAGTTTACAGCGGGATGCCTGGCCGCAGGAGCAAGCATGTTGCGGGATCTGGTCTATTCGGCATGGGTTGAGAGCGCCAGGCCTGTGCCGGAGCGGCATTACGAATGATTACGAGTGACCGGCAAATCCATCCAGAACGAACATGTCATGTGCGGCGAGGAGCTGCTTTTTTCTGAGCGCGCTCAGGACCTGCTCGATGGACCAGTCGAAGGATGAGGTTCCATCCACAACGAGATCCGCATACTTTGCTGAAGGGCGTACGAACTGTTCTGCCATGGGACGCACAGTTTTAGCGTAATGCTGGGCGACACTTTCAGGGGTACGTCCGCGGTCGCGGACATCGCGTGTAAGCCGCCGCTGGTAGCAGATATCGTCAGGCGTATCGACATAGACGCTGAGATCATAAACGCGGCGCAGCACTGGATAATACAGGGCGAGAATGCCATCCACGAGAAGAAAATGCGGCTCGTAAACCGGAGTGGTTGCTCCAGAGATGCGAGTGTGCCGTGCGAAGTCATATTGCGGGCGGGCGATGCTGCGACCTGCGGCAAGCTGGCGGATGTGCGTGATGAGCAGATCGGATTCAATCGCGTCGGGATGGTCGAAGTTCTCGCGACATCGTTCCTCGTAGCTCATATGGCTCAGATCGCGGTAATAGTGGTCGAGATGGAAGTGCGTGCCTTCAAGCTCGCGTGCCAGTTCCTGCGCGAGGGATGTTTTACCCGAACCGGAACAACCAGCAATACCAATGACAACAGGGCCTCGATGTGTTCCGTTCATGCGCTGCGGGAATCCTTTTGAATGGCGGGGATGAGTGTGGTGAGCAATTGGGAGAAGCCGGCGGCTGCCTGGCGTCCGGTTTCGATCACTTCTTCATGGCTGAGAGGTTCGAGCTGAATGCCTGCGGCCAGATTAGTGACGCAGGAGATGCCGAGGATATCGATGCCCATCTGCCGGGCCGCAATGACCTCCTGCACGGTGGACATGCCGACGAGATCAGCTCCGAGAGTGCGGAAGGCGCGGATTTCGGCTGGGGTTTCAAAGCTGGGGCCGAGAACGCAGAGATAAACCCCTTCGGTGAGTCTCAGTCCTTGCTGCCCGGCAATTGCCGAGGCCAGCTCACGAAGGCGCTTTGAGTATGCCTCGGTCATATCGAAGAAGCGCGTTCCGAAGCGCTCGTCGTTTTCACCGACGATAGGATTGCGTCCGGTGAAGTTGATGTGATCGGAGATGAGGACCAGATCGCCCTGCTGTAGCCCCGCACGGATGCCGCCAGCGGCATTGGTAACGATCAGGGTGCGGATTCCGAGCAGGCCGAGCACGCGGATGGGGAAAGTGACCTCCTGCGGCGTGTAGCCCTCATAGGCGTGGACGCGGCCCTGCATTACGGCGACGGGGACATTGTCGAGGGTGCCGAGAACGAGGCGTCCGCTATGGCCGGGCACGGTGGACTGGGGGAAATGCGGGATTTCCGAGAAGGGAATGGCTATGGCATCTGCGATACTCTCGGCGAAGGCGCCGAGGCCGGAACCGAGGACGATGCCGATGGTTGGCATGAGATGCGAGCGGGCGCGGATATGCGCTGCGGCCGCCGCGGCTTGCTCATACGGGGAAATGTCGTTGGTCACGTCTCTTTATTTTTATCGCATCAGGATGCCAACAATCGAGGCGGACATGAGATTGGCCATGGTTCCGGCGAGCATGGCACGCAGGCCGAGACGGGCGAGGTCGTTGCGGCGATTGGGCGCAAGCGCGCCGATGCCACCGATCTGGATGCCGATGGAGCTGAGATTCGCGAAGCCACACAGGGCGAAGGTGGCGATAGTGAAGGAACGGAAGTCCATCATGGCTTTTTGCGCGCCGAGCATGGAATAGGCTACGACTTCATTGATGACCATGCGCGTGCCCAGCAGGTTGCCGACGATTTTCGCATCATGCCAGGGAACGCCGATGAGCCATGCAATGGGCGCGAAGACTACGCCAAGTACGGTGTCAAGCTTTGAGGGAAACGGGATGTGGTGGGGGCTGAGCCAGTTGTGGATTCCGCCCATGATACCGTTCAGCAGCGCAATCAGCGCGAGGAAAGAAATGAGCATAATGGCCACGTTGAAGGCGAGCTGCCCGCCATCGATGGTGCCACGGGCAATCGCCCCGAGAAGGTTTTCTTCCTTGTGCTCGGCATCTTTGGGCATGTGCACAGTGCCTTCGGTCGCGGGCGTTTCGGTTTCAGGCACGAGCATCTTGGAGATGAGGATGGTGCCGGGGGCAGTCATGATGACAGCGGCGAGCAGATGCTGCGCTTCGATTCCGTAGAGGATGTAGGCGGCCATGATGCCGCCGGAGACGTGGGCCATGCCACTGGTCATGATGGTCATCAGCTCGGAGCGGGTGGCGTCAGGCAGGAAAGGGCGGATGGTCAGAGGGGCCTCAGTCTGGCCCATAAAGATGCTGGCGGCGACGTTGAGGCTTTCTGCGCCGCTGACGCGCAGCGTTAGCTGCATGAGGCGTGCAAAGCCGCGAATGAGCAGCTGCATGATGCCGAGGTAATAAAGCACGGCGAAGAACGCTGAGATGAAGATGATGGTGGGCAGGACCTGAAAGGCGAAAATGCTGCCGAAGGAGGAATGCTGCTTACCCAACTCGCCGAAGACGAAGGTCGAGCCGACATAGGCGTAGGAAAGAAGTTTTGTCACGGCATTTCCGGCAGCGGCCAGCGCGCGTTGTCCCCAGGAAAAATCCAGGACGAGGAATGCGAAGAAAAGCTGTAATCCGAGTCCCCAGAAGACAGTGCGCCAGCGGATGGCGCGGCGGTTGGTTGAGAAAATCCATGCCAAGGCGAGCATGGTGAGCAGCCCAAGAACCCCTGTAAATCTCCCCAAATCGTTCTCCTGTCCTCTTCCATCCTATGGGTGGTGCGTGGATTCGAGGTACTGTTTTTTGTTTTCCGCAGTGATGATTTCCTGCACCAGCGGCTCGGCCAGAGCGGGCTCATCGGCGATGACCAGCGCCTGGCCCAGCAAGGCTTCCGGTTCAGCGAAGCGCGACTCGTGATCGGCAAAAAGCGTGCACAACGGCTCGCCTGCCTCGACTTTATGGCCCAGCTTAACGCGCACCTCTAAACCGGCATGGGCGGAGACAGGTTCACCGGCGCGCTCGCGTCCGGCGCCGAGGCGCTGCACGGCCCAGCCAACCTGGGTGCAATCGACAGAGGCCAGGTAGCCGGAGCGGTGGGCTAGGAAATCCTTGCGTGCGCCGGGAGTGTGGAATTTTTCCGGCTGGTCGAGGATGGCGGTATTGCCGCCCTGCAACCTGACCATTTCGACGAAGATTGTGCGGGCCTCTCCGGATTCGAGAATCTCTTCAGCGCGGTCGCGGCCTGCTTCGGCGGTATCAGACACGCCGCCGAGGAAGATCATCCATCCGGCGAGGGTGAGAGAAAGTTCGCGCAGGTCTTCGTTCAGCGGGTGACGCTTGCCAGAGAGCAGATCGAGCGACTCCTGCACCTCGACCCAGTTGCCGGCAAAGCGTCCGAGCGGCTGGTCCATGTTGGTCAGCAGGGCGGCTGTGCGGGTTCCGGCGCGCTCACCGGTTTCGACCATCAGCGCGGCGAGAAAGAGCGCGTCTCTTTTGTGCCGCAGAAAGGCCCCCGAGCCGGTCTTGACGTCGAGCACCAGACCGTTCAGCCCGGCGGCAAGTTTTTTGCTCATGATGGAGGCGCAGATCAGAAAAGGGCTTTCGACGGTGGAGGTCCGGTCGCGCAGTGCATAGAGCACGCGGTCGGCGGGGACGAGGTTTTTAGTTTGTCCCACGATGCTGGCGGCGCATTTTGAGAGCACCTGTTCCATTTCTCTGAGGGAAAGATAGGTGCGATAGCCGGGAATGCTTTCGAGCTTGTCGAGTGTGCCTCCGGTGTGGCCCAGCGCGCGCCCGCTGATCATAGGCACGACGAGACCAGCGGCGGCTGCAATGGGCGCGATGAGAAGCGATGTTTTATCGCCAACTCCGCCGGTCGAATGCTTGTCCACGGCGAAGCGGTTCAGCGGAGAGGGGTCGAAGATGTCGCCCGACTCCATCATTGCGGTTGTGAGCGCATTGACTTCGGTAAGGGTGAGACCACGCAGGAAGGCGGCCATGAGCCAGGCGGCCAGCTGTTCTTCGGGGATAGATTCAGCGGCTGCTCCGCGGACGAGGAACTGAATCTCTTCGACGGTCAACTCTTCGCCATCGCGTTTTTTCCGGATCAGGTCAACGGCGTGCATGATCTTCTTCTCTCCAGTCCACAAAGGCGAAGGGCAGCAGTTCGCGGAATAACTTCTCTATTCTTCCGGATTCTGCTGGAAAAGAGACGACGGTATCGGGTGTTACGAATTCACTCAGCATCTGCAGGCACGCTCCACAGGGAGGGCTGGCTGCTCCGTTCAGATTTGTAACGGCGATGGCGACGATTCTGAGCTCACTCCCATGCTCAACAATGGCGCGGGTCAGGGCGACGCGCTCGGCGCAGATCGTGAGACTGTAGGAGATGTTCTCGACATTGCAGCCGGTTATTGTGGTCCCGTCCTCAAAAAACAGGGCAGCTCCCACACGGAAGCCTGAATATGGCGCGTAGGCTTTTTCCGCGGCGGCGGCTGCTGCCTTGACGAGGTTTTCCATGCGATTCGATATCGGTTTGGACATCGCATTCTGAGGCTATCGGGAATGGCCGGGAACGGCAAGCAGGCTACGTGCGGCTGGATCCGTCTGCACCCGGCGTTCTGCGAGTATTTCAATCCCATGTCTCTGCGACATGGGGCACCCGATGTAATGCCTCAGTGCAGCGCACTCAATCAAAAATCACAGTCTTATTCTCGTAATGCAGGATGCGGTGTTCCAGATGCCAGCGAACCGCGCGGGAGAGCACGATCCGCTCGAGATCGCGGCCTTTGCGGATGAGGTCCGAGATGGTATCGCCTTGTGTCACACGCAATACATCCTGCTCGATGATGGGTCCTTCATCCAGATCGGCAGTCACATAATGACTTGTTGCGCCAATCAGCTTCACACCTCGGCGAAAAGCCGCGTGGTACGGCCTCGATCCGACAAAGGCAGGCAAGAAAGAATGGTGAACATTGATGATCCGCGTCTTCCACTGCTCGACAAATCCTGCTGAGAGGATTTGCATATAGCGGGCCAGCACCACCAAATCAACACCGTGGTCGCACAATAACTGCATCTGCTCCGTTTCGATGTCTGCTTTATCACCGCCGCTGGTTGGCAAATAATGAAACGGAATGCCGTAAAAGGAGGAGAGTCCTTCCCCATCGGGATGATTGCTGATGATGAGCGGAATTTCACAATGCAGCTCGCCGGCCTTGAACCTCTGGAGAAGATCGGCCAGGCAGTGCAGATGCTGGGAGACAAACAGGCACACGCGCAGCGGCACGCCGGATTCGGCGAGTTTCCAGCGCATTTGATATTCGTCCGCGATACGAGTGAAGCGCTCGCGGAAGACACGCTCATGCAGCAGGTCCTCAGAGCATTCGAACTCCACACGCATAAAGAAGCGCCCAAGCTCTGCATCCTGATGCTGGCCGGCATGCAGTATATTCGCGTCGTATTCGGCGACGAGAAAGTTCATGATGGCGGCGACCAGCCCTTTGCGGTCAGGACATTCGAGCAGCAGTACAGCTTTCGTCATAGGATTCCAACCAATATCACTCAGGAGAGCATGATCAGCATTGTTACGGTGCAATGGGGGATGCGGAACCAGCTTATCTTATTCTTTCCTGCCGGATACAAAGATTCCGCTAAGTTGTAAGGCACAACCGACAGTCTTCTCAAGTTATCCGCCTTCCTCCCGATAAATGAACTGTGGATGAGCTGACGCGGGAGTTTCTGATCGAAAGCCAGGAGGGTCTGGACCGCATGGAGCGGTGTTTGACCGAGCTGGAGGAGCGCCCGGATGATCGCGAGCTTCTGGCCGAGATTTTTCGCGCCGTGCATACCATCAAAGGGACGACGGGATTTCTCGGCTTCTCGCGTCTGGAGTCGCTGGCGCACGCCGGAGAGAATCTGCTGGGCCTGTTACGCGACGGCAAGCTGAAGGCAAACGCGGAGATTATCAGCGGATTGCTGGCGCTCCTGGATATTCTGAGAGAAATTCTGGCTTCTATCGAGGGCGCGGGCGAGGAAGGACACGGCGATGACGCCGCGATGATTGAACGCCTGCGCGTGCTGCAACATGGCGGCCCTGCGTCGGGGATACCAGCGAAAAAGAAGCGGACACGCAAGTCGCGGACAAAGGCGGTTTCTGCCATAGCCACGGCCAGTATGGCTGAAATCGGCCACGCACAGGAAGAAACAAAGGCCATCGAGATTTATCAGGCTGAGCAGCAGACAGCGCAGATGCGCGCGTCTGTAAATACGGCTGAATCTACGCTGCGTGTCGATGTAGACCTGCTGAACCGGATGATGAACCTGGTGGGCGAACTGGTGCTGACGCGCAACCAGATTCTGCAAATGGTGGGCGCAGATACCAATCTGACCCTGCTCTCGCGCAGGCTGGACATGGTGACAGCCGATCTGCGTGAAGCGGTGATGAAGGCGCGAATGCAGCCGGTGAGCCATGTCTTCTCCAAATTTCCCCGCATGGTGCGCGACCTGGCGCAGCAGTTGAATAAGCGCGTTCGCCTGGTGATGGAAGGGCAGGAGACGGAGCTCGATAAGAGTCTGCTGGAGGCGATCAAAGACCCGCTTACGCATTCGGTCCGCAATGCGATTGACCACGGCATCGAAGCCCCGCACCTGCGCGAAGCTGCGGGCAAAGACGCGGAAGGAACGCTGCGGCTGCGCGCTTACCAGGAAGGAAGCCACGTCATCATCGAAGTTTCTGACGATGGCGGCGGCATGAAGGTGGAGCGCATCCGCGACAAAGCGCTGGAGCGCAAATTGATTACTCGCGAACGCGCCGCGCAGCTTTCTGACCGCGAGCTGATGCAGCTGATCTTTTTGCCTGGTTTCTCAACGGCCGAGGCTGTGACGAATGTCTCCGGCCGCGGCGTGGGCATGGATGTGGTGCGCACGAATGTAGAAAAGATTGGCGGCAAGGTGGAAATCGACAGTCGCGCGGGCAGAGGGACTACGCTGCGGCTGCGCATCCCGCTCACGCTGGCCATTGTGCCGGCGCTGATCGTTCATAGCCGCGGCCAGAGCTTTGCTCTGCCACAGGGAGCGCTGTCCGAGCTGGTGCATCTCTCTTCCGAGCAGGTCAGTGAGCAGGTGGAATGGATGGAAGGAGCGGCGCTTTATCGCCTGCGCGGAAAGCTTCTGCCGCTGGTTTTCCTCAGCTCACTTCTCAAACAACGGGAGCAAGCCAGCAAATCTGAGGAGGCATACATCGCGGTCCTGAATGCGGAGGGACGGCGCTACGGGTTGGTGGTCGATAGTCTGGCGGACCCGGAGGAGATTGTGGTCAAGCCGTTGTCATCTGTGCTGAAGCAGATCGGGCTCTTCTCCGGTGCAACTGTGCTGGGCAATGGAGAGATGGCCCTGATTCTCGACCCGGGGGCGATTGCAACGCAGTCGAATATCGGCATGGCGCTGGAAGATCACGAAGCGGAAGCTCCGGAGACGGCATTGACGGATGGCTTAACTGAATATCTGCTGATGCAGGCCGGCAATGAGCATGCCGCTGTACCGCTGGAAAGCGTGCTGCGCATCGAGCGCGTTCCGCGCGCGCGGATGGAGCAGTTGCATGGGATGCCCGTGCTCCGTTTTGAGGACTCACTGCTGCCGTTACAGGACAGAACCAGCAACGCGGCGGAAGAGGAGATGACGGTTGTTGTCTGCCGGGATCGAGAACGCCATGTTGGAATTGCGGTGGCGCAGGTGCTCGATGTGGCTTCCGGCCGGCCGTTGAATGAAGCAGGCACACATACAGCGGCACAGGATGTCACGCTGCTGAAAGAGAAGATAACAAGCGTCATTCAACTCGGACGCATTCCGGCATTACCCGGCGCGTATCCGCTTGAGGGAGAGTTTGTGGAAGAGGCGGAGGCGATCCTGTGACATCGCTCGCACAGAAAGTTGTCGCGCAGGAAGAGATCATTGAGATGTGCTCGGTGCGCGTGGGGCAAACACTCTACGGCATTCCGGTTACGCGTATTCTGGAAATTCTTGGAAAGCCTGTGAAGCAGCCGGTTCCGCTTGCCCCCGACTACATTGGCGGACTGGTGCACTACCGCGGCGAGGTATTGACGACGGTATCGCTGCGCCGATTGCTGGAGATGCCGCCGCGCGAGGATGCGGAAGACATTCTGGTTTTTGAAGGCGCCGACGGTTATTTCGGTCTGCTTGTGGATGAAGTGGGAGAAGTGATGACAGTGATGCCGGCGGATTTCGAGAGCAACCCCTCGACTCTCGATGACCGCCGCAAGGCATTGTTTGCAGGAGCCTACAAGCTGAAGAACGCGCTGCTGGTGATGCTTGATCCGGAGCGCCTTGATCCTGTGAGACTGGCCGATGCTGCTCCGGCATAGAGATTGGGGGACGACATTATGCGCGCGCTGATCGTCGATGATTCGCGCTCCATCCGAGGATATCTTCGGCTTCTTCTGGAGAAGCAGGGAATCGAATGCGTGGAGGCCGAAAATGGGCAGGCGGCGTTCACCGCAATCGAACAGCATGGGCTGTGTGATATTGCGCTGGTGGATCTCAACATGCCGGTGATGGGCGGTCTGGAATGCGTGAAGACGATGCGCAGCCTTCCTGCCATGGATTCCATGAAAATCATGATGGTGACGACCGAAACTGACCATACACTGATTGAAGCGGCGTTAGAAGCAGGAGCGGATGAGTATCTTATGAAGCCGTTTGATTCAGATGCGCTGACCGGCAAGTTACAGATGATTGGCATCGTGTAAAGGCCCGTTCCTCATGGCTCCCCCGCCCATTCGTGTCCTTGTTGTGGACGACTCTCTGGTGATGCGCAGCCTGCTGCGCATGGTGCTGGCGTCCGATCCGGCTATTGAACTGGCCGGCATGGCTGCGGATGGCGTTGCTGCGCTTGAGGCTGTGGACCGGCTTAAGCCGGATCTTGTTCTTCTTGATATTGAGATGCCCCGCATGAATGGCCTTGAAGTGCTGGCGGAGCTTCGTTCCCGCAATACCAAAGCAAAAGTAATCATGTGCAGCACGCTTACGCGGCGCGGTGCTGCGATTACATTGGAAGCTTTGGCGCAAGGTGCTACCGACTACGTTACTAAGCCAACTGCGCAGAATGGAGCCGCGGATGCCGTGGCTACGCTCACGCGCGACTTGCTTCCTAGAATGAAAGCGTTGTTTCCAGCACCACAATCGAGTCATTCCAATACGGGGGCATTGGCCGCGAGTGATGCGCCGCATTCGAGGCCCGAAATCGTCGTCCTGGGAGTGTCGACCGGAGGACCCGCTGCGCTTCAGACACTACTTCCGATGCTGCCCGGCAATTTCCCAGTTCCTATTGCGGTCGTTCAGCATATGCCGCAGTTGTTTACCGCTTTATTGGCTGAACGTCTGAACCGCGAGTGCGCGCTTACGGTGCGCGAGGCCGCATTTGCGATGCTTCCTGAGCCGGGCACTGTGTCCATCGCGCGCGGAGACTGGCATCTGGAATTTGCCAAGATTCCATTTGGTTCCGGCCAGATGCTGCGTCTTTCGCAGGCAGCGCCGGAACACTATTGCCGTCCATCTGTCGATACGCTCTTTCGTTCTGCGGCCCGGGAGTATGGCGCCGGCACGATTGGCGTTGTGCTTACAGGCATGGGATCGGATGGACTTGAAGGATGCAAGGCAATTCGTAATGCCGGAGGCTGTGTTCTTGTTCAGGACCGCGCAACCAGCGCTGTCTGGGGCATGCCGGGAGTCGTGGCGGAAGCCGGGCTTGCGCAGCGCATCCTGCCGCTTCCGGCAATTGCGGCGGAGCTGATACGGCTTTGCTCATCACGATCGTCTGCCGCGCCACTGAAGAGGTAATCGCATTATGCCCGCTGTTGAAACAGACTATGCATTTCTGCGGCAGTTCATTCTGGAGCGTTCAGAAAACGTTCTCGATCCCTCGCGCGATGACATTTTTGACGCTCGCCTCTATGGGCTGATGCAAATGCATGGCATAACGGGCATCGATGAGCTGGTTGCGAAGCTGAGGCTGGCAGTAGATCCGGCGCTCGCTCATGCAGTCGTCGAAGCTATGACGATTAACGAGACCAGCTTCTTCCGCGACCAGTCCGTGTTTGAGCTGCTGCGCCGGAAACTGTTGCCGCAACTCATCGAAAGCCGCGCCAGCCAGCGCAGTCTGCGCTTCTGGAGCGCTGCCTGTTCGAGCGGCCAGGAAGCGTATTCACTGGCTATGCTGCTCCGATATAACTTTCCTCAGCTTGCAGACTGGAAGATTGAAATTATCGGGACAGATATTCATGCGGAGATGATTCGGCGTGCCCAGACCGGACGGTATCACCGCATGGAGGTCAACCGCGGCCTTCCGGCCAGGCTCCTGCTGAGATACTTTGAGCGCGATGGCGAAGAATGGGAGATTGCCTCTGAACTGCGTAATATATGCCGCTTTCAGCAGCGAAATCTGACGCATGCATTGCCGCTGCTTGACCGATATGACGGCATTCTGATGCGGAATGTTCTTTTCTACTTCTCTGAAGCGACCCAACAGCGCATTCTGCAAAGGGCCCATGCCGCACTGCACCGGGATGGGTTTCTTATTCTCGGATCGAGCGAGCAGGCTTGTCTGCAGTCTCTCTGGCATCCCGTGCTGGACAGCAATGCCTGTTATTACAAGCCTCAGTAGGTATACGCATCTCAATTTGGAGCGGGTATCCTGCTTAATGAGGCGTTCCGGCAGTGAAACGTACCAGGAAAAGCGCGGCGGAGGATGCAGATGCCGGTGATGTTCTGCGGCTTTTCCATCCGGTAACAGCGGAGTGGTTTCGCGCTGTTTTTGACAATCCAACTTCGCCGCAGCGCCTGGGCTGGCCTGCGATTGCGCGCGGCGAAAACTCTCTGATTCTCGCGCCTACCGGAACAGGGAAGACTCTGACGGCGTTTCTCTGGTGCCTTGACCGGCTGATGCTGCGTCGGGGTAAGGAAGACGCAGAAGGCTGCCGTGTGGTGTACATCAGCCCGCTCAAGGCGCTCGCAGTGGATGTGGAGCGCAATCTGCGCTCTCCGCTTGCAGGGATAGCCAATATGGCGCGGCAGATGAATGCTCCCTTTTATGAGCCGGAAATCAGCGTGCGCACCGGAGATACCCCGCAGAAGGAGCGCAGCCGTTTTCGTCGACATCCTGCGGAAATCCTGATTACCACCCCTGAGTCGCTTTATCTGCTTTTGACGTCTGATTCTGCGGCATCGCTGCGTACCGTCGACACAGTGATCGTGGATGAAATTCATGCGCTGGTGCCAACCAAGCGCGGCGCGCATCTGGCGCTCAGTCTGGAGCGCCTGGAGGCTATTACAGAAGAACGCATTCAGCGCATCGGCCTTTCTGCTACGCAGCGTCCGCTGGAGGAGGTCGCCCATTTCCTGGGCGGATGCGAACCGAAAAAATCTTCCGGAAGCAATTCAGGCGATGGTCTTGTTGCCCTCGAACACGAATGGACGACGGATACGGAAGTTGAAGATCGCGCTCCGGCTTTTCGGTCAGTCACCATCATCAACGCGAGCGAGCCGAAGAAGCTTGAATTGCGGATCGAGGTTCCTATCGAGGACATGGCGAAGCTCGGACAGCGGGAAGAGCTGCCGAGCGGGCCTGCGGCACAAGGGCCGAAGCGCACTTCGATCTGGAGCGCGATTCATCCGCGATTGCTTGAGATTGTGCGAGAGCGGCAGTCGACGCTGATCTTCGTCAACAATCGCCGTGTGGCCGAGCGGCTGGCCGGAGCGCTGAATGAGCTGGCGAATGAACCCATTGCACGGGCGCATCATGGATCGCTGGCCGCGGCGCAGCGCCTGGAGATTGAAGAGCAATTGAAGGCCGGCAGGATAAAGGCGCTCGTGGCCACGTCCACGCTGGAGTTGGGCATCGATATGGGTGCTGTCGATCTTGTGGTTCAGGTAGAAGCGCCGCCTTCTGTCGCCAGCGGCATGCAGCGCATTGGAAGAGCAGGGCATCAGGTGGGTGCGGCAAGCGAAGGCATCATCTTCCCAAAATATCGTGCTGATCTGGTGGCATGCGCCGCGGTCACGAAGGCCATGCATGAAGGGCTGGTGGAATCGACGCGCTATCTGCGCAATCCGCTGGATGTCCTGGCGCAGCAGATTGTGGCCACAGTCGCGCAGCCGCCGCATGCTTCTGTCCCGCGCAAAAAAGGACAGCCCCCAGCCGAGGCGGAGATTTCAACGGCTGACTTGTATCGCATTGTTACAAGCGCTGCGCCATTTGCTTCGTTGAGCCGCAGCGCTTTTGATGGCGTGCTTGATTTGCTTGCCGGTCGCTATCCGTCTGATGAGTTTGCCGACCTGCGCCCGCGCATTACATGGGACCGGGTGCATGACGTTCTCACGCCGCGCGAGGGCGCAAAGAGCCTGGCAATTCTGAATGGCGGCACGATTCCTGATCGTGGGCTGT
Organism: Alloacidobacterium sp.; assembly: GCA_035293545.1. GTDB lineage: Bacteria > Acidobacteriota > Terriglobia > Terriglobales > Acidobacteriaceae > Alloacidobacterium. The sequence continues at coordinate 36,161 of DATGMQ010000004.1, read as the reverse complement.
ATGGAGTGTTTCTTTCCGGTACTGAAGGCAAGCCGGTACGCGTGGGCGAGCTGGACGAGGAGATGGTCTTCGAGAGCCGCACGGGAGAGACATTTATTCTTGGCGCGTCTACGTGGCGCATCGACGAGATTACGCATGACCGCGTGCTGGTGTCGCCTGCTCCGGGTGAGCCGGGCAAGATGCCTTTCTGGCATGGAGACAGCGCGGGGCGTCCGCTTGAATTCGGCAAGCGCATCGGGCAGCTGGTTCGCGAAATTCGTGAGATGCCGAGGAATGCTGCCATCAGCAGGCTTGTTCGCGAGCATGATCTTGATCCAACAGCGGCGGAAAATCTCATCCGCTTTCTTGCCGATCAGGAGATTGCAACAACCGCGGTTCCGGATGACCGAACCATTGTGATTGAGCGCGTGCGCGATGAGCTGGGTGACTGGCGCGTGTGCGTGCTGACTCCGTTCGGCAATCGCGTGCATGCTCCGTGGGCAATGGCCATCAGCGGGAAGCTTCGTGCTGCCGGCCTGGTGGATGTGGAAACGATGTGGGCAGATGATGGCTTCGTGCTGCGCTTCCCGGATACGGAAGCCCCGCCGGACACAGAGCTGCTGCTGCCTGATTCGACTGAGGCGTCGGATTTTGTTCTGCGCCAGCTTGGAGCCACGGCGCTGTTTGCGGCGAAATTCCGTGAGAGTGCCGCTCGCGCATTGCTGCTGCCGCGTCGACGTGCGCAGGGCAGGGCCCCTCTATGGCAGCAGCGCAAGCGTGCCTATGATCTGCTTTCGGTTGCATCGCGTTATCCGGCATTCCCAATGCTGCTGGAGGCGTATCGAGAATGCGTGCGGGATGTCTTCGACATGCCGGCGTTTCTGGAAGTTCTGCGCAGCATTGAGAAGCGCCAGATTCGGGTGCATGTTGCCGATTCTCGCACTCCATCGCCATTCGCTGCCTCGCTGCTTTTCAGCTATGTCGCGAATTACATCTATGACGGTGATGCGCCGTTGGCAGAACGGCGGGCGCAGGCTCTGTCTATCGATCAGGAGCAGTTGCAGGATTTGCTTGGCGATGCCGATCTTCGTGAGCTGCTGGATGGCGATGCCATTGCCGAAGTTGAAGAGCAGCTGCAGATGCTCGGCGAGAACTATCGGGCTCGTTCTGCCGATGCAATTCATGATCTGCTGTTGCGGCTTGGCGATCTTTCAAGAGAGGAGCTTTCGCAGCGTCTCGCTTCGCAGGACCTGCTTACATCAATAGGTCGTTTGCTGCGCGCGCAGCGTCTGCTTGAGATCAGAATTGCCGGGAATAAGCGACTGATTGCAGTAGAAGACGCGGCACGCTATCGCGATGCGCTCGGCATTCCTTTGCCGCCGGGATTGCCGAAACAACTCCTTGAGCCAACTGTATCCCCAGTACTGGAGCTTGTTCGTCGATATGCGCGTACACATGGGCCTTTTACATTGCGCGAAGTCTCGCAACGTTTTGCTTTGACTGAAGCGCAGACAGAAACGGTGTTGCGCGCGCTTGTCAGTGATGGACGCGTCGTGGAAGGAGGCTTCCGGCCAGGGGGCGTGCATCGCGAATGGTGCGATGCGGAAGTGCTGCGGATGATTCGGAGAAAGTCACTGGCACGGTTACGAAAAGAAATCGAGCCGGTGGAGCAGCAGATGTTTGCCCGCCTGGAAACACACTGGCAAGGCGTGCTGCAGCGAAGACGCGGCCTGGATGCGCTGCTGGATACGATTGAGGGCCTGCAGGGAGCGCCGGTTCCGGCGTCTTTGCTGGAATCCGTGATCCTGCCGGCGCGGCTTGCGAAATATTCGCCTTCCGATCTCGATACATTGATTGCAGCAGGTGAAGTTGTCTGGCGCGGGGTCGATCCGCTGGGAGAGCGGGATGGGCGTATCGCGGTTTACCTAGCAGACAAGCTGACGACGCTGCTTCCTCCCGCTGTTTCCACACCGCAGGAAAGCAAAGGACCCAGGGAAGAGGCAATTCTGAGCACTCTGCGACAACGAGGGGCGCTCTTCTTCAGCGAACTGCATGAAATGATTGGCGGAGGCTATCCCGGAGAGACACTGGATGCTTTATGGAATCTGGTGTGGCAGGGACTGGTAACGAACGATACGTTTCATGCACTGCGGGCGTATATTGCCAGGCCATCTACGTCGCGACCGGCGAAACGCCAGCACAATGTACAGAGTTTTCGCTCGCGCCGCACCACGCCGCCCAGCGCACAGGGGCGATGGGCCTTGCTTCCGAGTCCGACGGTATCGCAGACAGAGTGGAGTCATGCCATTGCCCAGCAACTGCTTCATCGCTACGGGATCTTATCGCGTGAAACCGTCACGCAGGAGAACATTCCCGGCGGCTTCAGCGCGATTTACGATGTTCTGAAGGCGTTGGAGGAAAGCGGGCGCGTTCGACGTGGATATTTCGTCGCTGGCCTGGGCGCCACGCAGTTTGCGTTGCCTTCAGCGGTTGATTTGCTGCGTTCGCTGCGCAACACTTTGCAGCCGGAGCGGGCCGAAGTTGTCTCGCTGGCCGCTACCGATCCGGCTAATCCGTATGGCGCTGTGCTCGCCTGGCCTGTAGCGCAGATGGAAGGCGAAGATGACGGCGGTGCTCGCTCGCTCTCACGCAGCGTGGGAGCCTCGGTCATCCTGCGAAATGGCGCATGCATTGCGTATCTGCGGCGGAATAATCCGAACGTTCTGGTCTTTCTTCCGTCAGAGAAGCCGGAGCGAAGCCATGCAGCACGTGATCTGGCCGCATTTCTCGTCAGCATGGCGCAAAACGAGATGCGCCGCGAGGATGAGTCGCATTCACGCGGCGGCCTGCTCATCTCAACCATCAACGGCAAGCCGGCCCATCAGCATTTCCTTTTGCGTTTTCTGCAGGACGCGGGATTTCAGGCTGCGCCGCTTGGCTTAAACGTGCGGCGCATTCCGCAGAGCGTGCAGCCCCCATCAGCCGAGGTGCAATAGATGCCGGAAGGCGATACGATCTTCCGCACCGCGCGGACACTGCATCAAGCGCTCATGGGAGAAGTGATAATCGGTTTCCAAACTGGTTTTGCGATTCTGGACAGCGTAAACGACAATGCCCCCATCATCGGCAGGACTATCGAGCGTGTCGAGCCGCGAGGCAAGTGGCTGCTTATCTATTTTGCTGGCGATCTGGTCTTGCTGACACATATGCGCATGCGCGGAAGCTGGCATATCTACCGCCGCGGAGAACGCTGGCAACGACCTCGCAGCCAAATGCGCATCGTCATTACGACGGAACATTTCGAGGCCGTGGCTTTCCAGGTTCCTGTTGCGGAGTTCCATACAGCTCGTTCACTGGAGCGGCATTTCGCACAATTAAGACCCGGGCCAGACGTGCTCAATCCTTCTTTCAATGAAGATGAGGCCGTACTGCGCCTGCGATCCCAGGCCATAGAGGAAGTAGGAAACGTGCTGCTCAACCAGCAGGTGATGGCCGGAATTGGCAACATCTATAAATCGGAAACCTGCTTCGTATGCGGCATTCATCCTTTTCGGATGGTTTCCTCGCTTACTGTGGATGAAATTCAATGCCTGCTGGATACCGCGCGCAGGCTCATCTCAGCAAGCGCGCACGGATCAACGGACCAGAGACAACGCTTGTGGGTTTATCGTCGGGAAGGCCGTCCCTGCCGGCGCTGCGGAGCTGCCATTCTCATGCGCAGGCAGGGAACCGGGGCGCGTTCCACGTACTGGTGCCCGGAATGCCAGCGAATGAAATAGAAATCGCTGAACCTTCACTATAGGTCTGTGGTATAAACAATGCCGCTTCCTGAGGAGGTATTTCATGCGCTTTCACCCTTGTTGCTTCGGCCTGATCGCAGTCGCCGGAGCCGTTGCTTCTGCCCAAACCCAGATACCGATCAAAACAGGACTTTGGGAATCGAATTACACATCCAGCGTGGCAGGAATTCAGCTTCCACCTGATGCGCAGGCCCGTATTGCCCAGATGCCTCCGGAGCAGCAGGAGCGCATCAAAAAGATGATGGGAGGATCGCCGAATACGTCTGTAGTCCGCAGCTGCGTGACCAAAGAAGAATTTGAGAAATGGAACAATTCACTGGTTCAGCAGAAAGATAAGGATTCAGATTGCTCCAACACTACCGTTTCGCAGACGGCGCAAAGCCGCGTCATCGATGTGAACTGCACGTCGCCCAGAGGGAAAACAACGGGGCGAGTCGAAATGTATTTCGATAGTGATGAGAAAGGCCACGGAACGGTCCATATGGTCCGGACGGAGACAGAAGGGCAGCAGGCTGGCAGGCCTATCACGATTGATATGAAATTCGACTCACACTTTGTAGGTTCGGATTGCGGCGATATTAAGCCGGGAGAGGGTAAGACGGTTCACTAGGCTCCTCACTGCGGGTTTGGTTGGGGCTGTTGTTGTTGCTGCTGGTCGTCTTTCTTTCCGCCGCCGAACAATCGGCTCCAGAAACCACGCTTCTTCTTCGGCTGCTGCTCTACCTCCTGGTTATTTGCAGCGGTTTGAGCAGGCTGAACGGCCGGAGCAACAGGTTGCGCCGGGGGCGGAACAGGTTGCTGCGCTTGCACCGGAGGCGGCGGCCCAACGGGTTTCTGGCCGAGTCCGAAGATTTTCTGGAAGAGATTCCGCTGATCGCCATTTGCGTGATCGCAGGTGTCGGTTGGCTGTGTGCCATCGAGGAACGCGGCAGTAAAGGTATTGCCCGGACAGGCGGCGTCTGCAATCAGGTTTGTCGCTTTGTCGAGCTGTACTTCTGTAATGCCGGCGGGAGCGTCAAAATCCTTCGTGTCGGAATATTGCGGTAATTGAACCGCGCGCTTCATAAACTCTGCCCAGATAGGGGCAGCTGCGTCGGCACCTTCCAGCTTGATATCTGAGTAATCGTCGTTGCCGACCCATACGATGCAGAGCAGGTTGGAGGTGTAACCGGCGAACCAGGCATCATTCGATGTCCCGGTTTTTCCAGCTGCAGGCGCGGTAAAACCCATGGCGCGGACGCCAGCAGCGGTGCCGTGATTGATGACATTTTCCATCAGACTGGTCGTCAGATAAGCGACACGCGGATCGAGAATCGGCTTGCTGGTTGGAGCGTAGTCGCTGATGACATCGCCATTTGTTTTACGTATGGAAGCCAACAGCCAGGGATCGATCTTGACACCACCATTGGCGAAGACGGTATAAGCGCCGGCCATTTCGAGCGGGGTAGCATCGTAGGCCCCGATGGCGACAGAAGGCGTTCCGCGAGCCGATTTGATACCGGCATCGCGGGCCAGTGCCGCTACATTGTTAAACCCAACCATCTGCGCCAGTGCTATGGTGGCGACGTTCTGCGACTTCTGAAGAGCAAAACTTGCTGTGATCTCGCCGTATTCTTCGTTATGAAAGTTATGCGGTGTGTATTCCTGATCACCGACCATATAGGTCGTCGGATTGTCATTCAGCATTGTGACGGGAGTAAACACTCCGCTGACGCCATCGCTGCTGGTAAGCTGCGCGCCTGAGAGGCTGGTGTTAAACGCCGCCGCATAGACAAACGGCTTGAAGATCGATCCGGTGGGACGATGCGCGATTGCATGATTCAGCTGACTCATGCCGTAGTTGCGTCCGCCCACCAGCGCCAGCACCTGACCTGTATGCGGATTTAGAGCAATCAACGCGACCTGGGGATATGTAATGTTGCTGTCCACGACGGCCGGTGCTTTTTTCGAAGCGCGATGTGTATGCTTTTTTAATATCAGCGCATCCACATGCTTCATGCCTTCATTGACCGCTTCTGTGGCTGCCGCCTGAAGCTGCGGATCAAGCGAGGTATAGATGCGCAGACCCTGCTGGTTATATTCCGCATCGCCCAGCTTCTGAACGATCTGATCGCGAACAAGATCTACGAAATATGGCGCCTCATTGGCATCGACGCTTTGTGTCGCCAGTTTCAGCGGACTGGCTTTCGCTGTTTCTGCTTGTTCCTTGGTAATGGCGCCGGTCTCCACCATCGAGTCCAGCACAACATTGCGGCGCGCCATTGCCCGGGCCGGATGTCGATATGGATTCAGGCGGCTGGGACTCTGAATCAGGCCCGCGAGTAGAGCGCATTCCTGCAGATTCAGCTGGCGGACATCTTTGCCGAAATACGCCTGCGCCGCTTCTCCGAATCCGTTAATTGCGAAGCTGCCTTGCTGGCCCAGCGAAATCTCATTGGCATAAAGCTCGAAAATCTTTTGCTTGCTGAAGCGGTTCTCCAGCTGGAAAGTGATGAGTATCTGAATGAGCTTGCGGCGAAGTGTTCTTTCCGGCGTAAGAAAGAAGTTCTTGGCCAGCTGCATGGTCAGAGTGGAACCGCCGCCCATATATTTGCGGTCCCCGCGCAGATCATGCCAGACCCAGCCGATCATGCTGTAGTAATCGACGCCGTCATGCTCGAAAAAGCGGCGGTCCTCAATGGCTGTCACTGCCGGAACCAGGTATTGAGGCAGTTCGCTGTATGTCACCAGCCGGCGCTTGATGCGGTTCTGGTCAGAGAGACCGGTGATAAGCAGCGGCTCCAGCTCATAGGCGGCAAGTTGTTCGCCATTGGCATCCGTGATCTGGCTGACAGTATTGCCCTGAAAGGTGATCGTCGCACTGTCGGGCGCATGATACGACTGCGGCCCCGGATGCACGGTAATGCTGTTGGCATTCAGGGAATAGGTGCCCATCGGCGATACAGGTGTTGCGCCGTCTTCGGTGTAGCCCGCGTAACGCAGCTCCTGCGCGACAGAGCTGGCCGTCAGCTTCTGCCGGGGACGCACCTCGCGCGGCGCGGCATAAATCTGGGCTGTGTTCTGAAAATAGGGCTTCGCCAACCGATCATCGACAATGTGCTTGTACTTGACGTAGTAAAAGCTGAGGACGGCAAAGAAAAAGAGAAAGACGATGCCGACTACTAAAGCGGCAATCTTAAGAACCCTGGGGTTCAGCGCATCTTTGGACACAGATCGGGGGGCGAATTTTACTTTCAGGGCCAATGCGAACTACCACCTCTATTCTAACGGCTTCAGGCCGTTTCACATCAGGCCGCCAGCGGGAGGAAACCCGTTGATACATTGGACAGCCTCTGGATATCGAGAGTCATCCATAAGACGCAGAATCCAGAGTAGAAGTAGTCTCGCGGTATTTGGAAAAGGGTGCAATTCGTTGATCCAGGCCTGTTTACGTGCTGCTAGAATGGCCGCACCCTTGCTTACCGGAGCTATTTATGCCGCTTTTTAAGGCATTTTTTTTGAGTTTTGCTGCATTTTTTTCAGCTCAGATTCCTCAGGTCCCTGTTGTCCCCATTCCGCCAAAACAGCCCACCCATGTGGGCGAACAGACTCCGCCTGCGGTCCCATCCGGCAGTCATGCGCTCGAAGCCGCTGATCTCACCGCATTCTTTGATGGAATCATTCCCCTTCAACTGGAACGCAGTGATATCGCCGGCGCATCGGTGCTGGTGATGAAAGACGGCAACATTCTGCTGCAAAAAGGCTACGGATTGGCGGATGAGAAGACGAAAAAGCCGGTCGATCCGAATTCGACGATCTTTCGGCTGGCGTCGATTTCAAAGCTTTTCACCTGGGTTTCTGTCATGCAGCTTGAGGAGCAGGGGAAGCTCAACCTCGACGCGGATGTGAATCAGTATCTCGATTTCCAGATCAAGCCGGCATTCGGCAAGCCGGTTACGCTGCGCAATCTCATGACGCACACCGGCGGATTCGAGGAGGAAACCCGGGACATCATCATTACCGATCCCAAATTGGCGATGCCGCTGCGCGATTTTCTCATCCAAAACCAGCCGCGCAGGTTGTTTCCTCCGGGCGTGATTCCGGCTTATTCCAACTATGGAGTCGGGCTGGCCAGCTACGTTGTCCAGCGCGTAAGCGGAGAGCCATTTGAGCAATATGTGCAGGAGCATATCTTTGCTCCACTGGGGATGACCCATTCGACTTTTTATCAGCCTCCGCCGAAAGCACTGGCATATCTGCCTTCTGCGGGCTATCGCGAGAACACGACGCAGCCTCCGGTGGGCTTTGAAATTTTCAATCCGGTTGGCGCGGGCGGGCTCTCCTCCACCGCTTCAGATATGGGCCGCTTTGGGTCTGCGCTGCTCAATGGAGGCGAGCTTGATGGCAAGCGCATTCTGAAACCGGAAACGCTGGCAGCGATGTGGTCGCCACAGTTTCGCGCCAGCCAGGAGATGCCCCCGCTGTGCATGGGTTTTTATCAGACGTGGCGCAATGATCTTCGCTGGATAGGCCATGAGGGCGACCTGATCGCATTTCACAGCCTTTTCTTTGTTGAACCGACGCAGAAGCTTGTCCTTTTCGTCTCCTACAACTCTGCCGGAGGTGGAGACAAGGCGCGGCCTGAAATCATCGACATGTTCACGGACCGCTATTTTCCGAGTGTTAAAAAGCAGACGTTCATCAGCCTGTCTCGGAATGATCTGGGTGCCGTAGCCGGGACCTATCTCTCAACGCGGCGCGCGGACAGCACGAGGCTGGCGCTGGGAAATCTCTTCGACCAACACAAGGCTACCGTGGATAAGGATGGCGTTCTGCACGTTGAAGATGTGAAGGACCTTCGCGGGCATCCGATCAAGTGGAAGCCGATTGCCAAAGATTTATGGCAGGAGATGGATGGTCAGCGCAGGCTGTTTGCAATTCGTGATGCGCGCGGAAAGGTAGTTCGGCTTGCTTATGATTTTCCCGGAGTGCAGGCCCAACGGGTGCCCTGGTATGAAAACGGGGATTTTGTGCTGACGGTGGGCGGCGCGTGCCTTGCTGTGCTGGCTGCGGTGGTTCTGGCTTCGCTCAGCCGCCTGGGAAGAAGGATCTTTCTGCGGAAGCGCGGCAAGCCCGCGCCGCAGCCGGGAACCAGATGGCTTCCGCTTGTTTCGCAGGCGGCGGCCTGGGTATGGGTGGTGATGGTCTCCGGCATTCTCATTTTCTTTAGTGCGAAAGGAGATGATCTTCTGCCGCCTAACCCGTCGTGGGACAAGTATCTCTATTCGATCAATGTTGTTGTGGTGTTGGCCATGCTGCTGAGTATCTTTGCGATCATTTCCGGAATCCGCATCTGGAGACGCACAGATACGCGCCGGATCACGCGGGTGAAATACTCGCTGGTGGCGCTCGCCTGCCTGCTGTTGAGCATTATTGCCATTCACTGGAAGCTGATTGGGCCGGTGACGCGCATCTGAGTACCGCTATACGGGAGGGGCCAGCGCTCCGCGCTCTTACACTAGGCATTGACTCTTTCCGAGGAGATGAGATCGATGCGTCTTCGCTTTGCCTGTTGTGTTTTTTCGATTGCGGTGCTTTCTTCCACGTGCGCTTTGTATGCTCAGCAACAACTGCCCAGTCCGCAGGAGCAGAAGCGCATTGATGAGGCCATTGCAAACCATATCGGCGATGTCCCCGAAGACGCAGGCCCGCCGGCTAAGGATTTATCTCCCAAACTAAACCCTAAAGCCGTTGAAGCAGCCATCCGCAAAGTGGCGGTTTGGGAACTGCAGCGCTCGCAGCAATACTTCGGTAATGAGTGGACGTGGAGCGCTTTGTATACAGGCTTCATGGCAGCATCAAGCGCCACCGGCAACAGCCAATACAGTGACGCCATGATGGGAGTGGGAAAGAAATTTGACTGGAAGCTTCGGTCGCATCTTCCCAATGCTGATGATCAGAGCATTGGGCAAACCTACACCGAGCTTTACATGCAGAAGCATGATCCGGAGATGATCGCCAATACGCGGTCAGAGCTGGATGAGTTGATTGCGCATGAAAACGATCCCGCGCCGAAGATTCCGTGGTGGTGGTGCGATGCGCTGTTTATGGCGCCTCCACTGTGGGCAAGGATGAATGCCATTACGCATGACGGCAAGTACCTTGACTACATTGACCGCGAATGGGGCAAGACATCCAGCCTGCTCTATGACCAGCAGGAACATCTCTATTTCCGTGATTCAACTTATCTGAAAAAGACAGAGCCAAACGGGCAAAAGATGTTCTGGTCGCGCGGCAATGGCTGGGTGCTCGGGGGACTTGCGCGTTTGCTGCAGTATTTCCCAAAAGACGATCCGCGGCGTGAAAAATATGTGCAGCAGTTCCGGGAAATGTCTGCCAGGCTGGCTGCTATTCAGGGAAAGGATGGCTTGTGGCGCTCCGGACTGCTCGATCCTGATTATTACGGCCTGCCGGAGAACTCGGGCTCGGCTCTCATTACCTATGGCCTTGCTTATGGTGTGAATGAAGGCATCCTTGACAGTAAGACTTACAAGCCGACAGTTGAGCGCGCCTGGAAGGGCCTGGTATCGCATATCCACGCAGATGGGCGACTGGACTGTATTCAGCAGGTCGGCGCTGCGCCGGCGTTCTATAAGCCGACATCGAGTTATGTCTTTGGTGTGGGCGGTTTTCTGCTGGCAGGGTCAGAGGTAGATCGCATGGCGAAAAACAAAGCGCATAAGTAAGAATTATGAGGCGCAGCATTGAATCTTTATGTTGCGCTTACTTATCGCTGATTTGTCCAGCAATATAAAACATTTGTCCATTTTGCCGTCATTCTTTCTTTTCTGACCGGCAGTCCGCATCGAATAAATCCCCTTTATCGCCTGGATTGGATTTATCGAATACCTCGAATTTGCTGTTGAATTCACGCATTTGTTCAAACTAAGTTTGGACATGGAAGTTATCCGCCAGACGTTTCATCCCGCGCGTTACCCCAAAGAACGTGCTTCGAGAACAACCCCCTCCTACGTGCCTTAACTGAGCAGTCAGCCCAATTACAAAACATAGATTTTCCCCACCTTTCTGGAGGTCTTTGCTATGTCGTTCCGGCGTCCTTTATTTCTATTTGTCACAGTAGCAGTTCTATTTATGGCCTGCCGAATGCAGGCGCAAACCTTTCGTGGCGGCATCAATGGTGTGGTTACCGACCAGGCCGGCGCCGTGATAGCAGGCGCTCAGGTAGTTGCTACCGCAGACGCAACGCAAGTCGCGCATACCACGATTACATCCAGCGGCGGCGAATTTGCATTTCAGGATTTGCCGCTGGGCACATATACGGTCACAGCGACTGCAAGCGGCTTCCAGACGATAAAGGTGGGCAACGTCGGCGTAACCGCTGGAACCATCTATACTCTTCCGGTTAAGTTAACGGTTGCTTCGCAGGCCACAACGGTAGAGGTATCTGCTGCTGCTCTGGCGCTGGATACCACTTCGACGACACAGACAACCGTGCTGCAAAGCAAAACTGTGCAGGACATTCCGCTGAACGGGCGCGATTTTACTCAGCTGATTGCGCTCACTCCCGGATTCGCAGGATATGTTGGCGGCGGGTACGGGTCGCTGAACGGCACGCGCGCTAACCAGATGAACTGGCAGATTGACGGCATTGATAACAATGATCTGTGGCATAACATTCCTGCGGTGAATCAGGGCGGCGTTTCCGGAATTGCAGGCATTGTGCTGCCGATTGACGCGGTTGAGCAGTTCTCGGCGCAGACGCAAGCGCCACCGGAATCCGGCAGAAATCCCGGAGGCACGGTCAACCTGAGCCTCCGCTCCGGAACAAACGGAATTCACGGCACGGCATACTACTTCAACCGGAATGAAGCTCTCGGAGCAAAGAACCCGTTTACTGCGACCAAGCAGGAAGTGCGGAATCAGAACTGGGGCTTTTCGGCAGGTGGGCCATTCATCAAGGACAAGCTTTTCTGGTTTACCACGTTTGAAAAACAAAATTTCACCATCGGAGTTCCGGCGCAGGCAACAGAGCCGTCGCTTGCTTACCAGGCAGAGGCAGAAGCCGTTCTTGCCAATCACGGAATTGCTGTCAATCCTGTATCCATTGCGCTTATTAATGGGAACGGCTCTGAGAAGGGTCTGTGGCCGAGTTACGCTCTCAGCGGGCCTGCATCTACGAACAACTACACCAGCGTAGATCCGGAATACGGCTACAGCTACAACGGCCTGGTAAAGCTTGACTACACAATCAATGACCGTAACGGCCTTTCCGCACACTGGTTCGCAGGACAGGGGAATCAGGTAGCTCCGGTAGGGTCAATCCTCAAGGCTTATTACGAGGTAGCTCCAATTCACGTGCAGAACTATGCATTGGTTTATAACCATGTCTTTACGCCTACGCTTGCCAATCAGGTGCTGGCGGGCGTGAATTACTTCAATCAGTTATTCAATGATTTTGAAACAGACTTCAATCCGTCTGCGCTTGGACTTGTGACCGGGGCGCCGTTTCCCGGATCGCCCAATATCAACATTGGCGCAAATGGAGAGTTTGATCCGACAGGCGAGACTCCACCTGAAGGCCGCAACGACATTACCGGGCATCTTACAGACGACCTTTCCTGGACGATTGGAAAACATCAATTCAAATTCGGCGGTGAATACCGCCAGGCACAGCTAAATGAGTTCTATCATCGTCATGCGCTGGGTTCGCTCACCTTTGACGGCGCTCAGGGGCCGTGGACAAGCGAAGACCTTGCGCCTTATGGCGGAGATACAAACTTGTTGCCTTTGGCAGATTTCATGGCCGGATATATTTCTCCGACCGGCTCTTCGATTGCAATTGGCGATCCTGAGCGGCAGGTATTTGTGAACACGTTCGACCTATTTGCTCAGGATGCGTGGCAGATTTCTCCTAAGCTTTCCTTCAACTATGGCATTCGTTACGACTATGAAGGCCCGCTTCATAACGGAAACAAGGATTTGTCAGTTTTCCGTCCCGATCTGGGGGGAATTGTCTTTCAGGGTGACCAGATCAGTTCACTCTATCAGCGAAGCTGGACGAACTTCAGCCCACGCGTAGGGTTCTCTTACCAGACCACAGCCAACACAGTGCTGCGCGGAGGCTACGGCATCTATTTTGATACTCCTAACCTCAACCCGTTCCTTGATAACCGGCCCGGTAACGGAGCGCCGAATGGCGTGGAAGGAAACCCGAGCGGACCCAGCCCTGTGCTGACTGTGCAACCGATCAATATCGGTTCATCCAGTCCGATTCAGAGCGGAGTTCCGGTATTTCCATCCAGCAGCGCCGCAGACTGCCCGTGCGCTCTGTTCTCGGTAAGTAAGAACTTCCGCACACCTTACAACATGAACTACAACCTGCAAATAGAGCAAAGCCTGAGCGGCAAGATGGTGGCGCAGCTGGGATATGTCGGCAGCCAGGGCCGCCGCCTCCTGAGCATTCTTGATATCAACCAGAGCTTCGTCAATCCCGGAGCAGGCGTGACTCCTGGGACTTATTCAACATTTGTGCAGTCGTCTGTCAGCGCGAATCCGCTGGTTGGCACAAACCCCGTTAACCAGATTGAGAGTATCGGCACCTCAAACTACAACTCCCTGCAGGCCACTTTAAGAACGCAAAGCTGGCATCGGCTCAGTTCCAGCGTGACTTATACATGGAGTCACAGTCTCGATGAAGTAACTGCTTATCGTGGGCAGCTTCCGCAGGACAGCCATAACTTCAAAGGGGACTACGGCAACAGCGATTTCGATGTAAGGAATACATTTGTAGGCTTCTTCTCCTACGAGATTCCCGGGTCCAGTCACTGGAAACTGCTGACTACAGGATGGCAAGCAAATACTCTGCTGACACTGCATGGTGGTCAGCCGTTCAGTGTCATGTCTTCCAGCGATACTACGGGCACGAATGAAGGCGTGCAGCGCGCGGATGTCATAGGCAATCCCTATGACGGCGTGCATCACAATTCCAGCACAACGCAATCATGGCTGAATGCGGATGCTTTTGTGAATCCGGCACAATATACTTTCGGCAATTCGCGTCGTAATCAGTACGCCGGTCCCGGATACGGCTCATGGGACCTGTCGTTCTTTAAGAACACGCCGATTACAGAACGCATCAACACACAGTTTCGCGTAGAGATGTTCAACCTCACGAACAAGTCCAACTTCGCGCCTCCACGCAATACGGTTGGTTCGCAGTTAGGAACTCTTTACGACACGATTGGCGATTACAACGGAGCTCCCGGCATTGGCGCGGGCGAGCCATTCAACACGCAGTTGGCGCTGAAGATCATCTTCTAGCTAACTGTTATGACAATGCTGCATATTTCCCTCTTACACTGACCCTGCCCGGACATACTCTGGGCAGGCCTTCTCTCGTTTGAAATATCTGGAGTGAGCGAAATCTATGGGAATGAATCGACGTGAATTTTTGACGCGGGTAGGCCAGGCTGGCGGCTATGGCGCCGCATTCATGATGATGCAATCGCTCGGCTTGCTTCCGGCGCCGGGAGCAAATGGGCAGGAAACGTTGAAGATGATTCCTGGCAAAGGCACGCGCGTTGTGATCCTCGGAGGAGGCATCGCGGGTCTGGTTTCAGCCTATGAACTCAGCAAAGCTGGATATCGATGTACGGTGCTGGAAGCGCGAGAGCGCGTGGGCGGGCGTAACTGGAGCATTCGCCGCGGCGCAAAGATACAGTTTGCCGACGGCACGCAACAGGTCTGCAATTTCGAAGAAGGGCGTTACTTCAACGCAGGGCCGGCGCGCCTGCCGTCGATCCATACCACGATGCTTGGCTACTGCCGTGAGCTGGGAGTGCCGCTCGAAGTGGAAGTCAATACCTCGCGCGGCACACTGCTGCAATGCGACAAGATGAACGGCGGCAAGCCAGTCGAGCAGCGGCAGATGGTCAACGATACGCGCGGCCATGTCTCTGAGCTGCTGGCGAAGTGCATCCACAAAGGAGCGCTGGACGAAGACCTGAGCAGCGAAGACAAAGAGCGCATGCTAGCCTTTTTGCGCGAGTATGGAGACCTTTCTCCGGACTATGTTTTTAAAGGATCAGAGCGTTCGGGATTCAAAGTATATCCCGGAGCCGGTCCTGCTGCTCCTGAAGCCAAAGATCCGCTGCCCATGCACGCCTTGCTGGATGCGAATCTCTGGCAGGGTCTGTTGGCTGAAGATGTGATCGACTGGCAGGCAACGATGTTCCAGCCTATCGGCGGCATGGACAGAATTCCCGCAGCATTTGAGAGGAAGCTGGGCAGCATCATTCGCTACGGCGCCAATGTAAAGCAGATTCGTCAATCGCCGACAGGTGTGGCTGTTACTTATCGCGATCAGAAAACAGGAAAACCAGAAACCATCACAGCGGACTACTGCATTTGCGCGATGCCATTTAGTGTAGTGAAGACGATTGACGCGGATTTCTCTCCCGATGTGAAGGCCCTGATTAGCGAAGCGAGTTATGACTCCGGTTATAAGGTTGCCTGGGAGGCGCGACGCTTCTGGGAACAGGAATACAATATTTATGGCGGCCTTTCCTATCTGCGGCAAACTGTGGATGTCGTATGGTATCCAAGTGCCGAATTCTTTTCGCCGAAAGGCATCATCGTAGGCGGCTACTCCGTTGAAAACGGCACGGACTTCGGGCGTCTTCCGAACATTCAGGCAAAACTCAATGCGTCGCGGGCTGCGATTGAAAAACTGCATCCCGGCTGTTCTAAAGAATTAACAAATCCTGTTTACATCAACTGGGGCGAGATCCCGTTCAATCTTGGCTCATGGATACACGGCTACGGCAGCGATTATGCGAAGACCTATAAACGCATCATTCTTCCCGATCGTCGTGTATACTTCGCAGGCGATCATACCAGCCATATCATCGGCTGGCAGGAAGGCGCAGCACTCTCCGCGCATCGCACCATCAACCAGATTGGAATTGCATTGCAGCAAGGGAGTTCGAGCGCCGTTTAGACAGCAGGAAAGATTCCGTACAAGTTTGCATTTGAAAACAATTGACATCCGTACAGAATCCTCGTTGTAAGTTGTGACGGGCGCCAATTCGTTTCTTACTCACCCTCGGGTTGGAAGCGATATCCCACGCCGCGCACCGTCTTCAGATAAGCAGGGTTGGCAGGCTCATCTTCTATATAGCGTCGAAGCCTGACAACAAAGTTGTCGATGGCGCGTGTATCTGTATCCTCGCGCACGCGCCATACCTGCTCCAGCAATTCCTTGCGGGAAATGATACGACCCTGATTGCGCACCAGATAACGCAGAAAATCCGCTTCCATCAACGTGAGATGGATATGTTTGTCGGGCCCTGTCATCTCAAGAGCCTCAAAATCAATGCACCGACCTGCAAATTCAAATTTCTGCATCTCCTCCGGTGTCTGCTCGACAGGAGAAGAGTTATGCCACGCCATACGCCGCAGCAGGCCGTTCAGCCGTGCAAGCAAGATAGAAAGATCAAATGGTTTAGGAAGATAATCGTCCGCGCCCGCTGCAAAACCCTTCAACACGTCTTCCGGACGGCCCCTGGCCGTAAGCATCAGTATCGGAACATAGTTTTCTTTTTCCCGCAGGGTCTGTGCAACAGTAAAACCGTCCTTGCCCGGCAGCATAACGTCGAGCAGCACAGCATCGAATTGCGCGCCGTTGTTCGTCAGTCTCGTAAGCGCAGACTCACCGTCGGCTGCAATCTCCACCTCAAAGCCCTCGGCCTGAAGATTGAAAAGCAGACCCTGGGCAAGGTGCGTCTCATCTTCCACGATCAGGATTCGCGCTGTCTTCTGCTGCATGGCTCCTCAATGCGTCTGCACATGAGCAACAGGCCCGAGCAGGCGCGGCAGTTGCAGTCGAATCGTTGTGCCTCGGCCTTCGCCTGCGCTCTGTGCCGTCGCGTCACCGCCGTGCTGGCGTGCAATGGTGCGGACCAGAAACAACCCCAGGCCGGTGCCTTTCGTCTTGAGCACATTGCGATGCGGAACCCGATAAAAGCGTTTGAAAATCCGTTTCAAATGTGCAGCTGGAATTCCGATACCTTCATCGGAAACACTCAGCACAATCCACGCATCGCTTTCAACTTCCAACTGGACTCTTGCGCGCAGACCATTCGGTGAATATTTTACGGCGTTGTTCAGGATATTCTGCACCGCCGTCTGCAAATCGTCAGGGTTGCCGCGCACCAGAAGTGGCCCGGTGCCGTTCTCAAAGCGGATCGTTTCCGCAGGCAAGTGATAATGCAACAGCGTTGTCTGGATGCACTCCTGAACCAGAGCATGCATATCTACTTCCGTCTGAATCTGATTGCGTGTTCGCTGGCCGACTTCACCCGCCTTTAGAACCTGCTCCACAGTTGCCAGCAATCGTTCGCTGTCGGCCAGCATAATGCTGTAGAACTCCTGCCGCTGCTCGTCGCTCAATGCGCGGCGCTGCAGTGTCTCCAGATAGAGCCGGATGGAAGTTATCGGCGTCTTCAATTCATGTGTGACAGCGTTGAGAAAGCTGTCGTGCCGCTCGTTGCGCCGCACTTCGCGCACCAGAAAAATCGTGTTCAGCACCAGACCGGCGATCAGCAGCATGAAGAAAGGAATGCCCACCACCAGCGGCCAGTCGCGCTTCCAGTTCAGAATGAT
This sequence comes from Alloacidobacterium sp., assembly GCA_035293545.1. Taxonomy (GTDB): domain Bacteria; phylum Acidobacteriota; class Terriglobia; order Terriglobales; family Acidobacteriaceae; genus Alloacidobacterium. The sequence goes on along the minus strand of DATGMQ010000004.1, from coordinate 18,720 downwards.
CCAGCCCACGTTCAGAGCAACAGCAAGGCCCACCATGCACACCCCAAGCGTGATGAAGAAAATCATGGCCGGTCTGCGTCGTGTGATGCGCATGGATCAAATGGAAACGCCCGCTCAGTCTATCGCGAGCGGGCGAATCCCCTGGTTTGTTTCTATTTTATGCTGCGCCCGCAGGTCGTGGGTTTTCAGGATCGTATTGCGCAATCTTGATGTCGCGCGCAAGGCCCAGCTTTTTCAGCAGCCAGATGCCATAGTAGTTCGGATCGAACTCATACCACTTCAAACCATGCCGCGCCGACACCGGGTGCGCATGGTGATTGTTGTGCCAGCCTTCGCCGCCTGTCAGCAGCGCGACCCACCAATTGTTGCGCGATTCGTCGCGGGTAGGAAAGCGGCGCGATCCCCACATGTGCGTCGCTGAGTTCACAAGCCACGTAGTATGCAGGCCGAGAGTAACGCGGAAGAAGACGCCCCACAGGACCCATGTCCATCCACCAATGGCAAGCAGGACAAGCCCTGAGATCGTCAGCGGAACCCAGTGGTACTTGCTCAGCCACACATGAAAGCGGTCTTTGGTGAGATCAGGCGCATAACGAGCGAGCATCACTGTCTGGGCATGCAGCGATTCGCCGCTCAGAATCCATCCGAGATGCGCCCACCATCCGCCTTCCGTTGGGGTATGCGGGTCGCCTGTTTTGTCCGAGAGCTGATGATGCACGCGATGGGTCGCCACCCAGAAGATAGGTCCGCCTTCAAGTGAAAGCGTTCCGCATACGGCGAGGAAATATTCAATCCACTTCGGCGTTTTATAGCCGCGATGCGTCAGCAACCGGTGATAACCCATGCCGATTCCCATATTGATGGCGAAGACGTAAAGAATCGCTGCGGCAGCGACTGCCTTCCACGAAAAGAAGAAGAATGCTGCAAACGCCCCTATATGGAAAGCAATCATGAACGCCGCTGTAATCCAGCTGGTCTTGCCACCCTGCGCAGCACGGCCCAGCGTTGGGACATCGTGCTTCGGCGTATAGCGTTGGCGTGGTTTCTGGACTTCGGCTGTGAGCGGTTCTTCGAGCAGTTCAACAGGCATGCGGAATACAGCTTCCTCGAAAGAAAATATCGTACCTGTTTAGACCCTAACAGGCTGCTCTCATGCCCCCTGTAAGACTTTTGTAATGTTGCCGTGATAACTTTTCATCGGCCATGAAACGCCCTTTTTCCCCTCTCGTTCTGTCCTTTTCAGTTTTGGTGGTCCTGCAATCTGTTGGCACGACGCAAACAATTTCGTTGCCCACCAGCAAGCAACTCATCGAGCCTGTACCCGGCTCGCCGCAGCGGCTCAACAGCCTCCCGATGGCAATGGCATGGTCGCCTGACCACCGCTACCTGGCCATCATTAATGCCGGTTTCGGCACTGTCGAATCCGATTATCAGCAGTCCATTGCTGTACTCGATACAAAGACCGGCAAACTCGCGGATTTTCCTGACACACGCACCGACATCGGTGTCGCTCAGACGCTTTATAACGGCGTGGCATTCAGCGGTGACGGCACCCATGTCTATGCCAGCTTCGATTCGCTGAAGGAGCCGGAAGGAGGAAGCGCCGCCGGCACCGGCAACGCCATCGCTGTTTACCGGTTTACCGGCACTACACTGTCTCCCGAGCGGCTGATTCCCATTCCGCTGCAGAAACTCGCTCCCGGGCGTACACAGAACCAGATTGGCAAGTCTGTTCCGGACGGGATGGCAATTCCTGCTCCCGCCGGACTTGCGGTTGTAAAAAACAAGTCAGGCGCAGAACAGATTCTTGTAGCCGATGAATTCTCAGACGATGTGCTCCTGATCGACGCCGCCTCCGGTAAGATTGTCTTCCGCTTCGACCTCGCCAATCGTCCTGCGGTGCCTTCGCAGTATCCGATTACGGTCATTGCCAGCCGCGACAACCGCCGCGCTTTTGTCGCCCTCTGGAACGGCTCTGCCGTCGCGGAACTCGATCTTGAATCAGGTAAGGTGGCGCAGACGTTGCCGCTGCTGGCTCCGGATATTGCCACTTCTCCCGGCTCGCATCCGAACGCGTTCGCGTTTAGCCACGATGAGAAGACGCTCTACGTTGCCCTCGCTAATCGCGATTCCATCGCCGCGATTGGCCTCACCGGAATCCACATGAAGCTTGCTGGAATGTTCAATGCGCAGCTTCCGGGCCAGCATTATTTCGGAGCTATGCCGGATGCGGTAGCCCTTTCTCCGGACGACGCAACGCTTTATGCCGCCAATTCAGGGTCAGATGCAATTGCTGTCTTCTCAACACGTAATCTGAAGTCGAATACCGCTGCCGAGGCCAAGGGGTTCATTCCCACTGAGTGGTATCCGACGGCGTTGGCGGTTAAAGGCAACCAGCTTTATATCGCTACCGCGAAGGGCAAGGGAACCGGCCCGAACGGCGCACCGCAGCCACAGCCTGCGAATCCATCTCCAACGCAATCCAAGCGGTTGCATCGCCCGCATACCTATATCGCAACTTTGCTCCACGGTTCGCTGGCTACAGTCGATGTGACTGCTGCGGAACGCGATCTCCCGAAGCTGACAACTGAAGTCGTAGCCAGCAACATGATGCAGGCGGCGCAGCAGCATCTTCAATTCAAGGCAGGCGCGAACCCGATCCATCACGTCATCTACATCATTAAGGAAAATCGCACCTACGATCAGATTTTCGGCGACCTGGGCGCTGGTAACGGCGACTCCTCGTTGACGATGTACGGACGCGATATTACTCCCAACCTCCACAAACTTGCCTTGCAATTCGGCGTGCTCGACAACTTCTACGACTCAGGCGAAGTCTCCGGCGACGGGCACGTCTGGTCCAACGCAGCCATTACTTCCGATTACACGGAAAAGACCTGGCAACAATCCTACCGCGGAAGCGCCCGCGTCTACGACTTCGAAGGCGTTGTCGAAGAGGGTTTTCCGCTGCTGGAAGGCATCCCGGATATAAACGAGCCTGCAAGCAGCTATATCTGGACGGACCTGGCAAAGCATGGCAAGACCCTTTATCACTTCGGCGAATACGTCGATACGAAGTTCTGCAGCACAAAATCAAAAAAGGAGATGGAACCGAAATCTCCCATGGCTGGAACTCCGGAGCCGGCGCCTGAGTTTTGCCAGGTTGCAGAGATCCACAAAGGCGACGCAATTCCTGCAAATTATGGCGGGGGAACAAGCCCATATCCGTGGGCCATTCCTCTTATTGCGAAAAATATAGCCACCAAACCCGAACTTGAAGGCCATTTTGACCCGCTTTATCCGGATTTTGATCTCTCATTTCCTGACCAACTGCGGTTTGAGGAGTTCAATACACAGTTCCGCAAGTGGATAGCTGACCGCGAGCAGGGCAAAGATACGATGCCGCAATTTGTGATGCTGCGCCTTCCCAACGACCATACTGCCGGCACGATTCCGGGCATGCCCACGCCGCGGGCTTCGGTTGCCGACAACGACCTGGCCGTAGGCCGCGTCATCGAAGCTGTTTCGCACAGCCGCTACTGGGACGACACTGCTGTCTTCATTCTCGAAGACGATGCACAGGACGGCGCAGACCACGTGGACGCACATCGCAGCATGGCGCTGGTCATCAGCAAGTATTCACCAAAAGCAGCGCAGCCTACCGTAGACTCAACCTTCTATACCACCGTCAGCTTCCTTCGCACGATGGAAGACCTGCTCGGCATTCCTCCTATGAATAACAACGACGCTCTGGCGCCGTTGATTGCGCCGCTCTTTTCCGGAGCAGGCGACCAGCCGGTTTTTACCGCCGACTACCGCAACCGCGACAACGGCCTCATTTACACTGCCAACACTCCCAAAGCTCCCGGCGCAAAGGAGTCAGCCAGGATGGACTTCAGCCATGAGGACCGCGCCGATGCCCGCAAACTGAACATCATCCTCTGGCGCGACGCCATGGGCAATAAGCCCGTTCCCTGGATGGTGCTGCATCCTCACGGCTCACATAAGGATGATGATGATGATTAGGATCCCCTGTTTTTCTAAATTACTGCAAATAAAAGGTTTACGAATTTATAGGCCGTTACATTATTGATTCAGGCAATTTGCCTATAAATTATCTGGAATCAAATAAATAAGGCCGCCATTTCTGACGGCCCTTTCTTTCACTTCACAATTTTATTTTAGCTGATCTGTCAATAGGGGCTGAGCGGCTGATCCCATTGAATCCGGTTCAGAAACATCGCCGATCGCTGAAATAGCGGCGGACATCCCCGGACTGAAAGCCCGGATGCAGTTTCGGCCTCCAAGTTTGGCGTGGCCCAGAGCGCGTTCCGCTTCGCGGAGGACCACCAGAGGAGAGCGTCCGCGGCTGGTCGCCAGCCCGATGCTTGCCGTTACCTTCAACACGTCCCGGTGAATGTGGTACGGCTTTTCCAGAACCGAACTTTGCAGGCGGGCAGCCATCATTACGGCTTGGTCCGCAAGGCAGCCGGGCAGCCCGATAAGGAATTCATCCTCGCCGCAACGTCCCAGAATGTCATAACTGCGCAGGTAGCGGCGCAGGCGCTGGGCAAATTCCCTCAGAACGGCGTCCCCGGTCCTGTAGCCAAACTGGAGATTGATTTCAGAGAACAAATCAAGATCAATCAGCATCAGGGTCAACGGCGTCCGCATGCGCTGCGCCCGGTCCGTCTCCTGAAAAAGCAGCCGCATCATGGCTTCGCGATTCAGTACGCCGGTCAGGCTGTCGTGCGAGGCATGAAAGCGGACCGCTTCCATCTGGTTCTGAAGCTCCTGATGCAGGTGCTGCACGCGTTCAGCCGTGCGCAAGCGGACCAGCAGGTCCATTTCGTTTACCGGCTTCACCAGGAAGTCGTCCACCCCGGCGCGTGTGGCCATTTCAATCTTTTCGAGATTGGCGGCGTCACTCATCAACATCAGCCAGGGGCAGCGATACCCCGAGCGTCTGCGGGTTTCCGCGATGACCTCGAAACCTTTCATCGAGGGCAACTCATAATCGAGAATGGCAATCGGAGGCGCGCCTGCCTGGGTCAGCAGCTTAAAGGCAGCAATGCCGTCAGGGATCACTTCGACCCGGTAATTCCACGATTCCAGCAGCCCGGTCAGCGCCGTCGCAGAAGTGGAATCAGCGTCGGCCAGCAGGACAGTGTTTCCCGTCATAGAGAGAATGCCCCCGGAGTGGTTATCGGGAATTTTGGAGAATAGATGAGCAGATACCGCTTACATTCAGAATTGTGGAAAAATTGCTCGATTTGTGGAAAAAACTTGTTGACCTTTTTCCAAAAGAGGAAAAAACTACTTGTATACACACAACCCGGTACGCCTGACCGGGCATCTATTGAGACAGAAATAATTGTAATTGGCGTATATCCCGTTTCACAGACGTCAAGATTTGTCTGAACTTTTAATAAACTAAGTCACCCTTGGCGGGGTAATGCTCCCAGTTAATCACCTATCTAATGCTGGAGTGTGAGCCATGATTTCCACCGTTACCACCACTCATGCGATCCCGCAGAAGTTGCTGCCTGCCCGCGTTCAGATTACGCGTGCCCGGTTGACAATCTGCCATCACTGTTTTCAGGTTCTGGGCACAGCCCAAAGCAAAGCTGAGGTGCGCATGCTCGAAGGAGCGCACATCTGTAAAGAAAAGCTGAACGATCAGCTGCCGGCGGCGGCCCTCCCATTCAATTAACGAAATCAGCTCCCACGGCTGAAAAACGCGCCTTCGGGCGCGTTTTTTATTGCCGGAGAGCCATCCGACAACATTATTTGCTCAATTTCGATAGAGAGGATTTGACCATCGATGGAGTTCCGGAGTATTCGATCTTTGACTTCATCCACTCGAGGTCCTGATTGCACATCTTTAATAATGCTCCTGGCGGTATGTTTCGGGCCGCGCGGTTTTCAGTGGGTGTTTGGGCGGCGCGGTGAAGTCCTGCGCAAGCACGATCGTCTGGACATTGCCTGAAGCAGCTGCATTGTAGCGAATTCGAGATAACCCAGGGTCTCGTGCGCGAGTGCATTGTCAGGGTCCTGTTGGAGGAACGGTGTCAAGCAGTGCGCGGGCGTCTTTGCTGCGCTGGTCCTCGCAGACAAGAAAATCCGCTTGGATGGCATCGGCCTGCATAAACGATAAAGTAAACATTATCCTTACTTATGACTGTAACGTTTACTTTATTGTGGAAACCGCAGACTCCTCTGTATAGTTTCAGGATATGACCGTCCGTATGAAGGACATCGCAGAGGACCTGGGTCTTTCTGTCGTGACCATCTCAAAGGTCCTGCGGAACCATCCTGATATCGCCGAAGAAACGCGCAAACGCGTTCTCAAACGTATTGAGGAACTGGATTATCAGCCCAACATTACCGCCCGCAGTCTGGTTACCGGGCGAAGTTATCTGATTGGCCTTGTCGTCCCGGATCTGCTCCACCCTTTTTTTGCGGAACTGGTGAAAGCGCTTTCGGCCACAATTGGAAAGCGCGGTTATTCAACCATCATTTCGTCTTCCGAAGAAGATCCGGAACTTGAGGCAAGGGAAATTCAGCAGCTTACCGGACGCCGCCTGGATGCGCTGGTGATCGCTTCCTGCGGCACTGATATTCAGCCTTTTCAACGCCTGGAACACCACAATGTGCCTTACGTTCTCATTGACCGTGAACTGGCTGGATTATCGGCGAACTTCGTCGGGATTAACGACGAAGCTGCCGGACGCATTGCCACCGAACACCTGATTGATCAGGGGTGCAGGAGGATCGCGCATATTCGTGGACGGGAGAACAGCACTGGTACACAGCGGTTCGAAGGATATAGACACGCACTGCAGCGGAGAGGTCTGCCGTATTCAGACTCACTGGTAGTAGCCCGGCCCAAGGTTGACGTAAACAGCGAAAGAATGGGCGCTGAAGCTATGCGTCGTCTTCTTAAGCAGAGGCCAATCCCTGACGGCGTTTTTGCGTACAACGATCCGCTTGCCATCGGAGTCATCGAGGCGATTCTCGAAGCCGGTCTCCGCATTCCTGAGGACATTGCTGTAATCGGCTGCGGAAATCTTCACTACGATTCAGCTCTTCGTGTTCCTCTCTCCAGCATCGACCAGAACAGTCACGGAATCGGAGAACGGACTGCCGATATCCTCCTTGGAATACTGGAATCCAAGATACGACCTCTGCCAAAGAGCATCATTCTTGAGCCTTCCCTGGTGATACGACAATCAAGCACGAGAAAGGAAGCTCAACGCGATTATCGGTATCCGTCGGTAAGCACTCGAATGCAAAAGCAGAGAATGGCTATCAAAGGATGACTAACACCGACCTTTATATTTCAGATTACGTTGTCACTCGATGGATAAGATGCTACAAGTCTTTCTGCTAGGATCGCATGGATGTCCAGGGCAACGCGCTCATTGGACCGAGAGACAACTCGACTTGATGGTTAGCCACTTCGACTGGTTCTGAGTTGCAAATATGGCGCAAACCCGACAAGCCAGTCTCATGCTCGAAAAAAAAGGCACTGCGAATATCGCATCCGCTAGCGCAGAGAAAATGAAGTTTGCATGAGTAGCCATCTAAGGGACGGCCACCTGCAATTCCTTTCCAGTATATGTGACCTCGCGGTCGAAGCTTGTAGAGGCAGCTGCACCCGCACCGTGGTTTTCTTTGACAATGACTAACCGAAACTGACGTTTATTAACCATTCCCGGAAACGACCCGCTGCGTGCTCCAATGGTGAGAATTCCCCCTTTGTCATTCCAATGCATTGGAATGATGGAGTGCATGCCTTTTTGGTAGTCGTACGTATCTCCAGAATCCTCATAGAGATCGAAGCTTCCGTCTGCGCCACGGTAGATGCGGAGCTCGATCGGGCCACCTGGGTTTTCTGTAGCGTATTCGATCTCTGGGCCAAGTGGAAGAATCGAGCCAGCGCGGACGTAGAGCGGCAAGCGGTCTAACGGCGCGTCAGTTTCGATTTCTTTACCGCCTTGTACTGTTGCTCCGGTCCAGAAGTCGTACCATGCGGGCGAATCAGGCAGATAGACATTGCGGCGGTTAGCCTTCGCCTTCAAGACGGGGCTAACCATGATGGCAGGGCCGAACATAAATTGATTGCCAATATTGAAGGTGTTGGGATCCGTGCGCCAGTCCATCACGAGCGGACGTTGAATGGTGTAGTCCTCATTGGTGACTTTCCAGGCCAGTGAGTAGATATAGGGCATAAGCCGGTAACGTAGCTTGTCGTATTTGATAAGAATGGGTTCTACCTTGTCGTAGGTCCACATCTCGTTCTGAGGACGATGGCCGTGTGTACGGAAGATTGGACAGAATGTCCCGAATTCAAACCAGCGCGTATAGAGCTCCTGATAGCCAGGCTCCTGCGTTTTACCGTCGATAGGAGGCCAATAGCCACCGATGTCAGTTGTCCAATACGGGTAGCCGGAGAGCGCAAAATTCAACCCGGCAGGAACCTGGTGAGATAGCCCCCAGTAAGTGCTATAGACATCGCCTGACCACACTGTGGCTCCGACGCGCTGCTGGCCAAGAAAGGCAGAACGAGTGAGCAGGAAGACCCGCTTCTTATCTGTAGTTGCTTTCCAGTGCTCCTGAATGCCTTCTGTGTGCAGCAGTGGAAAGACATTCGTGAATTCCGCACCGTTGCCGATGGCGAGATGCTTGTTGCGAAGGATCGCGTCTCCCATGTGAGGCCAGTATTCTTCCGGCTCGGCGCTATCAAGCCAGAAGGCGTCCCAGCCCTGCGCGAACAGCTTGCCGGCGAGATTATTCCAGTAGAACGAACGCGCGGCGGGATTGGTGGCGTCATATACATGCGCCTTGGGCACATCGAAATGTTGCGCCGATAACTTCTGAAAATTCTGAGAGGTTGAATCGAAGAGGCCCCAGACGGAGATCATGGCATGGACGTTCATCTGGTGCAGCTTTTCGAGGTCGGCGGGAACGTCGTGATAATTTTCGTTGAAGATCGGATCGCCTTCCTTCTTCCACCAGAACCAGTCCTGGACAATAGCATCCAGCGGAATGTGTTCTTCACGATAGCGCCGGGCAATACTTAGAATTTCATCCAAAGAGATGTAACGGTCTTTTGACTGAAAGAAGCCGTAGGCCCACTTCGGCAGCATGGGCGTGTGGCCGGTCATGCTTCGGTATTGATGGATGATGCTGTCCATTTCCGGGCCATAAATGAAGTAGTAATCCACTGAGTTACCAGCGATGGAGCTGAAGGAGAGTTCGAGAGGAAAGCGATTATCTACGTAGGTAAGAGCGGCAGTGTTCCAGAGGATTGCATATCCTTTGCTTGATATAAGAAAGGGAATGGCAACATCGGTGTTATTCTGCCCAAGTTCGATTGTGGCTCCGCGGTAGTTGAACATCCCATTCTGGTGCTGCCCAAGACCATATAAACCTTCTGTAGCATCGGGAGAGAAGCGATCCGTGATGCGGAAGGTTTGTTCTCCGTTGACTTCATCAGGTTCATAAGTGCGTGGAATGCTGCCTCCCTCGCGCAATAAGCTCTCCCCGGTTCGACTGCTATAGATGATGTTTCCGCGTGAGAGAGAGAATTCTATTTTGAGCCGCGCTGTTTCAAGAGTGGCGGTGCGGTCATTTTTTGCGAACCCGAATTTTGCTCCTGGGCAGGATTGTTTCGGATCAAGCATCCATGGCTTTGGCGAGGTTCCGGCCGGCTTGCCTGGAGCGGCAACGATATGGACGACAGAATCGTTGCATATCGAAATCGTCAACTCTTCTTCGCCAATCGTGGCACGAAGTCCCTGGTCTGACTGGTTGACTGTAATTTGAGGTTGATCCGGAACTGGCTGGCCTGGCATTTGCCCGCTGGCAGCGTGAATGACGATAAGACAAATTACAGACAGTACGCACCAGCGCAGTAACAGGATCATTTTCGTCTTTCCTTAGTTGTTAATTGAATCAAGACGCGTCATTACTGAGCTGGGGAAGAATCTCAGCTGATCTGGCTGAGATTCTTCCCCAGCTTGCCGTCAGAAATGACGGCTGTGAGTCATCAAATGAAAATTCCTTTATTCCTTTACATCATTACTCAGAAACTGGCGCGCAGATGGAACTGGAGACTTCGCGCGGGTAACTGATTTACTGAATGCCCAAACAGAGAGCTGTTTAAATCGGATGTCACCCCGGTAAGGTTAACGCGATTAAACAGATTAAAGAACTCTGCTTTTGCCTGAATCTTCAACCGCTCGCCGGTGAACCATGGAGTGGTGAAGAACTTCTCAGCAGTGAAGTTAAGATTGTTGTATCCAGGCTGGTCATAGGTGTTTCGGCCAATACTTCCTTCCTGCCCAAGCGGAGGCGCAGGGAATGCGGATGCTGGGAAGAGACCATTCAGGAATGCTTTTTTCCCTTGCCCGCTCAGGTGATTGCCGAAACGCGGAGTGTTCGGAACGTCATAGTTCGTGCCATCCGCGTTATAGTCACCACCAGTATTGCCGACGACGTTGCCATTGGCGTCAAAAACAGGCGCAAAGGGTGCGCTTGTATAGACGGTAAAGGGCAATCCCGTGTGCATGATCCATACGCCACCGAATTGCCAGCCGCCGAGTATGTTTCGCTCGATAACATTGCCATAGTTGTTGGGCACCGTCCACACACCGTCAGCAGAGAATTGCTGATGGATGTCAAAGTCAGAGCGTCCACGCTGGGCCTGGAAGTTGTCAGGCTGAATAATGTTGGTGTTGGTCGTGATCTGTCCTCCACTGATGGATTGCGCAGTGCTGTAAACATCCAGAGCTTTTGCGTAGGTGTAGATTCCGCGTAGTGTCAACCCGCGCGAGTTGCGGTAACTCACTAACGCAGAACCGACGTTCCCAACAGAGTTGCCGTTGGAAGTGCCATACTCAATCGCGCCAAAACTCGGATTAAGAAATTGCGGGTTGTTTTTATTGACGATCAGATCACCGGCGAAACGGTTCGCATTCTGATAAATCGGCAGGTGGTGCGCAGCAGTCCCCGAATAATTGAGTTCGGCAACCAGGCCGCCTCCCAACTGTTGTTGCAGGCTCAGGCTCCAGGCCTCCACCTGAGTCATTTTGTAATTGGGAGAGAATCCACCGAGACCCGACCGCTGAGGCACTCCATTGATCAGAATGCCGCCGCGTTGATCGAAAGTGACGTTAGACGTATCTACAATCGGACAGACCTGTGTGTATCCGGTTGGCGCCGAACAGGGCTGGAAGGCGGGCGTGGGATTGCCTTGTCGTACATTGATCGAGGGAGTGTAATAGTACGGAAGATTGCCCGAAATAGCATCGGTTATATGCAGGTACGGTGGTTGATCTGAGAACAACCCAAAGCCGCCGCGCAGAGCGGACCTGCCGTTGCCTCGAACATCCCAGGAAAATCCGATGCGCGGAGAAAATTCCCACAAATTGTGATCCAGCACATCAGTTCGCCCGTTGGGAGCCGCTCCGGCCACTGCGCCTGCAATCTGCCCCTGTCGAGTGGAAGATTGCGCGAGCGTCAAAAGCGTCAGCTTGGGGCTGATGATGGAAAAGAGCGGCCCCATTGAGTCGTACCGTAGGCCCGCATTCAAAGTGAATGTCGGCTTCAGCTTCCAGTCATCCTGAACAAAGAATGCAGTATAAAGATCGCGGTAGCGCCGCACATATGGCGCCTGTCCGTGCGTTGTGAGGTCCACATGTGTTCCGCTTTCAGAAGTGGCCTTGTCCTGAATAAAGTCCAGCAGATTGTCGAAATTGTAAGTGGGACGAGTGAATGCGCTTGTCTGCTGATCATTCTCGCGGATGTTGAAAACATCGGCGCCAAATTTCAGCGTGTGATTCTTTATGGTCGCGGTCAGCACATCGCGCCAGCCGACGGTGGTCTGGATGAAGTTGCCGGCGCCCCAGTTTGAGAATCCTGCCAATGCGTTGACATTGATGTAGGGAATCGCCTCGCTGGGATCAGGCTGATTCGCCCCCTGCGGACGAATCATATGTGCCCCCATTTCGTTCAGAAAATGAGAAGAGAATGTATGGGTCCAATCAACATTCACGAAATCCGAAGAGTTCTCTTGCGGTATGGTCAGGTTTGGACGGCCGATATTGCTTTCCGACGTGTCATGCGTTCGTATCGCATCTACGTAGATGCGGTCGCTCTTGCCAAGATAGGCATCGACGCGAAAGCTCCACTGATATCCGTTCTTTGGGACTGAATAGCTGATGTTCGATGTGCCAACCGCGTTTAAATTGGCAGGGATGCCTGCCGGCGGCGCGTAGAATCCCGGTGTTGAGGCTTCAAGTTGACTCACGGTCTGGAAGTTGGAGGTAGGGAAAGACTGCGGAGGCGACTGCTTAAGTATCTGTGTTGCCAGAGTATTGGGGAGATTGGCTTGGGCCCAGTTGTCAAAATCCTGTGTTTCAAATGTAGCCTGATAAGCATTTGTAACACTGGAGCGAAGAACATCGATCGCGCCATACCAGAACAACTTATCCTTGAGGGCCGGTCCGCCCAGGGTGGCGCCAACTTCATTGCGCTGAAAGGTCGGCACTTTGGTTTGGAATTCGGTTCGTGCGCTTAATGTATCGTTCAGAAAGTAGTAATCGATGGTTCCATGCAGGTTATTTGAGCCGGAATTGGTAAATACTTCGACAAATGCGCCTCCATTTCGGCCTTTTTGCGCGTCAAAATTGTTTGTTTGAATATTCATGGACTGCACGATTTCAGGATTTGGGGAAATAGAAGTCCCGCCGCCGCGAGATGGCGTATTCGTATATGCGCCGTCAATCGTATATCCATTTTGTTCCTGCCGCAGGCCGCCTGCATTGATATTAATGGCGTATTCGTTGGTGTAATTGTCGCCGGATGTAACCGCGCTCCCCGTCATGCCTGGCGTCAAAGCTGCCAGTCCGTAGACATTCTGGCCGGTAAGTGGCGTTCCCTGCAGGGTCGATTCGCCGATGACGGCTTCCGTCTTGGCGCTGGACAGATCGACTGCCGTTGCCGCAGCGGAAACTGTTACGTTTGTGGATACCGCTCCTACCTGCAGGACAGGCGCGAGGGTGCGAATCTCTCCGACCTGCAGTGTCAGATTCGACTGTTGCCATGTCTGGAATCCATTCATCTGGACCTGAACGGAGTAGGTGGAGGCGGCAATGCTCTCGATACGGAAGTATCCGTCCTGATTTGTGTTAGTAGTCTTGGATACTCCGAGCCGCGTATCGGTGATGGTGACCTGGGCCCCGGAAACCGCAGCCCCGGAAGCATCGCGGGCTGTACCTTCAATCCCGCTGGAGAACTGGGCGAATACTGATAGTCCACTGCAGAAGATCAGCAGCAATGTGGAAATTTTTACCAGGTTTTTCATATTGCGCCTCCTGAATCTGTCTCTTGCCTTTGCGGGTTGAGTTTTTCTGATCTTCTGGAAAACGATTACTAGTCTGGGCCATAAATATTTATCCCACCAACTCCCCGGTCATTGTGCCGCGTTCCTGACGATCAGAAAACAAGTTGAATTTTATGTAGTCCAACTCCGCAGTCACCAAGCTGACAGTTTGGACAATAGAACTTTCAAGTAATGGACGGTTAAATACGGTGCAATACGTCTTCCCTAGAGGCGGTGATTTTACCGTGATGCTTAAATAAAAATCCTTCATTTTGAATGGTTTATAGATAAACCTGGAAGGGTAGCAAGGCTGCCTCTGTTAAGACAATTATTTTTTGTTATAGTGGCCGACGACGGTTCGGATGGACATGGAACGCTCGGCTACACTAACTGAAAACCGGGCATCGCAAGCAACCTTACCACCTGAGAGTAGTGAGGCGAAGGCGATCATTCTCCGTGAACTGGAGAAAATACTTGAGAGCCCGCCATTTCGTGGGTCTTCCCGGAGAAAAGAATTTCTCTCCTATGTGGTCCGCCACAGTCTGGAAGGACATCATGAACTCCTGAAGGAACGCACCATCGGCACCGAGGTCTTCCATCGCGACGCAGATTATGCGACCGGGGATGATCCGGTCGTTCGCGTCCAGGCAGGTGAAGTACGCAGACGGCTGGAGCAGTACTATTACACGGCTCCGCCGGATATCCCGGTTCGCATAGAAATCCCTCTGGGCTCATACCATCCGGAGTTTCATTGGAATGTACATGCGCTGCCACTAGAAAATCATCCTGGCCATGTTGCTGAGTCAGATACACATCCGGCCGAGAGGATTTCGGAAAATCGTCGAAAATGGCCATGGATTGCAGCAACGGCCATTCTCGCTCTCTTAGCGGTCGTTGTTGCAATCGTTCTGGGTTTCCGCCATCAAAGACCTCCAGTATCTGTACTGGATATGTTCTGGGCCCCGGTGTTCAAAAGCTCTCAGCCGGTCATCATTTGTCTGGCGAAGCCTGTGGTGTACCGACCCTCTGTCGATGTTTATCAGCGCTATGCCAAAACGCATCCTGGAACATTTGAGACGGAGGCCGAACGGGACAACGAGGTTTTGCCTTTGAACCCTAATGAAAAACTGACCTGGGGAGACATGGCTGTCTATCCAGGCTATGGGGTGGCTAGCGGAGATGCATATGCAGCGGTACAGATCTCTAATCTTCTCGTACGAATGAACAAGCCAAGCCAGGTCAGGATCGGCAAAAGCTATTCATTTGAAGACCTGCGCACCTCGCCTGCGGTGGTGCTGGGCGCGTTCAATAACAAATGGACGATGCAGATGACCTCGAACCTGCACTTCACGCTCCAACTCGATGCCGGCATCCGAGAGCAGGTTCCCTCAGGACGGGTGTGGACTTCACAATTTAATGCACGCGGTGAATACATAACTGATTATGGAGTTGTCTCCCGCCTCCTCGATTCAAAAACAGGCCAGTTCCTTGTTACCGCGGCTGGAATCGGCTCCCCCGGTACACAGGCTGCGGGCGAAGTTGTTTCCAATTCTCAGTATCTGGAGGAAGCACTGAAAGCGGCTCCGCCAGATTGGAGCAGGAAGAACATCCAATTCGTTGTGCAGACGAATGTGATCGACTCCATCCCCGGACCTCCGCATGTTGTGGCCACTTATTACTGGTAGTCGACGTCAACACTGTTAAAGCCGGTTTACACTGTCCGAAACGTTGCTCTTATGTTTTATGGCAGATGGATTGCGCTTTTTACCATATGTGTACCTCTTGTTGCCCAGAGACAAGAGAGCAGGACATCCATTGCTTCGATCGAGTCGTTGATTCGCTCTCATGAATACAACCAGGCATTAGGAGTCACCAAAGCTGCTCTGCATGAAAATCCTCAGGATTTCCAACTCTGGACGTTGGAAGGGATTGTGCTTTCGCTCCAGGGAAACAAGCAGGACGCGTTAACTGCTTTTGATAAAGCACTCAGCTTTTCCCCGAAATATCCTGCGGCCCTCAAAGGCAAAGTCCAAATTCTCTACGAGACGCAGGATAAGCGTGCGATTCCTGCTTTGAAAGAAATATTGAGTGCCGATCCGAAAGATGTAACGGCACACGAAATGCTCGCCATGCTCGAGGCGAAACAGAAAAATTGTCAGGCGGCTGATGAGCATTTTCTTCTGAGCGCAGAGGCGATAAAGACTCATCCGGAATCGCTCGAGACATATGGCTACTGTCTGATGCAGACAAAGCAGGCGGAGAAAGCTGTTCCTGTTTTTGAGCAATTGGCTGCATTGCTGCCCGAGAAGAGCTATCCGAAATATGATCTCGCGGTGGCATTGTTAGAGGCCAAACAGAATGATGCTGCTCTTAAAGTTCTCGAACCTTTAATTGCTGCGAACCAGTCAGTCCCGGATATTTTGAGCCTGGCATCAGAGGCCTATGAGGCTGTTGGCAATACTCCAAAGGCAGTGGCCCTTCTGCGACAGGCGATTGTGCTTAGCCCCACGACGCCGAGCTACTATGTGGCTTTTGCTGCGCTCTGTCTGGACCACGATTCTTTTCAGGTCGGGATAGATATGATCAATGCCGGGCTGAAGCGCATTCCTGATGACCCATCGTTATATATTTCGCGAGGCTTGCTGTACGCGCAATTGGCCCAATACGACAATGCAGAATCCGATTTCAGGAAAGCTGATCAGCTCGATTCCGCGCAGAGTCTCACTTCTTATGCTCTCGATCTTGCCGAGATTGCTCGCAACAATCCCGATAAAGCCCTATCGGATGTGCGGGCGCAGCTGAAAGCGCACCCGGATAGCCCTTCCCTGCATTATCTGCTCGCAAAACTGCTCTGGACTCAGGGTGGCGCATCGGACGAGGCAATGAATTCGGCGCTTGAGACTCTGAAGCTGAAGCCGGACATGACAGAAGCCAGAGATTTGCTGGCAGACATATACATCCATTCGGAGAGGTACAAACTTGCGATTGAGCAATGCCGGCTTGCATTGAAGGAGTCCCCCTCTGATCAGAGTGCGATTTATCACCTGATCATCGCTTTGCGGCACTCAAGTCCGGAGGAGCAGAGCGAAGTCCCTGCTTTGGTGAAGCAACTCTCAGAGTTAAAGCAGAGTGCGCGTCAACTCGAAGGGGAGAAAAAACGATTTCAACTGGTGGAGCAGAAATCTCCGCCGGCACAGTAGAAACCCAAACGTAACGAATGACCGTCCGATGGCCTAAGCATGATGCTCGTTAACTATCTAAAAAGTTCTTAAGGACTGGCCGATAACACAGCACGATTTTTTTGAGCATTCTGGAAGTTTCCGCGTCGAAGGTGCAATACAAGGCAGGAAACATTCATTGCGGTGGTCAAATTCAGGCAGAGGGACAAGGGAATCGAAGGGCAGCTCGAAGACAGATGCTCAGATGATCGAGTGTCTGAAGCGGCAGGATGAGCACGCTTTTCTTGCTCTTTACGACCAGCATCGGATCCCTGTGTACCGGTTCTTGATGTATATGACAGGTTCGACTACAACGGCGGAAGAACTTACCCAGGAAGTATTCATCCGGATACTCGATGCGATGTCTAGTGGTGCTATCGGGCAGTTCGACAGCAATAAAGGAACGTTGGAGGGCTATCTTTTGGGGATTGCTCGAAACCTTTCGCGGGAAGAGCGCCGCAAAACGCATCGCCTGGTTTCCCTGGATGACATTCTGGACCTCGCAGAGGGAAGCCAGTTGCCGGTGCAGAATGGCATGACGTGGGATGCCGCGCAGCGATTGATTGAGCATGCGGAATTAGCGCTGTTGTATCGCGCCATCCTTGGGCTGCCGGAACACTACCGTGAAGTATTGGTGTTGTGCAGCCTTCAGGAGAAGAGCTATCAGGAGGCGGCTCTCATTCTGCGGTGCTCGGAGGGAACTATCGCTTCGCGAATGAACCGGGCCAAAGCGCTGATTTCAGCCAAGCTTCGTCGATCGGCTCCAGACGAAGCCAACCTGAATGCGATCTGAAAGAAAGGAGGGATATGCAACGGCAGGGAAGAAGATTGGAGCAGGCGGAAGACACAGCACGCATCGATGGTCTGCTGCAACGGCTGGCCGGGATTACGCAGCATGGTCCACCTTCAGTCCTCAGAGAACGTCTAAAGGAACTTGCTTCTCAGCAATTGGCAACAGCGCACGCCGATAAGAAGCGTCTGGCTTGGTTGAAGCCGGCATTCGCTACTCTGCTGCTTATCGTTGCCGGATTCGCAGGAGTGCTGATGGTATATCACCGACAGCACAGAGCTATCAGGGTGGGGAGCGGAGACAAGCCCGCTGGAAGCTTGCAGGCGAAAGAAATACACGAGACACCGAAGGTTCCATCGCCGGAAGTAAGAGCCCTGCCTCGTGAGGTCACTCATCAGCATGTAAAACGCGCACAAGGTTCTCAATCAAGACGAATGATCATCCGGCTTCCTTATTCGAACAGCGCTGTAACTACGGGAACGGATGCGACGATTCGAGTTGCCATGTCACAGTCGGAGCTTTTGTCGCTCGGATTTCCGGTGAATGCGACCATGCACGATCATCGTGTTCTTGCCGAGTTGACATTGGGAGCTGATGGTTTGCCGCGCGCCGTCAGCCTGCCTCTACCTCTTGAATTTGTGAAGGAGAAAAAATGAACGGTTTACTTCATCCGAAAGCAACCTGCCTGGCTGCTCTATCCCTGATTGCTGTGAGCTATGGACAGGCGCAGATACAGGTACAGGGGACGATCGGCTTTCCTGACTGCCAGGAAAATGCAAATTGCGCAGATGCGCGACCGATGACTATAGCTGCAATCTCCGCTATTCCCCTTGGTGCCGCTCAAGTCGGAATCGTTTCTACGGGCGGCGCCGTCTTTGGGCTGCAGGAGCAGGCAGAAATGGTGAAGGGCCAACCCTACCAGGCGCAGGCAGTCACTGAGGTGAAGCAGACCCTTGCCGACGGCTCGCATATTGTCCAGACCAGTACAGCAACCATCGCCCGCGACAGCGAAGGGCGGACAGTACGGATTCAGAAACTGAAAGCAATCGGGCCGTGGAAGGGCTTGTCGGATTCTTCTCAGGCGCAAACGTCAACCTTGACCAGCATCTTCGATCCGGTTGCAAAAACACATATCGACTACACCTCCGATATGAAGATTGCGAACGTGATCACGATGCCTTCGCCACCGTCAGGCACAGTTACCAGCGGCATGGAGAGCGGATTTGCTATTGCAACTGGTGGGCCGGCAGGTCCCGGGAGCAACGTCATGTTCTCAGTGCAGAGGCATGAGGCGGCATCTGACGCGCCGATTACAAAGACAG
>DATGMQ010000003.1:0-36188 GCA_035293545.1 Alloacidobacterium sp. | reverse complement strand
GCTCGCCTGCTGCGCTCGCTGGAAACCACCATGCCGCCGAAGAACCGCGAAGAGGAAGCCGCGAAGGCAAAAGCGCGCTCGGCGGAAAGATTTCCGGCTGTTACAAACTAATGGAAGCCAAAAGGAGCGGCATTCAGTTTTACGGGTACCAGTGGTTTCCGTTCTTTTGTTCCTTCTCCATTTCCTTCAGGACCGCCATTGTCATGGAGCGCCTGCGGTTGGCAATTGCACTGAGAATGGCATCGAGCACCGCCATTAGGGCAGTTTGCATCCTCTGAACATTCAACGATCACGAGTGCGCAATCCAGCGTACTCGCCAGCTTTTTTCCGCTGCCTGAAACAGAAAGACGCTGAGAATCGTGATCAAAGGTTCCAACGGATGGCGAAAGCGTGCTCCCGGGGTGACGAAGTAGTAGCTGACCGGCAGCAGCAGGAAGGCCCAGATGAAAAGACCTGCGGCAGGAATGGGCCGTCGCCACGAAAGCCAAAGCCCGAAGAGTCCGGAGAAGCTAAGAAAGGCGAAGTTGATCTCCCGGATGAATTCGCCAGCCGGATGCGCCTGCGTGGGATGGGGAACGCCGATCCAGTAAAAATAAACGCGCTTGAGAGTGATTTTTGCAAAATGCAGCGGATGCGCTCGGATATAGGCCTTCGCCATATCGCCGCGCATTTTTACATAACGCACTTCGCCCATGTTGCGATAGACGGCGATCTTCGGGCCACCATCGACAATCGGCAGCGTGCCGCCCCAGGGGAATCCGGTTGAACCTGGACCATTGCCTGCATAAAGTTCTGCCCCGAGGTTTCCGCGAATGGGAATGAAGGCATGAAAGACGCGCCAATTCCGAATGGCCCACGGCGCGAGACAGGCAAAGAAGACAATGCTGGACAGCACTGCGCCACGAAATGCCGCAGCTTTATTTTTCGCGCCGAACAAGACCCAAAGTCCGCATACGGGCAGAAACAGCAGCGGTGAAGGGTTAGAAAGCGCAATGGCGCCCCAGAGCAATCCAAACAGAAGCCAGTTGCGCGTTGTATTTCTGGCTTCTTTACCAATGCCGCGCATGCGCAACGCTATGACCAGCACCCAGGCAAAGAGCATGGTGGTCAGCGTCATCTCCCATACCCAGCGCACAGCATACTGCATGGCCGCCGGATATAAAGCCCACAGCCATCCTGACCACTGCGCGATACTCGCGCTATTGTGTTCTTTTCCGTAACAGCGTTTTGCAATTTCGTACACTGCCGGAATTGTGGCGGCGGAAAAGATGCTGTTGATCGAGAGAATGACCCAGCCGGAAAGTGCAGAGTACACGCCGAAGAGCCTGAACACGCCGGCGAGAATCAGCGGATAGAGAGGCGGATTCCATGCCGTTGGGCCGGTGTTATCGACAAAGGGATCGGCGTAGCCGTGACCGAGCGCCAGCGAGCGAGCAATACGGCCCATCTCCCAGCCGAACTCGAAATGGTCGGCGAAAGCCCGAAAGTGATAGCTGCGGGCAATCGTGATGTAGAGAAGACGCACCAGAAGGCCCGCCCAGAACATCGTCCAGGGCGAGCGCCAGTCGATTTTGCTGCTTTTCTCAGTTGTTATGAGAGCCATTTCAGGAGGCGAATTGCACCCATCGATGCCGGTTTTGAATGTGCCGAAGCATCGGTGCGCGCGTGGATCTCGTCTTTCCTCTCTGCATAGTACTGGTAGGCGCGTGTCAGCATCTCTTCGTTGGTCATTGTTGGCTTCCATTTGAGCAACGTCTGGGCCTTCGTAGTGTCAAAGAGGAAATCTTCGGCAATCATCTGATAGTGATACGGGCCCAGCGGAGAAACTTTCAGCTTATGCGCCAGCTTCATGGCCGCGAGCGTTGGCCCTTTGGGAAGCGAGCGCACGCGCGATTTGCTGCCTGCGTTACGAATCACCGCTTCGTATACCTCGCGCAATGTTTTTACATGGTCTGAGCCGACGTGGAAGGTTTCGGATCCTTTGTAGTCCAAAGCGAGAATGCACGCAGTTGCCAGGTCCTGCGCATAGATGAACTGATAGCGGTTGCTTCCATCGCCAACGACCCAGATGGTATTGCCGTCGTTTATAAACTCGAAGAGGATAGCCAGCAGGCCCAACCTTCCACTGTCGATGATGGTGGGGCAGCGCAGTGTGACGATGTCCAGATCGCTCGTATATTTCGCCAGCGCTTTTTCAGCGGCCAGCTTGGATTGGCCGTAAATTTCGATCGGGTTGGGTGCCTCGGCTTCGGTTACCGGATGGCCGAGATTGCTGGCCCACAGGCAGTTGGTTGAGATAAAGACGAGTTTCTTCACGCCTGCATTTCGGCAGGCTTTCGCCAGATTCACGGTACCGTCTACGTTTGAAGTCCAGAGCTGATCGCGGTCGATTTTGCCGTGCGCCAGAATGGCCGCGCAGTGGATCACGGCATCGAAACGGTTCTCACGAAAGACTTTTTCGAGCAGCGCTGCATCGCGCAGGTCGCCCTGGATGCTCTGCAGTCCGGGCAGATTGCCGGCATCGGGAAGAAGATCGAAATTCACGCAGGTAAAGCCTTCTGAGAGCAATCTGCGCTTGAGCACGCCGCCGAAGAAGCCGGATCCGCCGGTAACAAGGACGTTTGGCATTTTTCTTAGTTTAAATTGTCAGGATGTGCTTGACCCTGACGCAACGTCATCCCTGACCATCATTCCGGAGGGCCATTCGATGGACAAGAGTATCGCCTCCATGCAGATTCAGGAGTTCGCTCAACGCACCGGGGTAACCGTGCGCACGCTGCACCATTATGACCGTCTTGGCCTGCTGCGGCCCGGCGCGCGCACGGAATCCGGCTATCGCCTGTACGGCGAGCGCGAGCTCATTCGTCTGCAACAGATTGCGACGCTCAAATTTATCGGCTGCTCTCTGAACGAAATCAAGGCCATTCTCAGCGGTCCGTCGCCGGACCTGGGCGAAACGCTAAAACTCCAGCGCGAGGCCCTGGAGCGAAAGCGCCGCACGCTTGACCGCGCTCTAAGGGCGGTTGAACGGGCGCAGAAGCTCTTCACTCAATCCGGCCGAGCTGACTGGAATGCCTTGCAACACATCATCGAGGTGATTCAGATGGAACAGGACAAAACGTGGATGTTGCAGTACTTTACACCCGAACAGCAGGCGGTGCTCGCCGCCCGCAAGTCTGAGTTGCGCGCGCAGGGTGAAGAGGGATGGGCCAAGCTGATCCCGGAAATCGAAGCCGCCGCGCAGAATGGTCTCGATCCAGCCAGCGAAGAAGCCCGCTTCCTGATCGAACGCCATCAGGAGCTCGTCAACCTTTTCACCGGAGGCGATCCGGGCATTCAGGCCGGGCTCGAACGCCTTTATGCCGACAAAGCCAACTGGCCGAAGACCTTCAAAAGCCCGTTCAGTGAAGAGGCACGCAGCTTCATCGAAAGGGCGAAGAAGGCCCACAGTATGAGCTGTGTCTAAGCAATAAACAATCACTGACCCGATTTGTCATTCTGACGACCACAGGGAGGAAGAATCTCAAACGAGGCGTTCATTAAATCGAGAAACTCGAGATTACTGAGATTCTTCGCTTCGATCAGAATGGCGGGGTTATGCATAAATGAATTGGGAGCAGTCTCCCGTCTGGCTGCTCCTCCTTTCAGTGCAGGAATCTCCATCGGTACAGGCCTTCAGCGTCGGGATGAGAAGATAAGAGCAGGACTCATTTTTACTCATCTATGTTGAAGGTCATTTCCACGCACGTATTTTTGCGCAGCCGTCTGCACCCCGGTCTACTTGATGTTTTTGCCAGGGCAGGCGCGCAGGGCGTTGAACTTTTTGCCGCACGCCAGCACTTTGACTACACCAGCCGTCCCCATGTGCGCGAAATCGCGGAATGGTTCCGGACGAACCAGGTCGAGCCGTTCTCGATGCATGCGCCGATGTTTCCCGATCTCGAAATGGGCCGGGGCGGAGCGCCTGCCGTGAATGTGATCCATCCGGAAAAATCGCGCCGTATCGATGCGATGGATGAAATCAAGCGTGCGCTTGAGGTGGCGGAGCAGGTGCCGCTCCGTTATCTGATTCTGCATCTGGGGGAACGCGAAGATGCGTGGAGCCCGCGTTCTCTGGAGAACGCGCTGACGGCGCTCGAGCATCTGCGGGCATTTGCGAATCCGCTGGGCGTGAAGCTGCTGG
Organism: Alloacidobacterium sp.; assembly: GCA_035293545.1. Classification (GTDB taxonomy): domain Bacteria; phylum Acidobacteriota; class Terriglobia; order Terriglobales; family Acidobacteriaceae; genus Alloacidobacterium. The sequence continues at coordinate 32,005 of DATGMQ010000003.1, read as the reverse complement.
TTGAGAACATTCAGAACGAGGTCACGCAACCGCGCAATCTGCTGGAGATTCTCAGCGTCGGACATTTCAACGATATTGGCGTATGTCTTGATGTGGGTCATGCGCACCTGGGTGATGGCGTGGCGACAACACTTGCCGAGCTACGGTCGCAGATACGCTCTGCGCATCTGCACGATAACAAAGGGGACCGCGATGAGCACCTCTGGCCCGGTGACGGGACGATTGCGTGGGATGAAACGATCAGCGAGTTGAAATCAGCTCCGCAGACGCCAGCCGGCGTGCTGGAAATTCATTACACGCTTGAGGAAACGCCGGAGAGCGTTGTCAGTAAAGCCCGATCTGCATTTGAGAAATTCGGATTATAAGGACTACACGGTCGGGCAAAAGCCCTGGTCCCCGCAGTACACTAATCAGTCGCATTTCACGCGAAGCAAAAGATTTATATGTCTGAAGAAATCATAACTACAACAGCAGAAACGCCTGTCACCACCATTGCCAGAATTGGAGAGCATGAAGGCAAGTCCGTCACGCTCAAAGGATGGCTCTACAATCTCCGCGAAAGCGGCAAGCTGCTCTTTCCCATCTTCCGCGATGGATCAGGGACCATTCAGGGCATCGTACCGAAGGCCGCCGTTCCGCCTGAGGTCTTTGAGACGGTCAAGGGATTGACGCAGGAATCAAGCGTCATCGTTACCGGTAAAGTGCGGGCTGATAAGCGCGCCCCCGGCGGTTATGAACTCGATGTTGAAAACGTTGAAGTCGTCCAGCGAGTGCCAGAGGAGGCCCCATTTCCGATTTCGCTCAAAGAGCACGGCACCGACTTCCTGATGGAGCATCGCCATCTCTGGATTCGCACTCCGCGCCAGTCGGCCATCCTGCGCATTCGCGCAGAGATCATCAAGGCGGCACGGGATTTCCTCGATGACAACGGCTTTGTGCTTACCGATCCGCCAATCCTGACGCCGGCAGCATGCGAAGGAACCAGCACCCTGTTTCCTGTTGAATACTTCGGCGACGAGGCCTATCTCACTCAAAGCGGCCAGCTTTACATCGAGAGCACGGCGCTGGCACTGGGCAAGGTCTACAGCTTCGGGCCGACATTCCGCGCGGAAAAATCCAAGACGCGCCGCCATTTGACCGAGTTCTGGATGGTTGAGCCGGAATGGGCTTACGCCGGACTCGATGATTTAATGGGGCTCGCGGAACAGTTCATCAGCTTTATTGTGGACCGCGTTTTGACGCGCCGAGCTGCTGACATGAAGATTCTGGGGCGCGACACGAGCAAGCTGGAATCGATCAAAGCGCCGTTTCCGCGCCTGAGCTACGATGAGGCTGTGCAGATGCTCAACGACGCACACGCGAGGGGATTGCTGGAGCAACCGTTCGAATATGGCAACGACTTCGGCTCTCCGGATGAAACCTATATCTCTTCGCAGTTTGATCGTCCTGTGATGGTGCATCGGTATCCTGCTGCAGTAAAGGCCTTTTACATGGAGCCTGATCCGCAGAACCCGAAGTATGCGCTCTGCGTGGATGTGCTGGCGCCGGAAGGTTATGGCGAGATTATCGGGGGATCGCAGCGCATTGCTTCCTACGATCTGCTAAAGAAACGCATCGAAGATCACAACTTGCCACTTGATGCCTTCAAATGGTATCTCGATCTACGGCAATATGGCTCGGTTCCACACTCAGGCTTTGGCATGGGGATTGAGCGAGCGGTTGCATGGATCTGCGGTTTGGAGCATGTGCGCGAGACCATCCCCTTTGCGCGCACACTGAACCGCATCTATCCGTGATTTGCGCTTTGGCCTGATATTCGTCATTCTGACGACCGGAGGGAGGAAGAATCTCAGCGATATTCAATATTCAATGGATTGGAGATTCTTCGATACGCTCAGAATGACGGGCCAAAGCTGAAGACAAGTACCGGGAAAATGTATGTCGAAAATAAGCGAATCACTGGCGAACGAAAAAGCAGCCGTCACCGGCTCCGTCGTCGGCCCAATCAAGAGTGGTGTGCAATCGCTTCCGCCGCGCAAAATCCGTATCATCGGCGTGCCGCTCGATCTTGGAGCATCGCGGCGCGGCGTCGATATGGGACCATCGGCGGTGCGCGTAGCCGGCCTCGAAGCGCGGCTGGAAACACTTGGCCACAACGTAACTGATGGGGGCAACATTCAGGTTGCCATTGCCGAGACTAAGCATCTGGGCGACGAGAATGCCCGTTATCTGAAAGAAATCACCGAAACCTGCACGCGAGCGGCGGATGAAGTTATTGAGACACTCGAAGAGGGGATGACGCCCGTCATACTTGGCGGCGATCATTCGGTAGCTGCGGGCAGCGTCTCCGGAGTGGCCGAGTACTATCGCCGCAAGCAGCAGAAAATCGGCCTCATCTGGATTGATGCGCATTCCGACTTCAACACTCCGGAAACCTCACCCAGCGGCAACGTTCATGGAATGCCTCTGGCAGCGCTGCTCGGCCTCGGGCCCGATCCGCTCAAGAATATCTGTGGATTCTCGCCGAAAGTTCTGCCGGAGAACACTGTTCTGATCGGCGTGCGTGACATCGATGCTACGGAAAAGGAAAATATCAAGCGCGCTGGACTGACCGAGGTCTATACCATGCGCGATATTGACGAACGCGGCATGCGCACCGTAATGGAAGAAGCACTCCGCGCAGCAGGACGCGGCACTGCCGGCTACCATGTCTCACTTGATATGGACTGGATCGATCCCGAGGACGCGCCAGGCGTCGGAACGCCTGTCCGCGGCGGTGCGACGTATCGCGAGGCGCATCTGGCCATGGAGATCATTGCCGACCATGGGCGGATGCTGAGCCTTGAAGTTGTCGAGGTCAATCCGGTTATTGATGAGCACAACCGGACTGCGGACCTGGCTGTGGAGCTTATTTCATCGGCCTTTGGGAAGAAGATTCTCTGAGCGGTTTCTGCCTCGCAACTCTATCGCGAGAACGACGACAACCATCGCTGCCGGGATCAGCAAGGTCTGCATGCCAAAGAAATGGCTGCTGACCGATCCCAGAACTGCGCCTGCCCCGTAGGCCACCCACGCAGTTGTGAAGGCAATGATCTTCTGGCTGCGTCGGCTGCTGCTTTCATCATCAGGAGCGCCGGCTACGGCGCTGCCCAGCTTTTCAATATCTCCGGTAAGAAATGTGGTGTTGAGGTTTACAGGCCCGATGCGTTGAAATGCGTCGTTCTGCAATCCCATGGTCCAAGCCAGCACAACGAGCAAAAAGACCCGCAGATATCTGTGTGGGCTGAGAAATGCAAATGCGAAGAGCACGCAGCACTCTATGGTCAGACTGGCTACTTCGGGGCGAAGGAGCGGATGATCGGATTCAATCCAGCGTCTGAGCAGCCGGTCCGTTATCACTCCGATGAAGAAAGCAATGATCAGCGCCAGCCGTTCCGCTGCGAGGGGCCAGTGGCGGTCCGCCGCTTCATAAGCGAAGAGGACGGTATTTCCGGTCAGGTTGGCTACGAAGAGCCTGCCCAGGCGAAGGTATGCAAGCGCATCGACGGTGCCCGCGATACCGCACAATAGCGCAATAAGAACACAAGCCTGGCCGATGCCGACGCGATTCGGGAAAGGAACCATTCTCGTTATTTCATTTGTCCGCGGCACACACTCGCATTCGATGCCGTCACGGTACACTCGGTTTAGTTGATATGCCCAAACTCCGCGTAGGTGTTCTTTTTGGCGGCCGCAGCGGCGAGCATGAAGTCTCGCTGCTCTCGGCTGCTTCGGTACTTAAGGCCATTGACCCGAAGAAGTACGAAGTCATTCCCATCGGCATTACCAAAGAAGGCCGCTGGGTCACGGCAACGGATGCCGAGCGGCTGCTGGCTGGCGAAACACTGACGCCGCGGCATCTTCGCGCAGGAGACCCGGAAACAACAGCTCCCGCGGCTGTACTGGCTAAAGGTGAAGCGATCATCGTGCCTCCGGTTCCCTTGCAGAATAAGACCGGATCACTGGTTCCCTTTGAGACACAAGGAAATCCGGGACATCAGGCGCTGAGGGTAGACGTGATCTTTCCTGTTCTGCACGGAACGTTTGGCGAAGACGGCACGATTCAGGGCTTGTTTGAATTGGCAGGCATCGCTTACGTTGGATCGGGCGTGCTGGGTTCAGCTACCGGCATGGACAAGGACGTGATGAAGCGACTCTTCGCTTCAGCGAAGCTGCCCATAACGAAGCATGTCACTTTGCTGCGCGGCGAGTGGGAGACAGGGCCGAAGAAAATCATCAGCCGGATTGAGGCAGCACTGAAGTATCCCGTTTTTGTGAAGCCGGCGAACCTCGGCTCTTCGGTCGGCATCAGCAAGGCACATGATCGCAACGAGTTGGGGCCTGCTATCGAACTCGCTGCCGGTTATGACCGCAAAATTGTCGTCGAGCAGGGTGTCGGAGGCAAGCGGGGTAAGGCGCGGGAGTTGGAAGTCGCGGTGCTCGGAAACGACAATCCGGAGGCATCTGTCGTCGGTGAAGTCGTGCCCATCAAGGAATTCTATGATTACGAGGCAAAATACGTGAGCGAAGGCTCGGAGCTGATTATTCCGGCGAAGTTGACACGAGAGCAGGCAAAGCAGGTGCGGCAAATGGCGATTACTGCTTTCAAGGCTTGCGACTGTTCGGGGCTGGCTCGTGTCGATTTTCTGCTTGATCCCGGTAAATCCGGACGTATCTACTTAAACGAAATCAATACGCTGCCTGGATTCACGTCTATCAGCATGTACCCGAAGCTCTGGGCTGCGTCAGGCGTCGGCTACGCAGAGCTGATCGACCGGCTTATTCAGCTTGCTCTGGAGAGACGTGCGGAAAAGGACCGCAATACCTATTCGCGTGAAACTTAGCGCTGTTCCGCGGTGTCAGAATAGACAGGAAGGCATGTCTTCTCAATCTGAAAGGAGTAGCATCTCCTCATGACCCTGCTCGATGCGCCTACATATAACGCTGCCCGCGCCAGGCGGAATCGGAATATCCTGATCGCCATTGTTGCGATCATTGTGCTTGTTGCTGTCGTTGGTTTTCTTGGATTTGTTACCGGACACGGCTGGTTTTTTAACACTCTGCCTTCCGAGCACAGAGTAAATAAGTTCCTTGACACAGTGGAAGCGAAGGACTTCGCAAAAGCCTACGCCGTCTGGAACAACGACGACGATTGGCAGAAGCATCCGGACCAGTACAAGCTGTACGACTTCAATCAGTTCCAGAAAGACTGGGGACCTGCCAGCGACTACGGAGTGATTCGCAGCCACCAGATTGTGATTACAAAGGCCGTTGGAAATGGAGTTGTGATGGGAGTGGACATCAATGGCGGCAAAACGCCGCTCTTCCTCCGCGTCGACAACAAGACCAAACAGATCGGCTTTTCGCCAATCGAGCTTTACGTCGGGCCCTGAGCAGTTTGCATACACAAGAGAGAACCTCTATCTCCGAGACAATATTGTGACGTGCGGTGGATTGGTCGACAGGCTAAGGCTCGCTGAATTTGGTTGATAGAGCCGGGAAGCTTACAGGCCAGATACTTTGGGCCGGCAAAGATGCCGCGAGAGCATCGCATCGTAGCATTCATTTGCTACATCCACTACTGTTGCATGCCTATGCTGGTTCCGGTCACAGACGTATCGAAGGAAAAGCGTTTATAACTCACCGGATCGAGCTTCGACGCGCCTTCCTTTACATGAAAAGCGCGGTCAATAGCTACATCCGGGAAGACCTGAACTGTTTTTGAAACAGGCCAGAAAATCTCGATCCTCTCGATCGAAGCTCCCTTCCCCACGCCGATGTGCTGCCGGAGAGGATTCCCTCCAAAACTGGAGCCGTAGCCAACCGTGCGATAAACATGCCGCGTCACTCCCTCGTCTTTGAAGGAAAGAGCGATGCGGGCGCCGAATGCAGCGCGGTTTGTCTCAACGCCTTCGAGTTCGAGCGTGATCCAGTGATTTCCATGCCCGGGATTTCGGTAGAGCACACTCTGATAAGTGTCCCCGGGCAAAGCGCCGCCCATCTCTTCAAAGACATCTTCATTGCCGTTGTTTTCAAAGTCAGCGAAGGCCACACCATGGCCTTTCTGCAGATGACCGAACCCGCCGGAAGTGGTCACATCCTGAAAATGCTTGCCATTATGATTGCGAAACATGCGGTTCGGCAGCAGGGCTTCATAAGCCGGCTCGCCCGTTCCGAGATAAATATCGAGCCAGCCATCATTGTCGAGATCGCCGAAATTCGCGCCCATAGCCAGAATCGCGCGGTCGAGATGCACATCTTTCGTCACGTCAGTAAATGTGCCGTCGTGGTTATTTCGGTAGAGTCTCGGCGTTTCTGCCTGGTAGGGATGCCCAGTTTCAAACGCGCCTACGTCGGCCACGCTCTGCATTGAATACCCGGCGGAGAAGATGTCCGGCCAACCATCGTTGTCGTAATCAAAGAACCATGTTGCGAAGCTGTCGTGCTGCTCGGCCACATGCGCCTGTTGCGTGACATCCGTAAATTTCCATTGGTCAGGGCGAGGATGCTGCGGATCGCGAGGTCCATCGTTGCGAAAGAGATGGTTCGGACCGAACTTAACTGAGACATACAGATCAGGACGACCATCGTTGTTGAAATCGCCCCAGGCCACGCCCTTCACATATCCGAGATTCGCCAGCCCGTTGGCGGCGCCGACCTCCGTAAACGTCCCATCGTGATTGTTGTGGAAGAGTTGCGAAGGGTGCGGATCATCCGGCTTCGACTCATGCCCGACGAACAAATCAAGCCAGCCATCATTATCAAAATCAGCCCAGGCAGCGGTCTGCGTTGGATGCGCCGAAAGCAGTCCAGCCTCTTCCGTTACATCATCAAACGTGCCATTGCCGTTGTTCCTGAGCAATGACATGGGATACTCGCCAAACTTACCCCACCAGCCACCCCGCAGAACCAGCACGTCCGGATGGCCGTCGTTGTTGTAATCTGTCTCGACAATATTAAGACCGCCCAGTTCCCCCGTAAGCCCTGCCTGGCGTGTGCGGTCACTGAACGTTCCATCGCCATTGTTGTGAAAAAAGCGAAGCTGATCGAGAGGTCCTGAGGAAGAAAGCATTACGTCGAGAAGCCCGTCACCATCGAAATCATCAACGATAACTCCACCCGAATGTTCCGTCGCCAGCAGGTTCGCCTGCGGCGCAACATCGGGAAAGTTGCCGATGTTGTATTCCGACGCGAAGCGGCTTTCCGGAATTAACCACTGCTTCGGCACCTGCGCCGGATACCGGCCCAGCTGCATGTATGCGATATTCAGCAACCAGCGCGACAGGTCGTCTTTGGGATTGGCTTCGAGCAGCGTTGTGTATTCCCGCACAGCGCCTTCAGCTCCTCGTTTGCGCATGTGAACGCCAGAGCCTTTGATGGGAAAGATGCAGGACATCTGCCCGTGCATGTCGTTGCAGTTCTCCTGCTCGCCCAGCCGCAGATAAGCGATGGCCAGGCTCGCATGCCAATCGTGTTCGATCGGTGGTGGTAATTGAAGGTTCTTTTCGCGGCAGAATTTTCCCAGGTTCTCCAGGTCATTCACTGATGCGGCGCTGTCACCTGCTCGCAGCAGTTCCTTGCCTATTTCCATGCGCACCGCAATCTGCTGTTCAGGAGTCAGCCCTTTTGTCAGCAGAGCCCGGTAGTATTTCACTCTTTCGATTGGTTTATTGGAATCAGCTTTCCAGTCGGTCTGCGCATAAATCTGCCGCAGTCGCGCTTCCATCTTCGCTGTGCCCGCAGACCGATAGAAGCCACCATCGCCCGACTGCTGTGACACGGCGGCTGTGACGGAAATCAAAGCGAAAAGAAACACGTGGCGCATCGATGGAACTTTAGCACCTGCACCCAGGGTTTGGCGCTAGCGCAGCCGTTCGATCACCTGAGGACGAACAAGATAGAGAAAGAAAACCAGATTTACAAAGACCATGATGATCAGCTGTAGCTGATGGAACCGAAGTATCACGTAAGCTTCGTAGCACATGGAAAGAAAGACCGCAGCGAGTGAAAGCGCCCATCCCCAGCGACGCTGCCGGATAAGGCCGGTGGATGCCAGAGCAAAAAAGACACAAATGATGATAGTGAGTGCCGGCAGCCGACGCGTCATAACGCCATACATCCCAATGCAGGAGAGCAGGATCATCCAGAGCGCAACGGCTGCCATGCCCGGCAACGGCCCAATGATTTGTCTTTTGTAAGTCATAGCGTGTGCAGATAAGCGAGCAGTGCTTGCAACTGTTCGTCATCCATAGAGTTTCCCATCGCCGGCATCATGCCTCGTCCGTGCAAAATAATATCCGTTACACGATCATCATTCGCTGGAGCGCCGTTGCGGAGATATTTCCGGCGGTAAAGTCCAAACAATCCCGGCCCGTGCAGGGCTGAGTCTCTATCGGCATAGTGGCATCGCGCGCAACGACTAACGAATACCTGCCGTCCCTGAGCTTCCTTCGCAGTCAGCTCATTCAAAGGCTTTGAAGGAGGAAGCTTCGGGCCACATCCGATTGCTACCGTCCCCATCGCTGCAGTCAGCGTGACAATAGCTGAAAAAAATTTCTGTATATGCGACAAGCTGTTGTCATGATAGCAGCGCCGGTTAGCTTAATTCGCCGCGGCAATCGCAGTCACAATCTTGTCGATTCCGGCGCGGGTCGTATCCGTCACCGGCGAATGGTCGTTGCACAATACCGAAAAGACCAACGTGCGACCACTTGCCGCAATCAGATAGCCGCTCAGTGTGTGCACTTCGGCCAGTGTTCCAGTCTTGGCGAAGACTTTGCCTTTTAGCGGACCCTGTACAAAGCGGTTATCCAGAGTTCCATCCACGCCGCCGATTGGCAGAGAAGCGCGATACACATTTCCCCAGGGCTGACGCGCGGCATACGTCAGAAGAGTCGTCGCGGCGCGCGGCGTAATCACATCCTGTCCCGATAGTCCCGAGCCGTCGAAAAAGAAGAAATCCTCACCCTGCACTCCGGCAGAGACGAGGAACTGCCGGACAACACGTGCCCCCTGCGCAACCGAACCATCATCACCTTCTGCCTTTCCCAGCATGCGAAGCAATATCTCGGCATGCAGGTTCTGACTGATTTTGTTGACTACGGTGACGATCTGACTCAATGGTGGGGAGGTCCGCTGCGCAACGATGCGCGCACCCGGAGGCGGTGTAAAAGGAAGACTCTCGGACGAGCGTGGATGCAATGCAAGCGTCTGCTGCGCCTCCTTATTGAACTCCTGCGTATCGCCTGAAAGTCGATGGCTCACCTGTACCGGCGCATTGACCGCAATGCCGTGAGCTGCGAGCGACTGCGCAAAGCCCTCGCCGGCAAACTTAGCCGAGTCCTGCACGGCGATCCCGAAATTCGATGGTTTGCTGCCTATGGGAATGGTTCCGAAGGCACGCAGGAAGGACTGGTCAGGCTGACGATCCAGCCCGAGGTGTTCCTGCGATCCTGCGACAGATGTAATGGCCTCGTTTTTCAGATCGGCGGCATCCTCGGGAAGCTGTGGGTTCCAGGTGGCAGTAACGGCATCGCCTGCCGCCGCGCCGGGGGTGAGAGTCAGGTAATGAGTATTGTCATTCACGGTCAGTGCGGAGACTGGAGCGCCGTAGTCCCACATCAGATCATCCTGCCCCCAACCCTGGCCGTAGCGTTCCCATGCGAAGAGAGTATCGTCGGCGACGATAGTTCCATCGAAAGACTTGATGCCGCTCGCGGCCACCTGCGCAGCCAGATCATCCAGAGCGTGGAGCGGCGGGTCAGAGCGTTCAGTGTGGCTGTTGTACGGATAAGTGCGGCCTGAGAGTGTCGGATCACCGCCGCCGATCAGGCGCAGCGAGCCGCGGAGGTGTCCGTCGGGCGAGAGTGGGCCTTCGGCTACGACGTAGGTCTTCATAGTGAAATCCGGTCCGAGCAAGGCCAGCGCAGCAGCAGTGGTGAAGAGCTTGGCGTTCGAGGCGGGCTGAAAATATTGCTGGTCGTTCAGGGTATAGACGGGTGCGCCGTCGAGCGTCACCACCGAGATGCCCCAGTGAGCACGGGCCAGGGCCGGATCGCTGAGGATGGCCTCGATATTTTTGGAAAGATGATTGCGAACAGCTGTGCCCTTTGGGTGGTGCGTTCTGGCGAAAGTCGTAGCGCAGCAGAGCACGATCAAACAGAGAAGCGCTTTCATCCGAGTCATAGTCAACATGATTGTCCTTTGGGGCGAAGTGTAGCATTTACTTCGTATGCCATTCACTCGACGGAGCGAATTCCTCTGGCGGCTGCATACGCGCTCGCTCGCGCTGGGCACGCGAACACTGGTGATGGGTGTGCTCAACGTCACCCCGGATTCATTCTCGGACGGTGGCTTGTATCACGATGCGAATGACGCCATCCAGCATGGGCTGCGCATGCTGGATGAAGGCGTGGACATTGTGGATATTGGCGGCGAGTCAACGCGGCCGGGCCAGAAGGAGCGACTGACTGATACCGCTGAGCAGGAGCGCGTGCTTCCGGTATTGGCGGCAATTCTCAAGGCGCGTCCGGATGCAGTGATCTCGATTGACACATATAAGGCTTCGACCGCGAAGGCTGCTGTTGAAGCAGGGGCGGAAATCGTAAACGATGTCAGCGGTTTTCTTTGGGACAGAGGGATGGCCGCAACCTGCGCCGGTCTGGGCTGTGGAGTGGTGCTGATGCACACGCGTGGGCATCCTGATGAATGGAAATCGCAGCCGCGGCTGGCTGCCAATGAGGTTCTCCCGCTGGTCAAAAAAGAACTGTGCGAGCGTTTACAGGCTGCGCTTGCCGGCGGCATCTCGCGCGAGCAGATCGTACTTGATCCTGGTTATGGATTCGGCAAGCGCTTTGATGAAAACTACGTGTTGCTGGCGCGGCAGTCGGAGCTGCTGGAGCTGGGCCAACCGCTGCTGGCCGGTGTATCCCGAAAATCATTTCTGGCTCGGACGCTCAGGCCGCTCTATGGCGGAGCGGATGCGCCGATGGAAAACCGCCTCTATTCTACGCTTGCGGCAACCGTAGGAGCCATTCTTGCGGGAGCGAGCATCGTTCGGGTACATGATGTTCGCCCAGCCGTGGAGGCAGCGCGTATCGCCGATGCCCTGCTGGATGTGTCAGAATGAGCGCCCTTTCATTATCCGTGCCTCTGCGCCTTTGAGCATACTGCTCACAAGAGCCAGCGGCAGTCCGACAACATTGAAATAGCAGCCGTGAATGCGTGGAATCCAGGCGGCGGCGTATCCCTGAATGGCGTATGCTCCGGCCTTATCCATTGGCTCGCCGGTATTGATGTAGGCCTCGATCTCCACCTCTGAAATGGTCGACATGGTCACGTATGTCAGCTCTGAGGCGACTTCAATGCCATGACGATTGACAACGGCCACTCCGGTAATTACTGAATGAGTGGCTCCGGCGAGCAGGCGCAGCATATGAGCGGCATCATTTGCGTCTGTTGGCTTGCCGAGAATCTCTTTTGCGGGCGATACGACGACCGTGTCGGCTCCAAGGACCAGAAGTGGATCGTTTTCTATCTCTTGCGTGCTGAGTTTCCGGAAGATTGTTTCTGCCTTCTCCCGTGCCAACCGTGTGGCAAAAGCGATTGGGTCCTCTCCAGAGCGATATTCCTCGGAAATCAGGGAAGGATGCACGTGGAAAGTGAACCCCGCCTGCGTCAGCAATTCACTGCGGCGCGGCGATGCAGATGCTAGTACCAACATGGCTATAGATTACGGCAGAGACAAAATGGTCCGTTTATAAGGCATGATATTTGACAAAAATATCTGCTCTCCCGTAGACAGCATTGGTACGGACTTAGCAGGGAAACAATCAGCCTGGATGGGTTGAGCAACGCCAGGTTCACGCAGCTATTTCTTGATTTTGGCCGCGGTGGCATCCACGTCAAAGGCATTTGCAGGAAGCTGTACGTTATAAGCCGCTTTATAGATGAATCGCTGATTCGTTTCGTCGCCATTGTGGAAGCGAGTGATGCCAAATGGCGTGGGAATGCCGTCTACGTCGTGATAATCGTCGTACTCCTCGACTTCTTCGTTTTTGTCTTTGTAAACAGGATCGCGCCAGTAAAATGTGCGTCGTAATGGGAGATGCGTCTGCGCGTCCATCTGAATTGTGATTGAGTCGTTCGTCGAAGAGATCAGCGTCACCTGGTCAGCCAGATGCCGTTCTGCCAGCGATTGCCCATCGTAGAGCAGAATCGTATTCGGGTCCTTCAGCCAGACTTTCACGGCGACCTCCACCGAGTGGTCACGACGACGCAGAAATTCATCCCGCTGATCAGCAGGGAGCGCCCGCTTGCCGCGATATGTGATTTCCCATCCTTCATTACCGAGAAAAATATCGACAACGTCGCGCTTCTTAGTCAGCTCGATGCGGTCTTTGTCAGGAAATACATGCCAGGAATAAAAATCTCCGATGGCGCCCGTAGGCTTACCCTGATAGAAGCCGGAGGTCCGTCCTTCAATGTAGCTGTTCTGCAGATTCAGCCAGCGGTCTCCGCCTAAAGCCTGGACCATCGCATCAAGCGCTGCGCGTGCTTTCTTTGCATTGGCATCCTGCGTGTTGCTCGACTGTGCGAGAGCGCTCGCAAATGCGGCGACGCACAGCATCAACATGAGGACAGCTTTGAAGAGGAATGGCTTCAGCCGTGCCCGAAAGAAGTCGAATAGAAAAAACTTTAGTCCCCGCAGGGGAATACGAATTTGTTCCATCTCACCCAACCAGAACCGCTCCGCCATTTACATTGACGATCTCGCCGCTCATAAAGCCTGCAAACGGGGTGCAGAGAAATAAAATCGGACCGGCAATCTCCCGCGGAGCGGCTACGCGCCCCAGCGGAATCGTGCTGAGGACCTTTTTACTCGTCACTGGATCACTCAACGCCGGCGCGGACATCTCTGTCGCCACCCATCCCGGCGCAACGCAATTTACATATATTCCGTGGCCTGCCAGTTCGCTTGAAAGACTCTTGGTAAGACTGATGAGCGCACCTTTCGTCACCGCGTAATCGGCATGAAAGGCCTCGCCGCGCTGTCCGGCCGTTGAGCTCACGAGGACAATATATCCCGCAACCGAGCCATTCGCAGAACGCCCCTGCTTTTGCATCTGCGCGACCGCAGCCTGTACCAGCCCGAATACGCTATCGAGATTGACGCCGAGCGTCTGCTTCCACTGCGTATCCGGCATGGAGGAAACAGGCGCATCGTGCGGCGGCCAGATGCCGTGGTTTACGACCAGACAATCCAGGCGACCTAAAACGTCGATAGCTTTAGAAACCAGCGAGCGCCCGTCTTCAGCCGACGATAACTCCTGCTGCAGAGCAATGCTGCCGGAAGCAGCCGCAAGCTCTTCCGCCTGCTTCCGCGCGTTCCTGTAATTGAACGCAACCTGTGCTCCGGCTTCGCGAAACAGCCGCACGCATTCTGCGCCAATGCCGCGTGAGCCGCCTGTAATCAGCGCGGCCTTTCCTTCCAGCGATAACTTCACACCACTCATGTTCTTGACCCTAACCGACCCCGGCGAAGCAATCAAGAAGGCGAAATAACTGTTGCGACTGGTTATCCGCATCACTATGATGGCGTGTTTACGTCGTGGATCGGGTATCGTCCGCTCCGGCCCTTCCGTCGTTTTGTTCCCTCCTCCAGCGATTCCTTCCACGACGATTCCGTTAGGAGAGTCCAGCCATGACTACTACAGCTTCACCTGTACGCCCCGTTGACCCAGACAAACTCCATCAGCTTCTCCATCAGGCTGTTGTTGATATGGGCGCCGCCATGCATGCCCCGCTTATCCTCATTGGCGACCGCCTCGGACTTTACCGCGCCATGGGCGACTGCATGCCCGTTACTGCCGCCGAGCTTGCACGCCGCACCCGCACCGACGAGCGCTATATCCGTGAGTGGCTCAACGCCAATGCCGCCGGCCATTATATTGAGTACGATCCGGAAACCGACACATACAGCATGACCCCTGAGCAGTCCTTCGCGCTGGCGCAGGATGATACTGCCGTTCATCTACCGGGCTTCTATCACATGCTTGCCTCCTGCATGAAAGACGAAGAAAAGCTCACTGATATTTTTCGCACAGGCAAAGGATTTGGCTGGCATGAGCACGAGAAAGGGCTCTTCGAAGGCTGCGAGCGCTTCTTCCGTCCAAGTTACCTTGCCAATCTCACAACCAACTGGATTCCCGCGCTCGAAGGCGTCGAAGAAAAACTCAAATCGGGGGCTCGCGTCGCCGATATCGGCTGCGGGCATGGGGCATCCACACTGCTCATGGCCAAAACCTACCCCAATTCAGAATTCTTCGGCTTCGATTACCACGACAAGTCCATCGAACAAGCTACGAAAAAAGCAGCCGCCGCCGGATACTCAGATCGCGTCCACTTCGACACGGCCCCGGCGAAATCCTTTCCCGGTAAGGATTACGATTTCGTCGCCTGCTTCGACTGCCTGCACGACATGGGCGATCCTGCCGGGGCCGCTGCTCACGTGAAACAGTCTCTTGCAAGCAATGGCACGTGGATGATCGTCGAGCCGATTGCAGGCGATGACATCGCTTCCAATCTCAATCCCATTGGCCGCATTTACTATTCGGCCTCAACCGTGTGCTGTGTGCCCGCATCGCGCTCACAGGAGGTTGGATTAGGTCTGGGCGCGCAGGCTGGCGAGAAACGCATTCGCGATGTTGTCATGCAGGGAGGATTTACGCATTTCCGCCGCGCATCAGAAACGCCGTTCAACATGGTCTTTGAAGCGCGCGCGTAAATGTGGCCAGGAACTTTGAATAAGAAGGAAAATGTCATCCTGAGCAACGCAAAGGATCTGCTTGTTTCTCTCTGAGTTATGCTGCAAGCGCCGGAAGCAGATCCTTCGCTGTGCCCAGGATGACAAAACTGTTCCATTTAACTGTCAAAACGATAACGCGGTCTTCTATCTCTGCCTCTTCTGCGAAGCCAGCAACTTCTTTCTTTCAGCGATCAGCTTCCGCCGCTGTGCCGCAGGCATGGCCAAAACATCCTTCGTGCGCTTCGGCAGTTTCGCAAAGACCAACTCATAGGCTCGCGTCAGTAAGGCTTCCAGTTCGCGTTGCGGCAGCGCGTCCCACCGCTCTAAGCACACCCAATAAATACGCGCCATATACGGAGCTGGAATGACGCCCTCGTTTTCCAGCAGCTCATCGTACCGGTCAGGGCCGGCATGAAATGAGAGCACCCCTTTGCCCGTGCTACCGAGGCTTGCCAGCGCGAACATTTTGCCGCCGATGGCCTTGTCTCCGGCCCAGAAGACAAGATTATCGCCCCACTGCATCGTCTCTTCGACGTGCGGCATCTTCAGCAGGAATTCGCGCAGGCGCTCCGCGTCCATAGCTTTACATTATGCGCTGACTTGCTGGCCCGTGACAGCGAAGCTGCGTTGACTCGCTGCGTAGCAAATATACTGAAAAGAGCAATGGCACAATTTCTTCCCGTCGATGAACAGTTAGACCTGCTCCAGAAAGGAGCAGCCGAGATCATCCGCGTCTCTGATTTACACGAGCGCCTTGAGAAGTCGCGGCAAACCGGCGTGCCTCTGCGCGTCAAAGCCGGATTCGACCCGACAGCCCCCGACCTGCACCTCGGCCATACCGTCCTCATGCGCAAGCTGAAACATTTTCAGGATCTCGGTCATCAGGTCATCTTCCTGGTCGGCGATTTCACTTCGCTCATCGGCGATCCGACGGGACGCTCAGCCACGCGCAAACCGCTCACGCGCGAACAGATCGACCAGAACGCCAAAACCTACACCGATCAGGTCTTCCGCATCCTTGACCGCGATAAGACCGAAGTCCGCTTCAACTCCGAATGGCTCGACAAGCTCGGCTTCGAGGGTGTGATCCGTCTCGCGGCGAAATTCACTGTCTCGCAGATGCTGGAACGCGACGAGTTCCACAAGCGCTTTCAGGAAGAGCAACCCATCGCGCTGCACGAGCTGCTCTATCCCATCATGCAGGGCTATGACTCGGTCGCTCTCAAAGCCGATGTTGAGCTGGGCGGTACCGATCAGAAATTTAATCTTCTCGCCGGACGCGAGCTGCAGCGCGACTTCGGCCAGCAGCCGCAGATTGTTCTGATGACGCCGATCATCGAAGGGCTCGATGGCGTGCAGAAGATGTCGAAGTCGCTCAACAACGCCATCGGCATCCATGAGCCGCCGCAGGAGATGTACGGCAAGCTCATGTCCATCAACGACGAACTGATGTGGCGCTATTGGACGCTGTTGACAGATTTGCGCCAGTCAGAGATTGACAAGATGCAGGCTGACGTAGCCAGCAGCACTTTGCATCCGATGGAAGCAAAGAAGCATCTGGCGCGAACAATCGTGGCCGGCTTTTATTCTGAAGAAGTCGCTAGAGAAGCTGACGAGAACTGGGCACGCCTCTTCCAGCAAAAAGATAATACAGCTGTGACAGCAGAAGTATTAATCGACCTTGCCAGCATTGCTATGGGTGATCCCGCACAAGTTGAACGCGCAGTGAAAGATCCTTCCGTTGAAATTCGCGTCAATCTCGCGAAGCTGCTGGTCGCATTGGGCATGAAATCCTCTCGTACCGAGGCTGAAAAACAGGTAACAGCCGGAGTTAATATCGACGGGACGACTACAACCCAAAAATTTATCGCCCTACCCGGGCGACCGGCGCGCAAAACAATCCGTGTGGGCAAGCAGGCCAAAATCGCGATTATCAACTGAACAGGATTTGTGGACTGGTTGTGAGCTACTTAGAATCGCGCTTCTGAACAAAAATCGTTTTTACAAGTTCGCGGAGACGGAGAATGACTCGGCTTTGCTCATATCATCGTAGGGTTATGGAAATTTGCATGAAGGCATGCCAAGGGAGGATTTGCTCATATGCGATTTGTAATTTTGCGTAAATCGGATGCGACTATGGAGTCGGATACTCCAGCCAGCCCGGAATTGATAGAGGCGATGCGGCGTTATGACGAGGAAATGAAGAAAGCAGGCGTGCTGGTTGCCGTAGAGCGGTTGCTGCCGACTTCGCGAGGCACTCGGATCCGATTGTCCAAGGGCAAATTTTCGCTGATCGATGGGCCGTTCTCAGAAACGAAGGAATTGATTGCGGGCGTGACGATGATCGAAGTTCCCTCGAAGGAAGAGGCGATTGCCTGGATCAAGCGGTGCCCAACGCTCTGCAGCGATGATGTGGAAGCACAGTTTGAGATTCGGCCCGTGCTTGATTGTGGCTGAGTATTCCTTTCCATTCTTGCGCAAAAAAACATGCGCGAAGAATGGAACACCCCTATAACAGGCTATTGTGGTTTCTGCATAGGCATGTTGTTGCTGTGCTCTGCCTGTTTGGGCACGAATTGCGTGGGCATGGTGTTGCCGCGGTGGCAGGTTCCACAGGTCACGGTTTTGTCTTCCGGTTTGGCGTCGGGATCGTTGATCTGGGTCATGTACCTGGAGTTAATGTCCTGGACCATGGCAATCATGGTGCGGGCGATCTTCTTGTCCTCTTTGGCATCAGAGGCGAAGTTGGGCTGGTGCGTCTGCTCGTTGACCTCATGACAAAAATTACAATGAACGCCGAGTGCGCGTGAGTATTCGCCCATCAGCTTCATCAGATCTCCCGAGGAAATATCTTTGGGCAGTACCTGCAGGTTTGTGGGCGGGGGCATGTGCATGGGAGGGCGCGCTTGGGGCTTAGGTGCGTTTGTGTCGGGAGGTGTGTCCTGGGCGATCAGGGGAGCGCTTATAACTGCAAAAAATGTGATTACTGCAGCGAAAGAATTAGCTCGTCTCATATGCTCTGGCTCCTGAATTTTCCGGGTGACTGCTGCCGTAACTCAATTCGTGCTGCCAAGTATACGGGCAAGCCAGCGAAAAGGTCACTTATCGGTGGAAACAAATTTATTTTTATCGATCAGAAAGCGGGCAGGCAGTTCGGCGGCGTGGCGGATACCGATGCGCGGAGTAGTGCGGATATTTTCCGGCTCATAGCCGTCGTCTTCGATGTGCAGAGCCGATGAGGGCTGCGTAACGTCCACTCCGTTATGGGCAGAGCGGGTAATGTCGAGCGCCTGGCAAAGGCGGCCTGGTCCGGAGGTGAGAAGCCGAGGCTTCGAGTTGGGAGGTAGTTTACGAAGCCTGGTCATTGTCCCCAGCCCTTCAACAGGTTCGAGCGCGCGGATGAGCACACAGCCGGCTTGTCCATCGGGCTCACAGGAAATATTCAGGCAGTAATACATTCCGTAAATAAAATAGACATACGCAATCCCCGGAGGCCCAAAAAGCACTGCATTCCGTGCAGTGCGTCCAATGTAGGCGTGAGCTGCGGGATCTTGTTCACCAAAATAGGCTTCGGCTTCGACAATGCGCCCGGCAAGGCGCTCGCCTTTCCATTGGCGGGCAATGACTTTCCCTAAAAGCGCTCGTGCGACAATGTCAGGGGCGCGTTCATAGAACGATCTCGGGACGACTGAGACAACCTTGCCTGAGGAGCGCGCAATCGGACTCATACGGGACGAATTCAGGGAACCAGAGAAAGGACTCAAAATGCGTCGTAACTCAGGATTCAGAAGTATTGTCACATATGCGGTTGCGGCAGTTGTGCTCGCGGGAGCGGGCTTGGTTGCGCAGGCGCAGCGGATTCCGTCAGGCACAAACATAGTCGTGCGGAACAATACCGAGCTTAGCTCGGGAACGGCAACTACGGGCCAGCGTTGGTCGGGAACACTGGTTGAGGATGTCAATGTAGATGGGAAAGTGATAGCGCCTGCGGGATCGAAGGTAAGAGGCAGGGTAGCGGATGCTGAGTCCTCAGGCCGCCTGAGCAAGCCGGGCATTCTGAGCCTGGAAGTTACGTCGGTCAATGGAGTTCCGGTCACGACGGACATGTATGCGGTGGACGGGCAAGGTCATACCAAGAGCAACGTGACGAAGATTGGCGGCGGCGCTGCCGTAGGGGCACTTCTCGGCGGGATCTTCGGTGGCGGCAAAGGTGCTGCTATCGGTGCTCTGGCTGGAGGCGGAGCAGGAACCGCCGGCGCGGCAGCTACGGGCAAAAAAGAAGCAAAGATCGGCGCTGAGACTACGATGACGTTTAAAGTGCAGTAAAAACAACCTTGACGCATTCATGGTTCAGCTTTAATTAGCTTTAACCGTCATTCTGAGCGACATGAAGAATCTCAAATGATATTTCCAGAGCGGATATCAATGAGATTCTTCCTTCGGCTGGTCGCCAGAATGACGATCTTCATTAAAGTGCATCTTATTTTTTCCACGCTTTGATCGCTTCGAGCACTTCCTCAGCGTGACCTTCCGGCTTTACCTTAGGGAAGATTTTGATCAGCCGCTGATCGGGACCGATGAGGAAGGTTGTCCGCTCGATCCCCATTACTTTCTTCCCATACATGTTCTTTTCCTTCAGCACGCCAAACTGTTTGCAGACTTTTTCGTCTACATCAGCAAGGAGCGGATACGGAAGGTCATACTTTGCCTTGAATTTTGCCTGCGCCGTGGGCGTATCGCGTGAGATGCCCAGGACCACTGCACCGGCCTTCTGGATTTTTTTGAAGACATCGCGGAAGCCGCAGGCCTCGATGGTGCAGCCGGGCGTATCGGCGCGGGGATAAAAGAAGAGCACAACGGGGGTTCCGGCGTAATCTGAAAGATGAACGGTGTTGTCCTGGTCGTCCTGAAGCGTAAAATCAGCCACTTTGTCGTGAACTTCCATGAATGGGTCCTTCCGCAAGCGTAGGGTTATGGGTCAAATCGATTGTGTCGCAGGCCCCGGGTTTCTGTCACGTCCTGGCGCGATTATGAGAATTTTCGTGTTACCTGGGTTGATGACATGTTTGTGTGTTGCGGCGTATGCGCAGTATCCCGGGCACGTCAGCAAGAGCACCGAGACAGCGCCAACGCTGCGCGCTACCGGCGTTTTTGAGTGGACAGGAGAATTGTCGCAGCCGAAGGCAGGCCGGCTGGTTCCTCTTGCCGTGTGGGACGGGACGCAGTATCAGCCGGGCGGTTTGTACCTGGCGCAACCTGCCCCTATTACAGTCCTTACCGGCACAGTCTATGAATTGGAGCAGGCGGGCACGCCCAAAGGATTATTCAATGTCAACGGCGCGGAAAACCTGAACGGGTCGTGGATTGCGATCGGGTCGGTGAAGCCAGAGGTCACGGTGGCGAAGAAAAAGCCACCGATGTCGAAGCATCCGCCGCAGGTGGTGAAGGATGCGGGGAGCGGCTCGTCCAATGCGGATTCCGACAAGCCGACTCTGAACCGGAAAGATGCAGACAGCGGCAGCACGCAGTCTGGAAGCAGCACAACGAATTCCCCGGCGGCCGATCCTGACCGGCCTACTCTGCATAAGCGGGACACAAACAACAGTTCCGAATCCAGCTCAGGCGATTCGACCAGCACACAGAGCACTCCGCCTGTTGATTCGGACCGGCCCACACTCCATCGCAAGGATTCCAGCGATGGTTCGCAGAACGCGCCCGCTGCCGATCCTGAGCGCCCTACGCTTCATAAGTCTCAGAGCAACACAGCAGGCGATGCTGGAGCCCCGGTGACGGCAACGGAGAACACTGATCCCAACCGTCCAACGCTGCGTTATGGCAAGCCGGAAGCTCCAATAGGAATGGTTGAGCCTTCAAAGCTTGAAGGGCTACCACTGGACATGAACCAGATGGCCGCTGTCTCGGATGTAAAAACGAGAGAGGCGCACACTTTTGTTTATTCGTGGTCGGATCCGAATGATGCGGTTAAGGCAAAGACGGCCATGGAAGATCTGGCACAAAAAGCCCTTGCCGCAAGCTCAGCCACGCCCGCAGCGGCACCGACAAATGTAACAAAGACTGGCATAAAAGCAGGTTCGACACGGCGTAAGGCGGCTGCTGCGTCTTCTCTGCCAACGCTTGAGGATGAAAAGTTCAGCGCCTTCGAGCTTTCTTATAACGGCGGTGCAACTCTCGTGCTTACAGCGAAAACCGGCGAACCAGGCGCGGCCAGATATGTCACGTTGATTGCTCAGCCGGATTTCTATGGAACGCCGCAGATCATCTTCAAGCAGGTGACCAGCGATGAGCGCCTGAACATTGTTCCTCGCATGCGACTTGTGGACGCAGTGGATACAGATGCGGATGGGCGCGCGGAGTTAATCTTTGAACTGCGCGGCAAAACGGGGAGAGAATTTGGAATCTATCGCGTGGTGAATCGAAGCGTAGAGCAGGCGTTCAATACTGGTCCGCTGTCTTAGGTTCCCCACCCTTCGCGCCAAAAACAGCGCTCAGGATGGGCACGCAAAATAAGCCGACTCTATAATTTGGGCAGCTGCGATGTGTCCCAGCCTCCGCCGAGCGCCTTGATGAGTTGCACGTTCGCGGCAAATTGGCGCGTAGTAATGTCAGCCTGCGTGCGCTGATTGGTCAGCAATGCGGTCTGCGCGGTGAGGACTTCGAGATAATCCACCAGGCCCTGTTTATAGCGACTCGTGCTGATCTGGAGCGAGCGCTGGGCGGCTGCGACGGCATCAGCCTGCGTTGCTGCCTCCTGATCGAGGATGCGCAGCGCGGCAAGATTGTCTTCCACTTCCTGAAAAGCGTTCAGCACACTCTGGCGATAGTTGGCTACAGTAGCTTCGTAGTTGTCACGTGCTTCTTCCGTTACAGCATGGCGGCGGCCGGCATCGAAGAGCAGTTCGGACGCGGATGCTCCGAGAGACCACAACGCACTGGGGCCTTGAATCCATGTGCCCGGGTTTCGACTTTCGAAGCCGCCTGCGCCGGTCAGGGTGATGTTCGGATAGTAGGCGGCGATGGCTACGCCGATCTGCGCGTTGGCTGCGTCGGCTCGGCGCTCCATACCGGCTATATCAGGGCGGCGCTCCAAAAGTTCTGACGGTAAACCGGGGGGAACATGCGGCAATGGAAGATCGAGCGGCGACAGCGAGAGATTGAATGAGGATGCGGGCTCGCCGATCAGGGTGGCGATTGCGTGCTCAAACTGCGCGCGAGCAACACCTACGTCAATGTCCTGCGATTGTGTGCTTTTCAGTTGCGTTTCGGCGAGGGCCACATCGGAATCGGTAGCTACGCCGCCCTGAAAGCGCTTTTGCGTCAAATCGAGATAGTCCGTATAGGACGCGACGGTGTTATCGAGCAAACGTTTCTGCAGGTCAAGGCCGCGCAGCTCGAAATAGTCGAGCGCAAGCTCAGAGCGGATGCTCAATTCAACATTAGCGAGATCGGCGGCGCTAGCCTGGGCGGCGGCCCGGGAAGCTTCGACGCTGCGACGCACCTGTCCCCAGAGATCGGGCTCCCAGCTGGCCTGGCCGGTAAAGGAAAAATCGTTATATTGCGATTTTGATCCCGGAACCGCAGTAGGCCGGTTCTGTGACAAGTGCTGACGCGAGATTGCCGGCCCCGCGCTGAGCGTGGGGAAATAATTCGCGCGTGCGACCTGTACGGCTGCGCGCGCCGCTAAGTACTGTTCGCTGGCGGCCTTCAGAGTCTGGTTGGAGACAGAGACTTTCTCTTCGAGCGCATTCAATTGCGGATCGTTGTAAATCTCCCACCATTTGCCTCGGAGTGTCTGATCGCTGGGCTGAGCCTGTTTCCACGATCCATTGGGAATGGCTGGCGGAGGCGCAGTCTCTTTGAAGGCCGGAGGAGCAGGCGCGACAGGCCGCTTGTAGTTGGGACCGACGGTGCAACCGGCAATTAAGGCGCACAGGACAGCACCACAGGTAGCATGGATACGAAGAGCAGTCATGCTTACTCGGCGCCTTTCTGCGGGGTAAATTGGGGATTCTGCTGCTCGGGTCGAACCACATTTACAATTTCGCCATCAACAACAGAGTCCGGCGGATTCTGAATGACCTGATCGTCGGCCTGCAATCCCTGTGTTACCTCGACGACTCTGCCGTCATCGCGACCGATGGAAATGGGCACGAGCTTTGCTTTGCCATCGACAACAGTGGCAACGCGCAGACCTTCTGCACGGAAAATGAGAGCAGAAACCGGAATGATGAGCGTGGACTGCGCGTTGGGCAGCTTGAAATGCACCTGGGCATACGCTCCGGGCACAAGCTCTCCCTTGCGATTGTCCACATCGACTTCGACAAGCAGCGTGCGTGAGGCTGGGTCAATGGCTTTTGAAGTGCGCACGATTTTGCCCTGAAACTTCCGTCCTGGATATTCGTCAAAAGTCAGATCGGCGCTCAGGCCGGGCTTGCAGGCAAGGGAGTAAATCTGCGGCACATTCACATATACGCGCAGCGTCTGCTCGGCGGCCATATGGAAGAGTTCTTTTGTAGCGCCAGAGTCAATCAGTTGCCCTACATCGATGCCACGCGCGGTCACTACACCATCAAATGGCGCATAGATTTTTTCAAAGGAGACAAGCTGCTCCAGTCGCTGCACGTTTGCCTGCGCCGACTTGACCTGCGTGCTGGACGCCATAGCCTGGGTTGTGAAGTTTTCGGTATCCTGCTGGGAGACAGCATGCGACTTGACGAGGTCCTGATAACGGGATGACGTGGCCTGCGCATATCTGGAGTTGGCTTCCGCCGTCAGCAGATCAGCCCGGGCCTGCGCGAGCTGCTGATCGACCTCCGGGCTTTCAATCTCTGCCAGCAACTGGCCTTTTTTTACATGAGTGCCGATATCGAAGTACCACTTTTTGAGATAACCACTGGTACGGGCATAGATTGGCGCGTCAGAATAGGCAAAGATATTGCCCGGCAGCACAACTTCTTCAGACGGCTTGCCCTGTTTCGGCGTATCGATCAATACATCAGGAGCGGCAAGAGCATTCGTTTCGTTCTGCAGCTGTGTGCGGGCGCGCACCCGGGGAATGATGCCGGTGACGGCAAGAATGGCAGCAACAATCAAGACAACAATAAGAAAAGCGACGGCGCCACGTCGTGACATTGGCGGAGCCGCCTGGTCGTTTCGAGGGTTGTGAAGCCCAGATGCCTGAGTCATGATTTACTTTTCCCCTCCATCCGGCAGGTTTCTTTTCTGGTGACGTTTGCGTTCGCGTCTTCCGTGCAAAACACTGAAGAATGTCGGCACGAAGAATAATGTCGAAACAGTAGCGAAGAGCAGGCCGCCGATAACTGCTCGGCCGAGCGGAGCATTCTGCTCACCGCCATCGCCGAGGCCCAGCGCCATAGGGACCATGCCGATGATCATGGCCAAAGCCGTCATCAGAACCGGACGAAAGCGCGTATAACCAGCGGTCAATGCAGCTGTGGGCGCATCGCCTACATTTTCTTCAAGCTGTTCACGCGCAAAGCTGATAACCAGAATTGAGTTGGACGTGGCCACGCCCATGCACATGATTGCGCCGGTCAGCGCGGGAACGCTGATGCGCGTGTGCGTCACGAACAGAAACCAGACGATGCCGCACAAGGCCGCAGGTAGCGCCGAGATCACGATAAACGGATCAAGCCACGACTGAAAGTTGACAACGATCAAGAGATAAACCAGCAGAATGGAGAAGACCAGACCGCCGAGAAGGCCGATGAACGAGGTCCGCATGGTCTGGATCTGGCCGCGCACAATGATCTGCGAGCCGCGAGGCAATTTGCCCTTCGATTCGGCAATGATCCTGTCAATCTGCTTCGCCACGCTCGCCAGATCACTGTTTACGACGTTTCCGTAAATATCAATGACCGGAGCGATGTTGTAATGGGACACCGTTCCCATTTCCGATCCGGGAGTAATAGAGGCAACGTTGCCGAGAATCTGCACCGGAGTTCCACCCATGGGTGGATCCTGCGGACCAGAGGCCAGAGTGCCTGGACCATTGCTGATGGTGGTGAGGCGGCCGGAAGCACCTGAGCCGCCGGAAGTCAGAGGAATGTTTCGCAGATCCTGAAGCGAATCCAGATTGTATTGCGGAGACTGCACAGCGATGCTGTAACTGACGCCGGTCTGTGGATTCAGCCAGAAATTGGGCGTGGTCTGAAAGCTTCCGCTAGTGGCAATGAGCAGGCTCTGCGCCACGTCTCTCTGTTGCAGGCCAATCTGCTGCGCTTTTGTACGGTCTACATTGATAAGAAAATGTGGGTTGTCGAACGGCTGCTGGATACGCATATCCGCAGCGCCGGGAACATACTTGACGCGATTCAGCAACTGCTCGGCAAAGGCGCGATTGCCTTCGAGATCGCGCCCGACGATCTGAATATCGATGGGCGCAGGCAGACCGAAGTTTAGAATCTGCGTCACCATATCTACCGGCAGCTCATAAAATATGACGCCGGGGAACCTGCGGTTCAGCACGCTGCGCAGCTTCTGCACATAGGCTTCGGTCGGGTGATGATCTTCGGTGAGCGAGACCTGAATGTCCGCATCGGCAGGGCCGATGGTGGCGGAATTACTGTATGTCGTGTTGATGCCGCTGTATGGCTGACCGATGTTGTCGATGATGGTGATCAGCTCTTTTTTCGGAATCACCTCACGGATTGTCTGGTCCACCTCATCGCAGAGACGAGCGGTTTCTTCAATACGGGTGCCTGTGCGGGCGCGGACGTGAATCTTGAATTGGCCGGAATCGACGGATGGAAAGAAGTCCTGACCAAGAAAGGGATAAAGAATGACTGCTGTTCCGGCGCAGAAAACAAGAAACAGGATAAGAAAGACCGCAGAGTGCGCGATGCACATCTGCAAAAGACGGCGATAGCCATTGCGAAATTTTTCGAAATAGTGTTCGAATCCAAGCTGAAAACGCACGAAAGGGTTGCGGCTCTGTTGGCGTCGCTCGATCGCGTCATCATCGTGCTCCTGCAGCAGATACTTGGCCATGGTCGGCACAACAGTACGCGACAGCAGATAGGAAGCGAGCATCGCGAAGACGACAGCTTCCGCCAGCGGCACGAAGAGGAACTTCGCCACGCCGGTGAGAAAGAACATCGGTACAAAGACAATGCAGATGGAGAGCGTGGAGACGAAGGCGGGGATAGCGATTTGCGCGGCGCCATCCAGGATTGCCTGTTCTACCGCCTTCCCCATTTCGATATTACGGTTGATGTTTTCAATTTCGACAGTGGCGTCATCAACCAGAATGCCGACGGCGAGGGCGAGCCCGCCGAGCGTCATGATGTTGATGGTTTCGCCGAGAGCGCTCAGGACCAGCAGTGATGAAAGGATCGACAGAGGAATTGAGACGGCAATAATCAGCGTGCTGCGCCAGCTTCCGAGGAAGACCAGGATCATGAGTCCTGTGAGACAGGCTGCAATGATGGCTTCACGGACGACACCATTGATGGATGCGCGGACGAAAATCGACTGGTCCGCAAGAGGGGTAATTTTCAAGGCTGGCGAAAGCTGTGCCTTGATGCTGGGGAGCATCGCCCGAATGCCCTTCACGATATCGAGCGTCGAGGCATCGCCGGTTTTGATCACGCTGATGAGCGAAGCGCGCTGGCCATCGACGCGAACAATATTGGTCTGCGGCGGAAAGCCGTCGCGCACGTGGGCAACGTCATGAATGTAGACAGTTGCGCCGTTTACAGTTCGAATGGGCAGATTGTTCAGCTCGTCTACCTTCGCCGGAGCACTGTTGGTTGCGATCTGATATTCAAACTGGGAAATTTTTGCTGTGCCTGAGGGGAGAATCAGGTTTTGCGTGGAGATCGCATTGACCACGTCTGCAGGCGAGAGGCCTTTAGCCTGCAGGGCCTGAAGATTAAGATCTACTTGCACCTGCCGCTGTTTCCCGCCGTAGGGATAAGGAATGCCGGCGCCGTCTACTGTTACGAGCTGTGTGCGGATGAAGTTCAGTCCATAGTCGTTCAGTTGCTGTTCAGACAATCCCTGTCCGGAGAGGCCGAGCTGGATGATAGGAACACTGGATGCGCTGTACTGAATGATGAGCGGAGGGTTAGTGCCTTGCGGCAACTGGCGAAGCTGGGTCTGCCCGATTGCTGCGACCTGCGCAACAGCCATCGCGATATTGACCTTCGGTTGAAAGAAAATCTTGATGACACCGATACCGTTCAGCGACTGCGATTCGATATGCTCGATGTCATTAACGGTGGTGGTGAGCGTCCGCTCGCTTTGGTAAATGATGCGCTCAGACATCTCCTGTGGCGACAGCCCCTGATATGGCCAGACCATGGCCACCACCGGAATATCAATGTTGGGAAAGATATCTGTGGGAGTGCGCAGGATGGAGATCGGCCCCAGGACCATCAAGAGCAGAGCAAATACAGCAAATGTATAGGGCCTTCGCAGCGCGAGGCGGACTATCCACATAGTTCGTCAATCTCTCCTGCGGCCTGAAGACGCCTGCGCCGATGCATGCGCCTTGCCGGAAAAAGGCGGGTTTTCCAGTGAAACCACGATATGCCGTAACAAAAGGGGGAACGAATCCGAATTGCTCCTGGATTCGTTTATATCTGTCATGCTAGTAATTGCTATCCAGTAGGTCCGGCCGGTCAGGCCAAGACGCGCGAACAAACATTATTTTACGGTAGACGGTTTAGCGGGCCAAAAAGCCGAACCGTGAAAACTTTAAACAATCCAATAGAGTGGATGCTCGCAAGAGTCCCTTTGATTCAGAAAGAAACAGCAGTGGTCAGGCCACTGGCTCTGCCCTTATCTGCTCTGCTCATCTTTCGACTGCCACTTTGCCGGTAGAAGCAGGCGAATATCAGCGGAGCCTGTAGACAATGGCAAAAGAGAATGACCACAGCTCATGTAGCTTTACGCATGCGCGTTGTTGTAGGCCGGACATGTTTCGGCAGGTAATTTCATTACAGGTACACCTCGTCGATGTAGCACCAGCTCCAGTCCTCGCCGCGTTCAGCCGACTTGATGATAGGGTGCTGGGTCGCATGGAAATGCGCGCGCGCATGGCGGTTCTTTGACGAGTCACAGCAGCCGACGTGGCCGCACTCTCTGCACATGCGCAGGTGGACCCATGTGTCGCCGGTTTTCAGACACTCTTCGCAGCCTTTGCTGCAGGGCTTTACCTTCTTAACGTGATCTTTAACGTGGGTACATGCTGTCGACGCCATGCCATCCTCCTGTTACCTGAAACGAATCATTGTGTCCTGAATCTTTGATGCTCGTCGAGCATTCCTGGCGAGTGGAACATAAGCGACTGCGGAAATGAGAAGATCGAAGAAAGACTCCTGCTTCCGAACAGGTGGATCTGATTCATGCGAAAATCCATTCTCGCGCTCACAATCGCCGCCTTTGGCATTGGCACTTCAGAATACGTCATTATGGGTCTGCTTCCCGATCTGGCGCAATCATTCCAGATCAGCATACCCAAAGCCGGCATTATTGTTTCTGCATACGCCCTGAGCGTGACCTTTGGATCTCCGCTGATAGCGCTGGCTCTTTCAAAGCGAGAGCGTAAGAAGTCGCTCCTCATCCTGATGGGCATCTACATCATCGGCAATCTGCTCTGCGGCCTCGCGCCCAACTTCCAGCTCATGCTCGCCGCGCGCATCCTCACGGCGCTCTGTCATGGCGCCTTCTTCGGAGGCGCCAGCATCGTAGCCGCAAGCGTGGTTCCCAGGGAAAAGCGGGTACAGGCCATCACCACGATGTTCAGCGGCCTCACGCTGGCGAACGTGCTGGGCGTTCCTGCCGGCACGGCGCTGGGCCACGTTTTCGGATGGCGTTCGACTTTCTTCGCACTGCTTCCGATTGGCATGATTGCCATGATCGGCCTCATTCTCTGGGTGCCGAGGCAGGAGTCTAATCCAGTCCACCTGAAACACGAATTCCATACGCTGCTGAATCCCAAGGTTTTTCTCGTGCTCGCGCTCTCCACCTTAAGCTCGGTTTCTCTGTTCACCGTGTTTACCTACATTGCGCCGCTGCTATCAGCAGTCACACATCTGCCTGCGCATGCGATTGCCTGGATTCTGGTCCTGTTTGGAATCGGCATCACCATTGGCGTGCTTGGTGGCGGACGGCTCGGGGACTGGCGGCAGATGATGACGATTGTCGTGGGATACATCCTGGTCACGTTGACCCTCTTGCTGATGCCGCTCACCATGCCGCACGCCATTGCAATGGGTATATGCGTTCTGGTCTGGGGAATGTTCCACTTTGGCGCGTCCGCTCCGCTTCAGGCGCGCATTGTAGAAAAAGCGCGCCGCGCTCCCAACCTGGCATCGACATTGAACCAGGGAGCTTTCAATCTTGGGAATGCGCTGGGCGCAAGTCTGGGCGGCGTGGTTCTGGCCGCTGGATACAGCTATCGCATTCTTCCATTTGTCGCGGCAGGAGTGGCTGTGGTGGTGATTGTGCTTGCCCTGCTGGCGATCAGGCTGGATGCAAGGCGATTGAGCGATCCGGACTTTGCGCCTGCTCTTGAAAACAGGTTCTCCGCGCACTAGAGGGAGTATTTCGCAGAGCAATTTCGCTGAACTATTCGAATGAATCTTCCGTACTCAACACTGAAGAGCACCCCAATGCATATCCAATTTATCTCGACCCAAACCAACAATAGCTAGTCAGGTACCGGCAGTCTTCAAGGGAGACAACTATTCATGGGAGGAACGATGTCCGATTGGACCGGATTTACTGCCGTCGTTCCTGATGCTTGACACAGATGGAAAAGCGGGCGATGAATTGCTGCCTGGTGGCGCAGCTCACAATTGAGCATCGTTTTCGATCAGGCTACTTCGTGCTGGAGGCGAGGCCGCGTTTGACCTGAATCTCGATATAGACATTAATGAGCGAGAGCGCAGCAGGCGTGACTCCGGGGATGCGGCTGGCCTGTCCGATGGTCTGCGGACGCACGCGCATGAGCTTCTCCTGCATCTCGCGCGAGAGGCCGCTGACATTCTTGTAATCAAACCACTCCGGAATGGCGCGCTCTTCAGCCTTCCTGAGCTTGTCGATGGCCTTCTTCTGTTGGTCGAGATAGCCTGCGTATTTGATCTCGGTTTCAACGGACTTAAGCTCGTTGCGGACCTGCGCCGGCAGGTAATCTTCGGGCGTTGCACGCCACGGCGCAAAGATCGGATCATTCAAATATTCACGAATCACAGTAAACAGCGCATCGATTCCGACTTCAGGACGCTTGAGTAATTGCGCATAGGTCTGTCCGGCAATGTTGCCGAGCTGATCAGCAAGTTCCGGAAGCAAAGCATGCAACCTCTCAGGATTGACCTTCTTCGTTGCCAGCAGCTTTTCGAGAGCCACAGCGCGGGCCTGCTTCTGTTCATAGTCGGCCCATGCCCCGTCGTTGATAAGACCGAGACGTCGACCATGCGGCGTCAGGCGACGGTCGGCATTATCGATGCGCAGGTGCAGGCGGAACTCAGCGCGCGAGGTGAACATGCGATACGGCTCATTTGTTCCCTTGCTGATGAGGTCGTCAATCAGGATGCCGGTATAGGCCTCAGTGCGGTCGAGTGTAAAGGGCTTGTCTCCCTTCACATACAAAGCGGCATTGATGCCGGCCATCAGCCCCTGACAAGCAGCCTCTTCGTACCCGGAAGTCCCGTTGATCTGGCCGGCGAGATAAAGACCTTCGAACTGCTTCACCCGCAGGCTTCGGTCGAGTTCTGTTGGGTCGATGGCGTCGTACTCAATGGCGTAGCCGGGCCGAAGCATCTCTGCGTTTTCGAGGCCGGGGATGGAATGGACGATCTGCCACTGGACTTCCATCGGCAGCGAAGTGGACATGCCATTCACATAGACCTCATGTGTATTGAGGCCTTCCGGTTCTAAGAAAAATTGATGCTGTTCCTTGTCGGGAAACTTGACGACCTTGTCCTCAATGGAGGGACAGTAGCGCGGCCCGGTGGCCTTGATCTGGCCGGAGTACATCGGCGAGCGGTTCACGTTTTCGCGGATGAGGCGCAGCGTCTCCGGTGTCGTATAGGCGATGTGGCAGGAGATCTGACGCTGCCTGATTTCTTTTGTGCGGAAGCTGAACGGCGTCGGATCGGCGTCGCCGGGCTGCTCTTCAAACTTACTCCAGTCGATCGTGCGGCCATCTAGTCGCGGAGGCGTTCCGGTCTTGAGGCGGCAGCCGCGCAGACCGAGGCGCTTCAGCGCTTCGCCAAGCAAAACGGAGGGGGGCTCGCCGCTGCGTCCTGCAGGGTAGTTCTCTTCGCCGCAATGAATAAGGCCGTTGAGAAAAGTTCCGGTGGTGATAACAACAGCGCCTGCGTAGACGATGCGGCTATCGCGCAACTTTACCCCGATAATCCGGCGCGAAGTGGAGGGCTCGGGGCTCAGGGCACAGGGCTCAGAGAGAACAGGTCCTTCACTTCGCTCCGCTTCGTTCAGGATGACATCATGTTGTGTATCTGGCGCAAAGACAACATCAGCAACTTCAGCCTGCTTGATAAACAGATTCGGCTGCGATTCGAGCACTTCGCGCATCTTTACGCGGTACTGCTGCTTGTCACATTGCGCCCGCGGCGACCATACAGCAGGGCCTCGCGAGGTATTGAGAAGACGGAACTGGATGCCTACAGCATCAGCTACTTCGCCCATGATACCGCCGAGCGCGTCAACTTCGCGTACCAGATGACCTTTGGCGATGCCTCCGATGGCCGGATTGCAGGACATCTGCGCGATCAGATCAAGATTCAGCGTGAACAAGGCGGTGCGCAGACCCATACGGGCCGCAGCCATTGCCGCCTCGCAACCGGCATGTCCGGCGCCGACTACGACCACGTCGTACTGTTCGGTAAATGGCATCTGATTTCCGGGCCCGACCCCACGCCCATGTTTTTATAAATTCTTCTTTTTACAGGGCGTTAGGAGATTTTTCGTTCACTGTGTAGTCCGGCTCTTTCCGGACGCGGGTGATAGCGAAAAAGAGTATCTTTTCCTGCTTATAGTTTAGCCGATGAGGAGAAAAAAGTACGCAAAACTGCGTGCAGAAGGGGCGTTTTAGGGTGTAGACAGGCTCTTTTGAGTCTCGCTGAGCGGTGCGGTTTAGACATGCAGGCG
>DATGMQ010000002.1:0-102828 GCA_035293545.1 Alloacidobacterium sp. | reverse complement strand
CCGGCACAGCTGGTAAATCTCAGTGGTCGTGAACCTTTGATGTTAGCCAAAGAGAGATTGAGCCGCTCCTCTCCCATAATTGGCTTATGTGAGCAACAGTTGCTCTGATGGGGTAGAAGGATTGTTTTTCAATAACTGTTTTCTTGCCTGTCATTGAAGTTCGGTATACATTCGCTGGAAATCACAGCAGCGATGGGGGCCATGGCTCAGAAAGTTTATTCCTCATGAAATCGGGCTATCATCTTCTCCGCAACCATGTGGGACAACGAACCACCTGGACTTTACTACTTTTGTTTTGCGTGTGTTCATTTGCACAGACTCCTCCAGCGAAGCGGCCTTTCAAGCTCGACGCGAAAACGCCTGCGTTCTGGGATTTGATTGACCATGAGGCAAAGATGGAAACCATGGCTACGGGTTTTGGCTTCACCGAAGGACCGGTGTGGGATAAGTCCGGCTATTTGTGGGTCAGTGATGAAGTACTGAATAAGATATTCCGGGTTTATCCTGATGGACATCGTGAAGAGATGATTTCGCTCGGTGATCCGGATGGAAGTACCTATGATCCGGACCACCGTCTCGTCAGTACGGCCAGCGTGTTGCGCGCTATTATCCGGCTCTCAAAAGATGGTAAAAGCTATGCTGTTCTCGCAGACCATTATCAGGGGAAGCGCTTAAACAGTCCGAATGATGTAGTGCTGGGCCCGGACGGCGCGTTGTATTTTACAGATCCCACGCTCGACCTGGTCAAAGGGGAGAAACAGGAGACGCCGTTTCAGGGAGTTTATCGCCTGGACAAGGGCGGCAAGTTGCAACTGCTGACGAAAGACATTTCGCAACCGAATGGATTAGCTTTTTCTCCCGACGGCAAGCACCTCTATATCGATGACGACGAAAAGAAGGACATCCGCGTTTATGAATTCCATTCGAATGGAACTATCTCGAATGGGCGCCTCTTCGGCAGCGAGAACGACGGGACAAATGATGGTGTTCCGGACGGCATACGCGTGGACAAGAACGGAAATTTGTATGTTGTAGGGCCGCGGGGTATCTGGGTGTGGAGTCCCGCCGGAGTGCATCTGGGCACGATTGAAGTGCCGGAGCAGCCTGCGAATCTTTCGTGGGGAGGGAAGGACAACTCGATTCTCTATATCACTGCGACGACCTCTGTCTACAAAATTCAAACCAAGGCACGCGGCTTTGTTCCTTACGACTAGGCTCGATTAAGCTTGATTGCAATCAGCAGAATATTCTAAGGGAGCGCAAAGGCGAACAAATCGCTGCCTGAGGCAATGGCCACGTACTGTTTGCCGTTGACTGCATAGCTCATGGGCGATGCGTGCAGTGATTGTCCAGTGTTGAAATGCCACAGTGATTTTCCCGTCCTGCCATCGACTGCCTCGAAAAAATCTGCATCGTCCGCAAAAAAGACGAGGCCTGTCGCAGTAGACATCACTCCTCCCCAGGAGTGGCCTTCTCCCACCTGCGGGTATTGCCATGCCATTGCATGTGTCTCCGGGTCGAATGCCAGGAGCACTTTCTGACTCGAAGCGTCCGGGCTGCGCTTTGTTCCGCCGGCATAGTAAGTGCTGCCTTCGGCGAAAGGAGCGGGCTTGCGAAAATACGTTGAGCAAGCCTCCAAAGCCATCACGTAGAACAGGTGCGTCGCTTCGCTATAAGACGGCGAGAACCAGTTCGTAGCGCCGACAACTCCCGGGCAGATGAGCGTACCATCTGCAGTTGGCTCGGAAATAGGCGCAATCGGACGGCCATGCGCATCGATACCTTTTGCCCAGGTGAGCTTCTTCACGAATGGAGTTGCAGAAAGGAATTCTCCGTTGGTTCGATCAAGAATATAAAGAAAACCGTTACGATTCGCTTCGATGAGAAGCTTTCTCGGTTTCCCCTGATATTCTCTGTCGATAAGAACCGGAGTCTGAACACCGTCGTAGTCGTAGAGGTCGTGGGGAGTGAACTGGAAATACCATTTCAATTTTCCGGTGTCCGGATCGATTGCGAGCACGCACGAAGTGTAGAGATCGTCTCCAGGGCGGACGCTGCCGTCGTAATCAGGTGAAGCATTGCTTGTGCCCCAGTAGATGGTATTCAACTCCGGGTCATAGGTTCCGGGCATCCAGGTGGTGCCTCCGCCATGCAGATATGTGTCGCCGGGCCAGCTTGAGGAACCAAACTCACCCGGACCGGGAATGGTCCACAGACGCCACTCCAGCTTTCCAGTTTCGGCGTTGTAGGCGGCGACAAACCCGCGTACTCCGTCGTCTCCCCCGGATGTTCCGACCAGCACCTTGTCTTTGACAATTAATGGAGCGCTGGTGGCGCCGTAATTCTTGTTCCAGTCGGCGTACGCGACATCCCAGATCAGGTGGCCTGATCGCGCATCGAGACATAGCAGATGTGCGTTATCGGTTTCCATATAGAGCCGCGTGCCGAGCAGCGCTACGCCTCGATTGATGTGACCCGAAGCATCGTCAATGAGGCCGCTCGATATCGGTCGCGCATAATGCCAGAGTATCTGCCCGGTTTGCGCGTTGAGAGCATAAGCATCATTTGATGCGGTAACGTACATCACGCCATTTACAACCACGGGCGTGACTTCGAGGACTCCTGCATTTCTGCTATGGAAGACCCATTGAGCCTGAAGCAGGCCGACATTTTGTGGAGTAATTTGCGTGAGACTGCTGAAGCGCCGCCCGGTGTAGTCACCGTTATAAGACGGCCAGTTATCAGTGATGGTCCGGGAAAGCAGATGGACCGGCTTCACGTCGATTACAGAGCCAGCGCTCGGATTCAGGCTTTGCGCGGATGCTGCAAAGACCCATGCGCATCCAGCGAGAAGGAACATGGACAGCTTACGTGGCATCATTTGTTTATTGCTCACCGTCTGTAGAGAGCGACACCTCGCCTAATGCGCCACGGTCCAAGCCGCTGGTGTCAATCAGGTGGAGGGAAATTCGCGCGACGTCCGGTGTGGCTGCAATCGTTTGATGTATGTCAATTGCGTCTTGCGGGCTGACGGCCTGAAGCGATATCTCGTTTTTCTCGTTTCCATCCGCATCGTACATAAAGGCTCTGAGTTCTCCCGGAAAAAAGACACCGAAGCTGCCTGTGATCTCGATCTTTCCTGCTGCCCTGGCGGCAGTCAATGGCTTGACGACTAATCCCGCATCCGTGACCGTGTCGATCGAGGCACGGCTGGCGCGTGTGGGGAACCATTGGGAATCCATGATGTATGTCTGGCCGGGGGACAAAACGGCCATTGGGCTATTCAGCTCGGCCTCCATATAGTAGGGCGTTTCGTCCAGGCTGGTTGATGTTAAGTAAGGCATTCCATCTTTATTCATGTGTACTGAGGGGCCATTTTTATAGAAGATTACGGTGGCTTTCCCGGGATAGGTTGCACCAGCAAAATATTTTGTCTTTTCCACCATGGCATAGTGAGTCGCACCATCGACCAAAGCAATCCATCCTGCGGTGGAGTCGAGCCACACTTCGTTTTCGAGGTATTTCCAATTCAGGCGGAACAGGCCGGCGCGTGGCTTGAAAGAAGGATCTGTCGCGAAACCATCGTAGACATGGTATCCGTTCAGATAAGCGGAGTTTGGATTCATCGCTGCGAATGCCCAGAAATCGTGATTGTAGCGTTTGGGATCATTGGCATCTGAAAGATCATATTGAGAGACTGACTGCACAGACCACGTGATGGAATGACCTGAGATGTTCTTCGTAATGGCGTGGAAGGATATCTCAGGGGAATCACTACTGATGCTGATTTCGCGCGTGTACTGGAGGCCGGTCGGCTTATCCGGAGGGCCTTCGAGACGCACGGCACAGCGAGGGCTTTGCGAAAGGATGGTGAAGGCATACGCGCCATCATCGAGCGCGGTGGAAGCACCATTCCAGTGCTGCTCATCATCATTGCCTTCCGGCAAAGGCCAGATTTTATCGCCGCCATAGTTGATCCAGCGGCCATGCGCCTCCTCGGGCGAAATGTACTTGCCTTTGTAAACAGGATTCACGAACAGGTAGCTGTGCCCGTCGAATGTGACCTGCATCAGCCGACCACCCAACTGAGGAACAAACGTCAGGCGGACCCAGTCATTTGCGACCTGCTCACCGTGCCAGCCGTCGAATTCTACCGAGCGAATTGTGCATGGAGACGGAGTGGTGGATGTGCCTGGCTGGGCGAGCAATGCAGAGGGCATCATGATTGTAGCGATAAGCCACTTTGCAGTGGATTGCTTCATTTAGAAAGGTTCCTGTGCAACATGAAGTTGGTAAGTCAAGACTTTCCTGGCAGGCTGATTCACGTTCATCCGGCCTTCGGTTTCGAATTAGCTTTTCCGCTCGCCACAGACAATAACTGCCGCAATCGTTTGCCCACGATGATCTCTTCGCCCGGCTTCAGCGTCATGGAAACAATCTCAAGCTTGTTTGGCTGCGCGCCCTTCGTGATTTTGCCGGGCACGTTTTTTCGAGACAGCACATCGCTGGGGTTGTCATCCGTAAGGACTGCAATGCTTGGAGAGCCGTTCAGAAGATCGCGCGCGCAGTCGGCGGTCGTATAGTTCCATGCGGATTCATTCCAGGTAACCGTGAGAGTCGGATACTGATTTGTTTCCGGGGTATAGATGTTAGTTTGAACTCCCGGAACAGTTCCGACCAGAGATGCGATGCGCTGCACTCGCGCGGACCATTCTTTGTTGAGCGCGTTCAGATCCATGTGAAACCAGGCTTCTACTGCGGCAAGACATCCGATGATTTCTTCCTTGCCGACTTTCATGGGGCGGCACACCGCACCCTCCCAGGGACTGGTGTTAGCGAGGGCCGCATCGATCAGATCTTTGCGGCCAAGAAGCACTCCACTGCACTGAGGACCGCAGAGTCCCTTGCCGCCGCTCACGGTGTAGAGATCGCAGCCCATCTTCGCAAAGAGCTTTAACTTGTCTATTGGAGGAATGCCGTCAGCGGCATCCATGAAGATGGGCACGTTGTGACTCTTTGCAATTGCGATCTCTTTCGCGAGTTGTTCGGGAGATGAGGTGGTGTAGATCATGGCGGTATTCGCGTTAATTGCATTCGGAAGCTGCTCGGCAGAGTCGGCGAGGACGAGCTTGCCGCCGGCGAGTCGAATTGCATTGTCGAATGGGCTTCGCCCACCCACCATGACGACTTCGTGCTTTAGGCCGGTCGTGTCGGGGAGCTGCCAGACCTTATCCGGATCTGTTCCGGCGATACATCCTGCCGTGGCGGAAGCCATGGCAGCCGCCGCGCCGGATGTGATCATTCCGGATTCGGCGCCGGTCAGTTCTGCGAGACGCCGCCCGACTGCGACCTGAAGCTCGAAAATGTTGACGTAGTGCTGCGAAGCGGCTTCCTGAGCGGCCTTGACCTCAGGCAATTCGAGAGTCGCGCTCAGGTAAGTCCAGGTTCCGCGGCCATTGATGATTGGTTTGACGCCGAGCCGAGTATAGACATTGTCGGTAGAGTTTTTCGCTATTTCAGCCCAGCCCGATCCCATTGCCTGCTGAATACTGACGCGCGCAAGCAGTGGCAATGCCGCCGCCCATTTCACAAACGTTCTTCGCTGCAGTTGGAAGTCAGCCATTACTTTCGCTTCTCTCAGTGTTTCTGGTGTCTTACGGCTATGAATGAAATCTGCTCGGCGGCCTCTTCACCGGTCTCCAGGTTTTGCTGCAGCACTGTCCGCGCCGGATATTTTCCTTTGAAGAATTTTCCGTACAACGCATTCATGCGATCTTCGTCCTGTATTTGACGGAGGTAGACCGTACTGAAAACGACGTCGGAAAAATCCATGTCGGCCTCTTCGAGGCCATCAAGGAGATTGCGCATGGATTGGCGAAGCTGCAAATCGAAGTCAGGCGTAACGATGCCCTGCCCGGGAATGAATCCGTCCTTCGCGGAGAGGTAGAGAGTGTCGCCGTAGAGCACTCCGGGGCTGGCAGTTGGACTCGGCGGCATATTTTTTGGGCGCACTGCTTTGCGCTTGCTCAGATCTGCTCCGGCAATGCAGCTGAAGACGATGTGATTTCCTTTGGGAAGACCCATGACCTGGATGGTTCCGCGTCCGGGCGTATTGCCGAATTCAAAATAAGTGGCATAAATTTTGCCCATCGCATCGTACTGGCCACCGACGCTCATGTATGGGTTTACCCACACCACATTCTTCGTGCTCATGTGGACTGTCTGCAGTACAGTGCTCACATTGTCGAGTGCCTGCTTCACTTCGCCAGCGAAGTCAGATGCGAGCTTGCCGGTGCGAGGATCCGCCCCGCCTTGTGCCGACAGGTAAAGAACGTCTCCCGCCTCAATTGCCGGCGGATCTGTGCGCGAACCTTTCGGCCATCCATCTGGCCAGATGGCGCGGCGATGAGCTTTGTCCTGAACCGCGATGCAGTTGATTACGATCCGCTCTCCATTCGGAAGGGCGGCCACGGTTAGAACTGTACGCGCTGGCGGGCTGCTGCCAATCTCCTTCCAATAAACATTGTCCATGCTGGCGATGTCTGATATGGACGTGAGATAGACATTCAGCCACACAACATTGTCAAAATCCATTCCCGCACGGTTGAGGATTGCTCGCACATTATGCAAAGCCTGATCCACCTGCGCCGGGAATTCTGAAGGATGGCTTCCATCCGGCTTGCGGCTTCCCTGGCCCGATACGTATAGAGTCCCGTTCGCGAGAACGCTGGGAGCGGCTGCGAGAGGATGAGGGGGGGTGGGCGAAGCCTGGGCCGATGCAATGGCGGAAAATCCGGTGAAGAGCAAAAAGCAGAAGAACAGGACGGAAGTCTGCCTGTGCAGGTTGAACTCCTGCGCGTGTGCAAACAGAATGTGCCGTTTAACTGTGTACGTTTCGCGCATCGATATGCCTCTATTCGTCGTCATCGTCTGAGGAAGAATCGTCAGCTTTTGGAGATTGGGAGCCTATGCGAATCAGATAGCTGACCAGGTCATTTATCTCAGCATCGCTCAGCCTTGACCGGTAATCGTGGGGCATCAGCGAACGAGAGCCAATGTCGACAGATGTGAGTTGCGATTTTAGAAAGTAGTGAAAGGCACCGTCCAGAGTTTGTATCGAAATGGAGAAGTTGTCCTGTGCTCTGAGCGCGCCGGTAAACTTCTGCCCCGTGTTGGTCGTGAGCGAGACAGCTTTCTTTTGGGCTGGGAGGGCTTTTTCAGGATCGAGAATGACCTGACGAAGATGGTCCACGTTGGTGTTTACATCAGAATATGAGAGATCAGAAGCAATGAAACCGCCTTTGCCTTGCGCCATATGGCACTCCGAGCACTGCGCTTTTCCAAAGAACAGCTTTTGTCCATACTCTGCATTTCCGGGCAAGGTAACGGTATTATTCTTGCCCTGTAATGTCCGAAGATAGGTGACGAGCGTGAGTATCTGATCCTGCCCAAGCTCACCGAATCCCGGCATACCTGTCCCCGTGATCCCGTTCTTAACGATGTCAATCAGGTTTCTGTCCGTCAGGCGCTGCACGTCAGAAGCCGTTGCAATGTCCGGAGCGTGCTCACCGCCGCGGCCGTCAGCCCCATGACACGCAGCACAGTTTGATGCAAACAAATCCGAGCCCTGCGATTCACCCGCAGGCCTGGCGCTCGATTTATCCTGTGCTACCAGCACTCCGGACGTTCCCATCGCCAGCACAATACAGAGGCGGGCAATCACCCCATACCTATGCCACATTGAAACGAATTCTCCTGCCCACCCCTGGTGACTCCCAGCGCTTTAGAAGAGAACCTTCAACGCAATTTGCATGATACGGGGATCGTGAGCGCCGGTTACATAACCGAAACCACCCTGGCCCGTGTTGTTGACGAGTCCATTTGGATTCGTAAACTGCGCATGGTTGAAGACATTGAATGCTTCTGCTCGAAACTGCAGCTTCGTACTCTCGGTAATATCAGTGCTCTTTAGCAGCGCCATATCATAGTTGTCGATACCGGGACCCGAGAAGTAGCGCCGCATAGCATTGCCTACCTGCCCCACTGTTTCCGGGACGAAGTGGTCCGGGTTGAAATATGGCAGCCCCTTTCGCGGGTTCCGATTTATGAAAAGAGGGCTTCCGTTGTTCGCGTAATTCGGCACATCTACATTTGCATTAAAGGCGCCAAGAAGAGAGTTATCGTCGTTCTCATTGAGTGTGACCGGCTCACCTGTGGCAAATGTAGCGACTCCGGAGAGTTCCCAGCCAGCAGTGAAACGCTTTGCAATATTTCCTCCGCCGATAAAGTGATCGAAGGGCAACTGTACGGTGTAGCTGGCGACCAGGTTATGCGGAACGTTAAAGCTCGACAATGCGTAGGTTTGAGCCGGATTCAACGGATTCGTCGCATCAAAGGAATCCGAACCGTTATCCAGCGACTTCTCAAAGGTATATCCGATGAGGAAGTTCAGGTATTTTTCGTTGTGCTCCAGAGTCACCTGCAGAGAGTTGAAGCTGGAAGCGACTGCTGTCTTCATGTAAGGGTTGCTGTTGAAGTTGATCCCGAAAGTCGGCCTCGTTCCCTCTACCGTTTGACCGCTCGCGGTGGTGTAAATCGTGTCTTCACCGTATGGGCCGCAAGTTGCAGAACCGGGTGCCACATTCGCGGGGTCACTTAATTGGAGGCAGAGCGCCTGGTCTCCGGGATTCGATTCCTCGAACGTCAGCAGTTGCCTTCCCACAGAGCCGACGTAGGTGACGCTGAGCACGGTAGCAGTTCCTAACTGACGCTGCAGAGAGAGTTCCCATTCCTGAACATAGGGCACCTTGTTTTTATAGTAGTAGTAATCAGATCCGCCGATAGGTGTGGCTGATGCCCAGTTGAACGTTGTATCCGGATTCTTAGGAGATACATTGGTTGGAGGAAAGACGAAGGGAAATTTTTGACCTGCGGGGGTTCCCGATGGCCGATCGACAAACGGGGTGGCCAGCTCAGTCGATGACACAGAGTAGTAGTTGCCGTAAGGAGCGTCTCCTACCTCGACAAAGCCAGTCGCGTCCTCGATAGAGCTATAGAAAATGCCGTATCCCGCACGGATGCTCATTTTTCCGGAGCCGCCCAGTACTTTGCCGAGAAAACCATCGTTCACGTCTGGCGCCCAGGCAAAACCAATTCTCGGAGCAAAGTTGGTGTACTTGGTAGGCCCGAGCGTGCGTGGAATGCCTGGATCTCCGGGGACGACCAGACCGAGGGGAGCGCCGGGAAATGATAGAGACTGTTCCCCGGGAACAACCGTTTCCAGCTTGTTCTGAGTGTCATACCAGGGAGTTGCAGCTTCCCACCGCAGACCATAGTTGAGGGTAAAATTGCGGGTTACACGCCAGCTGTCCTGACCATAAAATCCGTAGTATTTGCTGCGCGAATCGAGAAGCTGCTGGCTGGCCTGCACGAAGCTGGCCGGCGCCCCGATCAGAAAATCGGCGAAATCCAGGCCAGTCTCTGAGCCATTAAAACCAAAACACCCGTTGTAACAGTCGTAGTTACGCTCGTTGATCTGGTTGTAGTGGAGATTAGTGCCAAACTGCAGGGTATGCGTTCCAAGGATTCGGGTGATGTTATCGATGATTTGAAACGTGTTGTTGTATTGCCTTAATGCGTCAGGCGGAACACCGAGGCTGAAACTGTTGAACATAAAGTTCGCCACACCCTCGTAGGCAGGATTGGTAGCGGAGATACCGCCCGCAGGGCCCCAAGGAGTTACAAAGCCCTGAGAGGCAAGAGTGACACCCAAACCCTGGCCTGCAGTGGGTTGCCCGGTCAGATTTACATCACGCAGATATGCGAGACGAATATCGTTGACGGTCGACGAGTTAAACGTGGTCGTCAACCCTAAATTGATCATTTGTGTTTGACCCTGATTGGTCGCAGCAAAGCCGGGAACATTTACCTGACTGTAGGGATTCAGAGTGTGGAAGCGGTCAATGAAGTAATAGCCGAACACAGCGCCGATTCGTGTCGGAATGTCTATGCGGCCGCTGCCCTTATCGTCGCTCAACGTCCCGTTGTAGGCGGCGGTGGCGAAGTTAGGTGTATTGTTGACAATTCCATTGGCCGCAGGAAGAAACTTCAGCGAGTTCACAGCAACCGGCGACCACGCACTCTGCGGAATGACAGCATTGGGAAAGACGCAAGTTGTGGTATCCGCGCAGCCCGGAGTGTAATAATTTTCTCCCTGCGTTACGGTATATCCCAATCGCTGGGAGAGAGTGTTGGCCCAGGCGGGACCGACAACCGTACCGGTAAGCGAGCTCGCCTGGTCCGTGAGGTCACCAGTGCGGTCGGCGTCTGAAGGCACCGGATAGCTCTGTGTCTGTCCCAAAATCTGCCGTGTTCCCTGGTAGTCGCCAAACCAGAACATCTTGTTCCTGCGGATCGGCCCTCCGACCGTTCCGCCGAATTGATTCTGGATAAAAACGCCGCGCGCCTGAGCATAGTAGTTTTTGGCATCCAGATCTGTATTGCGGAGGAAGTCAAAGACTGTGCCGTGATATTGATTGGTTCCCGACTTGGTGACTACATTGACCTGGCCACCGCTGTAATTTCCATACTCTGCATCGAAATTGTTGGTGATGATACGAAACTGTGCGATGGAATCGAGATTGGGGATCATGGCGGCGCCGTTGTGGACGCCTTCTTCTGCATTTGCCCCATTCACCATAAATGCGTTCGACCCGGTGCGGCCTCCATTGACGGATTGTTGGCCATTGTCCAGGTCACCCGAAACCTGCGTGGCTCCGACTCCCGATGTGCCGCTGTCCGTGCTATGGGAATAAGGCGACACACCTGGTTGCAACTTCAAGAGATCGATGTAGGAACGCCCGTTTAACGGCACCGAAGTGATCTTTTGGCCGTCGATGACTACGCCATTCTGGGTGCTCTGTGTTTCCACCTGCAAGGCATCGCTTTTGACGCTTACGGTGTTGGTGACAGCTCCGATCTCCATCTGGATATCGATGCGAATGGCGGAATTCGCATCAATCTTCACAGCAGTCTGCAGATAATCACGAAAACCGGGCTGCTTCACGCTCACGTCATAAACGCCAACATTGAGGGCGGGAAAGCTGTAAAAACCTTTGGAGTCGGTAACGGCTGTCACAGCCACATTTGTGGACTCGTTCGTGGCGATGATGGTGAGTCCCGGCATAACCGCCCCGGTCGGGTCGGTGACAACGCCGGAAATCGCGCCGGTAATGGCTGCCCATGCAACAGTTATTCCCAAGAGACCGATGATGGAAAAACTGACTAAAAATCGACGCTTTGTGCACGAGGTCACGGCACCGCCTCCTTAGAATGGACGGGATCGCGTTAACTACCCGGCTATTAGTACAACCTATTTTCGATAGTTGCCGGAGTATGAATGAAGCCTGCGTCAA
Organism: Alloacidobacterium sp.; assembly: GCA_035293545.1. Taxonomy (GTDB): domain Bacteria; phylum Acidobacteriota; class Terriglobia; order Terriglobales; family Acidobacteriaceae; genus Alloacidobacterium. Next base: position 91,414 of record DATGMQ010000002.1, on the reverse strand, counting down.
AGTCAAGACAATATTGGTTTTAGGCAGTTTTGACAGTTAAATTCTAGGGCAGAAGTCCTATACTCAGCGAGCCGTAAAAAGACAACGACAGGTTAGCGTTTTTGTGCCGAACCTTCAGAAGATGAAATTTGATTTATCTCGAAGATACGAACTCAATCCCACGCTAACGAGCCACCATTCTGGTACTCGATTACACGTGTTTCGAAGAAATTTTTTTCTTTCTTCAAATCCATTGCCTCGGACATCCAGGGAAAAGGATTCTGAGTCTCCGGGAATATGGGATCCAGTCCCAACTGCGCACAACGCCGGTTCGCGATAAAGTGCATGTATTGTTCGCAAAGCCCGGCACTCAGGCCGAGGAAGCCGTTCGGCATAGTGTCGCGTCCGTAGGCGGCTTCGAGTTCCGCTGCCGATTGAAGCATACTGCGGACCTCCTGCTGAAAGCTCCCGCTCCACAGATGTGGGTTCTCGATCTTGATCTGGTTGATGACATCGATGCCGAAGTTCAGATGAATGGATTCGTCCCGCAGAATGTACTGGTATTGTTCGGCGATACCGATCATCTTATTGCGGCGTCCAAGCGAGAGAATCTGCGCAAAACCTGTATAAAACCACATCCCCTCAAAAACAACGTAGAACGCAATGAGGTCGCGCAGAAAAGCCCGGTCTGCCGCGGCTGAACCCGTGTGGAAAGACGGATCGCCCAGATGTTGCGTGTATTGAATAGCCCAGGCTGCCTTTTCTGTAATGGACGGCACCTCGCGATACATATTAAAAAGCTCGCCTTCATCAAGCCCCAGACTCTCAACTATGTATTGAAACGTATGTGTATGAACGGCTTCTTCAAATGCCTGGCGAAGAAGATACTGCCGGCATTCGGGATTGGTGAGATGACGATAAATCGCAAGCACGACATTGTTAGCGACCAGCGATTCTGATGCAGCAAAAAATCCGAGGTTCCGCTTAATCGCGCGGCGCTCATCAGAGGTGAGGCCATCGGGACTCTTCCAGAGAGCGATATCTGCCTGCATTGAGATCTCCGTTGGCATCCAATGATTGCTGCAGCCCGAAAGATATTTCTCCCACGCCCAGCGATACTTCAGCGGAAGAAGCTGATTCACATCGGCGCGGCAGTTGATCATGGCCTTGTCGTCGACACGCACGCGGGCAGCACCGCGCGCAATTCGTCCGAGACCGCTCGTTTCCGTATCGTCTTTTGGCTGAGGCGGTGTCAGCACCAGTTCTGTTGGGGTTTTTTCTACTGTTTCAGTCCAGTCAAGCATGCACCTTCTCCCCTATTCTTTCTCGGTATCTACTGGCAGGCTTCGCAGGCTGGATCATCGATGGAGCACGCCTTGCCTACAGTTGGTTGAAGAGATACGGCGTTGAGTTTTCCATCCGTCTTCTTCAGGGTTGATTTCTCCACGTGTGTCGCACTGCGTGAACGCAGGTAGTATGTGGTTTTCAACCCTGATTGCCACGCTTCACGATAAAGAGCATCGAGTTTTCGTCCGCTTGGCTGCGAAATGTAAAGATTCAGAGACTGGGCCTGATCGATCCATTTCTGGCGGCTGGCTGCAGCCTGAATCAGCCAAGTCGGTTCAATTTCAAAGGAGGTGGCATACAGCTGCTTTAGATCATCAGGAACGCGATCGATAGCTCCGAGCGATCCGTCGAAGTATTTCAGATCGCTGACCATGACCTCGTCCCAAAGATTGCGACGCTTCAAATCACGCACCAAAGCTGCATTGACGACAGTAAAGTCTCCGGACATGTTCGACTTTACGAAGAGATTCTCGTAGGTAGGTTCGATTGATTGCGTGACACCACAGATATTCGAGATGGTGGCTGTGGGAGCAATTGCCATCGTATTAGAGTTGCGCATACCTATGGTCTTCACGCGCTCACGCAACCCGGACCAGTCGAGCCTGGATGAGCGATCCAACTTAAGTGCTGACTTACGATTTGCCTGGAGCAATTCCACAGAATCGATGGGAAGGATGCCCCGACTCCACAACGAACCGTCGAAGGTCGCATATCGTCCACGCTCAGCGGCTAAATCTACTGACGCGGAGATTGCATGGAAACTGATGAGTTCCATGCTCTCGTCGGCAAAACGCACAGCTTCATTCGATGCGAAAGGTATGCGCAGCGTATAGAGCGCATCCTGATAGCCCATAATGCCCAGTCCCACTGGCCGATGACGAAGATTTGAGTAACGTGCTTCGGGCACAGTGTAGAAGTTGATGTCGATCACGTTGTCAAGCATCCGCATCGCGATCTTTACGGTCTTCTCTAAATGCTTCGCGTCAATACCTGCCGGGGTAACGTGATTGGCAAGGTTGATCGATCCAAGATTGCAGACTGCGATCTCGCGACTGTTGGTGTTCAGGGTAATTTCGGTGCAAAGGTTCGAGGAATGGACGACTCCAGTATGCTGCTGGGGCGAGCGCAGATTGCAAGGGTCCTTGAAGGTGATCCAGGGATGCCCTGTCTCAAACAACATCGTCAGCATCTTGCGCCACAGATCCTGAGCACGCAGTGTTCTGGTTACTTTAATTTCACCGCGCTGTGCTTTTGTCTCATAGAAGGCATACCGCTCTCGAAAAGCTTCGCCGTAGAGGTCATGAAGATCGGGAACTTCATCCGGCGAGAACAGGGTCCAATTCGCATCCGCTTCGACTCGCTCCATGAATAGGTCGGGCACCCAATTCGCCGTATTCATGTCATGGGTGCGTCGCCGGTCATCTCCTGTGTTCTTGCGGAGATCCAGGAATTCTTCGATATCAATGTGCCATGTTTCGAGATAGCCGCATACCGCTCCCTTACGCTTTCCACCCTGATTCACTGCGATAGCTGTATCGTTTGCGACCTTGAGGAATGGCACCACACCCTGGGACTGGCCATTCGTTCCGCGAATGTGCGCACCGAGCCCACGGACATTGCTCCAGTCATTTCCAAGACCGCCAGCATATTTAGAGAGCAAAGCATTATCCTTAACGGCCTTGAAGATACCGTCGAGATCGTCTGCAATCGTCGTCAGAAAACAAGATGAGAGCTGTGGACGTAACGTGCCGGCATTGAAGAGGGTTGGCGTGGAACACATAAAATCGAACGAGGAGAGCAGCTCATAGAATTCAACCGCTCTTGCTTCCCGATCAATCTCGCGCAGGGCAAGACCCATTGCTACGCGCATGAAAAACGCCTGCGGCAATTCGAACCGAACTCCGTCCTTATGAAGAAAGTAGCGGTCATAGAGGGTCTGCAAACCGAGGAACTGAAAGTTGCCGTCGCGCTCCGGCTTCAATGCGCCGGCAAGGCGGCCGAGGTCGAAGCTACCCAGTTCCTTATCCAGAATTTCGAGTTCGATTGCACGCCGGATGAATTCCGGAAAATACTCCTCGTAATGAAGCTCGGTGTGCTTCTGGGTCGTTGAGAGTGACGCAGGAAGGAGATATCCCAGCGCCTCTTCACGCAGATTGTTGAACAGCAACCGGGCACTGACATACGCATACTGCGGCTCCTGTTCAACAAGAGACCTGGCGGCCATTGTCTGAGCTAAGCCAATTTCATGCAGGAGAATTCCATCGTAGAGATTGCGCCGAACTTCAGCCATTACTGCATCAGCCGAGACGCCGTCAAATCCGTCACATGCCTCAGCAATTTCCTGCTGAAGCCTTGCTTCGTCGAGTGGTTCCAACCGTCCATCCTTGAGACGAACACGAAATTGCGGCTGGGAGACTCGCGGTTGCTCCTCTTCCCGCTTGCGTCGATTTCTGGCGCGCTCCTCGCGATAGAGGACATAGGCTCTCGCTACTTTGTGCTCACCGCTACGCATCAAGGCAAGCTCGACCTGATCCTGTATGTTTTCGATATGGATTGCGCGGGATGAACCGGCTCTTCGAATGAGCGTCTCGACTATCTGCATCGTCAACGACTCTACGGCCTCATGAATTCGCCGCGATGCCTGCGCGCTGGTCCCTTCCACGGCTACAAATGCTTTTGTAATAGCAATCGAGATCTTATTTGAATCGAAGGAAGAGAAGGAACCATCTCGTCGGATGACTTGAAAGTCAGATTGGGTGGGGGCTGATCTGTCGAAGTTATTCTGATAGCTGGTCGGCAGAGGCACTGAAGCAAAGTCAGCGTTGTAAGACGATGTGGCCACGGGAATCTCCTTGTGGCCTCAGAAGCGATGCGGGGAAAACAGAGGAGAATCCTCTCGAAAAAGAAGATGGACCACTGCCACCTCGCCTCCCCTCGGAGGCGTCAGCGTATGTTTTCCTGGCAGGTCTTCGGGCTTACAGGATCAACCTACTGACCGGACTTCCCAGGCGCTGGAACCCAGTGTCCAATTCGGCGTTCGTACCTGCTTACCGCTGCGGGGCAGCTCCGGATTTTCACCGGATTCCCTTTTCACCCCGTGGGGGGGCCGAGGAATGAAAACCACTTTATATTGGATAAAAGAAGAATGCAATACTGCTAATTGTGGATATCGTGAAGATCTTCGCAATAGTGGTTCGCACGACGAAGCTGGTTTATCCGGCCTATAATGATGCCGCGCAGATCAGACTTTCCGTCCTTTCAGGGAAAGCCTGAGTATGCTTAAGTACTGTTCCCCGAAGCGCGTTACCCTCCAGCTGTTGTTTGCGTATGCGGCTTCTTCCCATCGTTAATGGTTCAATGTAAAACTCATCCGTGAATTGCGTACGTTAAAAAAACAGGAGGAAGTCGATTGAAGATGCCGACACGTTTCTTTTTCCGTTGCTGCACTCTGGCGGCAATTGCTGCTCTGGCCGGAATCATTCTTACGCTCACGCATGTTGTGCTGGCGGATACGCCAAAGACGGCAGCTGAGTATGCTGCCGATCCAGCTTTGATGATCGATGCGTATCGCCATGTGGAAGCAGCGTCGGTCTCGGATGCGATTGAGCAACTACTGCATGAAAAGCGCTATATGTCGCATCGCATGCAGTCTATTTTTCCGGCAAAGTTTGCCGGCACTGCGCTTACGGTCAAGCTGGTAAAGGAAGAAAATCATGATCCGAATGCATTGTCGGGTATGTTGAAGGCCATTGATTCCGGAGGGCCGGGCTCCGTCTATGTGATGACGGTCGAAGACGGAGCAGATATTGCCGGCATGGGCGGACTGATGGGAACAGCTATGTTCTCCAGAGGGTTCGCAGGCGCGGTGATTGATGGCGGCGTTCGCGATCTTCCGCAGCTAAAGAAAATTGGTTTCCCTGTCTACTCAACCGGCCCGGTCCCTTCCACGTCTGTCAGCCACTATCGGTTCGGCGGCATGAATGTTCCCGTGATATGCGATGGTGTAAAGGTCGCGCCGCAAGACATCATCGTCGCCGACCAGGACGGCGTAGTAGTTGTGCCGCGCGACAAAGCCCCGGAAATTCTGGTGCTGGCGCAGCACCTGGATGAGAGCGAACACTCGATGTATCCTTTCATCGAAAAGTTCCATTCCATTGAAGAGGCTGTAAAACAGTTCGGGCGGATTTGATTCTGATTAGGCCATTTGCCCTAGTTTGCAAAAGGTCACGTGGCCGATGACATCTGTCGACCCTTCACTTCGAATGGTTCCAGGAGAAACCGAGCCACTTCATGCCATTGCGTCCAGTTATCTCGCTGAATGTTGCTTCAATCGAAGAAGAGCCCGATGAGGACCAACTTTCGCGGCGAAGATTTCTGGGCTTGTCTTCTGCTGCGGCTGCAGCGCTGAGCATTGCGTCTCTCGGCGCCACTCCAATTTCATTTGCCGAAGATACTGCTTCACCGGATGATTATTATGCCAAGCTCGGCGTAGCAAAGATCATCAATGCAGCGGGGACTTATACATTTCTGACCGCTGCGTGCATGCCTCCGCAAGTGCAGAGAGCAGTGGCGCATGCTGCATTGCATCCTGTGCGGTTGAAAGACCTGCAGACTGCCGCCGGCGAGTATCTGGCGAAGAAGCTGCGCTGCGAGGCCGCGCTGGTCACTTCAGGAGCATCCGGAGCGCTTAGCCTTGCCACCGCTGCCTGTATCGCATCGGCAAATGGCGCAAGCCCGCAGGACATCCCGGAAAAAGTAGACAAGATGAAGAACGAGGTGGTGGTGCAGAAAGCCCACCGCTACGAGTATGACCACGCTATGTTGCTGTGCGGCGTACGCATTAAAGAAGTTGTCACGCTTGAAGACTACAAGCGCGCCCTAGGACCAAATGTTGTAATGACGAATTTCTTCAATGCTGCTGAGGAGGGGCCTGACGGAGCGCAGATTGATCGCGAAACCTGGCTGCGCGTTGCGCACGAGCATGGAGTGCCTTGCCACAATGATGCCGCCGCCGACATGCCGCCGATTGAAAATCTTTGGAAATATACCGGCATGGGGTTTGATCTGGTTTGCTTCTCCGGCGGCAAAGGCATCCGCGGCCCGCAGAATGCCGGATTGCTTTTGGGCAAGAAGCATCTGATTGATCTTGCGGTAGAAAACAATAATCCCAACTCCGATGCCGTTGGGCGAGGAATGAAAGTCGCCAAGGAGCAGATCGTCGGCATGGTTGCCGCGGTGGACTGGCTTCTGGAGCAATCTGATGAAAAGAACCAGGCCGAGTACATGCGGCAGACGGAGATCATTGCAAATGCGGTGAAAGATGTGCCGACGATGAAGACGCGCGTCTTTATGCCGCCGATTGCAAACCATGTTCCGCACCTATTGCTTTCGTATGATCCATCGGTGGTCGGCATTACGCCGCAGCAGGCGCAGGAAAAGCTGCGCGCGCAGACGCCTTCAATTGAGCTGAATCCGGCAACAGGAACCAGTTCGCGCGTTGGCATTCCATCGGATGAGAATACGATTGTGATTTCAACCTGGATGCTGCAGCCGGGCGAAGCAGAGATCGTTGGGCAAAGCTTAAGAGCAGTACTGACGAAGAACCACGCATAACAAAAACTAAAGGAGAGAACCAGGATGAAACAGCAGTCGAGAAGAGGTCTGCTCAAGAACGCGGCGATAGCCGCCGCGGCTGTAGGCAGCTCCGCAGTCCTGAGCGAAAGCGCTTCAGCCAAAACCGCAAAGCTGGAAAAGAAAAGCTATCCTCCGCCGAAGCCCGGAGAAACGCCTCTTTTCAGTTCGGCTGTTTCCTATGGCAACCTACTGTTTCTTGCAGGAGTAGGCGCTCACTTTGAAGGAACCATTGAAGAACACACCAAGCACGTGCTGGATGAGTTGGAACAGAAGCTTCAATCCGCGGGTTCATCCATGGATAAGGTCCTGAAGGTGAATGTATATCTGAATGACATCAAGGACTGGGAGCGGATGAACACCGTATACAAGGGTCGATGGGGAAGTGTTCCACCGGTACGCACCACCGTTGCTCCCGCGGGCGGGATTCCCGGAAATTCGCTCGTTGAAATTGATTTGATTGCTTACATCTGAACCAGATAAAGGCGTATCTATGTCTCTCTTTCGCAATGTACATCCTTCCCGGCGCGATGTCCTGAAGCAGTCGGGAATGCTGACTGCCGCTGCTGCGGTTTCTCCGCTGACCGCAAATGCAGTGCTTACCAAGCCGAACAACCACGTTCATCCTGCGGTGGAGAGACCGGATGGAGACAATCTTTTCACTCGCATCGGAGTCCGTCCGCTGATTAACGCGCGCGGCACCTTTACCATCATCACCGGCTCGCGCTCTCTGCCTCAGGTCAAGCAGGCGATGATGGAGGCGTCGAATTACTACGTGCACCTTGACGAATTGATGCCGGCGGTAGGCGCAGAAATCGCCAAACTGATGGGCGCCAATTCCGCCCTCGTTACTACCGGTTGCGAAGCCGCAATAGCGGTCGCAACGGTTGCCTGTGTCGCAGGAACAAATCCTGAGCGGACGCAGGCAATGCCTTACACGAAAAAGCGCGATCAGGTCATTATTCCCAAGCACTCCCGCAACCCTTACGACTTTGGCGTGCGTATGTGCGGCGTAGAGATCGTCGAAGTCGATTCGGAAGAAGAGTTGCGCTCGAAGCTCTCTGAGCGTACAGCGATGGTTTACATTCTCTCCAGCCCGGCGGCAGAAAAAGGCCCTCTCTCCATTCCCAATATCTGCTCCATTGCCAAAGAGAAGAATGTGCCCGTTTTTGTCGATGCCGCGGCTGAAGAGCCGCTGGTTCCCAATATTCATATTGCTCATGGCGCGACGCTTGTCGGCTATTCCGGTGGTAAGTGCATGCGCGGACCGCAGGCTGCCGGTGTTCTTCTTGGCCAACAAAAGGACCTCATAGAAGCTGCATGGTTCAATGCTGCCCCGCATCACAACTGGGGCCGCGCGCTGAAAGTCGGCAAAGAAGAGATCATGGGCATGCTGGCGGCGGTGCGTGAATGGTATAAGCGCGATCATGCGGCGGAGCAGCGTGAGTGGCTCGCATGGCTGCAGTACATTGAGAATCGCGTGAAAAGCCTGCCTTCAGTCACGACTGAATATCTACAGCCTGAGGATTTATCCAACCGGGCTCCGCGTCTGCGCATTCATTGGGATGCCAATCAGCTCAAAATCACTGGAACGGAGCTTGTTGATCGCCTGGATAAAGGAACCCCGCGCATACTGGTTGACAGCGGCACAGGCAAGCGTCCCGACAAAATGCAGAGCTCCCTGACCATCATGCCGTACATGATGGCCGCAGGCGAAGAGAAGATTGTGGCGGATGCTATCTACGAAGGTCTAACAAAGCCGGGGCATTACGAGAATCCATTGGTCCCGCAGGGACCGCTCGCGCAGGTTGGCGGCAACTGGACGGTTGAAATCAAATACATTCGCGGCACAGGAGAGCAGCGTTTCACTTTACAGCAGGATGGAGATCAGCTATCCGGCACACAAGCCGGGGAAATCTATCAGGCCGAATTGAAGGGTCGAGTGCAGGCAGATCACATCGAGCTGAGAAGCGAAATGGAGGTGCCGGGCAACTCCATTCAGTGGACCTTCCGCGGAGTGGTTTCCGGCAACAACGCAAGCGGAACGGTTCATATGGGCGAATACGGCGACGCTACCTGGACAGCGGTGAAAAGCTAGGGCCGGTTAACAGGCCCTAGTATCTACGAAAGCAGAGATATGGCCATTACCGTTACCAATCAGGACCCGCGTTACCAGACGCTGAAGCGAAGCCGCAACCTGCGTTTTCCAGCCGATGATGCGGATTTCGCCAGCCGTATCGAACTATGCGAAACCGCGTCCGATGCGGCTGAAGCACTGCAGCGGGTCGTCAATGCTGGATTGCGACCCACGGTACGCAGTGGTGGTCATTGCTATGAAGATTTTGTCGTTAATAATCCCGGCGGAGTGATTCTCGATCTCAGCCTTCTTGAAGAGCCGCCTGGCAGGAACAGCAGTGGATACAGGATCAGCGCAGGAAAGCAATTAGGTGAAGCGTATCTTGACCTCTTCAAACGCTATGGGGTGACCATGCCTGCCGGATCGTGCTACGCAGTCGGCGCGGGCGGCCATATCAGCGGTGGGGGATATGGGCTGCTCTCGCGCCTTCACGGGCTTACCGTCGATTGGCTGACAGCGGTTGACATTCTTACTGTCGATGCGCACGGGCAAGTAGCTCTGCGCCATGTCAGCAAGGAGCATGATCCCGATCTTTTTCGCGCATGTCGCGGCGCGGGCGGCGGTAATTTCGGCGTTATCACCGCTTTTTATTTTGACAAGTTGCCTCAGGCGCCGAAAGAGGTAGTCGAGGCGGGACTCTCATTTGACTGGACAACGATGACAGAGGACCGCTTCGTCACTATTCTGACGACATACGGCCATTATTGGGAGACACGCGGCAAAGATCGCGACACGCATGGACTTTTCTCGATACTCGATGTATCGCACTCTTCCTCGAAACGCTTCGGTCTCTCACTACAGTTCTGCAATCCGGATGGGACCTGTGATGACCTCAGCGTGGTGAATGAATTTCTCAGCTTTTTCTCTCCCTGCAAGCCTTCATTCGGTACGCCTGCTCCTGTAGGGGAAAGGGCCATCGAGCACGCTGCGGCGTCAGGCGAACCATGCGCAACGCAATACCCCATGACCCGCCATTTATGGCTCGACGCAACTGTCGGTGATGGAGGCGGCGAGCGAAGCGGCCGCGCTAAGTACAAGTCCACTTACATGAAGACGAACTTCACGCCCGAAGAAGCAAAGTGCATCTACAGGCATATGACGCGTGAAATACCCGGAGTGGATTTACGAGGATTTTTTCTGGCCATTGATTCCTATGGCGGAGCAATCAACCAAAGCCGGCTGGCGAAGGAAACGTCCATCTGGCAGCGCTCCTCTATTATGAAGCTGCAATTTCAGTTGTATTGGCAAAATGCCGCAGATGATGCAGGCCGCCTGAGATGGCTGAAGGAGTTTTACAGCGACCTATACTCCGGATCGAAAGTGGATCCGCGCTACGCTGCTACGCCTTATCCCGGCGAGCATTACGAGGGCTGCTACATTAACTATCCTGACAGTGACATGCTGGCGTACTCATTCTGGCCGCAGCTCTATTATGGCGAGCAGGGCTTGTATCCCTTTCTGCAGGGCGTGAAGCGGCGCTACGATCCTAACAACATTTTTCATCATGCTATGTCGATTCGTCCGTAGTAATTGTTGAACGAAGCTATGAGCCGGAATACTTCATGCAGCCGTCGGGCTTTTCTTCAAGGCATCGGATACTCGTCCGCTCTCGGCTTGCTAAGCAAATCGATTCCCGCGCAGAATAGTCTGCTTCCGGTTACTCCGATCGAATTTGCTTATGTGGCTTCTGCAGGAAGTTGCAAGGATGATTCCGGGATTCATGTCTTTGAGGTGCGCGGCGGTGAGTGGAAGTGGAAACAATGGGTTCAAAGCCAGGCGCCGACATCGTTAACACTCCATCCCAATCGACGCGCACTGTATGTTGCGAATGAAATCAGTGAATACAGAGGCCTGCCTCGCGGGACAGTGGAGGCCTACAAAATCGATGCCAATGATGGCACGCTCGATCAGATCAACCGGCAGCCATTGTCGTTATCCGGCGTTCGTCCGAAGCACCTTGCAATCTCGCCGGATGGAAAACATCTTATCGTTGCGATTCACGGTGGCGGCGCATACAATGTGTTGCCTATCGGATTTGACGGAGCAATTGGCCGAGTCACTCAAATTCTGAAAGAAACCGGCTCAGGTCCTCATGCCGCTTCTCAGACATCAGCCCATCCGCATTCTTCCATGTTCGATCCCCGCGGGCAGTATATTTTGGCAACGGATGAGGGCTGCGACCGGATCAATGTCTTTGCGTTTCAGGATGGCCGAATCATACCTGCCGCTCGGGCCGCCTGCACTCCTGCATCGGGCCCCGCGCATCTTGCCATTCACCCATCTGGAGGTTTTTTCTATGTGGTCAACCGGCTGGGCGGGTCAATCGATTTATACAATTGGCAGGCGTTGACCACAGAAATGAAGCACGCGCAACGCATAAAGATAAGCTCGGCAAGTGGCCTGAATTATGGACAGCCGTTTGTCCTCTCAAGGAAAGGGGACATGCTCTACGCGGCAGGAACTGAAGGTATTTCCGCCTGGAAAATTGATTCTGCAAGCGGCAGACTGTCTCTGCGACAGCAAAAAAATCTCGAGAACCGCTCGCTGATTTCACTTAACTTTTCACCCAACGGTAATCTCTTTGCTATCGATCACCGCCGGCACCAGATACTTTCTATTCCTGTGCACGCCGAGAGTGGCGAATCAGGCCCACCCATTACGGTAGCTGACGTCTCATTGCCGCAAAGCCTGATGATCATACCCGCCTGACACTGCGTTTACAGAAATGAGCACGAAGCGAAACGCAATCGTGCTCATGGCTTATTCATTTTGCCGGTACAGATACGGGATATTTCGTATGGCCACTATTTGGCGGACGCACAGGCAGCGTCGTCCAGCGCTTCGCCTGCTTCAGATCACTCGTAGATGGGCCATCCCACAGATCAGCGGAAATTCCGTTCAGGTCGTACACAACTTTTCCAGCGCGCACGGTCAACTGGCAAATGAGCTTCTGGGTGCCCATCAGCTTCGTGTTGTACATGTCTACGAATCCGTATTTACCATGCTCTACACTCAGCACTGCAATATCAGCCGGCGCACCAACTGAAAGATTGCCCAGCTGGTCCTGCTTGATTTCGTGTGCCGGGTTCCACGTCATCTCAGCTACGACTTGCGGAATGGTTTGTCCCATGGCAAGAAATTTGTCCGCCACGTTGAGCATGTCCTTCATGCCTGCATTCATGCTGCTGATATGCAGGTCCGTCGAGATTGAATCAGGCTCAAAGCCGCTCTTCATCATCGGATAGGCCACGGACCACGCGAATGAGCCGCCGCCGTGCCCCACGTCGAAATAAATTCCGCGCTGCCGTCCAACCAGCATGGCTTTGCTGGCCTTGCCTGTGTCCGGGTCCTGCTCTCCACGCAGGCCGGAATAGCAGTGCGTATAAATATCTCCCGGACGCAGCTTTTTGGACAGCAAATCGTACAGTGGCCGTTCGGCGCGGCGTTCTCCGTAATCAATCATCACCGGAATATTCGCGATATTGCCAGCTTTCACTGCTTCGTCATATGGCTTCCACTCCGGCCCGGTAAAATGTGCGCTCTTGATCCCGACAATTACGCCCGGATACTTCAGCGCCATCTTGCCCGTGGCTTCTCCGTCCATGTCATCGAGATTGTCCTCATACTTCGGACCGCGCATACCAGCGCCAACAATATTCAGGTCGGCCAGCACCCGCGTCCTGGAACGATCAATAATGCGCTGCTTAAAGTCCTCGAAATTTCGCCAGCCTGATCCGCCTGCATCTACAACCGTAGTTACGCCAACGCGAAACGAAAATCCGTCGGGATATACGCTGTTGTCGCCGGCATACGAGTCCTTTTCACCGGTCCCTGCATATACATGCTCATGAATGTCGACGAGTCCCGGAGTGACGTAGAAGCCTTTCACATCGATGGTCTTCACTGCTTTATCCGGGCTGATGTGCGCGGCAACCTCAGCAATTTTGCCGTCTTTTACGGCAACATCTTCCACCGTATCCACATGGTTCTTCGCATCAAGAACATGGCCGCCTTGCAGGATCATGTCGTAGTCCTGCGCGCAGGCTGAGCCGGCGCACATCAACAGGGAGCCAACAGCAATCACAGCGAAAGAACAGTATTTTCTCAACTTCATCTCCTCCCTCCAGGAAGCTCCAATCATCATCTTATGAAGGAATACGAATTGGCTACTATGACAAATGCCCTATAAACACGCATGAAGCTGCAGAACATCCCTCACAGGAACGATTGCAGCGATTAGAATGAAATTTCACCCTTCATTATTGAGAAAGCAAAACGCAAGCATGCATCGTTGGTCAAAACTCTTCATTCCTACGCTCCGTGAGGCCCCGGCAGACGCCGAAGTCGCGAGCCACAAGTTCCTCGTCCGCGCCGGATACATTCGCCAGCTGAGCGCAGGCATTTACTCGTATCTGTTTCTCGGCCAGCGATCTCTTAACAAAATCATCGGGATCGTGCGCGAAGAGATGGACAAAATCGGGCAGGAGTTCCTGCTGCCTACTCTTCACCCTGCAGAGCTTTGGCAAGAGAGCGGGCGCTGGACCGTTATGGGGCAGAACATGTTCCGCCTGCAGGACCGCAAGGGCGCATGGCTTTGTCTCGGCTTTACCCATGAAGAGGTCATGACCAGCATTGCCCGGAACGAGATCCGCAGCTATAAGCAGCTCCCGCAGATCTGGTATCAGATACAAACCAAGTTCCGTGATGAGCCGCGCCCGAAATCCGGACTGCTGCGCGTGCGCCAGTTCATCATGAAGGACAGCTACTCGTTTGATCTGGACCCAGCCGGACTCGACAAGAGCTTCGACCTGCACGATCAGGTGTACCGCACCATCTTCACGCGCTGCGGATTGAAATTCGTTGCGGTTGAAGCCGATTCTGGCGCCATGGGCGGCACGCAATCGCAGGAATTCATGGTATATACCGACGCCGGTGAAGACTACATCGTGAGCTGCCCGAAGTGTGACTATGCAGCGAATCTTGAAAAGGCAGTATCCAAGCTGGCGCCGGTCACGGAACTTGAGCCAACGGGTGATGGCAAACCGGAACTCGTCTCTACTCCGGGTATTACCGCCGTCGCGGATGTCGCGAAGTTCTTCAATATCTCAGAAGCGCAGGACATCAAGTGCGTCGCCTACATGGCCCAAAATAAAACTGCGAAAGGCGAAGCGGTCTGGAATCCGGTTGTTGTCTTCCTCCGCGGAGACCATCAGGTAAACGAAACGAAGCTGCTTGGCCTCATCAAGGCTCTGGAGCTTCGCCCTATGCAGGCAGAGGAACTGGAACGTTATATTCATGGCCCGGCTGGTTTTCTTGGACCAATTGGTCTTGCTCCTGCAAAGTCATTGAGCGAAGAAGGAGTTGTAGTCATTCTTGACAGCGTTCTCGAAGGCCGACAGAACATGGTCTGCGGAGCCAACAAGCTTGATTATCACTACCGCAACGTAACCCCCGGGCGTGACTTCACATGGACCATAGCCGCAGACGTGCGCAATGTGGTCGAAGGCGAAGGCTGCCCACAGTGTGGCTCTCCGCTGAAAGTTGCAAAAGCTGTTGAGGTTGGACACATTTTCAAGCTGGGGTACAAATATTCCGAGAGCATGGGTGCACGTGTGCTCGATCCGAATGGCAAGGAAGTGACGCCAATCATGGGCAGCTACGGCATCGGCATCGAACGGATTCTGACTGCCGCCATTGAGCAAAGCAACGATGCCAACGGCTTCTGGCTACCCCGCTCCATTGCTCCTTTTGAAGTCGTTGTAACAGTTACAAATGCCGCCGATGCCCCTCTCCTGGCCGCCGGGGAGCAAATTGCTTCGAAACTGGAAGCGGCTGGATTCGATGTCCTATTTGATGATCGACAGGAGCGCGCTGGGGTCAAGTTTAAGGATGCCGATCTCATCGGCATTCCTTACCGCGTTAATGTTGGGAAAAAAGCGGCAGACGGCAAAGTAGAGATCGTCACGCGCGCCACTTCTTCCAGTGAGGATGTCGCGATCTCTGAGATCGTATCCGTCTTGCAAAACGCCGCCATCCCAGCCTGATTTCCCTCTTAGCGAGACGTTCCCCTAAGGAATGTCTCTGCGTATGCGTTTGTCAGCGGACAAATTCACATCTCATGATGTATTGTTCCTACGAGGTCAGACCACTCAAGGAGTATGCCTGTATGCGGCACGAACGGCGGGAGTTTCTGAAATACACAACGATAGGCGCGGCAGGAGTGCTGGCCCCTATCAGCCTTTCCGCTCAGCCCACACCTCACGAGAGACCCGGCAGCATTTACGATGTTCGCGCATTCGGCGCTACCGGTGACGGCAAGACCCTCGATTCTCCAGCGATCAACCGCACCATTGAAGCCGCGGCAAATGCCGGCGGAGGCACAGTGCTCTTTCCCGCAGGTACATACAACTCATTCTCCATACGCCTGAAAAGCAACATTGCACTGCAGATTATGCAGGGCGCGACCATTCTCGCAGCCGATACACCCGCCGATCACAGCGATGGATATGATCCGGCCGAGCCGAACGACCCGTGGGAGCACTATCAGGACTACGGCCACAATCACTGGCACAACAGCCTCATCTGGGGCGAAAACCTGCATGATGTGTCTATCTTCGGGCCGGGTCTTATCTGGGGCAAGGGTCTGAGCCGGGGTACGCGCGAGGAGCCTCGCGCCGAAGAACCGCGCGTCGGCAATAAAGCCATTGCTCTCAAGAACTGCCGTAACGTCACGCTGGCCGGGTTCTCCATCCTCAAAGGTGGCCACTTCGGAATCCTTGCCACAGGGGTTGACAACCTCATTGTTGACAATCTGAAGATCGATACGAATCGCGATGGCATGGACATTGATTGCTGTAAAAATGTCCGCGTGTCAAACTGCTCCGTGAATTCTCCATGGGATGATGCCATCTGTCCAAAAAGCTCCTATGCTCTCGGCTATGCCCGCGCAACAGAAAATGTCACCATCACCAACTGTTATGTGAGTGGTTGCTATGAGCTGGGAACTCTGCTTGACGGCACATTCAAAAAGTTTGCTCCGGATGTCCGCGTGCCGAGGACGGGAAGGATCAAATGCGGCACCGAGTCGAACGGCGGCTTCAAGAACATTACAGTTTCCAACTGCGTCTTTGAAGGTTGCAACGGCATCGCGCTTGAAAGCGTTGACGGCGCGCTCCTTGAAGATATTGCTTTTACGAACATCACTATGCGCGATATTTCCGGCGCGCCGCTGTTTATCCGGCTCGGTAGCCGCATGCGCGGACCGCAGGGAGTGCCGGTTGGCGATTGCCGCCGGATCATTCTCAGCAACATTGTCAGTTACAATTCCGCTTCAAAATATGCGGCGATTATCAGTGGAATTCCGGATCATCCCATCACGGATTTGAAGATTCACGACATCTACCTGCATCATCAGGGCGGCGGAACAGCGGAAATGGCTGCGCTCCAACCCCCGGAAAATGAAGCCACTTACCCTGACCCACATATGTTCGGCCCTTTGCCGGCGCATGGCTTCTTTATCCGCCACGTAAATAATATTGAGTTGACCAACATTGAAATTGCTGACGCAGCTCCAGATGCGCGCCCGGCATTTGTGCTCGATTCTGTTACAGATGCCGATCTCTTCCGCATCAAACTTCCCAGCAACAGCAGCAAGCCAGAGTTCCGCCTGCGTAAGGTTTCTGGTTTCCGGATTTTCGGCAGCCCGAAAATTAAGGACAAGGAGATTGCTTCTTCTGAATCAGAGGAATTTTAAACTGCACGCATTATGCAGCCTGTGTAGCTACAATTTTCTGAGAAGATTTTCCTGCGCTCAGATGCCGTACAATCATCCAGCTTGCCACAGCTAATCCGGCATCCGTTAACAGACTCGCGATGGCTGCGCCACGCCATGACCAGTGTGGAATCAGGACCATATTCAAGAGCAGGTTGGACCCGGCCGCTCCCAGTTGTGTGGCTGTTCGATACCACTGCGAAGACGATCCTGTGATCGTCGTCCCCCATGCATAATGCAAAACACGAATAAGTGGAAGCAGACATAACCAGCGCAAAGCTTCTACCGACTCTTGAAATGAGGCGCCGAAAATATACGGCAGCACCGATGCGCAAGCAAATAATCCCATGGCTATTAAGATCCCGTATGGAACCGTGGGCCTTAGCAGCCGCTTCGCAATTGCACAGGCATTGGCGACGCCGCCCTCACCCTCTCGAAAAAATTGCGGCGTAGCCGCGGTATAGAGCGCATAGATCGGAATGCTAGCAACATCGATGACACGATAAGCAGCCGAGTAAATTCCGGCAGCATAAAGTTGGCCGACTCCGGCAAGGAACGTCTTGTCGATATCGTTGTACACAGAGATCGAGGAACTCGATAGCGAAAAGCTGAATCCTTCTGTCATGTCACGCATGGAAATGCGTCCAAACCTGGGCCATCCGAGTCGCCTGGTTACCGACCCAAAGGCTAAGCCGGCCGTCACCAGCGACGATATCCAGTAAATCCTCGTCCACAACAGCGCATCTGCATGAAAATGCACCGACGCTGCAAAAAAGAAAAGTCCGAGCGCCGAAACAGCGCGCGCAATGTTCGTGAACGCGGTAAGTCGCGCCGTCTGCACCAGCATACCTGCTCCCTGAAAAGCACGGCTTGCAAGCTGCACAATCTTTCCCAGCAAGGCGTCAGACAATGCTACGTATGGAATCAATCTTTGTAATTCGTGTTTAAGCGTGAAATGGCCAACCAGCATCGCGAGCCCCAGTAGCACAACAAAACCGCATATGCTGATCCGCAAGGCATTTCCCCAAGTCACAGCAAATGATTCGCGCGCGCGACTGATATTGCGTACCAGAATCATCTCCATGCCCAGGCTGCTGAACTGACTCAGGACATTTATAAGCGCAGCAACCCCAACAAATGCGCCATATTCATGGCTGCCAAGTGTCCGGCCAATCAGGATGAAGTATGCTGCCTGAAATAGCAGCGAAATCCCATGTCCGGAAATCATCCACAGCGTATTTCGCCGGAGACTATTTGATTCAGCCATGAGGCCTCGCAATGATTTCCTCGTATTTGTCTTCAAGCGATCTCGTTTGTGCCGCCAGATCGAAATGAGTCTCCATATAACGTCTGCCGGTTAAGCTGGCCTCATGCCATGCAGCATCGTCTTTCATAAGGTGTAGAATCTGCTCAGACAGAGAAGCAATATCCCCCTCTTTTGAAAGCGAGGGCCGCCTTTCCTCGGGGAATGCTTCTGTAACTCCTTCAGTTGCAAATGCCGCCACCGGCAGTCCCACAGCCTGCGCTTCACATGTCACTGTGGAAAGCCCCTCAGTATCTCCATTCGACGCGCGCATACTGGGGACCGCCAGCACACACGCATGCTGCATCCACCGCTTCACTTCCGCTTGAGATTGGAAACCGAGGAAACTGACATTTCTACAGTGCTGGGCAGCCTCCTGCTCCAATGTTTTACGCAATGGCCCGTCGCCGATAACTACGAGCTTCGTCCCAGGGCTAGCACGTTGCACATGAGACATTGCGCGAATAAGGTGCACACAGCCTTTTTTCTCCACCAGTCTGCCAACAAACAACACGACTCTCTTATCACGCAGGTGGACCTCTTCATCAGCATCGTGGAGAGGAACTCCAATACGCTGCACTCGCAATTTTTCTGAAGGGAACCCAGAGAAAACGGCGCATCGACGCACATGCTCTGACACACAGAGGAATGCGGTGGCGTATTTCCAGAGTTCCTCTTTTCTCCGCAGATAGGCTCTCGTTGTGGGCCACTGTCTGAGTGTGTCTTCACAGGATGTCACGTCATATCCGTGCAGCGTGACGACCAATGGAATATTGAGGAGCCTCGCAATCGGCAGCACCGCACATGCGTCAACAGCAAAATGAGCATGAATGACATGCGGGCTCCATTCCGCGATCGCGCGCACCAGTTTGCGATTACATGCAGTTCGCAAAAATGCTCTGCGTCTTGCTTTTTCCTTTTGTGATTCCCGGCCACACAAAGTAACCACCTGATGAAAACTCAAATCCAGTCCATTACCCACGCGCGTCAACCCACCAAACCATGGCCGAAACCGCCTGAGAGCATTCGCCTGCGAAAGAATAAACGTCTCGGAAGGAGGCAGCAGTTCATTGCGATAGATCAATACTCTCCGTGCTTCCATCTACACGCCTCGCGATTGAATCCAGGTAACGCGCTGTTTGAGGCGCAGGAATGAGCTCTCCCAAAAGCGGTAGGAAAGAGCTGCCAAAAAGATCGTGACGCCGAGCGCAGCGATTTTGTTCAGCGCCATAGTCATCATCATGTGCCGGTCTGTCCAGAACGCCACATGAGACATAGTCAATGCAGCATGCTTTTGCGCTTCATCTACAAGCAAAAAAGCTGCTTCATGGAAGACATACAGACCAAACGAAATCTTTCCCAGATGCACTATCCATTCGGGAATCCATCGCCCCGAAACACCGAGTAGCGAAACAAGCAGCAGAAGGCATCCCGTAGCAACAAACAGATACCCCACACAAAATTTCCACTGTGGAACAATGGCTCCGGGCCGCTTGATCTGCGCCACATGAGCAGATACAAGCCATAGCGTTATACCGGCCAGGGCCATTGTTGATCGCAAAGCGCGATCTATTTTCGGGATGCGTCCGTGCAGTACAAGCGCAAGCAGAGCGCCCCATGCAAGAAACTGAAATTGCGTAAAGCTGTTCAGCCATACGGTGTTGAATGCATAAGTCTGATCTGCTGAGACGATGAAGATCGTCAGGAATGATACAGGCACTATCACCAGTGATACTCGGGCAAGGACCCGCATCCCACCATACCCAGCTATAATTGGCCAAAGCAGATAAAACTGCTCTTCTACTGAAATACTCCAAAGCGAACGCAATGGTGTTTGTATCCATGGATGCAGCACAATGTACCAATTTCCCGTCAACAGGAAATAAGCCACTATACGGCCTGTTTCGATGCGCATGGCCGGGAAATACCGTCCTGCAATCAGGTACGCGATCACAATACCGAAGTACAAAGGCCAGATACGCAGAATGCGTCGCTCGTAAAATGCGCCGACATGAACGCGACCAAACTTTTTCTGCTCTCGTCGCAGCAGTTCAGTGATAAGAAACGCGCTGAGCATAAAAAACAGACAAACGCCGAAATTCCCCGCATCCTTGACTGCGGCCAGCCATTGAGCCCAGAAGGAGCGCGCTTCCGAGGCCGCAGCGACAGCATTGCCCGGAATACTGTGACAGACGTATACAGCGAGAAAAGCAAAAAAGCGGAGAGCATCCAGCTCTGGGCGATAAAAACGCTGAGTCGTTGCTTTCGCAGCCGTGATCTCGTTCTCGCAAAGAATTTCCGCGGGCGCCATCGTTGTCTATACTGTTGCGTACGCGCGCTCGGCTTTAGCCAGCCGTCGGCCCTCCAGCCGATTTTCCCTGCGATGCTCAACTGAGATGATCTCGATATCGGCAACTGCCGCGACGTACAGAATCCAGAAGAGCCCGTTAAATGTGAGCAGCGTATTTTCGTCTACGTTATACAGAGCAATGAGCAGCAGCATAAAAATCATCCAATACGTTTCCCGGTTCTTTGTGGAGAGCAGCGTGGGCCAGAGCTTGCGCCACGCACGCAGATAGCTCATCCCCATCAATCCAAGGCCAACAGCGCCAAGTTCGAGCCAGATTTCCAGCAGGCCATTGTGCGCATGAAAAACAACAAATCGCAGCGTCAGAATGACGTTGTACGATTCCCCTTTCATTCCCTGCCAGAAGGCGGCAAAACCATAACCCAGCAGCGGATGCTTCATAATGGCGATCCAGACCTGGCTCCATATCTCCGTTCGTCCAGTCAGCGTGGCGTCTCTATTAAGCAGCGCAGCAATTTCCGGAAAATAGCACCATGTCCCAACAATGACTCCGGCCATCGCAACCACGGAGCCCAGCAGCAGAAGTGTGCGGCTTGCAGGTTTCAACTGTTCAGTTGCACATAACACCCCATAACAAACCAGCAACCCACCTTCGATCATCCAAGCTCCGCGCGATCCGCTCATCACAAGCACGCACGCAAACAAGAGGAAGCAAACCAATCGTATAAGCTGATTACCCTGCAACAGCAGCAGCGCTGCCATTGCAAATACCATGGCGCGGCCACAAGCATTCTTTTGCGTGAAAACGCCCTGCCAATTCCCTGCGTGACCGGTTGAAGCTTCCAGCCCAATCGATGGAAAAAAGAAGGCGAGAACAGCGCTGACAATTGCCAACAGAGCCATCGTGCAAACCAGAATTCGAAGTTGTTGCTGAATGCGAAATCTCGATGCAAGATACAACCCAAACAGCGTGGCCAAGACAAATGGCAAGGAGCGGCGCGCTGTTGTCATTGCATCCTGTGACCAGAGAGTGGAACCGACGGCGAGTATCGCAACCAATGCCGTCCATTGAAGGGAAAATGCAAAACGCAGCAATCGGCGCGCATGAAAAAGTATAAGAGCGCAGATCAGGCTGTTGATCAGAACCTGTGATCCGATGCCGGCAGCTTTCATCAGGCCGGTTGCAGCTGTATGCGTCATCTCATTAGCCTGGTTTGGCGCAATGCCCGGAATGGCGCCCTGCATTGCGAAGTACGCGAGCAGACAGATGCACACCGCCTCCTCTATGCCGATTCGCTGTAGCCATCGAGTGGAAATATGCGGCGTGTTAATGGGCTGCATAAATGGCCGCTGAACTGGTGGATGACAGAATGCTGGACGCTCCAAGAACCATATTCCTCCCCATGCTGAAAGGAACATACAGAACGTCATCCGCTTCGAGCTGCATATCCGGGGCTTTTCCTTTTTCGATTTCCTTCAAAGCCACCGTCTGCTCGCGATAGTTGCCGTTCACTTTCCGAATCAGCCTCGTCTCGTCTTCTTTGGCCGTTCTGTTCGCGCCTGAAGCCATGGCCACCGCCTGCAGAACAGTCAGCTTCGCCTCATCCTGCATCACATATCCGCCGGGCCGCGCAACATCTCCGAGCACATATACAACTCCGGCCTTAGGCACCAGCACTGTGTCTCCCGGATAGACCGTCGCTGTTTGAAGATCGGCGGCTGCATGATTCGGCACAAATATAACGATGCTTTCTCTCTTATTCGCACGTTGAATCGTGACGTGCCGGTCTGCAATCTCGGTTAAGCCTCCTGCCAGCGCCAGCACATCCAGCAAGCTCCGCGCAGTTGCTACGGAAAAAGCTCCGGGCCTGTTTACCTGTCCAAGAACCGAGACGTTCTGCGTTGCATACTCCTCCACCAGCACAGAGACCTGAGGATGGTTCAGGTAGCGTTCCTGCTCATAAGCTCGAGCAACAGCCTTCGCTGCCTCTGCCGATGTAAGCCCCGCCACTTTCACGGCTCCGACAAGATCCAGATCAATGTCGCCTGCATCATTCACTCGTAATTTTTGTTCCAGGTCAGGTTCTCGAAATACGGAGATATGCAATAGATCGCCGTGGCCAATCAACAGACTTTCGTGAACTTTTTGTGCCTGCATACTTCCATCTGCTCTGTTGCCGGAAGACACTGTCTGGCTGCATGCATCTCGGCCTGAAGCGCAAATCAGCAATACCAGAATCAAGCTATGCTCTCGCTTCATTGGGGCTTCCATTTTCAGCAGAGTAGTGACTGCGATAACCGTAATATTCGTAGAAGTCCGCAGACCGGTCCGGAACAGCATTCAGAATCGTTCCTAAAACAGCATGCGGAGGCAATTGGCTGGCAAGCGTGCGATAGCTCCGGTGAATTGCCTTTTTCACCGTCTTTCCGTGCCGAGCAATCAGGAGCACTGCATCGCACATCTGCTCCAGGACAATTGCATCTGTCACAGGCAGTGCTGGCGGACCATCCAGCACAATAAAGTCGTATTCGCTGCGCCACTGCGCCAGCAGACTCTTCATTCTTTTCGAGCCCAACAATTCCGCTGGAAACGGCGGCGCAGGGCCGCCACACAACACATGAAGATTCGGCAGATCCCGGATAGTCTGCGGTTCGGGATCAATTTCGTCGCTGGAAAGCGCCGCGCTTAAGCCTTGATGAACATCCAACCCGGCTCGCTCATGCAACACCGGTCGCCGCAAATCCGCATCGACCAGCAATACTCGTACATATTGCTGCGCCAGCACTGTCGCCAGATTCAAGGCAATCGTGCTCTTGCCTTCCCCTGCATTGGAACTCGTCACAAGCAGCACCTGAGGCGCTGCGCTGCTCCTCGATAGCATCAACGTCGTTCGGAGAGAACGAAGCGATTCTGCAAACGGACTGTCGATGTAACTTCGTGCCGCGATCCGGCGCTCCGAAAAAAGGCTCGTCGCTTTGGGCATGGATAAAACTCCATACTCTTGTCTACCTTGCCGAGGAAATGCACGTTCTTTCTCAAGCGCAGGAACCATGCTCAACAGCGACGCCCCGGTCAGCCGCTCCAACTCTTCAAGCGATCTCAGCTTTGTGTCTGTCAGGTCCCTGAGCAGCGCAGCTCCCATCCCAACAACTGTCCCCACAAGCAAAGCAACAGCATAGTAAAGCGGAACATTTGGACTCTTTGGACGGCTCGACGGAGGCACGCGCGCCGGATTGACAACAGTAATGTTGGTGGATCGCAGTCCTTCCAACACACCCGCCTGTTTCAGCTTCGCCAGCAGTCCTTCGTAAACATCCCGGCTGCTTATCGCCTCCTGCTTCGCGAGGTCATAAGCAATCGCCTTGTCATTCAAGTCATTGACCAGCTTCTTTTGCTTTTGAAAAGCTGCCTGCGCAGAATTCTCCGCTGCCACAGAGATCTCGTAATCTGCGCGTGCTCGTTCTCTGATGCGCAGCACTTCATCCTGAATGGATTTCTCAACTCCGCTCAGCTCAGCCTGTAATTCCGCAATGCGCGGATACGCCGCGCCATATCTCACCTTGTCTTCATCCAGCTCAGCTTTCACAGTTGCTTCCTGTGACCGAAGCGTCTGAATCAATGCCAGCCCATTCGCAATCGGAGCGCCTGCGGCAAGGTTCCCGCTCAGTCCTGCAATTAACTCGGGATTTCCGCTGCTCGCAGTGCGATAGACTGCTTCTTTCAAAATGCGATTGGATTCGGCCGCAGCCAACGCCTGGTTCAGCCCCTCGAGCCGCGTGAGCACGACATTGTGCGATTCATCATCGCCGAACATGCCCGTGTCCCGCTGCAGTGTGATCGCCTTCGCTTGCAGGTTCTCCGTCTGCTTCCGCAAATCCTCCAGTTGAGCCGTGAGCCAGGTTGAGGCCTGCGCCGTGGCTGTAAAGCGCGCCTGGAATGTGTAATCGGCCAGAGCCCCGATCAGGTGGTTCACCACTTCGGGAGCGAGTTTCGGATCAGGATTTGTGTAACTGACGTTGATCAGCCGCGTGCCAGTCACAGGCTCAACTTTCAGATGACTCGCGAATGTCCTGAGCACCGCATAGCGGCGGTTTGGAGCAAGTTCGAGCGGCACGCTCATGGGTTCAACCGGTTTTTTCCAGAATTGAAGACGCGAAAACAGCGTGCCTCCGGAATTCTTTCCGGAGGGAGGATAGAAGTCCGCAGTTGTTTCAAGGCGCAGATCTCGTATAACACGCAACGCCAGTGAATCGGAATTCAGAATATTCGCTTCGGTCTGCAGAGTAATGTTGTAATCCAGCGCGTCCGATGCTGAGTCAGCATCGCCCAGCACGCTGCTTTCCAGCCCAAAGGCGCCGCTGCTATCTTTTTCAATTTGAATTTGTCCCGTTGCCTGATAACGCCTGGTGGCCAGAATGCAATACATCGTGACCGCTGCAAGAGATCCAGCAAGGACCCAGAAAAAGATTGCACGTCGCCGGCCCAGCGCTGCGGCCAGTGCTGCCAGCGTCATTTCGTCATCGTGCATGGCACGAAGATCCGGGTCTTTCACCACACTCACCGATGCAGCCATTTCATCCTCACCGGTTCAGGCATTGCGCACCATGACAGCAGAGCCATCAAAATCAAAATTGAATTCCATTTCACTCGCTCCGGCATCAGTCATTGCTGCCCGCAAGCGCTTCCTGTCGTGCGTATGCAACAGCAGGAATCCATTTCCCCCTGCACCTACGAGCTTTCCACCCGTCGCGCCGCCGCGGGTCCGGGCCAGCTCATATAATTCATCCACCCGATCATTGGTCATGCCATTAGAGCGGCTTCGCTTTCTAAGCCAGTGCTCGTGCATAAGACTGCCAAACTCATGAACAGCTCCTGATTCCAGCACTTGCCGTATCTCCTGCCCAAGTTGCTTTACAAAGTGCAGGTTTTCCAGCATTGCCCGGTCGCCCTGCTCTGAGCGCTGCTTCTGATCTTCCAGAAGTGCCGACGCTCTGCGTGTTTGCCCCACGAAAAAGAGCATCAGCGAATCGCGCAGCTCCTTCAGCGCTGCCTCGCTGACTGCCAACAGGCTCACGCTGACGGAATCATCCGAGCGGTATTCCTGGCAAAGCAGCCCGCCGTAAGCAGCTATGTATTGGTCCTGTTTGCCAACCGGCTCCTGCAGCCGGTTCATCTCAATCTCGACCGCCTCCTGCGCCAGCAGTTCCGCAGCTATACGCTTGCGTTTATACGCATACAGCGCATGAATCAGCCCTACCAGAAATGCTCCGGATGAGCCGAGACCTGTTCCCGCCGGCACGTCAGCAACGCTGACAATCTCCAGCGGGCACGGCGCATCATGCAGCCTCAGGGCCTCTCGCAGCAAAGGATGCCGTATCTCATCGAGCGTTTGGGCATGCTCCGTGTCGGAATACTTAAGAAAATATCCCGGCAGAAAGCTACGATTGACTGCGATATAGACATAGCGATTGATAGCTGCAGAAATTACAAATCCGCCAAACTCCCGGTAGTAGGAGGGCAAGTCGGTCCCGCCTCCACCGAGGCAGATGCGCAAAGGAGTGCGCGTCATAATCATTGTTCGCACCCCGCCATCTGGAGCAATTCGCCTTCTTTCGACCTTCGAAATCCGCGCAGCATGCGCTCGGTCTCGTAAAAGCCTTCCAGTGAGCCAATCTCATAAAACCGGCTGTAGACCTCATGCGCAGCCAGCTGCCCATGGATAGCCAGAGAGTTCATGACGGCAGCAAGATCAAATTTATCGCTGTGCCATGCCCTCAACACGCCGGCACTCATTACGCTCAGGCCGTAGTCGATGTGTCGCATCTCCGGCTTGCGGACACCTTTTGCATAGGCAATGATTCTCCCCTCACGCGCTTCAACATTGCTTGCATCCCATTGGCCGTCATTCCTGAAAATGGTCATCAGCGCCGGTTTTTGGGAGACAAGGAATGTTCTCCAAACCTGCGTTACGTCGGCCGTCAGATAACTATCGCCATACATCACAAAGAAGTGTTCGCCTAAAAGCGGTAATGCACGCCGAAGCGCACCGCCGGTACCCAGCAAAGTATCTCCATCGTAGGAATAGCGAATGCGGCATCTGAACCGCGAACCATCACCAGCGAATGCTTCAATCTGCTCGCTGAGATGTCCGCAACAGATAACGATGTCGTGCACTCCCTGCCCCACCAGCAGCCGTAGCTGGTGCGCCAGGAAAGGCTCTCCATCAATCATGAGCAGCGACTTCGGCACATGCGTTGTTAACGGATGCATACGAGTTGCCAGTCCGCCAGCCAGAAGTGCAAGTGCAGGCAATCGGCTATGCATAACACACCCGCTCATCAGCAATCATGCTCAGCAATGCAGCGCGCATCGCCTCACGGCTCGAGTAATGGCATCTCCAGCCCAGCGCCCGAAGCTTGTCACTATTCAGCCGCACAACCGGAACATCGCCCTTCCATCCACGGTCGCCACCCGTGTATTCGAACACCGGCACCATATCCAGATGCAGGCATTCAACCGCCAGTTCAGCAATTTCCGTAACTGTAATTGCATCACCTGTAGTGACGTTGAAAGCCGCGAAATTCTCCTTGCAATGCATCTCCGCATGCAGCATCGCGTTCACGACATCGGAGACGTGAATATAGGATTTGCTCTGCCTGCCGTCGCCTAGAATTGGCAGATGCCTCGGATCAGCCATCAGACGGCGCACAAAATCAAATCCCACGCCATGTGTCTGACGTGCTCCGACTACATTTGCAAACCGGAAGACGCATGCGCTTAGCCCAAACATCGCGCAATAGCTGGCAATCAATGCCTCACCGGCAAGCTTGCTGGCGCCATAGGTTGATATAGGAATCAGCGGCCCGTAACTCTCTTTAACCTCAAGGTTGCCCAGATCGCCATAAACACCGCTCCCGGACGCATACAGCAGCCTCTTTACACCGGAGCGCCGCATCGCTTCGACAACATTATTCGTTAATCGAGTACCCTGTTCGAAATCAATCTCAGGCTCGGTCGCAGCCCGAGCGATGTCCGGATTCGAGGCCAAATGAATAACAACATCATGACCCGTCATAACTTCTGCCAGCGTTGTGAGATCCTGGACATCAGCATGCACAACGTGAAGCCGTCGGTCAGTTTTGTGCACTTCATAATGCCACGAGCGTCCGGATGAAAAATTGTCATACAGCGTAACAGCGCCGGTATGCTCATCTGCGAGGAGGGCATCTGTAAGATGGCTGCCAATAAAACCAGCCCCCCCCGTAAGGAAGTAACGACGGCCACGGCACTCAGCAGATTGACTCTTGACCATAGGCAGTTACAACAACAGAGCAACAACTTTATGAGGTGCTGCAAGGCACGGCAGGACTTTTCCTTCGCCGCCGCGCAGATTATTTTGTAAACACATTCAGTGTGATTGCTTGCAAGCAAGCTAACAGACCCAAATCAGGATGGAAACGTTACCGAAGTTTCTGCAATGCTATGCATTCAGCTTGACGACAAGCTTATCTACCATAGATACATATTCATAATTAACTCACTGACTGTTATTTTGTTTCACTTAGCCATTGGTTCTTCCTGTGCGGGCGCATAGCCGGACGCGAATATATGTGTTCAACAAAATTGAGGAGTAGTCATGCAGCAGAGCTCGATTACTGTTGGCTTGCCTGTCTACAATGCGATGCCTTTTCTGCCGGAATCAGTGGAAAGCCTGCTCAATCAAACGGTGAGCGACTTCAACATACTCGCCATTGTTGATGGCGCGGATGATGGCAGCCTTGAATACCTTAAATCAATCAATGATTCCCGTCTGCATGTCATTTATCAGCCAAATCGCGGACTTACAGCAACTCTGAACCGGATGTTAGCGGAAACAAAAGCCGGATGGCTTGTAAGACAAGATGCCGACGACATTTCCTATCCCACACGCATCGAGCGCCTGCAGGAACATATCGCCAAGTATCCTGACGCCGCCATGTTCTACTCGCTGGCAGAGTACTACCCATCGGGGCGCAGCCTGGGACTCTACCGTTGCAGCCGTGGTTCGCCGTGCGAGCTACGCCAGATCGTGCGATCCGGATATCTGCTCTCAATTTGTCATCCATCCGTGGCCTTGAACGTAAAAAAGACACTTGCCGTGGGCGGATATCGCGACCTGCAACATGTCGAAGATGCCGACCTATGGTGGCGCATAGCCTTGCGCTATGACATTCGCCTTGTGCCTGAGGTGCTTGTTGGTTTCCGTCAGAACCAATCAAGCATCAGCTCGTGCAATGGCTATGTCCAGGAGCTACGCGGCCTTTATACCCAATATCTCTTGCTATCTCATTTATCTGACAAAAAGCCGCTTCCTTTGGCTGACATTGTTCCCCTGCTTGAGCCTTCGCTTTCCATCAGGCGACTTAAAGCGAAGGAACAGCTTCGCCGCATGAATATACATCTTGGCGCAAAGCAGTACGCCCAGGCACTGGCGGCATTCACACTTTGTCTTTTGGCCTCCCCCTCGTATCTCATTCACAGGCTCATGGATGAGTTCTTTCCAGCAGGCCCCATCGCAAACGGAATACCACCGGCTATGTTTTTTCGCAGGGAGGAAGCATTTTGGCCATCAGCCTGACAGCATTTCCTCATTCAGAAATACCAGATCGCAAGAACACGCCTGAGCCGGTATGTGATCTGCCGCCTTGCCTGATTGCCGGCATCCGGGTAGACCGCATCACCCTCGAAGATGCTGCCGCCCGTATCGCAAGCGCAGTTCGTAGACGCTCCTCTGGAGCACCTCTTCTCATCATGGGTCCGAATGCACATCTGATCACTGTGGCGCAGAGAGATGCGCGCTTCTTCCATGCGCTAAATGCTTCTTCTCTCAACGTCCCGGACGGCATCTCAGTCGTACTCGCTTCAAGGCTGCTAGGGCGCAAAATATCCCATCGCGCTCCCGGCGGAGAGCTTATGGAGCGCCTCTGCGAGGAAGCAGCGCGCAGCGGTTTAAGTGTCTTCTTTCTCGGCGGTCTGCCCGGAGCCGCCCTCTACGCTTCGTGCCGATTACAGCGGCGCTATCCAGCTCTCTCCGTCGCCGGCGTTTACTGCCCTCCCCGCGGATTTGAGCGCAATCCGTTCGAGCGCGCTCAAATCCACCAACTACTCACTGACGCCGCCCCTGATCTGCTCTTCGTGGCCTTCGGAGCTCCAAAGCAAGAGATATGGATGCATGAAAACTGCTCCACACTGCCGATTGGAGCCGCCATGTCCGTAGGGGCAGCATTTGATACCCAGTCCGGCTTGCGTAAGCGTGCGCCAGTCTGGACGCACAAACTCGGTATAGAGTGGCTGTATCGGCTCATGCGCGAACCACGCCGGCTCTGGCGAAGGTATCTCATTGGCAATGCGCATTTCATTTATCTCGTATTGCGGCAGCGCCTGCTCTTTGGTCGTCTGCCGGATGGTTATCAATCTCGGCCTTTCAGCAGTCCAGTTCGATCTGCTGACTCTTTTCCGACTTCACACCAGCATTCCTGCCATTCACTTAAACCTGAAGCTCAGCCTGACTTCTAATCCCCAGAAATATGCGAGATATAGATCAATTAAGCATCAAGTTATTCTGCGACGGAGCTGACTTCGGCAGCCTTCTTAGCTGGTCTGCCGACCCGCGAATCAAGGGATTCACTACCAATCCAACCCTGATGCGTAAGGCTTCGGTTATCGACTACGAAGCTTTCGCTCGACAGCTGATTCACGTCATTCCAGACCGCCCCATTTCTTTCGAAGTTCTCGCCGATGATCCGGAAACTATGGAGGAACAGGCGCTGGCAATAGCTTCCTGGGGCAATAATGTAAACGTGAAGATCCCGGTTACAAATACATGGGGGGCCTTCACCGGACCGTCGCTGCGCCGGCTCGCGCGTGCCGGAGTTACACTCAACGTCACTGCTTTGCTCACCTTGGAACAGGTTGACCGTGTTGCTGCGTGCTTTGACCCCGCCATTCCTGCCATTGTCTCCGTCTTCGCCGGCCGCATTGCGGATACAGGAATTGATCCACTCCCCATCATGCGACAAGCCGCACGGATATTGGAGTCTCTGCCGAATGTAGAGCTGCTCTGGGCAAGCCCGCGCGAGCTGCTGAATATTTTTCAGGCCGAAGAGGCCGGTTGCCACATCATCACCATGCTTCCCGATATGCTGAGCAAGCTCAGCCTCATCGGTAAAGATCTCGATGCTTACTCTCTGGAAACCGTTAATATGTTTTACCGTGATGCCTGTGCCGCAGGTTACAAGATTCACATTGAAAAAGACGTGGCCATGTCATTCGTCTGAATAAGCGAGTATTAGCTGCGCAGCAGACCATAAATCAGCGGCAATAAAATCAGCGCCGGCCCTCGTTGCGCGCGAACAGCTGATTTCTATCGTATGCGTGCCCGCCGCGCGACCACAGACAACATCGGTCGCGCGGTCACCCACCATCCAGGAGTGCTCCAGCTCTAGTTTAAATTGTTCCTGCGCCATAAAGAGAAAATGCGGCAACGGCTTCCGGCAGATACATTTACCCGTAAATTCAGGGTGATGGAAACAGTAATAGAAAGCAGCAAATGAAATACGCGCCTCATCAAGCAGCGTTTCAAGTCTGGCATGAATCGCATCCAGTGTTTCCATGCTTGCCTTGCCTTTGGCAAAGTTCGGCTGATTTGAGACCAGAAACAGAAGAAATCCCTTATCCCTCAATAGGTGAAGCGCTGGTATTACCTTAGGCAGTAGTTCGAACTGCTCAGGCGTCCGCGGAGATTCGAATGCCTGCGTCGCTTTGTTCCAGATATTACGGTTCAGCACTCCGTCGCGGTCGAGAAAAACCGCGCGCCTCATGCCAATGCGAGCGTTGATTCCCACCTGGCCTCATTCATTTTTA
Source organism: Alloacidobacterium sp. (assembly GCA_035293545.1). GTDB lineage: Bacteria > Acidobacteriota > Terriglobia > Terriglobales > Acidobacteriaceae > Alloacidobacterium. The sequence goes on along the minus strand of DATGMQ010000002.1, from coordinate 60,035 downwards.
ATTTTGGATGAGAAACGAGCATGTGCCACACCACAGCCTGAAATGCTTCTACCAGCGGCGTCACCATCTCTTCTGAGAACGTTGGAATAATCACACACGCATCGGCCACCTTCGCTGTGTATCCTCCATCGCGCCCCACTACTCCCAGAATGCTCGCGCCTACTCGCCTCGCCAACTCCAGACTACGCACAATATTGATGCTGACGGCCTGCTCAACATTTCCTCCGCCAACAGAAAATACAAATATGGCATCCTGTACATTCAATCGGCTAACGCGCAGCCAATTGGAATACGAGCTCTCCCACCCATCATCGTTAATACGGGCGGTTAATTCCGATATATTGTCGCTCGGCGCATAACATTCAATGCCCGCGATCTTGCGGAAATCATTTACCGCATGGCTGGCGTTTGCCGCGCTGCCTCCCACTCCGAGAAAAAACACGCGACCACTGTTTTCCCGAACCTTCGTCAGCACGTCGATCAGCCTGTTCAGACCGCCGCGATCGAGTTGCGCCGCAATCTCCTGCACACCACGAAGAAACAGCTCCGTATACTCCATCATGTCTGCTTGTAACTCCCAATCGTCATCGCTGAATCTCGCGCGCATCTCCTGCGAAATTTCCTGCGAACCTCGTTTTGAGCCAGACAAAGACCTGCAAAGAGTACCATTTGTCGCAAACCCGGCTCTCCACGCCCCACACATTCCCAAAACAACCGCAGCATTGCTCCGACGCCTGCTCCACACCGGCGCGCGCGCGAAACACATTCTGTGGCAATAAAGAAGGAGTAAGCTCTCGCGCTCATTCTCCGGCGGGAGGCCTTCACCCACTCCAATGAAAACTTCCAATCCCCGGTCCGGCTGACGCTATCAGCGCCCTTTGCAACATGCATTACTGTAAGAACGTCGGGCACCATCGTAATCTGCACATCTGTGCGCTCTGATATTTTCAGCAGCCAGTCCCAGTCCTGGTGACGTTGCAGCCCTTTCTGAAATGGCTCATTGAGCAGCAGTTTCCGTTTGGTCAATAGTGTGGAAGTCTGCAGCATACCCTCGCCATACGCGAATCCTGTCCGGCAGAACAAATACTCGGCCACATTCTCGCCCGTTTTATAAAGCCGCCGCGGAAGTACCCGCTCAGTCCTGTCACTGCGCTCCACGAGACGCGAACTCAGAACGGGACTCTCCACTCGGATATTTGCAGCTTTTTCCATCTGCCTCTTCAGCTTGCCCGGCAGCCACTCATCATCGTCATCCAGGAATGCAATCCATTCTCCGTATGCCGCGCGAACGCCAATGTTTCGCGCTTCTGCCCCGCCGACGTCCTCATCCAACATGATTGGTCGCAGGCGATCATCATCAAAGCATCTCAATATCCGCATCGTCTCCGGCTCAGGACCGTCGATTACGACAATTACCTCCAGACGCGAATAGCTTTGCGCAAGCGCGCTCTCTACCGCGCGTGCCACCGCCTGTGGCCGTTTATGCGTGGGAATGACCACGCTTACAAGGCAGCTATCCTGCTTCATAAAGGTGAAACTTACCCAAGCATACAAACAGACTTAGGTCATTGATAGCTGGAACCTGCGAATCATTAAAACGAAAGTAATGTGCAGAGATAAAGAACTTATCCTATGACCTTGCAAATAATCCGGACAGCATCTTCTTCCGCTGTTCCGGAGCAAAATGCTCAATCGCATAACGCAATGTCGTCCTCGGGAGTCGCGCATAATTCTTTTCAAGGAACGCCAGCAGCCGTGAGCGGTCCTCAATACCTGCCTCGCGCAATACCCATCCCACAGCCTTATGAATCAGGTCATGCTCATCCTCAAGAAGCATCTCAGCAATTTCAAACGCATCGTCCAGCTCTCCCGCCCAAACCAGCTGCATGGTTGAAACCATTGCAATGCGCCGCTCCCATATGCTCTTGGATTTCGCCAGCTTCTTCAGTATTTTTCTCGGATGCGTCTTCAGATGCTCGCCCAGAATAGGCCGCGTCGAAGCGTCCACCAGGTCCCAGTTATTCATGCGGCTGGTGTTCTTCAGATAGAAATCAACGATGGTATTGCGTTTCCTCTCATCCGCCTTCGCATACTGTGCGACCAGAATCTCCAGCGCCGCCGCGCGATATTCATGAATTCTGGAATCCAGCAACTTCTGTATGTCGTCCAGTTTCAGCCCACGATATTTAAGCGCAGTCCGGCGCATCGCCGGCACAGGAATGCCCAGAAAAATATCTCCTTCGCCGTATTCTCCCCTGCCGGTCTTGAAGTACCGCGCGACCTGCCGTGCTCGCTCCGCATCGCCCGCAGCCTTCAGTTCCCGCTCAAGATCCGCTCTTGCCTGCTTTCTTTCCATCGCTGCTCACATAGTCTATTCAACAGCAGGCAACACTCGAAAACCACTATCATGTCCAACAGCTATGGCGCGCGCCGCTTCTGTCCTGCAAAGAATCTTCGGGCCGGAAACCGGACCTGAATCAGGCTCGCAGATCACCCATCTCTTCCCTCGCTGGATCTTCCTGCGCGCTCTCGGGCTCATCTATTTTTCGGCCTTCTATTCTCTGCTCTTTCAGATTCGCGGTCTCATTGGTCCCGACGGCATCCTGCCAGCGCATCAGTATTTTCAGGCAGTAGAACGGTCTTTCCCCGGCACTCTTCGTCTCTGGTTCGCCCCCAGCCTCTTCTGGGTATCAAGCAGCAACCACGCGCTCATGCTAGTCACCATCTTCGGACTCATCTGCTCTCTATCAGTGGTTGCGAACATCTGGCCGCGCCTCATGCTCTTCATCTGCTTCGTCTGTTTTCTCTCATTCGTCACGGCAGCTGAGGACTTCTCCAACTATCAATCCGATGGCATGCTGCTCGAAGCCGGCTTCATTTCTCTCTTCTTCGCGCCGCGCGGCTTCTGGCCCGGCCTCGGTGCAGCCTCCGCCCCTTCGCGCGCCAGCCAGTTCCTCATTCTGTGGGAATGGTTTCGTATCTACTTTGAATCCGGCCTCGTTAAGCTCCTCAGTGGCGATCCCGAATGGCGCCACTTCACCGCCATGGACGAGTACTACCAGAATGGCCCGCTCCCCACCTGGATCGGCTGGTATATGCAGCATCTTCCACACTGGTTCCATGCCTTTACCGTTGGGGCAACGCTCTTCATGGAACTGGCCCTTGTCTTCATGCTTTTCCTGCCGCGGCGCATCCGCATCATCTGTTTCTTCATCGTCACACCCTGGCAGATCATCGTCATTGCCACCGCGAATTACACCTTCCTGAATTACCTCGTCCTCTCCGAAGGCTTCTTATTACTCGACGACCAATTTCTCCTCCGTCTTCTACCGCAAAAATTGTGTTCCGCGCTGTCCTCTAAAATTTGGCATCCTGAGCGAAGCACCGAAGGTGCGCAGTCGGAGGACATGCTGTTCGGTCCGGACGCTACAAATGATGTATCTGATACGGCTACCCTGCGGATGACACCAAAACCCTGGGCACGCCACACCACCGCAATTCGCCTCGCCATCAGAGCCGTCTTCCTTACCTGGATCTTCTACGTCACCACTGCCCAGCTCATTCGGATGCTCTGGCGCACTGCCCCATTGCCATCCGCTCCTATTGCCGCGCTTGAGCCATTCCGCATCGCCAATCAATATGGACTCTTCGCCGTCATGACGCGCGGTCGTTACGAAATCGAATTTCAGGGCTCCAACGACGGGCAGAACTGGACCGCCTATCCCTTTCGCAATAAACCTCAGGCGCTCGACAAGCCTCCGCGCATCTATGCGCCTTATCAGCCACGCTTTGACTGGAATCTTTGGTTTGCATCGCTCGGCGACTGGCGGCAAAATTCCATCGTGCCGCTCACCGAAGAACGTCTCCTCACAGCCAGCCCTTCTGTGCTCGCGCTCTTCGCCGGCAACCCGTTCTCGCAATCGCCGCCGAAATATGTGCGCGCCGTCCTCTGGCAATACTGGTTCACATCCATGGCGGAAAAACGCGCATCTGGTCTATGGTGGAAACGCAAGTTGCTGGGCCTGTACGCGCCCGTGCTTACACTGAAACCGGACGGCACATTCGACGCCGTCCAATGGCCGGAGCCTCTGCCTCCCCATGAGTGATACCAGCCTTCTTCGCGAGCGTGAGCATCCGCACTGCTGCCACTCTGTCATCATCGGATCAGGCCCAAACGGCCTCTCCGCAGCCATAGTGCTGGCCGAAGCTGGTTACGGAGTTGAAATCTACGAGGCACAACCCACCATCGGTGGCGGAGCACGAACCCTTCCGCTCACCCTCCCCGGCTTTCATCATGACTTCGGATCAGCCGTCCACGCCCTCGCCATCGGCTCGCCATTCTTCTCTTCGCTCCCGCTCCAGCAACATGGCCTTGAATGGGTACATCCTCCAGCGCCGCTCGCGCACCCGCTCGACGACGGTACAGCCGTCATGCTGGAACATAACCTCGACGATGCTGTGCATGCTCTCGGCTCCGATGGTCAAAAATGGCGCAGCATTTTCGGCCCGTTGGCAGAAGACTGGCCGCAGCTTGCCGCAGAGGTCCTGCAGCCCGTAATCCACCGTCCACAACATCCTCTGCTGCTCGCGCGCTTTGGCATTCCTGCCATGATCCCAGCTGGCAGGTTCGCGCGCTTCTCATTCAAAAACGCGAGGACTCGGGCTCTTTTTGCTGGAATCGCCGCGCATTCATTCCTTCCACTCGATGCGCCGCTCAGTTCTTCCGGCGGAATCCTGCTCGGAGCCGCCGCTCACGCCGTCGGCTGGCCCATGGCCCGCGGAGGAGCACAGTCCATCACCAATGCGCTTGCCTCCATCCTGAAAGATCTCGGTGGACACATCCACATCAGTTCGCCTGTTACTCTGCTTGACGATTTCTCTCGCGATACGCTCTTTCTCTGCGACATAAGCCCGCGCCAGTTGTTGTCTATCAGTGGTCACCGGCTTGATGAAAATTTTCGCCAGCGGCTGGCAAGATTCAAACCTGGCCCGGCGGCCTTCAAGCTCGATTACGCCCTCTCTGCTCCCATTCCATGGAAAGCTTCAGAGTGTTTGCGCGGCGGCACCGTGCATCTTGGCGGAACACTCGGAGAGATCGCAGAATCCGAACGGGCCGTAGCGGACGGCAAACCTCCCGAGCGCCCATTCGTGCTGCTCACCCAGCCCACGCTTTTCGATAAAACGCGCGCGCCGGAAGGCAAACATATCGCCTGGGCTTATTGCCATGTGCCGAATGGCTCGACATTCGATATGACCGACCGCATCGAAGCACAGATCGAGCGCTTCGCTCCCGGCTTCCGCGACTGCGTCCTCGCTCGCCACGTTTCTTCGCCCGCCGTTCTTGAATCAATGAACGCCAACCTGATTGGCGGCGACATCAGCGGCGGCGCCATGACGCTCAGACAAACCATCTTCCGCCCAACATCAGCCGGTTACGCCACCTCCAACCCGAATATCTTCCTCTGCTCTGCTTCTACGCCAGGCCTGGGAGGCGTACACGGAATGTGCGGCTATCATGCGGCTCGAGCAGCGCTGAAAAGCTTTAAACAATAATCTCTTTGCCGCATCCGCCTGAGTTCTTTATGCTGGTATCCATCCGCTTGCGAATATAAGCTCATAAATAACAGCAACAGCTTCAAGGATTGCGAAGCCCTTCTTGTTTGCTTAGGCATGGCTTCAGCCATGTTGTAGATCGGCAAATATGTGGACTTTAGCACCTGAGGCAAGAAAATTTCTCATTAACATTACTTTCTGCTGATTTTTAACCGCTGAGATAATTTCTCTCTTCAAAAATTTTTCGCAGGTCAACAAAACGAGACGGTTTCAAATATGGATTTCGAGCAGCTCAGAACTTTCCTGGAAGTTAGCCGGCTGAAAAGCTTCTCCCGCGCAGCTGAAAAGCTGGGCGTCACTCAACCGGCCATTTCTGCCCAAATTCGCTCACTTGAGAATGAGGCCGGAGCGCGCCTCTTCGATCGCGATGGCGGCAAAGTCACCTTCACGGCTGCAGGCCGACTCTTCGAGCCTTTTGCCGAACACTGCCTGCAGGTCCACAACCACATCATGGTTGCCATTGGTGAGTTGCACCGGTCACCCCGCGGCGAAATCTCTATCAGCGCCAATGAGGCCACCAGCCTTTATGTGCTTCCAGCAGTTTTCGCGCAGTTCAAAAAACAATACACACGCGTCAATCTCTCTATCGTCCGCGCTGACCGCGCCCGTTCCATCGAAGCCGTACTCAACCGAGAAGTTGATTTCGGCATCGTTTCACTCCCGGTAAAAGACGCGCGTCTCACCGTCGAAGTCCTACATAAAGATGACCTTGTCCTCGTCGCTCCCAAAAACCACCCGTTGGCCGTCCGCGATCAGATCAAGTTTGCTGAAATGCTCCAATATCCGCTTCTTTTGCCCAAGCATGGCCGCCAGCGCGAGCAGATCGAAGACATCTTCCGCAGCCATGATGTCCATCCCCGCATTGCTATGGAAGTCGATTCAAGCGAACTGCTTAAGCGTCTCGTCACCGCCGGTCTGGGAATGGGCTTCCTGCCTCGTTCAAACGTGCGCGATGATGAACGAAACGGCCTGCTGAAAACTATTCGAATTGAAGGAGTACGCCTCAGCCGCGAATTGGCTCTTGTCTACCGCAAAGACAAAACCCTTGCGCGCGCCGCCCAGGCCTTCCTTGAAATAGCCACCGGGCGCGCCCGCCCGACGTTAGCGCCAGTAGGCGCAAAAACCCGCTGATCAGCACAGTAGACATAACTACAAATGAATAAATTGAATCAATTGTCATCCCGACTGAAGCGAACCGAAGGGAGCGCAGTGGAGGGACCCGCGGTTTCGCTCTCTGTAGCATGATGATTCCCGATTGCCCAGTCGGTACAGCGGTGTAGGTACCCACATCTCGAAGAGATATGGATCTCTGCCTATCATCATTCCCGAAATCGAAGCAGAAGCGTGAGACTACTCCCCCTTCGTTCCCTTCCGTCCCTGCTTCACCTTCCCCAAGCCAGCTCCCGGCGGATATCCCGTTGACTGGCGAACCGTAAGCCGTGTCTGAATCGGCCATGACTTCTTCGCATGGCTATGCGACGGCTCAACATGCGAGCGCAGCGCCGCAAATGCTGCCCGCGCCAGATCATTCCGCGCCATGCGTACCGTTGTCAGAGGCGGATTCACAAACTCGGCCAGATGGATATCATCGAACCCGATCACCGATATATCGTCAGGGACACGCAATCCTGCTTTCGCCAACACCCGCAGTGCTCCAATGGCCGTCATATCGTTCGAGCACATCACCGCCGTAGGTAACTCCTTTCTTTTCAGAATCTGCTCCATCGCCTGCATGCCGCCTTCGAGCGTATGGTCGCCTTCTACCAGCCATTCCCCCGCGGGCTGTACCCCGATCTCCGCTACTGATTCCAGAAATGCATCTTTACGCAGATGAGCGCTCCGCTGATGCATCGGCCCGCTGATAAATCCCATCTTGCGATGTCCCAGAGCAGCAAGATGCTGCACACCTTCGCGAATGCCGCGATGATAATCGACTGCCAGCGTGCTCACATTCTCGTTTGGCGGCGCGGCGTCGACGAACACCATCGGTATATTGCGCGAAACCAGCTCATCCAGCAACGGCTCCTCAATGCCGAACGTCATCACGGCTACGCCTTCAACATTGCGCTCAATCATCCTGCGGATGCAGATTTCCATGCGCTCCGGATCGTAATTCGTCGAGCCGATCAGGATTTCGTAATTGTTCTCAATCGCAAAATCCTCAAATCCCTGAATCAATTCCGGGAAAAAGGGATTCGTGATCTCCGAAATCAGCAAACCGAACAACCGGCTGCGGCCTGAAACCAGTGCCCTTGCCTGCGTGTTCGGAAAATAATTGAGTTCTTCAATCGCTTTCCAGACCCGCTTGGCCAGGTCCTTGTCCACAGTGGGCACGCGATTGATAGTGCGCGAAACAGTAGCGATAGATACGCGCGCGTGTTTGGCCACATCGCGAATATCCAGCCGCTTCCTGTCGCCTTTCTTCTGCCTCGGTCTTTTCTTAATCATCGATAAAAAGCGGCCTTCCGCTTGACTTGCAAGTGTAAATTGCATAAGGTCAAAGCGCTAGTAAACGTTTGCCAGAAAATCCATTTATGAGAAATATTTTGCTGGACCTTCTTTTTGTAAATCGGTTTAGTAATATGAGCACATTAAATATTTCCCGCAAGGCTTTACATCATGCTTGACGATCTCCGCGCCCAGGTACTTGACGCCAATCTCGAACTGGTGCGCCGCGGCCTGGTTCTCTATACCTTCGGCAACGTCAGCGGCATCGACCGCCAAACGGGACTTGTCGCCATCAAGCCCAGCGGCGTTCCCTACGAGGAAATGAAAGCCGAGCACATGGTCATCACAGACCTTGACGGCAAAATCGTCGAAGGCGACCTGCGGCCGTCATCTGATCTGGCCACACATCTGCTCCTCTATCGCGAATTCCCGTCCATCGGCGCGGTCGTGCATACGCATTCTGAATACGCCACTGCATGGGCGCAGGCTGGACGCAGCATCCCCGCCTACGGCACCACCCACGCCGACTACTTTTACGGCCCGGTCCCCGTGACAGAAGAACTTTCCGCAGATGACATCAACGGGGATTACGTCCACAACACGGGCCTCGCTATCGTTCGACGTTTCCGCGATCTCGATCCCAATGCTGTGCCCGCAGTTCTCGTCGCCGGGCACGCACCCTTTTGTTGGGGAAAAGACGCTGCAGATGCCGCCCACAATGCCGTCGTCCTCGAAGCTGTCGCCCGCATGGCCTTCTACACCACCACCCTAAACCCGGAATGTAAAGGCGTCTCTCAGGCCCTGCTCGATCGCCATTACTTTCGGAAGCACGGCGCTCACGCCACCTATGGACAAAAAAGTTGAAGACGCAGCACAATTCGAGCTTTGCATTGTTTAGCACCCGAGGCCACCAAAAACATGCTCATTGAACTCGCCCACCATCTTTCGAGCCATCCCCCGGCTCTCGCCTTCTTTCAGACGCCGGCTCATTCGCTCGCTCATCTCAACGCCGTCGATATTCTCGTTATCGCTGTTTATTTTGCCATCGTCATCTTCATCGGCTTTTATCTGAAAGGCTCCTCGAACACCAGCGAAGAGTTTTTCATGGCCGGGCGTGAGATGACCGCCTGGATCGCCGGCCTCAGCTTTGTTTCCGCCAATCTCGGATCGCTTGAGCTCATGGGCTGGGCAGGCTCCGCTTACCAGTACGGCATTCTCGCTACGCACTGGTACTGGATTGGGGCCATCCCCGCCATGCTCTTCCTCGGCATCATCATGATGCCCTTCTACTACATCTCAAAGACCCACTCCGTTCCCGGCTACCTGCATCTCCGCTATGGCGACGGCGCACGCGCGCTCTCCGCTGTCAGCTTCGCCTTCATGACCGTCCTGATGAGCGGCATCAATATGTATTCGATGGCCATCGTGATGAAGGTCGTCCTCGGCTGGAACCTCAACTTCAGCATCTGGGTTTCGTCGATAACCGTCGCGCTTTACGTCGCCCTGGGTGGACTCCGTTCGGCCATCTTCAACGAAGTCCTTCAATTCCTGCTCATCTGGCTCGGCGCGCTGCTAGTGCCCATCCTCGGACTTATCGAAGTCGGTGGCTGGTCGAATCTCCGCCAGCAGATACTGACCAACCTGGGTCGCAGCGACTACGTCCACCTCTGGAGCACACTAGGCCACTTCCACGACAATCCTATGGGCATCCACTGGACCGGCATTGTCTTCGGCCTCGGCCTGGTCATCAGTTTTGGATACTGGACCACCGACTTCCTCGTCGTACAGCGCGTGCTTTCCGCGCACAATCTACGTGCCGCGCGCATGGCCCCCATCATCGGCGCAGGATTCAAAATGGCTGTGCCCTTCATCGTCATCCTGCCCGGACTGCTTGCACTTTCGGTTCTGCCCTTCCACCTCGTAGGAGAAACCCAAGCCGTCGCCACCGGCCAGCACAGCTATAACGAAGTCCTGCCGCTCATGCTCGTCCGCTACTGCAGCCCCGGACTTCTCGGCCTCGGAGTCACTGCTCTCATCGCGGGCTTTATGTCCGGTATGGCCGGCAACGTCAGCGCCTTCTCCACTGTCTGGACCTACGATATCTACGGGGCCTTCCTCAACAAAAAAGCGACCGACAAGCATTACGTTTCAATGGGCCGCTGGTGCACCTTCATCGGAGTGCTCATTTCTGTCGGCACCGCCTACCTCGTGCAGCACGCAGCCAGCATCATGGATTACGTGCAGGCGCTCTTCAGTTTCTTTATCGCGCCGCTCTTCGGAACCGTTATCCTCGGCATGCTCTGGAAGCGCGCCACCAAAGCTGCCGGATTCTGGGGTCTGCTCGCCGGAACCGTCACCGCCATCGGCCTCTGGGCCTGGGTCCATCACGATCCCTCGGCCCTGCGCTACGTGGCGCTCTCGGCCGACGCCAAGACTATGGCTGAAGACATGTATCGCGCTCTCTGGTCCTGGCTCGTCTGCGTCATCGTCACCATCATCGTAAGCCTCATGACCAGGCCCAAGCCTGATGCCGAACTCGAAGGCCTCGTTTACGGTGCGTCGAAAATCCCTGAAGAACACGATGATCATTGGTATCAGAAACCGATCCTCTGGGCAGGTGTGATCGCCGTCATCTTCGTCATTCTGAACGTAATTTTCTGGTAGGAGAGCAAACAATGCGCGAACAAATGTCAATCTGGTTCTTCGCCGGCGTCCTCTTCCTGATCTATGGCGTCATCATTACCGCGGAAGGCTTCTGGGAACTGGCCAATCCACCCGCGCATCCCCCGGTCTTATTCAATCTTCATCCGTCGATATGGTGGGGCGGCATGATGGCCATTGCCGGCCTCATCTATACCATCCGCTTCTGGCCGCGCGTGAAAAGATGAAGGAAGGGTGGCCCGCATCTTGAAACGATGTGGGATTAACAAAGACAAGAATCAAAGGGAAACAAGGAAAACCCACAAGATGAAAAAGCAACTCACATTCGCAGTTATTGTCGGCAGCCGCGGATTTTTCCCGCACCACCTCGCCAAAGAAGGCCGCGAAGAGATGATCAAGGTCCTCGACGCCGCTGAATACAAATCCATCGTCCTCTCCCCTGAACAAACCCTCCACGGGGCCGTCCAGACCCCCGACGACGCCCGCCGCTGTGCAGAGCTTTTCAAACAGCATCGCGAAGAGATCGACGGCATCATCGTCACGCTGCCTAATTTTGGCGAAGAGCGCGCCATCGTCGACGCCATCCGCCTCTCCGGGCTCAAAGTCCCCGTGCTCGTGCAGGCCACACCCGATCGCGTCGACATCATGAAAATCGCCAACCGCCGCGACAGCTTCTGCGGTAAAATGTCCGCCTGCAACAACCTCATGCAGTACGGCATACCCTACTCGCTTACCGCGCAGCACACCGTCTCTCCCAGTTCCGAAGCTTTTAAAAAAGACCTCGCCTGGTTCGCCGCCGTCTGCCGCATCGTCAACGGTTTCAGGAACCTTCGTGTCGGAGCCATCGGTGCGCGTCCCGCAGCCTTCAACACAGTCCGCTACAGCGAAAAACTCCTCGAGCTCAACGGCATCTCCGTCGAAACTCTCGACCTCTCTGAAGTCCTCGGACGCATCGCCCGCATGAAGGACAATGACGACGCAGCCCAGGCAAAACTTGCCGCCATCAAAGCCTATGTCTCGACAAGCGGGATCGCTGAAGAGGCTCTTATGAAGATGGCCAAGCTTGGCGCTGTCATCGACGGCTGGATGAAGGAAACCTACTGCACCATCAGTGCCATCCAGTGCTGGACCTCGCTCGAAGAAAACTTCGGCGTCGTGCCCTGCACCGTCATGAGCATGATGAGCGAGAATCTCTTTTCCAGTGCCTGTGAAACTGACGTCGTCGGCGTGCTCAGCATGTACGGACTCGCCCTTGCATCAGAAACCCCAAGCGCCCTGCTCGACTGGAACAACAATTACGGCGACGACCCCGACAAGGCCGTTTGCTTCCACTGCTCCAACCTGCCCAAGCATTTCTTCGCCGACGTCGTTATGGATTATCAGGCGATCATCGCCGGCACGGTCGGCAAGGAAAACACCTTTGGCACCTGCGTTGGCCGCGTCAAAGCCGGAGCCATGACCTATCTCCGCTTCTCTACCGACGACTTTCACGGCAAAATCCGAGGCTACGTCGGCGAAGGCGAATTCACCAACGATCCGCTTGAAACTTTCGGCGGCGCAGGCGTCGTCCGCATCCCGAAAATGCAAAAGCTGCTCCGCTTCATCTGCGAAAAGGGATTCGAGCACCACGTCGCCGGCAACTTCTCCACTGTAGCCAGTCCAGTCTACGAAGCCGCAACACGCTACCTCAACTGGGAGATGCACTATCACGAGGACCCCAACGCATAACCTCTCTCAACGGGGTGCCCCATTCAAGCCCGCTTTTGCCTTGAGTGGGGTTGTTCGAAGAACCAACCATTGAACCATCAGGAAACAGAATGTCCATCATCGCAGGCGTAGATTTCGGAACCCTCAGCGTTCGCGTTACTCTTCTCGACAGCCACAAAGGCCGTCTCGCCACCGCCGTCGCCGAATACCCGCTCCACCGCAAGCGCGAAGACCCCGACTACGCCACGCAGTCCCATCAAGATCAAATGGACGCCCTCGTCAAAGCCACCCGCCAGGCCATCCAGGACGCGGGCATCGACGGCGCCCAGATCGAAGCTATGGCGCTCGACACCACCGGCTCCAGCGTCATCCCTGTCGGCGAAAACCTCCAACCGCTCGACGACTACTATCTTTGGTGCGACCACCGCGCCAAAGAAGAAGCGCAGCAGATCACCGAACTGGCGCACAAAGAAAATCTCGAAGCTATCGAGTGGTGCGGCGGCGTCTACTCCCACGAGTGGGGATTCGCCAAGCTCCTGCACTGGCTCCGCCACAACCCCGACAAGCGCAGCCGCTTCGTCACCGCCTTCGAGCACTGCGACATGGTCGCCGCCACGCTCTCCGGCATCACCGACGCAAAACAAGCTAAACGCAGCGTCTGCGCCATGGGCCACAAATGGATGTGGAACCCGAAGTGGGACGGCCTGCCGTCACAAGAGTTCCTCTCCAAACTCGACCCGCTCTTCGACGGCATCCGCGCCAAACTCGGCGGCGATTACGAAACTTCAGACAAACTCGCCGGACACCTCGCGCCCAAGTGGGCCGAGGCCATGGGCCTCCGCGCCGGAATCCCCATCCCCGTCGGCGCATTCGACGCCCACTGGGACGCCATCGGCGCAGGCTGCCGCGAAGGCGACGTCGTCAACGTCGTCGGCACCTCCACCTGCATCATCGCCATGCAGAAAAAAGCCAACCTCGTCCCCGGCGTCTGCGGAGTCGTCCCCGGCAGCGTCCACCCCGCTTACACCGGCGTCGAAGCTGGCCTCTCCGCCACCGGAGACATCTTCGAAGCCATCGCCCGCCGCGCCGGACACAAAGTCTCGGAATTATCCAAAGGCCTGGAAACCTACCGCGCCGGACAGACCGGCCTTCTCCGCCTCAGCTGGGACAACGGCGACCGCACCGTCCTCGTCAACTCCGAGCTCGGCGGCGTCACCCTCGGCTGGAACCTCATCCACACCGCGCAGGACGAGCTCTTCGCCGCCATCGAAGGCACCGCCTTCCACACCCGCATCATCCTCGAGCGCATGGCCGAGTATGGCGTCCCCGTCGACCGCGTCATCAACGCCGGAGGCATCCCGCAAAACAACCAGGTCCTCAACCAGGTCTACGCCGACGTCCTCGGCAAGCCGGTCCTAGTCCCCGCCGGAATCCCCACCAGCCTCGGCTCCGGCATCTTCGCCTTCCTCGCCGCCGGAACCTTTCCGACAGTCGAAGAAGCTCAGTCAAAAATGTGCCTCAGTTACAAAACTTACGCACCAAATTCGGCAGCAAATGCGACTTATAACCGCCTTTTTGAGCAATATAAGCGACTCTATTTCGCGCTTGGAAAACGCAATTCCGACCCCGCTGCTATAGGGAATGTGTTACCTGAACTGCGTAAAATTGCGTCCGAAGTTCAACGGCGCGCCTGAGTAGACCGCCTCTGTGTTTTCAAGCCGATGCCTCTTGACTGTGCTCATTCGTTCTCTTCGCTTTTCTCGCCTCCTTCCGGCTTTGGGCTGGATAGATCATGAGCGTCATATCCCTTAAGACCTGGATATTCGTTCCCCCACAGGACACTGGAACCAGTCAAGGAGATCTTAAGCAAACTTTAGATAACTGGAGTACAATTCGTGCGCATATCGCGTGGCGGCTTGACCTGATTCTTGCAACAGCCATCGATGTCATGACTGTAGAACTACGGCAGGCTGGGCGCGCAACTTCATTTGCGAGGTCCTTATGCAAAAAGCACAAAGATTGCTCCTGCTGTCTATGACCGTCGCGCTGCTGGCTTCTACCGGGTGCCAGCGTCATTCTCACTCCGAGGTCTACTATCTCATCTCCAACAACATGAAGCTTGCGTACTGGCAGACCGCGGTAGAGGGATTCAACAAGGCGGCTGCTGAGTATCACGTGCAGGCAAAAGTGGTGGGGCCGGATACGTATGATCCACAGGCTGAATTAACCGAGTTGCAGCATGCCATCGCTGCCAAGCCTGCCGGAATTCTAATCTCTGTTGCAGACGCGACGATGTTCCAGTCGGACATCAATGCCGGCATTGATGCCGGGATCCCAATTATCACGATGGACTCAGATGCTCCACACAGTCATCGGCTCTTTTTTATCGGCACAAATAATCTCGAAGCAGGACATCTGGGCGGACAACGCGTGATAAGCCAGTTGCCCGGTGGCAAGGGCAATGTCGTGTTCTTCTCGATGCCCGGGCAGCCGAACCTGGATGAGCGCTTCAAGGGTTATCAGGATGTTTTTGCTGATCATCCCGGAATTAAGACTGTAGAGGTGGTGGATATCAAAGGCGAGTCGACAGCTGCCTTCGACAAGGCGCAGCAATATATGGCGCAGACGGGAGATAAGAAGATCGATGCCTTTATCTGTCTGGAAGCTTCAGCGGGAAAAGAAGTGGCATCGGTGCTGAAGAATGACAGCGCGCATCGCCTGCTGGTGGCGATGGATGTCGATCCCGACACGCTGAACCTGATCCGGAGCGGAGTAATCAATGCGACGATTGCGCAGAAGCCGTACACCATGGCGTACATCGGATTGAAGGCGCTCGATCAGGTCCATCATGATGGTCCGAAAACATTCAGCAGCGACTACAGCGTCGATACGTTTTCGCCGTTTCCTGTTTTTGTGGATACGGGGACTGCGGTCGTCGATAAGGTGAATGTAGATTTGTTCAGCAATGCGGCAGCGACAGCGCAGCAGAAGTAAATTGAGGACTGCTAGCCCGGAGGCCAGTGCATGTGGCGTCCGCCGAGCAAATGCATGTGGAGATGTGAAACTGTTTGACCTCCGTCGGGGCCGGTATTGATGACGGTTCGAAAACCATTGCTTAAATTCTGTTCAGCGGCAAGCTTCTTAGCGATTGCATGCAAGTGACCAAGAAGTGGACTGTCATCTGCGTCGATGTCGGCAAGCGAGGGGATGTGTTTCTTCGGGATAATCAGGAGATGTACGGGGGCCTTTGGATCGATGTCGGCAAAGGCGTAGGCGCGATCATCTTCATAGACCTTTTTAGAAGGAATTGTACCGGCGATGATTTTGCAAAAGATGCAATCCATGCCGTCAGGATAACTCATCTGCATTGCAGGCAAAGCCGCAACCATTTGTAAGAGCCGGCCTCTCAAAAATAAAGCTGCTGCTGCGTCGACTACTTCCTGCAACTTTTTAATGTGCCGGACATAGTTATCAACATGCGTCATTTTTGAAGGAGGTCTCATGTTGCCTTCCATGCAGTCAATCCGTGGCCAGATATCAAAACAGATCGTCATGGTTCTGCTAAAGGAATTCTCCCGGAGTGGGGAATTACAGGGATTTTCCGTCAGGCTCTGGGATGGAACTCTGATACAACCCGATGGGAAGTCGGATTTCACCCTAGTTATCAGAAAACCGGATGCGTTGCGAAGCTTGTTGGAAACACCAAATGAGCTGACGCTGGGAGAGGCATTCATTCGGAGCGATCTCGACGTGGAGGGGGATTTTGATGCGGCCCTTGCCTTTGCTGAACAGTTGATCGCGCGCGGCTCCGATTCATCGCACAAGATAGCGCATCATCTACTTGCTGATGTGCTTCCGCCTGCCAGTGAAAAACCCCGAACGCGCGATCCACAGGATGATCAGGCATTACATTCTCGCGAGAGTGACCGCGCCGCAATCGCCCGACACTATGATGTGTCAAACGAGTTTTATCAGCTCTGGCTGGATCGCAACATGATGTACTCCTGCGCGTATTTCGAATCTCCGGATGAGAGTCTGGATATTGCGCAGACACGCAAGCTGGACTATATCTGCAGAAAACTGAGAATCCGCCCCGGAGATAAGCTGCTGGATATCGGATGCGGATGGGGCGGTCTCATTATGCATGCAGCTTCTCAGTATGGCGCATATGCCTGCGGCATAACTCTAAGCGCGCGGCAGGCTGAGCTGGCATCGGAGCGCATTGCTTCGGCGGGTCTTTCGGATCGCTGCGCGGTGAGGCTTTGCGATTACCGCGATGCTGAGGGCGAGGAGGAGTACGACAAAATTTCCAGCATCGGCATGGTGGAGCATGTGGGCGAATCGATGCTGGGCACGTACTTTCGTCAGGCATGGCGGCTACTGCGGCCCGGAGGGGTATTTCTCAACAGCGGCATTGCTGCATCGGCGACTTACAGCAGAAAGGGCCCCTCGTTTATGGACACTTATGTGTTTCCGGATGGAGAGCTGGTTCCGCTGAACAGGATGCTTCGTGAATCAGAGGAATGCGGCTTTGAAATCCAGGACGTTGAGAGCCTGCGCGAGCATTATGCTCTGACACTTGATCGCTGGGTGCGTGGGTTGGAATTGAATGCAGCAGAAGCCAAAAATACGACCGATGAAATTACATATCGCATATGGAAGCTGTACATGATTGCGTCAGCACGGGCTTTCCGGAGCGGGAGAATTAATATTTATCATACGTTGCTGCAGAAGCCTGACCGGTCGAAACAGGAGGCGCCGTTGACCCGGCAGGATTGGTATGCGCCTGAGCTACAGCCGAAAGCGCCGCGCGCCGCCTGACGAAGCAGGCATCTTCACGCGGCAATCCGGAGTCCGAATATACAGGGGCTTCGGAGAGACGAATGAAACAATCCATAACTGTTGTTGTGACTGGCGCTTCAGCTGGGCTGGGGCGTGCTATTGCTCATATATTTGCAAAAGAGGGCGCGTCAGTTGGTCTTATATCGCGTGACAAACCTGCTCTGGCTGCTACGGCTGCTGAGGTTGAAAAGCTGGGCGGCAAAGGAGCCGGTTATGCCGCGGATGTGAGTGACGAGACTGCGGTAGAAGAGGCGGCGGCGGCACTTGAAGAACAGTTGGGACCGATTGATGTATGGGTCAACAATGCGATGGTCTCTGTATTTTCCCCAGTCAGGGAGATGGAAGCCAAAGAATACCGGCGCGTGACCGAGGTCAACTATCTCGGCTATGTTTACGGAACACTGGCTGCGCTCCGGCGCATGCTGCCGCGCGACAGAGGACGAATCATTCAGATTGGATCGGCGCTGGCTTATCGCAGCATTCCGTTGCAATCAGCATATTGCGCTACGAAACACGCCATTGTGGGATTCACAGACTCACTGCGATGCGAGCTTTATCACGACAGAAGTAACGTGAAGGTATCGGTTGTGCATATGCCGGCTATGAATACGCCACAGTTTACGTGGGTGAAAAGCCGGCTTCCGCGAATGCCGCAACCGGTGCCTCCGATCTATGAGCCTGAAGTGGGCGCGCAGGTGGTGCTGCATGCAGCGCTTGCACGCTGTCCGCGTCGCGAGTATTGGGTCGGGGGATCGACAGTGAAAGCAATCATGACGCAAAGGATTGTGCCCGGACTTCTCGACCGCTATCTGGGAAAGAACGGATATGAGTCACAACAGCGCGAGACGGAAGACTCTCCGGACCGGCGGAATAATCTGTGGGGGCCAGTGACCAATGGCTTCGCAACGCATGGCCCATTCGATCAAAAGTCTCGCCCATTCAGCCTGGAGGCGAATTTCAGCACGCATCGCGGGTGGATTGCGCTTGGATGCGGATTGATTGGGGCTCTGATTTGTTTAAAAAAGGTGCTTTAACAGGATCGAACATGCACATACTCCCTTGGCAAGCTGAACCACGCTGAGATGGAAACTTAAGCCAATAAGTAATATTTTTCAAAACAATGATGCAGTCCACCGATTGGACGCAGTGGCTTCTTATTTCCGCTGTCATCCAGCTCTTTAAGAGCATGTGTTGGAGCGCCCCTGTAGAGCGTCCCCCTCCAACCTGGCGGCCAGCGCTTTGCCCAAACGGGCCTGGCCGCATTTCCAAGCAGATCTATTTCAGTTCATCGAAAATTCTTTCTGTCTCCTGAATTTCAGTGTAAAAGGGATACTACTTATCCGAGAGTCTGCCAGGGTTAAATTCTGTTTTTGTTATGGAAACGATCCCACAAAGCCGGATGCATGACTTTAAGAAATCGGGACTGTACTGCTGAAAGATTGAGGAGACCAAGATGCGATGGATGCGTGCTGTATTTTTTTTGGCGGCGTTTGCAGTCGTGTGTTCGTTGTTCAGCTGGGGGCAAGCGACTACTTCCCTACGCGGACATGTTACGGATTCGAGTGGCGCCGTGGTGGCTGGCGCTCAGGTAAAGCTCACGTTGACAGCAACAGGGGCCGAGCGGCAGGGAACAACGGATGCCAGCGGTGAGTATCAATTTTTGCAGCTTACTCCGGGACAGTACACCCTATCGGTGAACGGTGAAGGTTTTTCCCCGGTAGAGAAGCGCGGCATGAATCTGTTGGTTGGTCAGCCGGCGACCGAAGATGTGACGTTGGCGGTGGCTACTGTGACGCAACAGGTCGAGGTGAGCACCAATGTTCAGCCAGACCTGAACACGACGGACGCGACGCTGGGCAATGCTTTTGCGGAGAAGCAGATTCAGTCGCTACCAATTGAAGGACGCAATGTGCCCGATCTGTTGAGCCTGCAGCCCGGGGTTACATACCTGGGCCGCACGGATGAGAACAATGGCACGCAGGCAGTCGGGAACAACTCCGGCGATTCGCGCAGCGGAACGGTGAACGGGGGACGCAGCGATCAGTCGAACATTACGCTGGATGGCGTGGACGTAAACGATCTGAACAACGGCTATGCCTTTACCAGCGTACTGCGCGTAACGCAGGATTCGGTTGGCGAATTTCGTGTAACTACCAGTAATCCGGATGCAGCAGAGGGTCGCTCGTCGGGCGCGCAGGTCGGTCTGGTCACGCGGAGTGGGACCAACCAATTGCATGGAGCGGTGTATGAGTACAACCGCAGCAATATATTTGAGGCGAATGACTTCTTTAACAAACAACAGCAATTAGCAGCAGGGCAGCCGAATACGCCTCCGAAGCTGATCCGCAACGTGTTTGGAGGCGCTGTCGGCGGACCGATTCTGCGGGACAAGGTGTTTTATTTCCTGAACTACGAGGGCCGCCGCGATACGGAAGGTCAAAGCGTAAACGCTGGGACCGTGCCGCTGGACAGCTTTCGCGCGGGAAACATTCAGTATCAGACGGCGGATGGGACAGTATTTAATCTTACGCCGCAGCAGATTCAGGGGATGGACCCACAAGGAATCGGCGCGAACCAGAATATTTTAAAGATCTATTCGCAATATCCGGAACCTAATGATCCCACGCAGGGCGATACGCTGAATACAGCTGGATTCCGCTTTCCTTATACGCTGCATCGCAGCTACAACACGTACATTGCTCGTTTTGACTGGAACATTACGCGCAATGGCAATCATGAGGTTTTCTGGCGCGGAAATCTGCAAAACGATGATGAACCCAGCGCGCCCGTGTTTCCAGGGCAACCTCCGTCGAGCTCAGAATTAACCAACAGTAAGGGCATGGCCGCTGGATATACCGCGGTGATTACGCCCAACCTGGTGAACACACTGCGTTATGGATTTACGCGGCAGGGTGTGGATGATGCGGGCGTTTCGAAGCAACCGCATGTGTCCCTCGCTGCAGTATCTGATCCCCAATCTTTTTCGCGCAGCACATCCTACATCATTCCAGTGCATAACATTGTGGATGACCTCTCGTGGACGAAGCATGACCACAGCTTTGCATTCGGCGTGAATATCCGCCTGATTGATGACCGGCGGACGAGTGATGCGAATTCATATCCGGGTGGGCAGATGAACCAGGGGTGGCTGGCGAATGGCTCTACCGTTGCCGGCAACGGAGGCGCTTTCGATCCGGCGGCTTATGGCTATCCGGCAGTGGACCAGGTCTTCGTCAACCAATACAACGACGCATTGCTGGGACTGGTTGGAATTGTGACTGAAGGAGATGCAATCTATAACTACAACAAGCAGGGTAACGCTCTTCCGCTGGGCACTGTGCTGAAGCGCGATTACCGGTGGAACGAGTATGAGTTTTATGCTCAGGACTCGTGGAAGGCGCTGAAGAATCTGACCCTGACGTACGGCCTGCGCTGGTCGCTGCTGCAGACTCCAGCCGAGACGACGGGCACACAAGTAGGAACCTGCATGATGAATGGCGGCGTATGCAAGCCATATTCGCTTACCAGCTATTACAAAGACAGCGCGCAGCAGGCGATCCAGGGCGGCGCAGCGAACGCAATTGGTGAAGTGGCGTTTGATCTGAATGGACGCTACAACCATCGTCCGGATTTCTGGAACATGGAGAAGAACGATATTGGGCCGCGGCTGGCGCTGGCTTATTCGCCGACCCCAGACAGTGGCTTCTGGTACAAGATCTTCGGGAACAACAAGAGCAGTATTCGCGCTGGGTATTCGCTTGTTTTCGATCACTTTGGCGCGGCAACGGTGAATACCTTCGATACGACTGGTTCTTTCGGATTGTCGACGAACCTGTCGAATCCGCCGGGATCGGTTCCGATCGCTACGGCTCCGCGATTCACCGATCTGTATACGATTCCGGCGAGCGTGCTGCCTGCGGCGCCTCCGGGTGGTTTTCCTGCAATTCCAAGCTCGGATCAATTTGCCATCAGCTGGGGACTGGACCAAAAGATCAAAACTCCCTATGCGCACCTGATTGATTTTTCGATTCAGCGTGAATTGCGCAATGGGTCGTCGCTCGAGCTTTCGTACGTGGGCCGCCTGGCTCACCGGTTGCTGGCGCAGGAAGACGTGGCCATGCCCATCAACCTGGTAAATGGCGGTTCGCCTTATTTTGGACCCGCGGCACAGATTTCGAAAATGGCGCGCGCCGGGGTTCCTGTAAGCGCGGTGCAGCCGATTCCTTACTGGGAGAATCTGTTTGGAGCACTGGACGGCGCGGACATTGGCTGGGGACCATTAACAGCAACGCAGAATGTTTATGAGTTATATCAGCTCTACAAATACAACGAAACCTATGCGCTGTATGTGCTCGATGTGCCGGATTCGTTGAGCGGCGCGGGAGTGAACCCGAACGGCACTTATCCGTCGTACCGCTTCTATCACGATCAGTACTCAGCATTGTACGCATGGCGCTCGATTGGCTTTTCAAATTACAACGCTCTACAGGTTGTGTATCGGCAGCAGTTTGGAGCAGGGCTGCAGGCGGACTTCAACTACACACTGTCGAAGTCGATGGATATTACGTCGCAGGCAGAACGACTGAGCAGCTCGGGAGGAACGAATTATGCACAGATCATGAACACGTGGGATCCGAACCAACTCTATGGCGTTTCTGATTATGATGCGACGCACCAGATTAATGCGAACTATATCTGGGATCTGCCGTTTGGACGCGGACGCCACTTTATGGCGAATGCGAGTAGAGTTGAAGACCTGTTCCTGGGAGGATGGCAGACGACAGGCATCATCCGCTGGACAAGCGGGTTTCCCTTCCTGATGAACAATGGCGCGTACTATCCGACGAACTGGGACATTCAGGGATTTGCAACACAGATTTCTAAAATCCCCTCCAGGGCGGCGAGGAAAGGAAAGCTGAACCAACGCTTCGCCGATCCGCAGACCGTGTTCAAGTCGTTTGATTTCACACTGCCTGGATTTTCCGGCACGAGGAACTCGATGCGTGGCGACGGATATTACGATTGGGACACCGGTCTGAACAAGACGTTTGCTATGACGGAGCGCGCCAAGTTACAGCTTCGCTGGGAAATGTTCAACGTGACGAACAGCGTGCGCTTTGACCCGCATTCAGTTTCGGCGACTCTTGATAACCAGCCGAACTTTGGATATGCCCATACACCGCTGACCAACAAGCGAATTGCGCAGTTTGCGGCTCGGATTGAGTTCTAAAGCATTTTCTGTATTAGTGTAACCGCCGTCATTCTGACGACGGGAAGGAGGAAGAATCTCAAGCCCAGCGGTTCGGGATTTTTCGCCTGCGGCTAAAAATGACGACTCTATGGTTGGTCTACACCTTCTCTAGAAATGAGCTAAATTAACGCGGCGTATCTGGCGGCGCGGGGCTCAGGTTGGCCTGCGCCGCCATTTTTCTGCGCGTCGTGCATCTGATCGTTTATTGTTGAAAGCGGTTTCATCCTGAGGGTAAATCAATGGATAGACGCGATTTTATGAAGACGGGCGGTGCGCTCGTTGCCGGAGCAGCCGTTGGCGGAAAGGTATTTGCCGAAGGGCAAAATGCGGGCGGGCGGATGGTGCTGGCGATGAATCGCGGCTGGCGCTACAGCCCGAAGTTTGTAGAAGGCGGACATGATGCGGGATTTGATGATTCAGTCTTTGAGCGCGTGGTCGTGCCGCATACGAACGTAAAGCTGCCGTGGCACAGCTTTGATGACAAGGAGTACGAGTTCGTCTCGCTCTATCGGAGAAAATTTCGGTTGCCTGCTGAAGCAAAAGGTAAACGCGTCTTTGTGGATTTTGAAGGCGTGATGACCGCTTCGACAGTGTGGATTAATGGGCAGAAGCTCGGCGAATACAAAGGCGGATATACGCCATTTTCATTTGAACTGACACCGCATTTGAATTTTGGCGGAGATAACGTGCTGGCGGTCGATGTGGATTCGACGGAGAGGCCGGACATTCCTCCATTTGGATACCAGATTGATTACCTGACGTTTGGTGGGATTTACCGCGAAGTTTCGTTGCGAGTGGTTCCTTCTACTTTTATTGAAAATATTTTTGCACAGCCGAAGGATGTACTAAATAGCCCCGCGTTGGACGTGCAGTGTTTTGTGCAGCATCTGGAGCCGTCGCCCGGTGCGTTGGTGCTGGAGGCGACGATTCTGGATGGAGAGAAGACAGTTGCGAGGGCTACGCAGAAGGTCCCATCGTCGCAAGCAGCAGCGGAGCCGGTGAGTTATATGGTCACATTCGGAAAGCTGAATGGGATCGTTCTGTGGGACTTGAAGAATCCGAAGCTTTATTCTGTGAAGGTCCAGTTGCTGCGCGGTTCACAGTTGGTTGATGAAGATACGCGGCGGATTGGGTTCCGCGAGGCCCAGTTTACCGATCATGGATTTGAGCTGAACGGCAAGATCATCAAGTTGCGAGGGCTGGACCGACACCAAACATTTCCGTTTGTCGGGCAGGCAATGCCGGGGCGTGTGCAGCGGCGCGATGCATACATTCTGCGCAAGCAGTATCACTGCAATATTGTGCGAACGTCACATTATCCGCAGTCTCGGCATTTTCTGGATGCATGCGATGAATACGGGCTGCTGGTGCTGGAAGAGATTCCAGGATGGCAGCATATCGGCGATAAGGCATGGCAGGATATCTCTGTCGATAACGTTAGCCGCATGATCCGGCGGGACTGGAACCATCCGTCCATTGTTTTGTGGGGCGTGCGCATCAATGAGTCACGCGACGATCACGACTTCTATGTGCGCACGAATGCGATGGCGCACAAGCTTGATCCGACGCGGCAGACAGGCGGCATTCGTAATTTTCAGCAGTCGGAGTTTCTGGAGGATGTGTTCACGGTGAATGATTTCGGCTGGCCACTGAAGCCGCCGAACCATCCGCGTTATCTGAACACGGAGTTTGTAGGGCATACCTATCCGACAAAGACTATTGACGAGGATGCGCGCCAGCGTGAGCACACGATCCGCCATGCGCGTGTGCACGATCAGCTGGCTTCGAATCCGCAATATGCGGGTGGTATTGGCTGGTGCGCGTTTGATTACAACACGCACTTTGATTTTGGCTCGGGCGACCGCATCTGCTATCACGGCGTGTTTGATATTTTCCGCGAACCGAAATGCGCGGCAGGATTTTATAAATCGCAATGTGATCCGGAAGAAGAGATTGTGCTGGAGCCGGCGTTTCACTGGGCCATGGGCGATGAGGCGGTGCGCTTTACGACAGCGATGGTCTGTTCGAATTGCAACCACCTGAAATTCTTCGTCAGATATGGAGATGATTGGAAGCAGATTGCCGAGATTGATCCGGACCGCGAACAGTTTCAGCATCTGAAATATGCGCCGTTCAGCCTTGACCTGACGAACATTGATGGCAAAGACAGCTGGCTGAAGTGGGGCGATCTGCGGATCGATGGCTATCTGAACGGGAAACAGGTGGCTTCGAAGACGCTCTCAGGGCGAGGCGTCGACCAGAAGTTTTCTATTCGCGCCGATGATCACGAACTGAATGCCGACGGAGCGGATACGACGCGTGTCGTGCTGCGGGTGACGGACGAGTTCGATGCGATTCGTCCTTACGCGAATGATCCCATCGTGCTCACTCTGAAGGGACCGGCGGAGTTGATTGGTGACAATCCATTTGGGCTGATTGGCGGCACGGGCGCAGTTTGGATTCGTGCTAAAGAAGAAGCGGGCACAGCCAGGCTGACGGCAAAACATCCACGACTTGGGAGTCGGACCGTGGAGATTGCCATCAAGCCTGTATCGGCGGAGATGGTCTGAAGAGACTGGAGTCGTGAGCTTTTACGCTTCAAAAACCGGAGAGTATCTGAATGCTGCAAAAGATGGCGGGATGTTTTGCTGCCCTGATGGTGGTTCTATCGTTGCATGTCTGTGCACATGCGGAAGCCTTACCTCCCATTACGCTTCATGAAGGCTGGAAAGTGCAATCGGCCTGCAAACTGCAGACGGAAGGTGGAAGCATCTCAACCGCTGCATTTCACCCTCAGGGCTGGATATCGACGACAGTGCCGGCGACGGTGGTGGCGGCGCAGATCGCGGCTGGGATTTACAAGGATCCTTATTACGGCACGAACTTGCGCGACCTTCCGGGTATGACGTATCCAGTTGGGGGGATTTTCGCCCGCCTGCCCATGTCAGAGGACAGTCCGTATCACTGCGGCTGGTGGTATAGGAAAGAGTTTGTTGTGCCGGCATCCGTTAGGGGACGCACGCTCTGGCTGCGGTTCAAGGGAATCAACTATCGTGCGGATGTCTGGATCAACGGAAAGCGCATTGCTGACACTTCGCAGGTTGCGGGCGCGTATCGCACGTATGAATTCGATGTGACTGATAATGTTATCGCCGGCAAGCCAAATGTTGTTGCGGTTGAGACCTTCGCGCCTACGGAAAAAGATCTTGGCATCAACTGGGTCGACTGGAATCCCTGTCCGCCGGACAAAGACATGGGATTATGGGGCGCGGTTGACCTGGTGACGAGCGGCCCGGTAGCGCTGCGCTCGCCGATGGCTGTCACGCATTTCACGGATACTTCTCTCAAGCAGGCGAATCTGACCGTTTACGCTGAGCTACACAATGCAACCGACAAGCCAGCGCATGGAATTGTAATCGGCACGGCTGCAGGCATTCAGATTCAGCAGACGGTTGATCTTGCCGCACATGAGGACAAGACTGTTGTCTTCGATCCTGAGACATATAAGCAGTTACAGGTTAAGAATCCAGTGGCCTGGTGGCCGTATCAGATGGGTACACCGCATCTGGAAACATTGACGCTGCGATTTGCCGAGAGCGGGAGGGTTTCGGATGAGCAGTCTGTGCGCTTCGGGATTCGTGAAGTCACCTCTGAGCTAACGGATAATGGATATCGCCTCTTTCGCGTGAACGGCAAGCCAATTCTGATTCGCGGTGCAGGATGGTCGCCGGACATGCTGCTGCGCGAAGATCCGAAAAAGCTGCGTGAAGAATTCACATTAGTGCGCGACATGCACCTGAATACGATTCGGCTGGAAGGCAAGCTGGAAACAGAGGATTTCTTCCAGTTTGCCGATGAGCAGGGGATTCTGGTGATGCTGGGCTGGTGCTGTTGCGACCAGTGGGAGCGATGGAAAGACTGGACGCCGGAGAATTATCAGGTGGCGAAAGCTTCGTTGCATGCGCAGATGCTGCGCATCCGTCATCATGCGAGCCTTCTGGTGTGGCTGAATGGCAGTGACGGGCCGCCGCCGGCTGATGTGGAACAGATGTATCTGGATGTGGAAACGCAGATGCACTGGCCGAATCCGATTCTGTCTTCTGCCTCGGCGGTACCGACGACTGTGAGCGGGAAGAGCGGCGTAAAGATGACGGGACCCTATGATTATGTGGCTCCGTCGTACTGGTATGTGGACAAAGACAAGTACGGCGGCAGCTATGGATTTAATACAGAGACAAGTCCGGGACCGGCAATTCCGAACATCAGCAGTTTGCGTAAATATATTCCGCAAGATCAACTATGGCCTACGAGCAGCGCTTCCTGGTCATTCCATAATGGAAGCGGCAAATTCAAGATGCTCACAGTTTTTGACGAGGCAATGAATGCCACCTATGGCAAGGCCGGCAATTTGCAAGACTACATTCGCATTGCGCAGGCAATGACGTATGACGGTGAGCGCGCGATGTTCGAGGCCTATTCGCGGAACAAATACACATCGACAGGCGTGATCCAGTGGATGCTGAACAATGCCTGGCCATCAAATATCTGGCACCTGTATGACTACTACCTGGACGCCGGCGGCGGTTACTACGGCACAAAGAAGGCATGCGAACCGCTGCACGTGCAGTATTCCTATGATGACCACAGCATTGTGGTGGTGAACAGCTCGTATCAGGCATCGTCGCAACTTGAGGTGTCGGCCCGGGTGTATGACCTTAACCTTAAGGAGCTTTTCGATAAGCGGCTGACGCTAACAGTAAATGCAGATACTTCACAGCGGGTTATTTCTATTCCTGATGATGTATTCTCGACAGGTTCAAAAGTCTATTTTATTGACCTCACCTTAAAAGATGAGTCAGGGAGAATATTGAGCCGCAACTTCTATTGGGTGCCGTCCAAGCTAACAACGTTTGACTGGAGCAAGACTGATTACACACATACTCCAGCCATTCAGTATGAAGATATGACAGAGTTGGCGGCCTTGCCGAAGGCGCAGGTAGAGGCGCATGTATCTACAGAAAATGGCAAATTGTTGCAGCTTCGCTTACAGAACAAATCGAAGGTGTTAGCGTTTCAGATCGCCGTAGCTGCGCGTGATGGCCACGGAGAAGATATCGTGCCGGTTATGTGGTCGGATAATTATGTTGAGTTAATGCCAGGTGAGGCTTGGACACTGACTGCCAGGCTTCCGTTGCATGCTCCGAGCAACCCGACTGTTGTTGTATCGGGATGGAATATTCCAGAACAAACGCTGCGGCTTTCGCCAGCCAAAACAACAGCAGAGGTTCAAAGCTCCCGAGCGAGTGAGCAGCATGTCGAATAAGTCAGTCACTGTGAGTGAAGGGCAGGTCACGCTTAAGCGGAGCCTCCGCTTCTGGGACCTTTTGCTCTACGGTATCGTCCTCATCCAACCGACGGCTCCCATGCCGAGTTTTGGCGTGATCTACCATGTTGCGCGCGGGCACGTGGTTACGGCGATTCTGTGCGCGCTGGTGGCAATGCTCTTTACTTCGGTCAGCTACGGGCGGATGGCCCGCGTTTATCCACATGGCGGCTCGGCATTTATGTATGTCGGCAAAGAACTGCACCCGAGCCTGGGCTATCTCACCGGCTGGTGTCTGGTGATGGATTACGTTCTGAACCCTCTGATCTGCATTATCTGGTGCAGTAAAGCAGCGCAGAACTTTCTTCCAGAGATTCCTTATGTTGCATTTGTCTTGTTCTTTGCAGCACTTTTTACGCTGCTGAATCTGAATGGCGTCGAAACCTCGGCGCGTATCAACGCCGGCATGGCGGCCGCGCTTGGAATCGTGGTAGTGTTGGTTGTGGTTGCAGCGTTGCGCTACCTGATTCATCTGCCCCCGCAGCCGTCGTCGTTTTATACAAATCCCTTTTACGATCCAAGCACATTCTCGCGCGGCGGTCTTTTACGCGGCACTTCAATTGCTGTGCTTTCTTACATCGGTTTTGATGGTATTTCCACGCTCACCGATGAAGCGAAAGACCCGGCGCGTAGTGTTCCTCGCGCGATTGTGATGGCTTGTTTCGCGACCGGCATACTTGCTTCAATCGAAGTTTATTTAGGGCAGCTGGTATGGCCGCGCGGTCAGGCGTTTCCCGATATTGATACAGCCTACGTGCATATTTCAGGACGCGCTGGCGGACCGATTCTGTTCATGATTGTGAACGCCGCGCTATTGCTGGCGAATCTGGGATCGGGTATAGCGTCGCATCTGGGGGCTGCCCGGTTGCTGCTGGCCATGGGGCAGGATGGCGCGCTGCCTAAGCGATTCTTCGGCGCGATTCATCCAAAGAATCGCATTCCACGCAATAACGTTTTGCTGATTGGCGGCATTTGCCTTGCCGGCGCACTATTTTTCAGCTACCAGCTTGGAACAGAGCTGCTCAACTACGGCGCTCTGCTGGCATTTATGGGAGTGAACGTTGCCTCGGTCATGCTGGGATGGCGCAGCGGCAAATTCGCGCAATGGATTCCGATGCTGATTTCAGCGGCAGGCTTCCTGACATGCCTGTTTATCTGGACAAACCTCGGACCACTGGCGCGTATTGCAGGCACGGCATGGGCGCTGGTTGGAGTTACGCTCTGGATTATTCGCCGCAGGCAGATTCATCTGCCGGATGCCGCGTGAAATAAACTGGCTCCGTGCGTCTTTTCGTTGGCATTGCATTGGACAGCAAAACGCAGCAGGCCATTGCCGCGTGGGCAAGTGAACTGCGTGAAGCTTTTGTTCGTTTGCGCTGGTCTTCACCTGAACAGTGGCATGTGACGTTGCAATTTCTGGGCGAAACAGATGAAGAAAGATGCTCGTGCGTGGTTGAGCAGTTACGGAAAATACACGCACAGGCTCCTGATATCGACTTGGCCGAGCCGGGATTTTTTGAACGCGCTGGCGTATTTCATATTTCTGTAGAACCTACGGCTTCGCTCGTTGCGCTGCACGATGAAATAGAACACACGTTGTTGCCCTGCGGATTTGAGCCGGAGGAGCGCGCTTTCTCTCCACATATCACTCTGGCGCGCAGAAAGGGACGCGGGCCCTCGCCGGACTTTGCGCGTCTGAAGAAAGCAGTTCGCTGGGGCCAGCCTGCCGCCCGACTGCCTTCCTTCCAGGCAAAGGAGTTTCTCTTGTACCAGAGTTTTACTGGGCCTTCCGGGTCAATATATGAAGTGCGCGAACGCTTTCCGGTGATGTAAGCTGCAATTTTGATGATCAACAATTACTTCTCACCTGCAGCATATTCTCTCGGAAAGATCGGTGTACCCGCGCCTGTCAAGGAGCTTTCCAGTCGGATCTGGGATGTTATTGTCGTCGGCGCTGGCCATAATGGATTGGCCTGCGCTACATATCTGGCGCGAGCGGGCAAGCGTGTCTTGGTGCTCGAAAGCCGCGAGCGCATTGGCGGAGCGTGCACGATTGAAGAGCCATTTCCGGGCGTGCGCATGTCTCCGTGTGCGTATCTTGCCGGCCTGCTGCATCCATTGGTTATCGAAGAACTGAATCTGCCACAGCGCGGCTTTGCGTGGTCGCCTGCTGTGAATGGCCTTTTTGTGCCGTTTCTCGATGGCAGCAGCATTCAGCTGTGGGATGATGATGCGCAATGTGAGGAGGAAATTCGCCGCTTCAGCAGCCGCGATGTAGAAGGCTGGCGCGCCATGAGCGATGTGATCCGGCGGCTGCGCGATATTCTGCGTCCTGCGGGCTATGGAGATACTTGGATTGGCGAAGCGCCAACCCGTGAGCAGATTGAAGAGCGGCTGGGCAACGACGAAGAAGCAAAGAAACTGCTCTTCTGTTGGTCGATGGCTGAGTTCGTAGAGCACTACTTGCAGGATGAGCGATTGCAGGTGGCATATCTGGGACAGGGCGTGATTGGCACCAATGCCAGCCCTTTCGATGCCGGCACGGCTTCGATTCGCTTTCATCATTCTTCGGGAAGACTAGGCGGCATGCCCGGCATGTGGGGATATGTGAAGGGCGGAATGGGCATGGTTTCGTTCTACTTCTGCGATGCGGCGCGTGAGGCTGGCGCGGTTGTTGCGGCTAGCGTTCCAGTGGCCAGGATTTTTCCAGGTGAAGGTGTAATGCTCGAAGGCGGAGAACGCATCAACGCGCCAATTGTGGTTTCGAATGCCGATCCGCGCCGGACGCTGCGTATGCTCGATAATTCCGCAGATGCTGCATGGAAAGCAAAGATCGAGTCAGTCCCGATTGAGGGCTGCACGGTAAAGCTGAATGTATTGCTGAGTGAGCTTCCGAATTTTACTTCGCGTCCGGGGACGCGCGAGCCCCATCATCTGGGCCAAATCAATGCGCCGCTTACCAAAGCTGAATGGAAAGAGAGCTTTGCGGCGGCGCGCGTAGGGCGTCTGCCAGAACATTTGTGGTGCGAGCTTTACTTCCAGAGCGCGCATGATGCGAGCGTTGTTCCCGGCGGACAGCATACGATGAGTGTTTTCGCGCAGTATGTGCCCTATCACTTTGAAGAAGGCACGTGGGACGGTCGCCGCGCCGAAGTGCGAAAGCTGGCGCTGGATTCAATTGGCCGCTTCTGCAGCAACATGGATACGGCTGTGATCGATGCGCAGGTGCTGGGGCCGCCGGATATCGAGGAAAAAGTCGGGCTCACAGGCGGACACATTTTCCAGGGAGAGTGTTTGCCGCCGTATATGTGGTCAAACCGTCTCAGTTCGCGGACGCCGATGCCTGGAGTTTACCTTTGCGGAGCGTGTACGCATCCAGGTGGCAGCGTGATTGGCATTAACGGTCGCAATGCCGCTATGGCTGTTCTGAAAGACATGGCGCAGAAATAGTTCTGGTCTTTGCGCGTCTGGAGCAGGTATGCTGCGCGAAAGCATGCCGGAGAAAACCACAACATCTGCGCTGAAGCGAGAACTCGGCCTCTTTGATTTAGTCCTCTTCTATCTGGCGGGCGGACTGAGCCTTCGCTGGATCGCCACCGCCGCGGCTGCTGGTCCAAGCACCATCACGATCTGGATATTTGCCTGCTTGTGTTTCTTTGTGCCGCTTGCCGGCTGCGTGCTTGAGTTGTCATCACGCTATCCACAGGAGGGCGGACTCTACGTTTGGACCCAACACGCCTTTGGGGATTTCTCCGGCTTCATCGCAGCATGGACATACTGGATGAGCAACCTGCCCTACTTTCCAGCCGTGCTGTATTTTGGCGCGGGCAGCGCGCTTTTTGCGCTTGGTAAACACGGAGAGCACCTTACGAACGACGCAACCTATTACATGGTTTTTGCGCTCGCGTGGCTTGGGCTGATTACGCTGCTGAACATCCTCGGGTTGAAGCAGGCCAAATGGCTGACGAACTGCTGCACGCTGGGTACGTGGGTTCCTATAGCTGCGCTGCTGGGATTGGCAGCCATTTTCGCAGGACGTTACGGTTCGGCGACGAACTTTTCTGCCGCGAATCTCATGCCGCATGCTGACCTGAAGAACGCTATCTTCTGGTCGACGATTTTTTTCGCTTTCGGCGGCGTTGAAACCGGCTCTTTCATGGGGGAGGAGATCAAAGATGCCCGACGCACGATACCGCGTTCACTGGTGATTGCCGGGATCCTGATTGCCTCCTGCTATATCGCAGGGACGATTGCTATGCTGATCGCTCTGCCTAGTTCGGCCATCAACGGCGTCGGTGGATTCGTCAGTGCGATTTCTTTGATGTGCACGAAGCTGAATCTGACATGGCTGATCGCTCCGGTTGCGCTGCTGGTGGTCTTCAACAGTGTAGGCAGCGCCGGAGCATATCTTTCATCTACTTCTAGGCTGCCGTTTGTTGCGGGTATTGATCGTTATCTGCCGCCGATCTTCGGACGTGTGCATCCGCGCTGGCGCACGCCATGGATTGCCATTGGCGCATACGGCATTGTCGGAATGTTATGTGCGCTGCTCAGTCAGGCAGGAACAACAGTGCGCAGCGCGTACAACGTGATGGTGAGCATGTCGATCATCACCTACTTCATTCCGTTTGCGTTTCTCTTTGTGTCGATGATCCGACTGCAACGCGAGCCGGTGGCGCCGGGAACGATTCGCATTCCCGGTGGCAAGCCGGTTGCCATATTGCTTGCTTCCATCGGACTGCTGACGACGCTGGTGACGATTGTGCTCTCTGTTATCCCTCCAGATGAAGAACCGAACAAGCCGCTGGCGATTGCGAAGGTGATCGGCTCGACGGTCTTTCTGGTCGGTGTTGGTGTTGCAGTTTATTGGGCTTCATGCCGCCGAACGCAACGTGCTAGCGCGCTTTCTCCAGTCGAAAAGCCGTAGCCTGAAAATCACCGTCCAGATGGAGATCGACTCCGTGCCCCATCCAGTAAGCGCCGCTTGCTGATTCCGGCAGATTGCCCCCTGGTTTTTCTGTAATCCAGTGAAGCTGGTACTGCGCATCTCGATCGAGTCCATGCAGGAAAAGACGCGGATATGGATAGCCGAATTGGCTCGAATGCAGAAAAGCAAAGACTGCGGCTTGACTGTGGTCTGCAGAGACTGATTCCGTCGCAGACTGTTCGCTTCCGTTTTCCGGAGAGATCAGCCGATAGAGAGCGCCGTGCTGCACGGTTTCACGAATCTCCTTGTATTCCGCGATCAGGTGCTTCGCTGTGGCGAAGTCGGCATCGCTCCAATGATTCAGATTCGAGCCGATGCCGAGTGAGCCTTGCATCGAAGAGAGAAAACGATAGTCTAGCGAGCGCGGACTATGGTTTGGCCCGGCTGGCGATTCCGTAACCCAGGCCATCATCACGCCGGGCGTGTAGGCATATGTGAAGCCGTCCTGAATAGTGAGGCGGTCGAATGGATCAGTATTGTCTGAGGTCCACACTTCGTCGGTATAACGCAGAATGCCGAGGTCGACGCGTCCACCCCCACCGGAGCAGGATTCGATTTCGACTTTTGGATGCTTCTCGCGCAGCTCCTTCAAAA
Source organism: Alloacidobacterium sp. (assembly GCA_035293545.1). Lineage (GTDB taxonomy): Bacteria > Acidobacteriota > Terriglobia > Terriglobales > Acidobacteriaceae > Alloacidobacterium. The sequence continues at coordinate 26,549 of DATGMQ010000002.1, read as the reverse complement.
TTGAATACAGGTTGTCGACGTACTTTACATAGACCTTCTTCTGCTCATCAGGCGCGACGGCAGGCCATCCGGGTTCAGACCAGTTGCGGTTGTAGTCCCACTTGAGAAAGGCAATGTCATTCTCCGTAAGCAGCTTGTCGAGGAAGCCGAAGACGTAGTCGCGGACGTCCTGTCGCGCAAGATTCAGGACCAACTGATTGCGGCCTTCGGTGCGCGGGCGGCCTTCAAAATTCAAAACCCAGTCGGGGTGCTTGCGGTATAGATCGCTGTTAGGATTAACCATTTCAGGCTCAACCCAGAGTCCGAAATCCATGCCGAGCGAATGCACCTTATCGATAAGCGGCTTGAGGCCGTTCGGAAATTTTTCCTTGTTCACATACCAATCGCCGAGGCCGGCGTGATCATCCTTGCGCTGACCGAACCAGCCGTCGTCCATCACAAAGCGCTCGACGCCAATTTTCGCCGCTTTCTCCGCAAGTTCTTCCTGGCCTTGCTCAGTAACGTTGAACTCCGTCGCTTCCCACGAGTTGTACAGAACAGGCCGTGGGCGCGGCTTTGGGCCTTCAGGCAGAATCTTGCTGATTTCGAACTGATGCAGCAGACGCGATGCGCCTCCAATACCATGCTGTGAAAATCCGCCGTAGAAAACAGGGGTTTCAAGCTGTTCGTTCGGCGCGAGCTTGTAACCAAAATCGAATGGATTATAGCCGCCTGTAATTCTCACATTCTGCATCGTGTCCTGCTCGACGGTGATGCGCCATGAGCCGCTCCATGCGAGCGCGCCAAACCACACGTCACCAGAATCCTGATCGCCGCTGTTGCCGCGTTCGATGGCAAACCAGGGATTGTTCTGGTGTCCGGTTGATCCACGGCGGCTTTCGATGAGGCGAGTGCCGGGACGAACAGGCTCATGCTGTACGTTGGTTTCGCCCGCCCAGCGGCCAGTCAGGTAGTAGAGCCAATAGTCTGTTGCATGAGGCAGAGACCACGAAGCAGCGGCTGCCTGCTCTATGAGCAGCGGAGTTGTCGTTTTGTTCGTGATGACAGCGGAACGACCCAGAACTCCTGTGTTGGGATCAATTGTGTATTTCAGATCAACGGTCACATTGCGGGAAATATCTTTGAGCTGAATGGTGAGGTTGTCCCCGTCGATATGGTGGGAAACATAATGAAGAACGAGGTCGCGGTTGCCGTCGGGGAAGGTGATTTTAAGCGCTGGTTGATAGAACAAGCCTGCTCCCCAGCCTTCAAATTCCTGCGGTGTCGAGCCTGAAGGTAAATCAAAAGAAGCGTGTCCTCTGTTGGTATGCGCTGGTCCCACATGGTCATTCGCGCCGAGGCGTCCGCCCCAGTAAAGGGGTTGTAGTGCATTTTCATCATTGATGCCGAAGGCATACGTCACATCGCCGCCATCGATGCGGAAGACGCGGGATTGCTGATCGAAGCGAATCTCCTGGGCGAATGTATACGTGTACAGAGGCGAAAACAGAAGTACCAGGAACCAAATTCGCTTGACGGCTGACATGAACGAACCCCTTAAAATACTTGGTACAAAAGATATATGGAATCGCTGAAGAATGCTATTGCGGCCGCCGGGGAGGCAACAGCCAATTCTCAACTGTGCAGGTACCAGGGAATATTGATCACGACGATATTCTCATTTCCCTTCACCAGCAGAGCGAGCTTCAGCAAGTTTGCTCGTTGATTGTGCAGCAGGTTTTCATACCAGTGCTTCACTACCAGCTCAGGCACAAGAACGGCAATTTGCCTGTCGGTACACTTTATTTGCTCTGCCAAAACATGATCAACAAATGGCTGGATGAAGAATCGATATGGCGATTTGATCGTCGTTAACCGCGGCTCGGGCAGACCGGCATCGCGAATCGGCGGGAGTACCAGCTTGTTCCAATTCGCGCAGATGGTGTCCGCATCGTCGCCACATTCCACATGGACAACCTCTACCTCCGTTGACATAGCAAGGGCGAAGCGCAATCCCCGTTCGCTGATGCGGTTCCATTTTTCCATCGGAATGATGACCCGCGGTGGCAGTAAACCATCAATATGTAGTGGCTGAGGAGCTATCTCGCTGGCAGTATCGTCATAATGCCTGCGCACAATGGTCATGAGCATGATGAGCGCAGGAATCAGGATGGCCGTGACCCAGGCTCCGTCCACGAACTTGGTCCCTAAAACTATCAGCGTCGTTATGCCGGTAGCAGTTGCGCCGATTCCGTTGACCAGCATGCGGCCTTTCGCGTTTTTCTGCTTGTACCAGTGCACAACCATGCCGGCCTGCGAGAGCGTAAAGGCCATGAAGGCTCCAATTGCATAAAGCGGGATGAGCCTGTCTGTGACTCCGCCAAAGAGAATCAGCAAGGCAGCGGTGAACGTCACCAATGCATAAATTCCGTGCGAATAGAGTAGTCTGCGCCCCCGGAGAATAAAGACGTGGGGCAGGTAATCTCGCTGAGCGATGGCGCGGGTGAGGCGTGGGAAGTCGGCAAATGCGGTGTTTGCCGAGAGCGAAAGCACCAGCAGAATCGAGCCGATGGTGACGTAGTAGAAGATGCCCTTGCCGACAACGGCTGCTGTGAGTTGAGAGAGCACACTTTGATATCCCGAACTGCCCGGATCCGTTGCGCCGATCCCGTAAGCGCGGCAGAGCAGGGCAATGCCGGCGAGCAGAATAATGAGCAAAGCGATGATGATGGTCAGCGTGCTCTTTGCGTTTTTTGTCCGCGGATCGCGAAATGCCATCACACCGTTGCTGACAGCTTCTACGCCGGTCATAGCAGTGCAGCCGCTGGAAAACACTTTGAGCAGGAGCCACCAGGTGAGCGCTGTTGTCATCGGCGGCAATACAGGTGGCGCGACAATTGGTACTGGATGACCTTCGCGCAGAAGCACGTGAACTCCGCCGAGAATAATGACTGTGAGCAGTGTGCCGAGAAAGAGATAAGTCGGGATGAGGAATGCGACGCCGGTATCTCGAACCCCGCGCATATTGATCAGCGTAAGAATCGCGAGAATGCCGAGGCAAATTGACAGAGTGTGCTGGTGCAGGCTGGGAACGGCGGAGATCAATGCGCCAACGCCAGCCGATATGCCTACAGCGGCAGTCAGGATGTAGTCGATCATCAGTGCCGCTGCAGCCAGAAGACCTGGTCCTTTGCCCAGATTCTCCGTCGCTACCGTATAAGAGCCGCCGCCATGTGGATATGCCTCAATGGTCTGCCGGTAGGAGAAATAGACAATGACAAGCAGAATCAGAATGGCCATTGTGACGGGCACAATATAGTGCACGCCTGTGAGACCCAGAGGAATCAGCAGCGTAAGGGCGGCTTCTGGTCCATACGCGGCCGAGCTGAGCGCATCAAGACCAAAGATCGGAATGCCCGCGGCGGGGCCGATCTGCTCGGCGCGTTCATCAGATGTGGCTAAAGGGCGGCCAAACAGCAGGTCAAGTGTTCGCATATGACTGCGAACTCATCCTACCTTGTTTCGGCGCACAGCGTATGAAGAACTGAATCAGCGCAAGGCCATCACGACGATGCGTCCATCGGAATGAAAACTTCCGCCGGTGGCCGTAAGCGCCTCTTTCAGCGGATTGCTCGGAGTAACGTAAGCAGCTCCGCTTATTACGCCAGCGGCAGCAAAGCTTTGCTCAATAAAGTCTCTCTCCTCATCGATATTGGGATCGATGTGATGAGTCACATTGCCGTTTCGCTGATCTTTTTCAAAGCCGCTGTCGTGCGTGGCTGAACCGACCCACAGCGGTTTGCCATCTACTGTTTCTGAAGACTTCCATACACGCAGATGATGCCGAATCGCTGCGACCGCTATGGGATCGGCGCGTGCAAAAGAGAGGTCCTGCGGGCGCCCGAAGAGATAGAGAATGCTCATGGGCATCTGTGTATATGCTTCGTGCGAAAGCGTTGCCAGCAGACCGTGGAGAATTGCATCCTGCGTTGTTTTATCGACAGATGTCCAGCCGGCCGCAGCAAAGGCTTTTTGCACCTGGTCCTGCGTGCCGATGAGGGCGAAGTTCACCATGTCCCCAGAATTTCCCTGCTGGTCCTGTACTCGGCGAGGAATATTCGCAAACAGATCGGGAGAGAGTGAAGCGGCCAGATTGATGGGGGCTGCGGGAGCTGCCGCAGCCTGCGCCTTTGACAGCTTTATTGTGACGGAGTAGCTGCCATCACCCGTAAGATCGCTGCTCAGGTTCACGCTGAGATAGAGCTTGCCGGTTGTGGTTACATCAATCTGCTTGCTTGTTCCGATCAGGAAAGGAACAGAAGCGTCTCCGTTCGTAATGCGCCCTATGAGCGCGGCGCTGTTGGCGCTATTGAGTGGAAACTGCCGGATGAGGTCCTTCCAGCCGCGCGGGTTGCCGTCGGGTGTTGAAGTATGTCCGTCGGAAACCGTAATTGTTCCGGTTGCCGTAAAATTGAGCTGATCGCCAAGCGTAACGGTAACTCCGGTATCGGTCCAGTCTCCTGCGGGAACTTTGAAGCTATATGAGCCTTTACGCGAGGACAAAACGTTTGCATCCGGTGTTTTCATTTGGATGAGTTGCACGCCGGGTTTCGTCACAGGCGTTGACGGCTGCTGGCTGCAGGCAATGCCCGAGAGCGCCAGACAAGTGCTTGCCAGAATTGCAATGTTCCGGATAAAGCGCACAATTTTCATAACTATTATGACATTACAGGCCGAGAGAATAGCCGCAACGCATCCACCATCCTGCTTTGGCCGGGCCCTGTACAAGAAATTTTCGATCTGCTGGATCGTTTCATTCGGCGGAAGCATATTGGGCTTTAGAAACCGGATGTAGAATCTGCTTTGAGTGAGGCGTGGCGATGCGTACCGAGTCGAGATTGTTGACTGCGACTCATACTCGGACAAATGCCTCCCATTCATCCCCGGTTGGTTTCTAGTATTTCAGTCATTGGAATGAACGCTAAGGTCTTACGGCTAATAGCGCGCTGCGCCTCGTTCATTATTTCCGCATGTCCCCTAAATTTTGGATGCGTGCAAGAAAAAATATGAAATAGAAACAGCACGGGATACACCTGCAGCGAAGATTCGCAGAGAGGTTTGGCCGCATCCTTGCATTTGCAAAACTAAGTAATCAGTTCAGTCAGTCATCTGAATATCACTATTACAATTTCTGTTCAGCCGAAACAACGAGTGCCTTCCTGCCACGTTCGTTGCATGGATTCTTCCTCCCGTTGAATCGTCAGAATGACGGAAGCATAAGGTCGGAGAATGACAGCATTCCGTAGCTTGCTTACAGCTTTGTGTTGTAAGCTGCGGACACGATGCCGGAAGGAAATGAAATTCATCGTTTCGCACAGGACCATGCTGCGGTCTTCGCCGGGAAGCGTGTTCGGGTGGATTCGCCGAATGGTGGTTTTCCTGATGCTGAAGTGCTGGACGGGCGCAAGCTGTTGCGTGTGGACGCTGTTGGCAAACACCTGGGTTATCACTTCGGGCGGGATCTGATTCTGCATGTGCATCTGGGCATGTATGGTGACTTTCATCAGGGAAAGATGCCTTTTCCTCCGGTGAAAGGCGCGCTGCGGCTGCGCATCTATACCAAATCTGACTGGATTGAGCTGCGCGGCGGGACAGATACTTCGATCTTTTCGAATGCGAAGTGGGAATCGCTGCTCCGGCGACTCGGACCTGATCCTCTGATTCCCGGTTCTGATCCAAAGCCGGCCTTTGAGAAGATTGCGAAGCGCAGCACTCCAATTGGCGCGCTGCTGATGGACCAATCTGTGATGGCGGGGATTGGCAATATCTATCGCGCGGAGCTTTTATATCGGGCAAAGGTGCATCCGCTGCAGCCGGGAAGGGATGTTGAACGCGCGGTGCTCAAAGGTATCTGGAACGACGCCAAAAAGCTGATGGGCACAGGGATGCGGGACACGCGCTATATCACAACCCGTCCGAAGGACCGGCCGCATAAGAATGGTCCGGTACACGAAGATGAGGCGCGATATGTCTATCGCAGGCACGGAAAACCCTGCTTTGTGTGTGGCACGAAGATTCAGCGTGCTGAGTTGGCGGGGCGTACTGTGTATTGGTGTCCTGAGTGCCAGAAGAAATAGCATTTTCTTCCAATACTTTTCCTCGTAGACTGAGGTTTCGGGGGCCGCGTTTGCAACTGAAGCCGTTTCTTTTTTTGGCATTTCTCATGATTTCTGCCGCGATACACGGGCAGGATGGGGACTTCACAAGCCATTACAAAGGCACACCATACCAAGACACCCACTACAAGGGCGGTCCACAAGCAATTCCTGGGCGCGTGCAGTGCGCGTATTACGATCTTGGCGGGCCCGGTGTAGCGTATTTTGATACAACCGAAAAAAATCTGGGCAGCGGCGGATTGAACCCTGCGGATGGAACCTATCTGAATCAATTCCGGATGGGCGAGGGCGTCGATACCTCATACACGAAGTTTCACGATCAGATAGACAACAATCCTTACAACCTGGTAAAGCCGCCGGAAAATCAGTTATACGTTGGCTGGACGGAGCCGGGCGAGTGGTTCAATATCACGGTTAAAACGAAGCACGCCGGTTTGTACAAAGCCGATCTGCTTTACACGTCGAATCGCGGCGGAATTATTTCCATTGATGTAAATGGATTTCCGGCTTCAGGACCGCTGAATATCGTGTCTACCTTTAACAAGGCTGATCCTGTCGCCTGGCGGCAGTGGCATCATTGGAATCTGCAACAGGATGTGGCGAGGCTTCAGTTTCCTGCGGGCGAGAGCGTTTTGACCGTTCATATCCTTACGCAGGGAAACATGAATCTCGCTTATTTCGATTTCAAAGAAGTGCGCTGACGGGAATGTTGTTCCCTATTGTCTGTAAACCTGTATATACTGCTTTCACGCTAGATCATCTTCCCTCTCAGGTGTAAACCAGAGCGAAAGAACGTCTTTCTGGAGCGCAGCCTTGAACAGCGATTGCTGGAACCAAATGTCGCTGGATTCTTCCTCCCTGCGGTCGTCAGAATGACGATAGTTATCGTGTGGGATAGGCTCTAGAATTTTAATCTGGAAGAAGCGCATGTCACTGACTCTGGCGGACTGGCTTGTTATCGCCGGCTATCTGTTGTTTAACCTGCTGATCGGCATTTATTACCGCAGCAAATCCAGCGGCTCGACCGAGGATTTTTTTGTCTCCGGCCGCGATGTTTCATGGTGGCTGGCCGGGACTTCGATGGTCGCGACGACATTTGCGGCGGATACGCCGCTGCTCGTGTGCGGGCTGGTAGCGACGCAGGGTATCTCGGGTAACTGGATATGGTGGAGCCTGTGCCTGAGCGGCATGACGACCGTCTTCTTCTTTGCGCGCTATTGGCGGCGGGCGGAGATTCTGACGGATGTAGAGCTGGTTGAAATTCGCTATGGCGGCAAACCGGCTGCGTTTCTGCGCGGCTTCAAAGCTATTTACCTCGGACTGCTGATGAACTGCTTCATCCTGGGATGGGTGACGCGGGCGATGGTGGACATTATCTCCGTCGTACTGGGGCCTGTGATTGCCCAGGGACGCGTTCTGCAGCTTAGTGTTGGCGGACATGTTCTGCTGCACTACACGCTGGGTGATCCGCGACATACCGCGCTGGCCATCTGCATCTTTATTCTTGTTCCCTTCACTGGTCTTTACACATTTATCGGCGGCCTTTGGGGCGTTCTGGTTACAGACCTTTTTCAGTTTGCGTTGAAGATGGCGATGATTATCGTGCTGGCGTGGCTCGCTGTTTCACAGCTTGGAGGCATGCACGCTCTCAAGCTCCAGCTTGCGGTTGTGGGTGACGCAACACGGGCGGCAGGACAGTCTACTTCTGATGTGATGTCTTTCCTGCCGGATTTTCATGCCGGGCTGACTACTTCGCATATCTGGACGCTGCCGCTGCTGACTTTCATCATGTACCTCGGCGTGCAATGGTGGGCATCGTGGTATCCGGGCGCAGAGCCGGGTGGCGGCGGTTATGTTGCGCAGCGCATGTTCAGCGCGAAAAATGAGCAGCATTCGCTGGGCGCTACGTTGTGGTTCAACATTGCACATTACGCGCTGCGACCCTGGCCCTGGATCGTCACCGGGCTGGTTGCGCTGGCCGTTTACTCGCCGCATGGCGGGTTGCATCCGAGCGCGGCGTTTGCAGCGAATCCGCAGCAGGGATATGTGATGGTATTGCGCGATTATCTGCCTCCGGCGCTGCGTGGATTGATGGTGGCGGCATTCCTTGCGGCCTACATGTCGACAATTGGAACACAGCTGAACTGGGGCACTTCGTACCTGGTCAATGATTTTTATCGTCGGTTCTGGGTACGCGATGGAAGCGAGCGGCATTACGTCTTTGTCAGCAAGATCATTACCGTTATTCTGGTGCTCGCGAGCGGATATGTGGCCAGCAGGCTGACTTCGATTAGCGCCGGGTGGGAACTGGTGCTGAATCTGGGCGCGGGGACGGGGGCGGTCTATATCCTGCGCTGGTTCTGGTGGCGCGTGAATGCGTGGAGCGAGATTTCAGCGATGATCGTAGCGGCCGTGGTTGCGCTGGGGCTTTCTCGGGTCTCGTTCAGCGGGAATGATGCTGTGGTCTTTGCCAAATCAACGCTGATTACAGCCGGTGTGACGACTATTGCGTGGATCGTCGCGACATTCGTCACACCGGCCGAAAAGGAATCGACGCTGTTGAATTTCTATCGGCGGGTACTGCCTGCGGCGTATGGCTGGGGGCCGATTGCGCGACTTGCTCCTGAGCTGCCGCAGGTTTATGACTTCGCTGCAAATGCTTTCGACACCATCATGGGCTGTGTGCTGGTCTACGGTACGCTCTTCGGGCTGGGCAAGTTTATCTTCGGCAACTGGATTGCCGGAACGGTGCTGATTGTTCTGGCAGCAATTGCCGGTTATCTGATCAAATGGGACCTATCTCGACGTGGCTGGGAGACACTTTCGGGCGTGAAGATGAAAGAGGCTCCGGTAGCGGAAGGGCGATAGCAGCTTACGATCAAGATGGATCAAGAAATTAAGATGAGAAACTGAATCCATCGTAGCTTCTATTTGCATGGATTCCCCTCCCGTTAATCGCCGAATGGCGGACTTAGAGGAGACAACGCCGGCTTACTTCGCGGGCGTTTTGTTTTGAGCAGTCTTGTTCGGGCTATTCTGATTGTCCGTTTTTGGATAATAACCGCTGCGGGTACGGACGGTCAGCTTGCCGTGCCCGGCGGCGCTGGCGACAACTTTCACGATGCGGTATCCGCCCTGACTGGCTGGTTTGGTTGAATGATAACCGATGGTGTACTGATTACGAATATCGCGGGCGACTTCGGCGCAAATCTGGTCTACGTAATCAAGCGACTTAGGAAAATAGGCGATGCCGCCGGTTTCGCTGGAAAGCAACTGCAATGCGCGCTTGGCGCGGCGAGCTTCGCGGCCTCCACCCGAATCACCGAAAAGCAGCCCGATGGAATAGACGACTGGCCCCTGCAAGTCCTGCACACGGCGGATAGTTTGTTCAAGGTTCAGGCTCGATGCATTATCTTCCCCGTCGGTAACAATCAATAGGACCTGCTTGGGACGCTTGGCTCCCTTTGCAAGTTGATCGGCTGAGGCTACTACGGCGTCATAGAGAGCTGTGCCGCCTTTGGAGTCAATATGCGCGAGACCGTCGCGCAGCTTGGGAATGCTTGAGGTGAAATCCTGGTCAATGAATGCTTCGTCAGAGAAGTTGACGATGAAGGCTTCGTCCTGTGGGTTTGACGCCTTGACCAGATCCAGCGCTGCGGTATTTACGGCGAGACGCTTGTCGCGCATGGAACCGGAATTGTCGATAAGAATGCCGATGGATACGGGAATGTCCTGATGCTGAAAAGAGGCGATGGTCTGCTGTACGCCATCTTCAAATACGTGGAAATTGTCCTGCTTCAGATCGTTGACGATGCGGCCATTGTCATCGAGAACCGTAGCGTTAAGCACGACCTCGTCCACATCTCGTCGAAAAGTGAAGCCTCCCTTTTCTTTTTCTAAAGGCGTACCTGGTTTCAGTGTATTGGGATTCGAAGGGCTTACAGGCTGGTTGTCGGCGGCATCGGGCGAGACGATGGGATCGCGGTCCACACTGAGCGGGGATTGCTGGTCCGGTTTTGCAGGGGTTTGCGATGCAGGCGCCTGTGCATGGATTGCATAGAACGATCCGACAAAGAGTAAAAGAAGAAAAATATATCGTTTACTGCAAAGGCGCATAGTATCCAGTGCGAGCATGAACTGTAAGCTGGGGCAGCCCAGGAGGCGGAGCCAGCTTTACTTTCACTTTACGCCACTTGCCATCTTTTCGTTCGTCATCCGGCTTGTATCCAAGCACATATTCGTTGCGCAACTCTGCGCTGATTTTTTCGGCGATGTCGCCCATTTCTGAAATATCGTCCACCCGGAAGAGGCGTCCACCTGTCTCTGTACAAATATCATTCAGCAGCATAGGGCCGAGCCGCTCTTCGGTTGTGGCGGCATACGGATCGAAGATACCGATGGAGTAAATCTGAACATCCGATTCACGCACCGTGGAACGGACTTCGCCCTCGGTATAGCGGCTGCGGTTGTCTCCACCGTCAGAGACGATGAGCAACGCGCGACGCTCATATTTAGCCTGCTTCATCTTGTTCAGGCCGAAGTAGATTGCGTCCAGAAGGGCAGTCCGGTGCTCGGCATGAATGGTTGCCAGACGGGCTTCGATGTCCTGCGGCGATGACGTAAAGTCTTCGATCAGTTCGGGTCGGTCATTGAAGCCGATGACAAAAAATTCATCCTGCGGATTGGCGGTATGCATGAACTGCAGGATGGAGTCTCGGGCCCGGATGATCTTGTTGGCCATGCTGCCGCTCAGGTCAAAGATGATGCCTATTGAAACCGGAGCGTCTTCCTGCGAGAAGGTTTTGATGTTCTGGAGCTTGTTGTTTTCGTAGAGGAAGAAATTCTGCTTTTCCAGGCCGGTAACGAGGCGGTCCATAGGATCCGTGACGATCAAAGGAACCAGAACCAGATTCACGTCGACACGGATGCGCTCATTGTGCCGCGCATTCATTGCGGCCTCGCCCTCCAGGGGGGCTGGCAACGCATTCGGGTCGGGTTTTGGCGGTGGAGGCTCTACGTGGACTTTATTGAGTGGGTCTTCCTGCGCACTTAATACAGGCGCACAGAACATGCCAACAATAAACACGATGAGAGAGATGACTGCGAAGAAGCTGTGAGCAGTTCCCGGGGTTGAGCAAGCGTTTTTGCGCCCCGAAGAGAGCGCCATGCGTATGTACCCTCGTCCTTCTGACCAGAATCGTAGCACGGAGCACTCATGCTCGGTCTATGAACTTTTCGATGCCATCAGAAGGAAATACGGCGGGCCGTTTCTTTTGTGGGACGAATCGTCAAATACTGCCGTGAACTGTTGATGACGCCTAAATTTCCGGAAAATACGTGGGATACAATCAAAACAGCATCACGTTCAATCCTTCACATTTTTGCTGGATTCCAGCACTTCCGGGAGTTAACGACCGCTCGCATGGCCCGCATTTATCCGTTTCGCGCATTACGCTATAACCCTTCTTTGGTTCGTGTTGAAGACTGCGTTACGCAGCCGTATGACAAGATCACGCCTGCCATGCAGCAGGCCTATTACCAGAAGAGTCCTTATAATCTGGTCCGCATTATTCTGGGGCTGCCGGAGTTGTTTGATGGTAAGGAAACGGGAGATGTCTACACTCGGGCGGCGCGGGACTTTACCGCCTGGCGGGACAGCGGCGTTCTGGCGCAGGATTCCGAGCCTTCCATCTTTGCTTATTCACAAAAATTTACGGTGCCGGGTTCGAACGGCAAAGTGCTGGAAAGGCGTGGGTTTATTGCGTTAGGAGGGCTGCACGACTACAGCGAAGGCGTGGTTTTCCGGCACGAGCAGACTTTATCCAAGCCGAAATCAGACCGCCTGAACCTGCTGCGGGCGACGCGCGCGCACTTTGGGCAGATTTTCATGCTCTACTCCGATCCGGGGTTGACGGCAGAGAAGCTGCTTTTCAACGAAGATGCGACCCCTGATATCGAAGTGACAGACGAGTACGATGTGCTGCATCGGGTATGGAAGATCAGCGATGAGAACACGATCAACATTCTTATCAGCGCTTTGGCTGATAAAAAGCTGATTATTGCTGATGGACATCATCGTTACGAAACGGCTCTGAATTATTCGAAGGAACATGCCCCGGCGCAGCCGGCATCCAGCGAGCGCAATAGTTACACACTGCCGCAGCCGCCCTATCCTGAAGCAGCAGTAATGATGACCTTTGTGAATATGGATGCCGAGGGTCTGGTGATTCTGCCGACGCATCGTGTGGTTTTCGGACTGGAAAACTTCGATCCGGCAAAGTTTGTTGAGCAGGCGAAAACTTATTTTGAAATTGAGCCGGTTGCATCCTCTCAGGCGCATGATCTGAAAGCAAAGCTCGCTGCCGCAGGCGCCGGGAAAACTGCTCTGCTGGCGGTGACGAAGAAGGGCAATTACCTGCTTACGGCCAAGCCGGATGCCATTGCGAAAGCGCTGGGCGATCTTTCCGAGCGCCAGCGTCAGTTGGACGTGGCCCAGTTGCACGGCCTCGTTCTGGAGCAGTTGCTGGGTATTACACCGGAAGCTATCCGCCAGCAGACGAACCTTCGATATCTGCGGGATGCGGGCGAAGCGGTCGAGCAGGTAGCAAACGGCGATGCAGATGTGGCCTTTTTGATGAATCCGGTGACGATGGCGCAGTTACGCGAGGTGGCATTTGCCGGCGAGGTAATGCCGCAGAAATCCACGGACTTTTTCCCTAAACTATTGAGTGGCCTTGCGATCTATCCACTGGATTGATTTTCGGAAACCACTGTTGAGCCTGTGCGCGCTGCTCACAGTTGCCGCAGTACCACAGGAGGCTCCGCTACCCTCGAACCTGCCGGATACCAGCAAACTGCCTGCCGTGCCCTCAGCGCCGCTGGCGCAGGTACTGCCCCAGTACGTTGTCGTGCTGGATGCGGCGCATGGTGATGGCGACGTGGGGGCCCGATTCAACGACAAGCTGGTGGAAAAAGACCTTACTCTAGGCTTCTCTATACGACTGCGCCAGGCGCTTGCCGCGCGCGGCGTTCAGGTCGTGGTCACACGCGAGGCTGATGTTTCCGTCCCCATGGTGACGCGCGCCGAAACTGCCAATCATGCCATGGCCGCTGCCTGCATCTCGTTGCATGCAACGGCAACCGGAAGCGGCGTGCATCTGTTCACTTCATCTCTTGCGCCAACTGCATATACAAAGTTTCTCCCCTGGCAGACGGCGCAGTCTGCCTATATAACGCAGAGCCTGCGTCTTTCTTCTGAGATCAGTACAGCGCTGGGTCACGCGGCGGTCCCGGTAACCATGGGCCGCACTTCGCTTCAGCCTATGGATAGCTTTACCTGCCCGGCTGTAGCCGTGGAAATAGCTCCTCTAGCTGCCGGCAACACAACAAAGGCTACACCGCTGACGGACGTGGGCTATCAGGACAAAATTCTCGATGCGTTGACGGCAGCACTGACGCAGTGGAAAAACGACTGGAGACAGCAACCGTGATCCCCCGTTTCCAGCGCTTTTTGTTCGCAGCCATGCTGATTGTTGCCGTCATCATGGGAATCGTGCTGATCCGCATGCGCGAACGGGCGCATGATCGCCTGATGAGGGCCGTAGACAGCCAGCCTCTGAGTATATTGTCGACCCCATCTACTGCTGCTCCGCCGGAAAAAATAACGCTGTTAGTTGCCAACGATCTGGATGGTTCGCTGATTCCGGTCGAGCGCAGCTTTCCTATGCCCAAAGATCCCAATGCGCGAGCACGCGTGCTGATGCAGAAGCTGCTCGAAGAATATGCCGCGCCGAAATCTACACATCCCATTGCGAATGCTTCCGGTGTCGACGAGGTGTTTCTGATGCATTTAAAGCAGCAAAAAGGCGCTTCTAATACAACGGCCGAAATGGCAGTGGTCAATTTGAATGGGGCCTTCGTCCAGGCACAGCCTTCCGGGATTGAGCCGGAAACACTGACGCTGCTCTCCATGATTGCGACGCTCCATGCCAACCTGCCACAGATTACTCAAGTGCGTTTTCTCGTAGATGGACAGCAGAAAGATACCCTTGCCGGGCACGCTGACCTGACGCGCGTCTATCTTGCTTCAGACATGCAGGCTGCGGTGCGCCAGTGAAGATCGGCGTCTTCGATTCCGGTGTGGGCGGCCTCACGGTACTGGCTGCACTGCTCAGACAGATTCCATCAGCGGATTATGTCTACCTGGGCGACACAGCGCGGCTGCCCTATGGATCGAAGTCGCAGACCACGATTGCCCGCTATGCGGTTTCGAGCGCGCGATTTCTTGTCGAGGAAGGCGCTGAGTTTCTGGTAATTGCCTGCAATACGGCGAGTGCGCTTGCCCTCGATGCGATTCGCGATGCGGTGCGGATACCTGTGCTCGGCGTGATCGAAACAGGAGCGAATGCCGCGCAGGCCTCTTCCAAAACAGGCGACGTTCTGGTGATTGCAACGGATGCCACGGTACAGAGTCACGCCTACCAGACTGCATGTGCGGAACGAACGCTGCGCGCCTTCGAGAAGGCCTGTCCGCTGCTGGTGCCACTGGTGGAAGAAGGATGGATTGAGCATCCCGTAACGCTTGAAGTACTGCGCATTTATTTATCGGAACTGTTGGAGCAGGCCCGAGTGAATGATATGAAGCCGGATACTCTGGTGCTGGGTTGCACGCACTATCCGTTGCTGCGGCAGCAGATTGAGCACACCGTGCCTGCGCTGCGGGTCATCGATTCGGCGGAAGTGACAGCGGCGCAGGTGGCTGCAGAGTTGGGCCATCGCTCAGAAGGAAATGGCACGCGCAGGTTTTACGCTACAGATTCAGTAGAAAAATTTGGAAAGCTTGGTTCGCGCTTTCTCGGCAAGGCCATCGACTGCGTAGGACTGGTGGATCTTGGTGGCTGATATTCTTAGCTGTTTGGAGGAATGAGTTGCATGTTGAATCTTGAGGGCAAAATTGCCGTTGTTTTTGGGGTAGCCAACAAGCGCAGCATCGCCTGGGCCATTGTGCAAAAGCTGCACGAAGCAGGCGCAAAGCTGGCCATTGGCTATCAGAATGAGCGGCTGAAGGCTGAAGCAGACGGACTGATCGCAGAACTGCCCGGCGCAGAGGCTTTCCAGTGCGATGTGTCGAATGATGCGGAAATCGAAAACGTATTCGAGCAGCTTAAACAGCGCTACGGCAAACTCCATGTGCTGGTGCACAGCGTGGCCTTTGCTCCTGCGGAAGAACTAAAAAATGATTTTCTGCAAACCTCGCGCGAAGGATTTCGTGTCGCTCATGATGTAAGCGTCTATTCACTGATTGCATTAAGCCGCGCTGCGGCGCCGCTGATGACTGAGGGCGGCAGCATCATGACGCTTACCTATTATGGAGCCGAAAAAGTGGTTCCACATTACAACGTGATGGGCGTGGCCAAAGCTGCGCTCGAAGCTACTGTGCGCTACCTTGCCTCTGATCTTGGAAAGCTGAATATACGTGTCAACGCAATCTCCGCCGGGCCGATCAAAACGCTGGCTGCGCGCGGAATCGGAGGGCTTGGTGACATGCTCAAATCGCATGCGGAGCGCGCGCCTCTGCATCGCAATGTCGAGCAGGCTGAAGTCGGCGGCACAGCGCTCTTTCTCGCATCTGATCTGGCAAGCGGCGTCACTGGAGAAACGGTCTACGTGGATTGCGGTTACAACATCATGGGCTTTTGAACTGCGCAACAATTTATTGAAGCCCGCAAACGTGCGGGCTTTTTCTTCTGCTTGGAAATTTTGAATGACTGTATTTAGATTTTCCGGCACTATTCCCTTGCACGCAAAATCATCAAAAGGTATTCATCCCATGACAGACAATTCAGCATCGCAGCCTGTGACACCGGAGCGCATTCAACGCTATTCCTGGGGATTTGCATTCCCTCTCATTATGAAATCTGCTCTTGCGAACGGCGTGTTTGATGCGCTGGATGGAACAACTCTGTCGATCCAGGAACTGAGCGTAAAAACAGGGTGCTCTCAGCGAGGCATCTCTGCCCTTACCGAAGCGTTGACAGGAATGGAACTGTTGCAAAAAGTGGACGGGCGATATCAGCTCGCCGAAGATGCTTCTGCTTTTCTGGTATCCGGCAAGCCGGCTTATCTTGGCGAATATCTACAACATCTCACTACCTCAATTCTGGACAACTGGCTGCATCTGCCTGAGTCAGTAAAGAGCGGACGACCGGCAATCAGCGTCAATCAGGAAAGCTCAGGCGAAGAGTTCTTTGAGAATCTGGTTGGAGTTCTCTTTAACATGAATTTTGCGGCTGCCGGCGCGCTGGGCAACGCATTGACACCGCGTTTTGCCGGCAAGCAGATACGCATTCTTGATATAGCCGCGGGTTCCGGAGTATGGGGCATTGGAATTTCTCAAGCCATACCGGATGCAGAAGTGACGGCATTGGATTTTGAACGGGTGCTCGGCACGACGCGGCACTGGGTCGAACGTTTTCATCTGCTGGATCGATATCGCTTCGTGGCAGGAGATGCGCTGACCGCAGATGCCGGCAATGGATATGATCTCGTGGTGCTCGGACATATTCTGCACAGCGAAGGGAAGGCGCGCAGTCGTCAACTGCTCACGCGTGTCTTCGATCAGTTAAAACCAGGCGGCACGATAACCATCGCGGAATTCCTGGTCAATCAGGACCGCACAGGCCCCATGACGGGCCTGATCTTCACGCTCAATATGCTTATCCATACTGACAATGGCACCACATTTTCTTTTGAGGAGTTGAAGGGCTGGCTCGAAGAAATTGGATTTGTCAATGTTCGCACGATGGAAGCGCCGGCCCCATCGCCTCTGATCCTTGCAGATAAGCGCTGAGCTGGACGCACAGATGCAATGACATTATTAGTGGCTCCGCGTTTCAAACTGCTGCTGAAAACGGGCCGGAAAATGAAATGCGTCGAATGGTATGCTCATGAGAGCGCTGAGACGGTCTGCCCCGGACAAATACCTCATGCTCTGTTCGACCAGGTACTTTGGAGAACCTATGGCGACAACCACCGCAACTCTGCATCATGTAAAGAATCTTGACCTGGCCGACCAGGGGCGCAAGCGTATTGAATGGGCAAATCAATCGATGCCTGTTCTGCAAACCATCCGCAAAGAGTTCATCAAAAACCAGCCGCTTAAAGGCATCCGTGTCGCAGCCTGCCTGCACGTTACCACGGAAACAGCGAACCTGATGATTACGCTGCGTGATGGAGGCGCAGATGTGGCTTTGTGCGCCTCGAACCCGCTTTCCACACAGGATGATGTTGCCGCCGCGTTGGCGCGCGATTTCAACATTCAGACCTATGCGATTAAGGGCGAGGACCACCAAAGCTACTACTCGCATATTCTTTCCGCCATAGACCACAAGCCTCACATCACCATGGATGATGGCTGCGATCTCGTTCACCTGCTGCATACAAAGCGTCAGGATGCTCTTGAAGGTGTGATTGCCGGCACAGAGGAAACAACCACCGGCGTGATCCGCCTTCGCGCGATGGCAAAGGACGAAGTGCTCCGCTATCCCGTAATTGCTGTGAATGATGCGCTCACCAAACATCTCTTTGACAATCGTTATGGGACCGGTCAATCGACCATAGATGGTGTAATCCGCTGCACCAATGTTTTGCTGGCTGGGTCAAAGTTTGTAGTTGCTGGGTACGGCTGGTGTGGACGTGGGCTGGCCATGCGCGCCCGCGGCATGGGCGCGGAAGTAATCATTACTGAGGTCGATCCAACGAAGGCGCTCGAAGCAGTGATGGATGGGTTCCGCGTGATGACCATGATGGAAGCAGCCAAGCAGGGCGATGTTTTTGTGACCGTCACCGGCAATAAGTGCGTTATCCGACAGGAGCATTTCCAGGTAATGAAGCCAGGCGCAATCATTGCCAATTCCGGCCACTTCAACGTGGAAATCGATATCCCGGCGCTTGAGCGCATGGCTTCTTCCAAACGTGCCACACGCGAATTCGTGGACGAGTACGCCATGCGTGACGGCCGCAAAATCTATTTGCTTGGTGAAGGCCGCCTCATCAACCTTGCCGCTGCTGAAGGTCATCCGGCATCAGTGATGGACATGAGTTTTGCCAATCAGGCTCTCTCCGTTGAATACCTCATCAAGAATCATGCCGGCCTCGAAAAGAAGGTCTACGCGGTACCACAGGAATTAGATAAACGTGTTGCCCGTCTGAAGCTCGAAGCTATGGGCATCGGCATTGATCGTCTCTCGCCGGAGCAGGAAGAGTATCTGGCTAGTTGGTCGGAAGGCACTTAGCTCAATCAATGCCTAGCCTAAACGTCGAGCATACCAATCGCGCTCTTGCTTTTTCCTGACGTCAACAGTGGCAATCCGAAAGTAGCACACAGATCAAATCTAGCAATAAATTTCGCGGTCGAACGCAACCAGTAGAGATAAAGTAGTAGACCAACCGTTGCTGCAAGAATCGTGTAATAGACTCTCTTCATTTACCTTTACTTAATTCCAAATCATTTCCACCGGAACCGCCTCGATCCGGCAAAACATGTCCGGCTCCATTCTGCTCAACTGCGCCTTAAATTTTTCTGCTTCTTCGCGCGTGTTGAACAAAAGAATGTTGTACACCTTTCCGGCTCGCAACTGTTCGCATTTCCATAGGGTGTCAGTCATAATCTGCAGTTACTCCAGTCTTCACTCTTATAAACACAAAGGGCGCGCTAACGTTTCGTTTGAGCGCGCCCTGAAATATTTCAAATGAGCCTTATCGCGCTCGTTTATTTTTTCTCGTCAACATCCACATATTCAGCATCGATGACGCCTTCGTCCTTCTTTTCTTCCGCTGTGCCGGCTGCCGCCTGCGCTCCGTCCGTTGGAGCACCGGTTGCTGCGCCGGCTGCATTGGCCTTGTACATGGCTTCAGCCAGCTTGTGCGATGCTGCAGTCAGCTTCTCGCGGGCTGCATTCAATTCAGATGCAGAAGGTGTGCCTTCGAGTGTTTTCTTCGCTTCAGCCAGCGCATTTTCAACATCCGTCTTATCGCTGCCGGAAACCTTATCCCCGTTCTCCTTCAGCATCTTCTCGATGTTGTAAACAAGGTTATCGAGTCCGTTGCGAGCCTCGATCTCCTCGCGTTTCGCCTTGTCCTCAGCCGAATGCGCTTCTGCATCCTTCGCCATACGCTCGACTTCCTCTTTGCTCAGACCCGAAGACGATGTGATCGTGACCTTCTGGTCCTTGCCCGTGGCGTTGTCTTTCGCCGTGACATTCAGAATGCCGTTGGCATCGATATCGAACGTCACTTCAATCTGCGGAACACCGCGCGGAGCCGGAGGAATGCCGCTCAGCTTGAATTTCGCCAGCGTGCGGTTCTGGCTTGCCATTGGTCGCTCGCCCTGCAGCACGTGCACTTCGACCTCTGTCTGCGAATCGGCCGCCGTCGAGAAGGTTTCTGTCTTCTTCGTCGGAATCGTCGTGTTGCGTGCAATCATCGGCGTCGCCACTCCGCCCAGCGTTTCAATCGCCAGTGTCAGCGGAGTCACATCGAGCAGCAACAGGTCCTTTACCTCGCCCGACAGGACGCCAGCCTGCACCGCAGCGCCGATCGCAACCACTTCGTCCGGATTTACGCCCTTGTGCGGCTCCTTGCCGAAGAGGTCTTTCACCAGCTGCTGAATGCGCGGCATGCGCGTCTGCCCGCCTACGAGGACCACTTCGTCGATTTTGCTGGCATCCACGCCGGCGTCAGCCATCGCCTTCTTGCAGGGCTCAATTGAACGCTGAATGATGTCTTCCACCAACTGTTCCAGCTTCGCCCGGGTCAGCTTTTTCACCAGGTGCTTCGGACCACTTGCGTCAGCCGTAATAAACGGCAGATTGATCTCCGTCTCCAAAGCGGTCGAAAGCTCAATCTTTGCGCGTTCTGCCGCGTCCTTCAGACGCTGCAGGGCCATCTCGTTGCCCTTCGCGCGCAGATCCAGACCTTCGTCTTTTTTGAATTCGTCAATCAGCCAATCCACAATCTTCTGGTCGATGTTGTCGCCACCCAGGTGCGTGTCGCCGTTCGTCGACTTCACTTCAATGACACCTTCACCTACTTCCAATATCGAAATATCGAATGTGCCGCCGCCAAAGTCGTACACGGCAATCGTCTCGTCCTTCTTTTTGTCGAGACCATAAGCCAATGCAGCAGCCGTCGGCTCGTTCACAATGCGTTTTACATCGAGGCCGGCGATTTTACCGGCGTCTTTCGTCGCCTGGCGCTGTGCATCATTGAAGTACGCAGGAACCGTAATAACCGCTTCCGTCACGGTCGTGCCGAGATAATCCTCAGCCGCTTTTTTCAGCTTCTGCAGGATCATCGCCGAAATCTCTGGCGGCGTATACAGCTTGCCCTGCGCTTCTACCGCGACATGATCGCCCTGCTGAACTACCTTGTATGGAACCATCTTCATCTCGTCCGTTACTTCGTTGTAGCGGCGTCCCATGAAGCGCTTAATCGAGTAAATCGTGTTTTGAGGATTCGTAATGGCCTGGCGCTTTGCTACCTGGCCCACAAGGCGTTCGCCGCTCTTCGTAAATCCCACGACAGATGGCGTTGTCCGTCCACCCTCTTCGTTCGGGATCACCTTCGGCTCTCCGCCTTCCATGACGGCTACGACGGAGTTCGTCGTGCCCAGGTCAATTCCAATAATTTTTGCCATAATCTCTGCCCCACTGCCCTTGTGCCGGCTTCAGCGCGTAAAATTCCTACTTCAGCTTCGCACTTGAGTCATTTATTGTCAACTTATCTGATGTTCTAATTTATATCCGGGATGCATTTCCTTTGTGTGGAATTAAGTCATTGATTCCAGATTAAATGCATCCACATTTCAGCTCCCTGTATCCAACCGGAAGCGATTGATTTTCCCCCATGTCAGGTGATTCCAGACAAACTCCCGGCGAAGAGGATCTGACCGGTGGCGTAAACCCTTGGTTAATCGCAGTTTCGGTGATGCTTGCCACCTTTATGGAGGTGCTTGATACCGCAATTGCCTCTGTAGCCCTTCCCTATATCGCCGGGTCGCTTTCCGCATCAACGGATGAAGCCACGTGGGTTCTGACCAGCTATCTGGTGGCGAATGCCGTTATTCTTCCCGCAAGTCACTGGTTTTCTCTCCGTTTTGGGCGCAAACGCTTTCTTATTACCTGCGTCATTATCTTCACCATCGCGTCATTCTTCTGCGGCGCAGCGCCTTCTCTGGGCTTTATTCTCATTGCTCGAATTGTCCAGGGCGCAGGCGGAGGCGCGCTACAGCCGCTCTCTCAGGCCATTCTGCTTGAAAGCTTTCCGCCGCGAAAACGCGCAGCCGCTATGGCGGTATTCGCCTTCGGAGTTGTAGTTGCGCCGATTATTGGGCCTACGCTGGGCGGCTGGCTGACCGACACCTACAGCTGGCGTTATGCCTTCTACATCAATATCCCGGTTGGCATACTGGCCGTCATCATGATCAGCCGTTTTGTTCATGACCCGCCATACATCAAGAACACCAAAGCCGGGCCGTTCGACAATCTTGGCTTCGGCCTTTTGGCCGTCTGGACAGGCTGCCTCCAGGTTGTCCTCGATAAAGGCCAGGAGGACGATTGGTTTGGCGCGGTCTGGATTCGTTGGGCTGTGATTACGGTAGTGGTCAGTTTTATCTGGTTCGTCATTCACTCATTGCGAAAAAAAGAGCCGTTGGTCAACCTACGCGTTCTGAAGGACTGGAACTTCGCTATCGGCTGTTCTTTAATGCTCGTCTTTGGACTGAGTGTCTATTCCACTATTACCGTCCTGCCGCTCTTCTATCAGGAGGTCCTCGGATATACAGCGTTTACCGCCGGTTGGGTTGTGGGGCCGCGCGGCTTTGGAGCCATCGCTGCTATGCCCGTCATCGGCATCCTCGGCAACAAGATCGATGCCCGTTACCTGCTGACCTTCGGCTTTATTGTGTTTGGCATCACATCGCTGATCTTTGGCAATGTCACGCCGGATATCAGCCCAACGACGCTGCTCTGGCCGATCATCATCACTGGCTTTGCCCTGAGCTTTGTCTTCGTTCCCATTACTACGCAGGCCTATGGAACGCTCAGAAACGAACAGATCGGCAACGCCAGCGGCATCTTCAATCTGGTACGCAATATTGGCGGTTCCATCGGGATATCAGTAGCGCAGACCATGATTACCCGTCGCGCCGACCTTCATCAGCATGACCTCGCCAATGCTATTGCCCGTTCGAATTACTGGCTCCAGCAGAGCATCAATAATTTGACCAGATATCTCGGCCATCAGACGAATCCCGGCAACGCCGCTGCCGCCAGCCGGGCCCAGCTCTATCAGCAACTCGGCCATCAATCGCTGCTCTGGGCATTTGTTGATGTCTTCCGCTACATCGCCCTCACCTGCTTTGCCTGCATTATCCTGGTCTGGTTCTTCCGTAAGGTCAAGCCCGGCAGAAAAGCCCCCGCCGGTGCCCATTAGATAATAAAGTGTTCCGTCGCAGAGCATGACTCATAGCCATTCAGGCCCTAAACTATCTCCGTCCTAAAAATTCAGGAGACCTGCTTGTCTACGTCCCAGAACGTCTATGACGCCGTCGAATATCCCGGTTTCGCCTATGCGCACACACATCCAGACCAGCTCGCTGTAATGTCCACGCTCTACGGACTGGAGCCTGCCACTGTAGCTACCTGTCGCGTTCTTGAAGTTGCCTGCAATGAAGGCGGCAACCTCGTCCCGATGGCCTACGCAATTCCAGGAGCTACATTCGTTGGCTTTGATCTCGCCGCAGAATGCATCGCCCGCGGGCAGCAACGAATACAGGCGTTAGGTCTGAAGAACATCCGTCTCTTTGCCGCCGATCTGCTCAAAGTTGGCCCTGAGCTGGGTGAATTCGACTACATCATTGCGCACGGCCTGTATGCCTGGGTTCCCGAGCCGGTGCGTGACCGCCTGCTGGCTCTTTGCGGAGAACTGCTCGCGCCCAACGGTGTCGCGTTCATCAGCTACAACGCTCTTCCCGGCAGCTACATCAGAAAAATGATTCGGGAAATGATGCTCTTTGCTACCGAGGACATCGATGATCCGGATAAAAAAGTAAAGGCCGGAGCCGAGTTTATTGCAGCGCTCGCCTCATCCCGCAAAGAAGGCGATCTCTATAAAACATTGCTGGGTGAGCATGTGAAACGGTTGTCCGTCAAGCAGTCTCATGCCGTTTTTCATGATGATTTTAGCCCGTCCTACAATCCAGTTTATTTTTCTCAATTCATCGAGCACGCGGCGCAACACGGCCTGCAGTATCTCTCGGAAGCCGAGCTTGCTGTTCCAACGGACCCGTGCTTCAATCCGGAATTTCAATCTGTCGTGCAATCCATCTCAACCAGTCTGACTGCGCAGGAACAACTGCTCGATCTTGCCCGTATGCGCCCCTACCGCGAGACCCTGCTCTGCCGCGCGCATCATCAGCTCAAACGCAGTTTCCCGCCTGCTTCGTTCGACCGACTGCTCTTCGCTTCACCCGCAATCTCCTCTTCCGGAGAAGAGGCTGGTTCCCGTTTCTACGGAATCGGTGGCGAGAACAAGTTCCATTGCACAGATGCGGCCACCATTGCCGTTATGGAAAGGCTTATCGCCGCATGGCCGCATACTCTGAGCTATGACGAGCTTGTACCGGTTCTCAGGGAACACGGCATGGACAAGCTGGACAAGGCGGCCATGATGCTCCTGCAACTTGCCACTGTTCAGATGATCGAGCTGCATGCCTGGAACCCGCCTCTGGCCGCAGTAATTTCCGAGCGTCCTCGCGCCACTGCGATCAGTCGACTGGATGCGGCGACGCGCGACTACAGCGCGACGCTATGGCATACACAGGTCAATTTCACAGACCCGATTGGACGCAAATGCCTGCAGCATCTCGACGGCACACGCGATCGCGCGGCGCTTCTTTCAGCTCTCACGGCTGAATTTCCGGAAATGCCTGTCGAAGAACTGGAAACAGGATTGGAGCCGAACCTGCGCTTTGCCTACCGCGCAGGTTTGCTCGAAGCGTAAGTATTAGAGATGATGATGCCAGAGCAGGTGCAGATATTCTTCGATTCCTATCAAAACCAGCGTTGCAATCGACAATATAAACTGCCAGCGCTCCATGCGGAGTTTGCCTGGGCTTAACGGCTGCTGCCGCCATTGCGAAGCCGGCCGTTTCCGCAAGCGCCGGAGTTGAAACAGAACGACGAGATTAAGCAGCGATCCCAGCAACGCCAGCACAATCATCGGAACTCTGATCCAGTCCGCGTGAAACTGGCGGACTGCAGCTCCAAACACCGCGCTGACTGTGAGTGATCCCAGCCCAATCGCAAAACGCACGCCATTCAAAGCGCCAAAAAACGTGCAGATGCTCTGCAGAAGCGCAAAGAAGAAGCTGGACCAGCCGATTACCGGATGGGTTCTCGCAGTTTCTCTCGGGAGCGGTTGCGCTCTCGAACCTTCATTGTCGAGCAGTTTTGCGGGGGTCGACATGGGAAAGATGCTCCTTTCCTTTTATACAGGAGCGCGCTCGGCCCGAGATTTTCTATTTACAGCAAAAACAGGGCTGTTCACCACATCCTGCCTGCCGTATGGCTTAAATCACCATGTATCGTATTCCTCATGAACCTTCATAAGATCAGGACTACAGGCATAGCTGCTCTCTGCCTATTCATCTGTTCGACACTTCCCGCCACCGCGCAGGCAGACAAAGACAAACCTGCTGATAAATCCGCTGCCGATAAATCTGATAAAACGCCGGAAAAACCCGGCCTGCCTCCGCTTCCGCCTGATGCGCACGTAGAACAGAGCATCCAGCTGAACGGGAAGACGCTGCGCTACACCGCCACTGTCGGGACGCTGCCCGTTCGCGACAAGGACGGCAAAGAGGCAGGCAAAGTCGTCTTTACCGCATACACCGTCGAAGGACCGAATCGTCCCGTTACATTCGCCTTTAACGGCGGTCCCGGGGCTTCTTCGGTCTACCTTAACTTCGGGGCCATCGGCCCCAAGCACCTTGAAGGCGTCGGCAACGAAGGCGATAGTCCTTCCGATCCGGCCACGCTGGTCGATAATCCGGGCACGTGGCTCGACTTCACCGACCTCGTTTTTATTGATCCCATCGGCACCGGCTTCAGCCGCTCTCTCGTTCCGGAAGCCGAAGCGAAGAAGCTCTTCTACAGCACCGAGCCTGACATCGAGTACCTTTCCCGTGTCGTCTACGACTGGCTCGTGACCAACAACCGCCTTGCCTCGCGCAAATATCTGGTGGGCGAGAGCTACGGCGGCTTTCGCGGCCCGCGCATCACCCACTACCTGCAGACACAGCTTGGCGTGGCAATGAATGGCGTCGTGCTCGTCTCGCCCTATCTCAATCCCACCATCGACGAGAACGGCGATGTCTCACCGATTCCCTGGATGGTTACGCTGCCTTCCATCACTGCCGCGCATCTTGAGCGCGAGCACAAACTCACGCCTGAGGCCATGCAGCAGGTCATCTCCTACACGCTCGGCGATTACGCGACCGACCTCTTCAAGGGCCGAACTGATCCTGACGCCACGGCGCGCCTTGTCCAGCGCGTAACCGAGATGACGGGCCTCGATCCGGAATTCGTCAAGCACTCCGGAGGCCGCCTTGAAACCGGCGCTTATCTCCGCGAGGTCCATCGCGAAGAGGGCAAGATCGGCTCCGTTTACGACTCAAACGTAACTTCTTATGACCCGTTTCCCTATTCGCCCGAGCAGCGCTCGAATGACCCGCTGCTTGAGACCCTTATTGCGCCTACTACGACCGCGATGGTCGATTTCGTGACCCGCACGGTCGGCTGGAAGGTCGATGCCCGCTACAATGCGCTCTCCTACGAAGTAGGCAATCTCTGGAACCGGGATGACGAACTGCGTAAAGGCTCAGTCGACGCCCTTCGGCAGGCCGTTGCCGCAGACCCGAAGATGCGCGTCATCATTGCTCACGGCTGGAATGATCTCTCCTGCCCCTTTATGGGCTCCATTCTGACCGTCAATCAAATGCCGCACATGGGCAGCGACACCACTCGGGTTTCCGTCAAAGAATATCCCGGTGGCCACATGTTCTACACCCGCGAAGCCAGCCGTTTAGAGCTTCGCAAAGATGTAATGGACATGGTCAGCAAGCATTAAAAGACGAGCATCGTACCCCCTCCCTACGTTTTGTACGGAGATTGTTTGTTTTCAGTTGTTTACAGCGCTTATTCTGTACGGAGATCCTTTATTTTCAATCATTTGGCTTGTACGATGGTAAGCCATTGAAAATAAAGGTTCTCTGTTTTTGCCGATATTTGCCAGCCAGCAACACAAAAGGCATGGGAAGAAACCCATGCCTTGGTA
>DATGMQ010000001.1:0-10493 GCA_035293545.1 Alloacidobacterium sp. | reverse complement strand
CTTCCGCGCAGCCCTCCCCTCAGGGTGCTGCGTCGCGGCCAGCGGCTCCACAACAATAACGATAAGAGGTCCGCAACCAAGCTCTCACACAACGAGAGAACCAAGGCAGATTGGCCCCTCCCCCGAGGGGCCCTTTTTTTTGCCTATTCTGAAAGAATTATTTTGAGAAATATTTACACCGACGCGATTGTCTACTGAGGATCCTTGAGCCTGCGAAGGGGACGAAAGATCTGCTTTTCCCTTCTCAATTGGCTGTATTACACAAAGTGTCATAATAGCCATGAGCATTTCCCGATCCCGCGGATCCCGAGTATTTCGGTCAGTTTTCCTGAAGATCTTGCCCGGTAGGTTTACCAGATTGCCAGGCAGGAGAGCCGGGAACGTCAATGAGCTATTTCGGGAGGCGTTTCGGCTCTAACGGCGGTTCTGGACGGAAAGAGAAAATTCGAGAAATCGTCTACATCATCGTGAAATCGGCGTGTCAGACGCTCAGCAATAATGTGTTTTTCAAGAATTTAGCAGTGTGAAATGACATGCGTAAAACGTAACCTTATAAGAATGAATATTTTTACAAAAAGGGGTAATGGCAGGACCTTAATTAAGGTCGCAAAACCACCGAAAGTTCGTTCCCTGTTCGCCAATTCCAAGGGAACTGGCCACTGGCTGTCTGCGTAGCTAAGCCCAGATACATCCGGAGGCACCCCCCGTGGAATTCCTGAAAAACCAGCTGAGGCAGACTATGCGCCGCTTATGGCGCGCGCCGATGTTCACCTGTATCGCTCTCATTACGCTGGCTGTGGGAATTGGGGCGAATACGGCAGTCTTCAGCGTCGTGGACGGGGTACTTCTCAAGCCTCTGCCGTATCCTCAGCCGGATCGATTGGTTGGCCTCTGGCATGTTGCTCCCGGGCTGAATCTCGGCGAGGTCAACATGGCCCCGTCAAACTACTTCATCTATCGCGAGCAGAACCGGACGTTTCAGGATGTCGGCGTCTATCAGGGCGATTCAGTCAGCATCACTGGCTCCGGCCAGCCGGAGCAGGTGCCTGCCGTGGACGTGACGGACGGACTTCTGCCTGTTCTGGGTGTGTCGCCGATGCTGGGCCGCTGGTTCAATCATGCTGACGACACCCCCGGCAGCCCCGACACGGCGATTCTGACCTACGGCTACTGGCAGCGAAAGTTCGGCTCCGATCGCTCGATCATTGGCCGCACCATCACGGCTGACGGCAAGCCGCGGCAGATTATCGGCGTGATGCCGAAGGGCTTCCGGTTTCTCGATTGGGAGACGCCGGCGCTGCTTCTGCCCATTCGTTTTGATCGCAACAAGACGACTCTAGGCCAGTTCGGCTACGAGGGAATCGCCCGGCTCAAGCCAGGTGCAACGCTTGCAACCGCCAACTCTGATGTAGCGCGGATGATTCCGACGGTGTGGTCAAGTTTTCCGCCGCCTCCGGGCTTCAGCATCGATCTGTTTAAGAAAGCGCGGATGGGTCCGAATGTGCGTCCGCTGATGCGGGACGTGGTTGGAGATGTGGGCAAACTGCTCTGGATTTTGATGGGGAGCATCGGCATGGTGCTGCTGATTGCCTGCGCTAACGTTGCGAATCTGCTGCTGGTTCGCGCCGAAGGACGCCAGCAGGAGCTTGCGATTCGCGCGGCTCTCGGCGCCAGCCGGGGACGCATCATTCAGGAGTTTCTGCTGGAAAGCATTCTGCTTGGATTGCTCGGCGGCATCATTGGCCTCGGGCTGGCTTATGGCGCGCTGCGGCTTCTGGTGGCGATTGCTCCGGCAGGGCTGCCGCGCATCAACGATATCGGAATCAATCTTCCGGTGCTGATCTTCGCGCTGTTGGCTTCTCTTTTGGCCAGCCTGCTTTCCGGCCTTGTGCCCATGTTGCGATACTCAGGCGCACGCATGGGAACCGGCCTGCGCGAAGGCGGACGCTCGCAGAGCCAGGGACGCGACCGTCACCGCACGCGCAATACGCTGGTCGTGATTCAGGTGTGCCTCGCGTTTGTGCTGCTCATCTGCTCTGGTCTGATGGTACGGACATTCCGTGCACTCACGCATGTCGATCCCGGATTTGCCCGGCCCGCCGAAGTTCAGACGCTTAGCCTCACCATTCCTGAAGCCGAGGTGAAGGACGAGGAAAAAGTGGTCCGCATGCAGCAGGCCATTGCAGACAAGATTGCAGCGATACAGGGCGTATCTTCAGTCGCGATAACGAATTCTGTCCCGATGGATGGAAACGGCTGGAACGATCCTGTTTTTGCGCAGGACCACAATTACGCCGAAGGCGAAATGCCGCCGCTGCGCCGGTTCAAGTTTGTTTCGCCGGGTCTGTTTCACACGCTGGGTATTCCTCTGATTGCAGGGCGGGATCTAAACTGGGCGGAAATTTATCAGAAGGTGCCGGTCGCCCTTGTTTCTGAAAACTTTGCGCGGGAATACTGGGGCAGCCCGGCAAATGCGTTGGGCAAGCAGATCCGCGTGAGCACGAAAGACGACTGGCGGCAGATCGTTGGCGTTGTCGGCGATGTTCACGACGACGGCATGAACAAGGACGCGCCCACCGTCGCTTACTGGCCCATTTATCTGACGCATTTCGAAAGCGATATGGTCAATGTGCGACGTACGGTAGCTTTTGTCATTCGTACGCCGCGCGCCGGGTCTGAGAGCCTGATGAGTGAAGTGAGACAGTCGGTGTGGTCAATTGATTCCAATCTGCCGCTGGAGAGCGTGCGCACGCTGGACTATTACTACGGCAAATCGATGGCGCGAACATCATTCACGCTGGTGATGCTTGCCATTGCCGGCGTCATGGCGCTGCTGCTGGGCGCAATCGGGCTTTACGGCGTGATCGCGTATTCGGTGACGCAGCGGACGCGCGAGATCGGTATCCGTATCGCTTTAGGCGCGCAGCGGAAGAACATCACCGGAATGTTCGTGCGGCAGGGGCTGTTCCTTGCCGGAGCAGGAGCGGTGTGTGGTCTGGTTGTGGCGCTTGGTGTCACACGCTTCCTGTCGTCGCTGCTCTTTCACGTAAGCCCGGTGGACCCTGTCACGTATATTTGTGTCTGCCTCGGCCTGGCCGCCGCAGCGATGCTGGCGAGTTATATTCCATCGCGTCGAACAGCAGCGGTAGACCCGGTGGAAGCGCTCCGGGCCGAGTAGAGATCGTGGAATAATGGCTTCGATTGTCCGGCCGGCTTTCCATGGGCCTGTCGTAATTTCGGAGTCGAAAATTGATGCGTCCTTCCCAGCTCTCGCGCAGGACTTTTCTTGGCGCTGCAGGCTTTCTCGCCAGCGGCGCTTTTGTTTCGCAGTCTCCTTTATTGGGGCAGGCCGTCGAGCAACCGGATGCCCCGGGGGGAGGCGCAGCGGATTACACGCTCACCATTGCGACCAACGCGATTGAGATTGCGCCGAAGCGCATCATCTCACTGACCACGTACAACGGGCAGTTTCCCGGCCCCCTGCTGCGTTTCAAGGAAGGCCAGCAGGTCACGGTCGATATTCATAATGAGACGGACACACCGGAGCAGCTGCACTGGCATGGCCAGATGGTTCCGGTGGATGTAGATGGTTCGGCGGAAGAGGGAACTCCGTTTATTCCCGCGCAAGGAAGCCGTCGCATTGCATTCACGCCGCGTCCAGCGGGATTTCGTTTTTATCACACGCATGTTCGCGCGGGAGCGAATCTCAGTGCCGGACAGTATGGCGGGCTGGTAGGGCCGGTCTATATCGAGCCAAAGGAAAATCCTGGTGACTATGACCGCGAAGTTTTTCTCACGCTGAAAGAATTTCAGCCGACCTTCAGCCGCGGAGGGGACATGGCCATGGATTTCCTGTCGCCGGCAATCACGGTCGCGGAGTTGAAAGAGCGTGGCGAGAGCGCGATGAAAGAGTCGCTGGATCATGATGCGCCGCACGGGTTTGAAGTGGGCTACGACTCATTCACCATCAACGGAAAAATGCTGGGACACGGAGAGCCTGTTCGTGTGAAGCAGGGCGAGCGCGTGCTCTTCCATGTGCTGAACGGGAGCGCCACGGAAATAAGGAGTCTGGCGCTGCCTGGACATACCTTCACCGTTGTCGCGATGGATGGTAATCCGCTGCCGAAGCCGGTGAAAGTGCCGTTTTTATGGCTGGGAACTGCAGAGCGCATTTCGGCCATTGTGGAAATGAACCATCCCGGCGTGTGGATCATGGGTGACCTCTCTGACGACGACCGCCATCATGGAATGGGAATCGTCGTCGAATATGCGGGTGCGCAGGGCAAGCCTCAGTGGCTTCCGCCCAAGCCGTTTCGCTGGAACTATGCGCATTTCGGGAATGCAGGCGCAAGCGGCCGGGTGCCGGATGAGACTATCGATATGCTTTTCGAGAAGGACAATGCGGCATTCGAGGGATTCAACCTGTGGACGATCAATGGCAGGTCTTATCCGGTGGGTAGGATGATGGCTCCGGCCACCCACCACCTGCATGAAGGCAAGCGATACCGGCTGCGCATGCGCAACGCCAGCGATGATATTCATCCGGTGCATCTGCATCGGCATACATTTGAAGTAACTCGCTATGCCGGGCAGCCGATGAGCGGCCTGATGAAAGATGTTGTGATGGTTGGCGGATATCAGGAGGTCGAGATCGATTTCGTGGCCGACAATCCCGGCGAGACGCTGTTCCATTGTCACCAGCAACTGCACATGGATTTCGGATTCATGATGCTATTCGACTATGTTTAAGCGTGTTCAGGTTCAACTCAATCGGTATATAGTTTTTGTTTTGATACCGGCGACGGAAAATTCCGCGCCATAAATTTGAGGTTGAACCATGGGTGTTTTGTCGGGAAACGGGCGCTGGATGGCAGTTTCGCTGTTCGTCTCCGCCGCTGTTGTTGCTCCTCTGCTCTATGTTGGCCGGTCCGTTCATGCCGATCCCTCAGCGCAACCTACTGTGCGTAATATTAAGCTCGGGGCAGCACGTCCGGATTCACTCTATGCTTTCACGCTCGGGGTAAAAGATCTGACCCAGTTGCAGGGAAAAGATGCGGTCCGAGTTACTGTGAAAGATGCGCAGGGGGAGGTTGAATCGAAGTGGCTGCACGAGGCCGACGGCGATTTCTATCTGACGCTGCGCCCGCGGGCGGCAGGGCCTGTGACGGTGAGCCTTTTCGCAGACGCGGCAGCCCGCGTTCCTGAAGTCAGCGCATCGCTGCATAAGATTTTGCAGGCTCCCGAGCTGAAACCGAATCTGTTGCGCGGAGTGATTGCCGCAGCTCCCAACGGCACATGGCAGCAGGCGCAATCCTTCGAGTTGGGACAGACCATTTACGGCAGCGATGATGAGCGGCCCTATGCTCCGTCGAAAAGCGAAGATGCTTACGCTGCGATGCTCAAGGGCTTTCAGTGGTTCCGATTTACGTTTCGTGAAAAGCAGCCGCGGCTTGTCTATTTTGTGCTGAATGTGACGGACCGCGACGTACCTCTGGATGTGGACATCTTCCAGTTGGGCAAGAACACAGTAGGGCAGCCGGATGTTGTGCCTTTTACGACCGGCGAGTTTGTCTACCAGATTGAGGCAACCCAGAATTATCCCGGGCTTTATAAATTCCGCACGCGCATTTTACAGCCCGGACAGGAGTATTACGTGCGCGTTGCCGCCAATCATCCTGCGTGGCAACTGCATACCTATGAATATGGAGTGCCGCCGTATACCGATCCGCACGATGCTGTTCGCGCGGGCATGGATTTCATGATTAATATGGGCGATTCGTGGCTTTCAAATACGCCCCGGCGAGGCGCGGTGTCGCTGCGCACTACCATGCAGCACTCGGAGACACAGCTTTGCATTGCGTGTCATCCGTCTCAGTACACAACGCGCGGCTATCTTACCGCCATCCATAATGGCTATGCTCCAACGCAGCGCCCGGCATTGGAATTCCTGACAGATCGCATTTACAACAATGCGCGGCCACTCTACGGCGAGCAGAATACGAACTGGGTACGTGTGATTTATACGGCCCGGACTGTATCGAGCCGTCTGCCTCTGATCGAGCATGCGTTCGAAGAGAATGTGACGCATGATCCGCCGCGAAAAAACTTTGATGTGCCCTATGCCAATTATCTGAAGATCCACTACAAGGGTCTGACCAAATTACCCGGAGATGAGCCGGACGGATGCGAGCCGGACGTGAGTCCATTTGAAATTGCCACGCAGAGCTGGCAGACCTTTGACATGCTCTACAAGCGAACACATGCGCAGGATTGGCTTACGGAGCGAGACCGCGTAGAGCAGATGGCGTTAGCATACGAGCCGAAAAACGTCATTGATCTGAACTGGAAGATTCAGCTTCTGGCAACCGTGGACCGTGCGAAATATGCGACGCAGCTTCATACACTGATTGACAAACTCTACGAGTACGAAACACCGGACGGCGCATGGCCATATCCGTTTGATAAGAGCGCAAAGACTGCGGACTTTGTCTCCTACAATTCTGTTTACGCTCTGGCCTTAGCCGGGCGCAGACCGGAAACAGACGAGCATCTGGCGCGCGCGGTGAAGGCGATGCTGGCGGCACAACGGCAGGAAGGTAGTTGGGAAGGCGACCCTGTCTATCAGGGTTTTAATACGCCATTCCGAGCAACGCAGTTTGCGGTAATGGCGCTTTCCACGCTGTATCCCGGCAGCACAGTTGCAAAGAACTGGGACGCGGCGTATCCAGCGCCTCCAACCACGCTGGCCAAAAATGATTTGCCGCTGTTGTTGACTCAACTCGATCAGTTCTGGGATTTGGCCCCTGAGCCGGTGCTGAAGCAGATTCGCAATGTGCTGGCAACGAGCGATCAGCCGCTGGCGCGCGAAGCCGCGGCGCGAGCGCTGGGGCACATGGCTGATCCAGCATCAATGCCGGTTCTGATCCAGGGGCTGGGCGATCCAGCCAAAATGGTGCAGATCAGCTCGGCATATGCGATTCGCATGGTGTTATCGCGCAGGCAAGACTACGCCCCTGAGGGTCGCAAGCTGCTCGCTGCTGCATTGGCTTCGCCCAATCCGCGCACACGCTGGGGCGCGGCGCGTGTATTTAATCAGCACTTCAGGGAATTAACCTACGACCCAAATCTGCTCGCGGCTCTGGAGCGTGACCTCAATGACCCTGTGCCGTTCGTGCGGCTGGAAGCTGCATCCGGCATCTGGCGCTGGTACTACTGGCAGGTAGACCAGCCGGAAGTTCGTCGCGGCACTTTGGAAACACTGGCGACACGGCTGAATACAGAGACTGATCCGATGGTCCGCCGCGCAGTGCAGGAGAGCATCTACAACCTGCTGGATGAGAACACCGGATACCTTTCGGCATGGGTGCGGACGAGCGCGGAGGATGAAGACAAGAAGCGCATCGACGAAGGTTATGAAGCCGTAGCGCGGGACCAGGCGCAGGTGCTGGCGAAAGTTCTGCGCGAGGGAACTCCGCTGGGCCGCGAAGGAATTCTGAACGCCTTGTGGGATTTCCATATCCGCCATTACGCGCTTCCGGAGCTGAAATCCGATACAGTATCCATTGGGCTGCCCGCAGTGCTGACGAAGTATGTGAGCGGCGTGCCGGACCTGCATCGTCCCGGATATGAATATCCGCCGTATCGTGAAGCCGTGAACTTTAAATATGACGTTCACAACAGCTTCTTCCAGACGCGCGTTGGCAATGACAGCGATCTGATTCATTTCTTCAAAAGCTCCGGACCTGAGCTGGAAGAAGCGCTTTTAGCGTGTCTCAAAGGCGCCGATGACACGATGAAGATGGAAGTCCTGAAAGCCGGCAGTACGCTGAGCGGCGCAGGCGATGCTCGATTTACGCTCGCAGCTCTGGAATTGTCTGAAGACCCAAACAAGGATGTGCGGCAAACCGTGCGTTACGTCTATGAAGATGGCCAGCGTGGCGTGTTGAACCTTGATGCTCCCGGCACGCCCGATCCTCATCTCGTGAGCAAAGTTGTCGAGATTCTCAGGCACGGCAATCCGGACAGTCAGGCTGTGGTGCTTCCGTTGCTGGCGTCGTTACCGGATACATCTCCGTGGGAGGAGCAGGCGGATGTTCAGAATGCTCTGCGTGCTCTTCTTGAACAAGACCCACAACCAGGGAACTACGCGCAGGTGCTGAATGCCGCTTCATCTTTTACCGAGATCATGAAGGACCCGAAGCTGCAGGCGAAAGTTCTTGCCGGGTTGAATTCCTATGACCCCGATGTAGAGCGCGCAGCCGTACGGGTCTCACTGGAGCATTTCCTGAATAATCCGCAAATGACGCCTGCCGTGAAGAAGGCGTATGCGAACATGAATCCATCTACGCAGCGCATCTTCATGGAAGAGGTATCCAATCCTAAATTCCTGGCGCGGCATCTGGGTGTTTCCGGCGGCGCTGTCTCTCAGGACCAGGATTTTCTCAATCGGAACCTGGCCGCTAAAAAAATTCAGGAGCCACTGGAAAATCCCATCGTGCTGGACACGGTGATGTCCTGCGTGTTGCATGGCGATGCCAACGTGCGCG
Organism: Alloacidobacterium sp.; assembly: GCA_035293545.1. Classification (GTDB taxonomy): domain Bacteria; phylum Acidobacteriota; class Terriglobia; order Terriglobales; family Acidobacteriaceae; genus Alloacidobacterium. The sequence continues at coordinate 1,947 of DATGMQ010000001.1, read as the reverse complement.
CAGCAGCGCTGGACACGCTGCGCAAAGTAAAAGGAGTGGAGCAGCGCACGGATTTCCGCGCTGCGATGGACCAGCTGCGGAATTCAGACAACCCAAGATTGAAGATGATTGCGACGCGCGTTCTGGAAGGGAAGAATCTCAGCGAAGCGCTGAAAGACGTGCAGCCGGGGTCCGTGCTCGATTTCAATTACTTCGTCAGCAAGATCGAGCCGATTCTGGCAACTCCCGGCCCGGATGGTAAAGCATGCGTCTTCTGCCATGCCAGCCACGTGATCTTCAAACTGCAGCCGCCGAACGCCGCAGGCGTTTTCTCCGATCAGGACAGTGAAGAGAATTACAAATACGCAATGCGCGTTGTTGATATCAACAACCCGAGGCAGAGTCTGATCCTCATTAAACCCACGCGACCGACTGATAGTGCCGGGAATGTCGGCGACTACCTGGCTACGCACAATGGCGGTCAGCGCTGGCACGGAAATGAATCAAGTCAGCAGTATCAGACCATTCTCGAATGGATTCGCGGCGGACGACTGGATACTGCGAAGCTATCAAAATAAATTGCTGCTCCTCGCTGTGACCAACTTAGAGCTTTTTCTCGATAGGTGTAGACCAGGCATCATGCCGTCATTCTGAGCCGCAGGCGAAGAATCCCCAGCCAGCCTGGCTTGAGATTCTTCCTCCCTTCGGTCGTCAGAATGACGGCGGTTATACCTATACGAAAAATACTCTAGAGGAGCGCATTTCATCAGCATAGAAACAGAACTACTGTGGAGGCTGAGCAGGAGTGGCAGGTTTCGTCGCAGGTTTCTTTTTTCGTTTCGTAGTAGATGTTGAAGGCGCCGGCCCATCATTTACCACAGTGGTTTTGGGCGGCGCTGCGGCTTTGGCTGCGGCCTCCTGCTGAATGGCAGTGCGCAATTTCATCATCTCCGCCTCATTGTTTTTAGAAGCGTTGAGGATGGCATTACCAAGGTCAGCGCGTGCGGATTCAAGCCGTTCGAGAGCGCCGGTGATATCAGTGGCTTCTTTCTGAGACGCAGCAAGGTTGGCTGTTTGTGAGACGCGAAGGAGCACGTCATATAACGCATCAATATTGCGGTATACCGGAAATACAGCGGAAACAGCTTCCGGAGCTGTATCGGCTGCTGCAAGCAATCCTGGCAGTGTATTGTTGAGATCCCGCTGAATCGAATCAATATTTTGTTGAGTAGCGGAGCGCACTTCGTTAGGCGCTTTCCAGCGGGATATATTCAGAGCAACGACTGTCTGACTGATCTGGCTCAAGGCGGGATGCAGAAGATCGGAGGCTTTTGCGACAGCCGGGTTGGGCTGATTTGGCGACGCCGCAGCTTGTGGGAAACATGCCGGTGCGGCGAGCACAAATGCGATGGCAGCCGATACTGATAATTGCCTGAATCCCAACTTATTAAACAACATATATAAAATATAGAAATTTCCGATGCTGAACACTCCACGGACAGTTGCTGAATCGCGGAATAAAACCATTTTCAAACAGTGTAAGCTTTCCAGCAAGGCAGGTTTGACGAAACCTCTGCCGTGAAAGACAATAAATAGAGCAAAATCCCTCCGCATGTGGGCCTGTGGCGCAGCTGGGAGCGCGCTTCCATGGCATGGAAGAGGTCATCGGTTCGATCCCGATCAGGTCCACCAAATAACCCCTTGAAAACTAAGCAGATGCCGGAAGCGGTTCACTCCCTCCTATCCATGACTTTGTGTCATTTTGTGTCAAAGGCTTCGAAGCGCGACGGCGACTGTTGACCACTGTGCCGGTTTTAGCCGATTGTTTCCGACTCGCACGGTGAGTGCCACCGGACTTTCTCAACTCCCGGTTGATGGAATTGATGGTCGATTGAACGCTCGCGGGAATCTCCTGCATATAGACATCGGTGGTGGTTGCGGTGCGCGAGTGCCGCAGCACACCTTGAA